>JABDIY010000201.1 GCA_013003535.1 Acidimicrobiales bacterium | reverse complement strand
ACCCCGCCCCATGCCACTGCCCCCCGATGGTTGTAGGCTGGCTTGATGTTGGCAGTTATTTGGACCTTCTGGATCGGTGTTCTTCTCACGGCCGCCTCGATCGGTGCAATTCTCGCCGTGGTGGTCGGTTACATCGTGAAGGTCAAGCGAATCCAATACCCCCGGGAGAACTAATGACTGTCACCGTTGATTGGGACGTGGCCCGATCGGTCGCAGCGCGGGTCAGCAAGGACGACAGCTTCGCCAACTCCTATCGAGCCGAAGGACTCCGAGAAGATATGGCCATCCTCACGCCTCAAGCCGAAGAGTTGGTCCAGGCCGAGACAGGCCTGATCAGTTTGGCCGGTGCCGCTCGGGGCAAGGTAGTTGATCGGGCTGAATGGGTAGATGCCAACCTCGCGAGTTTTGATCGACTCATGCGACCACTCCTGGCCAAGCTGGAACGCAAGAATGACGACGCCGGTGGGGACCCAGGAACAATCCGTCAACTCTTAGCGCCATTCACGAAACTGATGAATGAGGCCTCAGCGGTGGCCGGCCCCAAAGTAACCGGCGGTGAACTGGGGCTGATGCTGGGCTGGATGAGCGGTCGAGTCATCGGGCAGTACGACCTGCTCGTGATCGAGGACGAACGCCCCGAAGACCAGGACTGGGTCTATTACGTCGGTCCCAACATGTTGGGTCTGGAGGAGCGCTACGGGTTTCCTCCCGAGGAATTCAGGTTGTGGGTAGCCATCCATGAATGCACTCACCGGGCGCAGTTCACGGCCGTGCCGTGGTTACGGCCGCATTTCCTGGGGCTCATCAACAAGCTCATCGACGCGGTCGATCCCGACCCCAAACAGTTCCTCGAGACTGTCAAGCGGTTGGCGGAACAGAAGCGAAGAGGTGAAGCCGTGATGGACGGCGGGGGAGTGTCCACCCTGTTCGCCAACCCCGAACAGAAAGCGATCATGGACCAGATGACTGGCCTCATGAGTCTCCTCGAAGGGCACGGTGACATCGTGATGGATCGCGCCGGCAAGGATTTGATCCCCAGCCAACCTCGATTCCATCGGGTGTTCGCTAACCGCCGGGCAAAGTCCACCGGTCCTGCCAAGGTCATGCAGAAACTCCTCGGCATGGAAGCCAAGCTTGCCCAGTACGCCGAAGGCGAGAGATTTGTCGAAGCCGTAGAGGCGGCCGGTGGGCGCCAGCTGTTCGCCCAAGTGTGGGAAAAGGCAGAACATCTGCCAAACGGTGCCGAGATCAAGGATCCCTCGTTGTGGGTCCAGCGGATGACCTGAGGGCTGTCGCAGCCAGCGATCTGGTAGCCGGTGGCCCGGCGCTTTCCGAGTGGCTGACCAGATGCACGTTTGCACCGGCGGGAACTGCGGTTCGCTGCGCCGTCTCAGGCGGGGCCGACTCACTGGCGTTGCTGGTCCTCGCGGTCTCGGCGGGTCTCGATGTCACGGCGGTCCACGTTGATCATCAGCTGAGGGAGGAATCAGCATCTGAAGCGAAGCTCGTTGCGGAGGTGGCACAACGATTCGGGGCACAGTTCGAGAGTCACACCGTTTCGGTGGATCCCGATGGTCCCAATCTCGAAGAACGGGCTCGTATCGCAAGGCATGAGGTGCTCGGGGCCGGTGTTCTCACCGGCCACACCGCAGACGATCAAGCCGAAACCGTTCTACTCCAACTCATGAGAGGGGCCGGAATCGACGGAATTGCCGGGATGACCCCAGGGCGGACCAAACCGCTCCTTGCCCTACGACGCACCGAAACCGAGGCTGTCTGCCGCCAATTCGAGGTGACCTGGTTCAACGACCCGAGCAACGAGGACCGGCGATTTCAACGCAACCGGGTCCGGTTCGAACTGCTCCCCTTGATGAGCCGGATAGCTGATCGCGACGTGGTCCCGCTCCTCGCTCGCTCTTCGGCATCGGCGAGGGAGGCCAGGCAAGCCCTAGCCGAACTGCTCCCTCAGGGCGAACCAACCGACACCAGATGGCTACAGACCCTTTCTGAATCGCAAAGCCGGCTCACCGTCCGGGCCTGGCTGGAACGCGAGACCGGGCGCCCGATCTCTTCAGCCGCAACCGATCGGGTGATGGCAGTTGTACACCACACCGCCCGCGCCACAGAGCTTGAGGGTGGATGGTCGGTCCGCCGCTCCAGCGGACAATTAGAGCTGCGCCTTCGCCGGTAAGATAGTGGATAATGCGTCCGCTGGTCATGGGCATACTCAATGTCACTCCCGATTCTTTCTCCGATGGCGGTCAGTTTGCGAACGTTCCGGCCGCGGTCGCCCAGGCGGAACGCATGGCCGAAGAAGGGGCCGACATCATCGACGTCGGCGGCGAGTCCACACGACCCGGAGCAGCTCCGGTGTCAATCGACCAGGAGATCGCCCGCGTCGTTCCGGTAATAAGGGCCATCACCGGGATCGCCCGAATTTCTGTTGACACCCGGAACGGTGCAGTTGCCGAGGCTGCGGTTGGCGCCGGCGCCACCCTGATCAACGACGTCTCTGCCACGCTCGGCCCGATTGCCGCCAAGTTGGGTGTTGGTTACATCGCCATGCACATGCAGGGTGAACCCGGCTCGATGCAAGAAGCCCCGAGGTATCACAACGTGGTCACCGAAGTCTGCGACTTCTTGTCGAATCGAGCCGAGGCGGCCGCGGCAGCCGGTTGCGGCGAAGTTTGGATCGATCCCGGTTTTGGGTTCGGCAAAACCGAGGAACACAATCTGGACTTGCTCACCCAACTCAACCGAATCACCGCTCTGCCGTATCCCGTAATGGTAGGTATCAGCCGAAAACGATGGATCGGCGCTCTCCACACACGGTCTGATCGACGAATCCAATCCCAGGCACCCGAGGTTGGTGTCGATGACCGTTTGGAGGGGTCGGTAGCGACGGCGGCCTATGCGATGCTCTTGGGAGCGAAAATGATCAGGGTTCACGATGTGAAGGCGGGGTGGCAGGCCGCCGTGGTGGCCAGCGGTCAGATCTCGCCAGATGAAATGTACGAAAAGCACCAGACGGTCGGAGGAGATAGGTAATGGCGAAAGGCAAATGGGCGCAAGGGATCCCGCCGCGAGATTTCAAGTGGGTCATCAAGGACAAACTGGCTATCTGTGAGAAGCTCGGTGGATTCGGTGAACAACATCGTGCAGTCCGGCGCCAGGAGGAAGTGATCTGGGTCCGTGAACGACGGTTTCGGTATGTGATCTCCTTGACGCCCGGCGATGATCTCTCCGGCTACGACGAGCTAGGGGTTCGGTGGAAGCATTGGCCCCTCACGACAACGGGCGATTTTGAGGCATCCCTCGATTCCATCTATACCGAGCTCCGGAGGCTGCTTCGGACAGACGCTCCCATTCTCATGCACATGGAGGAGGTCAGCGACCGGCTCGCCGGTTTCATTGGCGGCTACGTGGTGTTCACCGGCATGGTTCCCGACATGGGAGATGCCATACAGCTGACCGAGAAACTCATGGAACGGCCTCTTGGCCCCTCCGGTCGGCAAATCATCGCAACGGCCACCAAATTGGCCGAGGCTCATAGTGCCGACGCCACCTGATGGGGACCGGGGACCACAACTCTTTGGATCGGATCGAGATCCGGGGCTTCGAGATGGTATTGCTGTGTGGTGTTCTCCCTGAGGAGAAGGTCCGCCGACAACCTTTCCGATTCGACCTCAACCTCGACGTAGACCTAGGTCCCTCCTCGAAGACCGATGACCTCAGTGACACCGTCAACTATGGGACCGTGATCGACGACCTCGCCTCGCTCTTGGGGTCCGAGCGGTTCGACCTCCTCGAGCGCCTGGCTGGACGCGCCGCCGAGATCATCATGGAAAACAAACTCGTCAATGCGGTTGAGGTCACCGTGCACAAGCTTCGCCCCCCGGTTCCCCAGCAGGTATCCAGCACCGGGGTTCGCATTCGGCGGGAACGGCAGTGAAGCCGGTTGCCAGGACGCGTGCGTTCCTGGCGATGGGCTCGAACCTCGGGGAGAGCCAGAGCTTCCTCCGTGCTGCAGTCGGGGCGATCGACGACGTCGTAGCGGTCAGTCCGGTGTATGAGACCGAACCGGTCGGCGGGCCCGAGCAAGGGAAGTTTCTGAACATCGTTGTCGAGGTGAACACCGTCCGCACCCCAGAGCAGCTTCTGGCGCTTTGCCAAGAGCTGGAGGCTGCCGCCGACCGAGTGCGCGAGATTCGATGGGGTCCCCGAACCTTGGATGTAGATGTCGTCTGGATCGATGGCTACCAATCCGGTGACCCCGTCCTCAGTGTTCCCCATCCGCGGGCCCACGAGCGAAACTTTGTGATGCGACCACTTCTCGATCTCGACCCGGATCTGGAGATGCCCGGCTATGAACCGGCCAACGCAATCGGCCGGGTGCGCGCGCGGGGCCCGTTGTAGGGCACACTCTCTCGTCGAACCCTTGCTTCATCCGCCACCGAAAGCACACGCACCACATGGCAGCTCTTGATCTCCTCGTTATCGGAAGTGGCGTTTCCGGCTTATCTGCAGCCGTTCGTGCCTCCAGTGCGCATCGATTGCGGGTCGGCGTCATCACCAAAGGCCAACTGCATCAGACAACTACTCGTTGGGCCCAAGGGGGAGTTGCGGCGGTGCTCGGCGGAACCGATGACCCGGATTCAACCGACCTGCACCTCGCCGACACCCTTGCTGCGGGCGCTGGGCTCTGCGATATCGACGCAGTCAGGGTTCTGGTGGACGAGGGCCCCCGCCGAGTCAGTGAGCTCATCGCCATGGGGGCGATCTTTGATCGGAACGTCGAGGGTGATTACCTGAAGGCTCGCGAAGGGGGTCACAGCGAAGCTCGAATTTTGCACTCCCGGGGTGATGCCACAGGAGCCGAGATCGAACGAGCCCTTGTGGTAGCAGTCCATGACACTGCGGCGTCGTTGGTGGAGCACGCATTTGCCGACTCATTACTGATGGACAATGACCGTTGCGTCGGGGTCCGGTATCAAAACAGCAGTGGGGCGCTCTTTGAAATGGAGGCGAAGAATGTGCTGCTGGCCGCCGGCGGTGCCGGCCAGCTCTATTCGGTCACCACAAACCCGGTAGAGGCAACGGGTGACGGAATCGCCATGGCCCTCAGTGTTGGAGCGGCGCTCGGAGACGTGGAGTTCGTGCAGTTTCATCCAACAGCCCTTCATCACGAGGCAATGCCTCGGCCACTGCTCTCCGAGGCGCTGCGAGGCCATGGGGCACTACTTCGGGATACCAACGGAGATCGCTTCGTCGATGAGTTGCAGCCGCGCGATGTGGTCAGCAGAGCCATGATGCGGACGATGCTCCAACAGGGCGTTGAGCACCTGTATCTCGACGCCACCGGTCTTGAGGACTTCGCCATCCGATTCCCTACGATTCATCGATCGCTCGAGATCGTTGGTCTCGATGCCAGAACCGATTTGCTCCCGATCGCGCCCGCCGCCCACTACACCTGCGGCGGTGTAATCACCGATATGCGTGGGGCCACTACCGTGCCAGGACTCTGGGCAGCCGGGGAGGTGGCCTGTTCGGGGGTCCACGGAGCGAACCGATTGGCGTCCAACTCACTCCTTGAAGGCATGGTGTTCGGCCCTCGAGCCGTCGACGCGATCGCTGCTGGCGGCGTGCCCGCTCAACCCAGCGGCGCCATGCGCACAGTTCTGACCCCACACGACGCCCGCGTGCGGGGCGCCCGGCTCGATCCGCCGCCGTTGCCGGTTTGGGGGTCGGTCGACACCGACCCCGTTGCGCTTCGGGGAAAGGTGCAGGCGGCGATGACCCGTGGCGCCGGGGTTCTCCGGGATGCCAGCTCATTGGCGGAGACGGCTGCGGCGCTGGAGGAGTTGATGGGCCACGTGCCGGCCGCCGATAGTGATCCGGCATGGCTGGAGATTCGTAACTTGATCATCATGGGCCGGGCGGTGGTTTCGGCGGCGGCGAATCGAACCGAAAGTCGGGGTGCCCATACGCGGGAGGATTTCCCTGAGACTTCTGATGACTGGATGCTCCGCCAGGTGATGGTTCGTGCCTGAAGGTCACACGATCCACCGAGCTGCTCGACTCCAGAACACGAAGTTCAGGGGCGCGGTGATCCAGAGCTCCTCGCCGCAGGGGCGTTTCGCCGACGGAGCAGCTCGGGTAAACGGCGTGGAACTGAGGCGAATCCATGCCAACGGCAAACATCTCTTTTACGACTTCGTATCCGGTGACGTTGTCCACATTCACCTCGGTCTCTTCGGCAAATTCAGATTAGAGGCACTACCAGCCGCCGAACCGTCCCCAAACTGCCGTTGGCTCATGTGGACCGAGACCCATCGATTGCACCTGGCCGGTCCCACCACGTGCGAGGTGATCGGCCCTGAACAGATGCAGACGATCCGTGATCGCCTTGGGCCTGACCCGCTTTTGAAGCACCGAGATGATCCTGTAGACAAGCTCGCCGGCCGCCTTGCCCGTCGTTCCGCGCCGATCGGCGCCGCCATCATGGATCAAAAAGTCATCGCCGGAATCGGCAACGTCTACCGCAGCGAGCTGCTCTTTCTCATCGGCCTGGATCCGTTCACGCCGGCAAGAAATGTTCCGCGCTCCCATCTTTCGGCACTTTGGGCAGAGGCGGTGCGGCAGCTGACCCGGGGAGAGAAGTCCGGCCGAATCGTAACTACCGAACCGGTCGACGTCGGCAGGACGAGGCGAAGCGATATCAAAGCCGGCGAACGAACCTACTGCTACAAGCGGATGGGACAGCCGTGCCGCCGGTGCGGTGAACCGATCCGGCGGGCCAATATCGACGGCCGCAACGTCTGGTGGTGCCCCACCGACCAGAAGTAGCCCGGCGCCAAACCCCGTGGAGCTCCCATATCCCGTGACGGGCGGAGGAGCCAAAGCGTTCGTGGCTATCGTCTCGGGGTGTTCAACATCCTCGTCTCTGTCATGGGGCCGGTGGTTCTCATCGTGGCGATTGGGGCGTTGGTTGGACCTCGCCTTGGTCTCGAGGTCCGGACGCTGTCGAAGCTGGCGTATTGGATTCTCGGCCCTGCTTTCATGTTCGACAGTCTCGCCGACGCCGATCTCCCAGCAGAGACAGTGTTGAACCTGTCGATGGCTTCGGTCGCAGCCTTCGCTGCTGCCGGACTCGTGGGAGCGATCATCTCGATGGCGCTCGGTAACGGGTTCGAAAATGTCTCGGCGGATGTCGTTTCCTCAACGTATGGAAATGTTGGCAATACCGGCATTGCCATCTGTGTCTTTGCTCTCGGCGAACAAGTACGGGCTGAGGCCAGTGTGGTGATGGTGGTGGTCAACACGCTGGGCGTTTTGGCGGCGGTTTCGCTGGCGTCGTCTCGTTTGGGTTTCAGCGGTCGGGCTTTGATCACCGCGATCACCACGCCTTTGGCGCTTGGTGCAATTGCGGCTCTTCCGGTGAACACACTCGACGTTTCCATTCCCCAGTGGCTAGATCGCCCGGTCACGCTGGTGGCGGGCGCCCTGATTCCGGTGATGCTCCTGACCCTGGGTTTGCAGCTACGAGAAGTAGATGTGCGAAGGCCCGAGCAAGGTGTGATTGCCAGTGCTCCAGCCAAACTCGTGGTCGCCCCGTTGGTCGGTTGGTTCGCAGCGGCCGCGCTCGGTCTGACCGGTACCGATCAGGGAGTCGTGCTCCTCCAAGCGTCGATGCCGCCTGCTGTATTCACCATGCTGGTGGCCGTTGAGCACGATCTCGTGCCCCGCCGGGTCACCAGCAGCTTGGTGACATTGACAGCCGCCGCGCTCGTCACCGTTCCGATCGCCGTGGCCGTCGCCCAGGGCTGAAATAGTCCGTTAGACGGGCGGCTGACCTCTACGATGGGCGGGTGAGGACCGATCTGCAGGCGCCAATTGCCGACGTGAGAGCCCTGGTGGCCATGGCATTGGCAGAGGATCTGACTCCCCTTGGTGATCTCACCTCCTCGTTACTCGATCCCCAGCTGATGGCCACCGCCGAGTTCAATGCGCGCCAGCCCGGCGTTCTGGCGGGCTGTGCGTGCGTTCAAGAAACATTTGCCGCGGTCGACCCCGCTCTCAGAATCCAATGGAATAAGAACGACGGCGATCGGATCGTCGCCGGTGAGGTGCTCGGCGTCGCAACCGGACCTTTCGCCACTCTTCTTACTGCCGAACGTACCGCCCTCAACTTCTTGAGCGCCCTGAGCGGTATCGCCACCAATGCCGCCCAGTGGGTCGATCTTGCGGCCGGCCGGGTGATCGTGTGGGATACCCGCAAGACCACGCCCGGCTACCGCAGCCTTCAGAAGGCCGCGGTTCGAGCGGGCGGAGCCGCAAATCATCGCGGCAACCTGAGCGATTGGCTCATGCTCAAAGACAACCACCTCGTGGGTATGTCGATCAGCGAAGCCGTGAAAAAGGCCAGGCGAGTGTGGCCGGGCCGCACCGTCCATGTTGAAGTCGATCGAGAAGAGCAGATGTTTCAAGCGATGGAGGCCGGTGCCGACATCATTCTGCTCGACAACTTCTCGCCTGCAGACCTGAAGCCATTGGTTGCCAAGGTTCATCAGTGGGCCATCGACAACAGCGCCCGTCGTCCGCTTCTCGAAGCCAGCGGGGGCATCAGTCTCTCCACGTTGGACGCCTATGCAGACACCGGCGTTGACCTCGTCTCCTCCGGTTCGTTGACCAATTCGGCCGGGGTCCTCGACATCGGACTTGACGTCCGACCAAACAGCTGAACCTTTCGTCCTTCACTCTTCTCCCAGATTGCACCAACCAAGTTCATGACTCCCCAAATCCCTTTTCGTTTCGAACCAACGGCCACGAGCTCTGAGCTCTCGGCAAAGTACGGCCACATCGAAGACGGCACCGAAACCGGCGTGAAAGTTACGATCGCCGGCCGGCTCATGCTGCGTCGAACCCAGGGTAAGTTGGCATTCGGAACACTCCAGGACGGTGAAGGACGGATCCAGCTCTTCGCTCCGGCAAAAGTGACACCAGATTTCGAGGGCTTCACGAGTCTTTCCCTGGGGGACTGGATCGGTGTCACAGGCGAGATCATGAAGACCAAACGAGGGGAACTGAGCGTCAAGGTAGAGGAGTGGACACTGCTCGCCGAGACCCACCGCACCTTCCCGGACAAATTCCATGGCATCAGCGATCCTGAAACGCGCTACCGGCAGCGCTATGTGGATCTATGGGTCACGCCAGAGGCCCGCGCCGCTTTTGTCATGCGCTCCCGAATGTTGAGCCTGATGCGGCGATGGCTGGAAGAGCGCGACTTCCTCGAAGTAGAGACGCCGGTATTTCACCCCATCCCCGGTGGCGCGCTGGCCAAACCATTTACTACCCATCACAACGCCCTCGACACAGAATTCTTCCTACGCATTGCCCCTGAGTTGTACCTCAAGCGTCTCATCGTCGGCGGCATGGAACGGGTCTTCGAGATCGCCCGCGTGTTTCGCAACGAGGGCATCAGCACGCGCCACAATCCCGAGTTCACCATGCTCGAGCTTTATCAGGCCTACGCCGACTATGGCGACATCATGTCCCTCGTCGAACAACTAATCGAGCACCTGGCAGTGGAGCTCACCGGCTCCGCCACGGTTTTCAACGACGGCAGAGAACTGGATCTCTCCGCACCGTGGCGGCGCGCCACCCTGACCGAGTTGATCACCGAGTTCACCGGCGAAACGCTGGATCTCGATTCGCCCCTCACGGAGCTTCGGGAGGCCTGTGCCAGACACGACGTGCCGGTCAAGGACTTCTACGGTCCCGGCAAGCTGTTATTGGAACTCTATGAAAAGACCGTGGAGGGCAACCTCTGGGATCCGATCTTCGTGATCGACTACCCCAAAGAGGTCTCGCCGCTGGCACGCGACCATCGCTCCAAGCCTGGCTACACGGAGCGATTCGAGGGCATTGTGGCGGGGCGGGAACTCTGCAATGCTTTCAGCGAACTCTACGATCCGGCCGAGCAGAGAGCCCGTTTTGAGGAACAAGCTCAGAACAAAGCCGAGGGCGATGAGGAGGCGATGGCCGTAGATCAGGATTACCTCCGAGCGCTCGATTATGGCCTCCCCCCAACCGGAGGTCTGGGGGTGGGAATAGATCGATTGATCATGCTGCTCGCAGACGTTCAGACCATCCGTGATGTTGTGCTCTTCCCGACACTCAAGCCCGAGGTCTTCGACTGAGGGTTTACTCGGTGGCGGTCACCACGTGCTTCCGTCGGTATTCGAAGATGAGCGACGTTGTTTCATCTACGACGCCCTCCGCATTTGCGATGTTCTGCAGGACGATGCGGCGAAGCTCTTGGGTGTCGCGCACACCGAGGTGAACGAGGATGTCGTCGTCTCCGCTCACGATGAAGACCCCGAGGGTCTCGGGCAGATCCCACAATCGCTCGATGAGGGCCTCCACGATCGGTTCGGTCTTGGGGCGTACGCGAATCGAAACGAACGCTTGCATGGACCGACCGAGCGCTTCCAAATTGATGTCGGCGTGGTAGCCGGCGATAACACCTCGCTGCTCCAGGTCTCGAACCTTTTCGAGCGTGGTGGACGGCGCTAACCCGATCTGCTCGGCCAAGGCCCGTTTCGTGGTCCGACCATCTGACTGAAGTATCGTGGCAATTTGGCACTCTGTCTGAGATAGTGACTGGAAACTCATGGTTTCTCCGAATGTAGTTCGAGCTTATTGCCCAGATTCCGTAAGTATGGCAGGCTCAGCGTATGACGGGTGTCATCGAGTATCAACTGACCGATCGCTACATCAACGACGCTGGTCGGGTTCTGATGACTGGGGTGCAGGCTCTCGCGCGCCTGCCGATCGAGCAGCTGAGAATCGACCGGGCCAACGGCTTGAACACCGCCGCCTTCATATCCGGCTACCCCGGATCGCCTCTTGGCGGTTATGACCAGGAGGTGGCACGAGCCGCTCGAACCGTTCCCGATCTTCCGATCATCTGTCAACCGGGTGTGAACGAGGAATTGGGCGCCACCGCAGTGATGGGCAGCCAACTAGCTGCTGCACAACCTGATTTCAACCGTGATGGAGTTCTGGGTATCTGGTACGGCAAGGCGCCCGGCTTGGATCGGGCCAGCGATGCCATTCGACATGCAGTGTTTGCCGGAACGTCGCGATATGGAGGGGCGATCGCCCTGGTGGGTGACGACGCCGGGGCCAAGAGCTCCACCCTTCCCACCAGCTCCGACGCAACGATCTATGACCTGCACATGCCGCTGTTCTACCCGGGTGACGTGCAGGAGACGGTGGATCTTGGCCGGCATGCCGTAGTGTTGAGCCGCCTGTCGGGCTTGTGGACATCGATGAAGATCGTGTCGGCCGTGGCGGATGGAAACGGCACAGTAGACCTAGACATCGGGCGCGTTGTGCCAATCATCCCAGATCTCAGCATTCCCGGGGACCCCAACGGTGAGATTTTCGTTCCGCATCCCAGTGGCCGTCTTCTGACGCCCTACACCTTGGCACTGGAAGAGGAATTCCGGAACACCCGCTTGGTGCTGGCGGAACGATACGCGGTCGCCAACGGTCTCAACCGGGTCACTGTGAATCCGTCCGATGCGTGGATCGGTCTGGTCGCAACGGGCCACACCTATCACGAGCTACTGGAGGCGCTACGCCGCCTTGGCCTGGAAACGGCAAGTCAGATCGAAGCCGCCGGGATCCGCCTCATCCAGATGCAGATGCCACTATCAGTTGATCGCCAGAACATCCGCCGATTCGCTCGTGGCTTGGCGGAGATCGTGGTTGTCGAAGAAAAGAACCCCACGCTCGAGTGGCTGGTCAAGAATGCTCTTTACGGTGGCCCCGATCAACCGCGTGTGGTTGGCAAGCAGCATGAGGACGGTCGAATGCTCATGAAGAACTACGGGCTGCTCGACGCCGGTTCCATGGTAGAAGGCCTTCGCCAACGGTTGGCTCCGCGCATCGGACAGCGGCTGGCCCCGGCGCCACCACCGCACCGAGAAAAGGCGCTGATACCCCTGGCCGTCAAACGCACCCCCTACTTCTGTTCCGGTTGCCCGCACAATCACAGCACCAAAGTCCCCGACGGAGCCCTGGTTGGGGCGGGGATCGGATGCCACGGAATGGTGCTCCTCATGGACGAGGAGAAAGTCGGTGACTCGGCTGGGATCGGGGCGATGGGCGGTGAAGGCGTGCAGTGGATCGGGATGTCGCCATTTCTCGAACGAGATCACTTCATTCAAAACCTGGGGGACGGCACGTTCTTTCACAGCGGCCAGCTGGCCATTCAGGCATCCATTGCGGCCGGGGTGAACACTACGTACAAGTTGCTATTCAATGGGACCGTTGCCATGACCGGTGGGCAGTCTGTGGAAGGGTCGGTTGGCGTTCCCGAGATCACCTCCATGCTCTACGCCCATGGAGCCAAAGAGATCTTGATAACCACCGATGACGTGGAGAAGTACAAGGGCGTCGAGCTCCCCGACGGCCCCGCCGGACGGACCAAGGTGTGGGATCGATCCAGAATGATCGAAGCCCAGGAACATTTGGCCGCGGTACAAGGCGTCACCATCCTGATCCACGATCAGGCTTGTGCGGCGCAACTGCGTCGCGAACGCAAGCGGGGCACGCTGGTATCGCCCACTGAGCGAGTCGTCATCAACCATCGGATCTGTGAGGCGTGCGGTGACTGTGGCGAAGTCTCCAACTGTTTGTCGGTGCAACCGGTCCAGACCCCATTGGGAGTGAAGACCACCATCGATCAGTCGTCGTGCAATCTCGACATGAGTTGCCTTGCCGGAGACTGCCCCAGCTTCATGACCGTCTCGGTCGACGATGCGGAGAGGGCAACACCGACGGCGCCGATCGTGCCGTCCTTGCCAGATCCCAGCATGGACAACAACAGCAATTCTTTCGATGTTCACGTAGTGGGCATCGGTGGCACCGGTGTGGTGACGGCCAGCCAGATCATCGGCACGGCCGCGATGCTTGACGGCTACGCCGTGCGGGGACTGGATCAGACCGGACTAAGCCAGAAGGCCGGGCAGGTGTCCAGTGATATCCGCCTGCGCCGTAACGACGCCGCCCAATCCAACCTCATTGGCGACGGCGGTGCTGACCTGATCCTCGGATTCGATCTTCTCGCCGCAGCTTCTCCGAAGTCTCTGATGGTTGGAGAGAAAGGGCGCACTGTGATGATCGCCTCCGCCACCGAGACCCCCACGGGGTCCATGGTTGGTCGGCCCGACATCGTCTATCCGTCGCTCGATGAGCTCCGCGATCGAGTGAGCAGATCCACCCGGCCCGACAAGAACCGATTTGTAGATGCGGGCCGGATCTGCAATCAGTTCTTCGGTGGAACGGCCTCGGCCAACATCTTTCTTATCGGCGTCGCCATCCAGGCCGAAGCTCTACCCGTTAGCCCGAACCGAATCGAGGAAGCCATCCGTCTCAACGGCGTGGCCGTGGAAACAAATCTGGCAGCCTTCGCCGCCGGTCGGCACTGGGTTCAGAACTCTGCCGCTTATGAAACGTCCGCTCAGTCCGGCGGTTTGGAGGTCGTGGTGCCGGAGTTGTCGAAGAAGTTGCGAGGGAGAGTAGAGGGCAAGCCCGATGTCGTGGCGCTCCTCGCCGCGGACCTTGCTGGGTATCAAGACGAAAAATACGCCGGTCGCTTTCTCGATCTCGTTGACACCAGCGCTTCCGTGGGAGGGCCCGAGCTGGTGGAAGCAGTCGCCCGTGGCTACCACAAGTTGCTGGCGTACAAGGACGAATACGAGGTTGCCCGGTTGCTGATCGGCCCCGAGGCGGAGGCGTCCGCTCGAGCCGTGGGCGGTGAGGGCGCAGAAGTTACCTGGCGACTGCATCCGCCAATGTTGAAGGCTCTTGGCATGCACAACAAGATGGAAATCCCGGCGAAGCTCGGTGTTCCCGCTATGAAGGCCTTGGCCAAGGGAAAGCGCCTTCGTGGCACGCGCCTCGATCCTTTCGGGAGGGCCGAGGTGCGGGTAGTGGAGCGCGCCATGATCGACGAGTTCCAATCGGCCATGTTGAAGACCCTGGCCAGATTGGAGCGCGGCGAAATTCGTGAAGAGGAAGCGATCAGGATTGCCAGCCTTCCCATGGCCGTGCGGGGCTATGAGGACCTCAAACTTCGCAGAGCGGCCACATTCCGTGAAGCGCTACAAGCGCTCTAGATGGCGAAATGACCGTCTCAGCTCCGCTTCCCGTTGAAAAGGTCGTCATCGATGTCGTCGGGGACCATAGGGTCTGACCCTGGACGGTCGTGGTGCGTACCGCCGACGAAATGATATGCCTGGGTAATCCAACCGAGGATCTCGTCGTCGATCATTGCCGGGTCGTCGATGTTGATCACATGGAAGTATTTGTTGTTGTAGTCGATCACCTTTCGTGAGAGTCGGTCGCTCGTTAATCGAGTCCCCAGAGAAAAGCCCAACGCCACCCATTTCTTCATGGACCGAAGTTGCAAGAACATCGGACCGTTCTTGAACTTGATTCCCATCCGAAGTGGATCCACGATTACTGGTCCCAATGTTGCAATGTGATCCCGGACGACCGTGAAAATCGGCTCCTCCCAGGGCTTGGCACTTGCGAAGTAGTCGTCCAGGCTCAGGCCGGGGCTGCACATGTGGGATTGCCTCTTCTTCCCGAAGTCGCGCTGGCACTTTGGACACTTCCATACATCCACCCGTCCATCTTGCCAAACTAGGGTCGGGGGATGGATTTGATCTGGGGTTTGCCCGCCCACCCTCTCACCGTTCACGCCCCGATTGTGCTGATTCCTCTGGTCACGCTGGGGGCGATCATCATTGCCATGTCGGCAACATTGAGATATCGATACGACATCTTGACCGCCATTCTCGCCGTTGCCGCCATGGTGTCGACCTTCGTCGCCAATCAATCCGGCGAGGCGTTCACCGAGCGGTTGGGGTTGGAGAAAGCGATCGAAAAGCATCAAGGCCTGGCCGGAACCACGCTGATTCTGACCGTGGCGCTCGCCGTCATGGTCCTGGTGAATGTTGGTGCATCCCGGCTGGACGCCACTCGCAACTCCACCTTGGTCACCTCGGTGTTGCCCGTGGTCAGCGCCTGCCTCGGCGTTCTGGCCACCATCTGGATGGTGCGGACCGGCCACGAAGGCGCCACGCTGGTCTGGGAAAACGTTGTGGAATAACCCGCCACCCAAACCTTCTTCATCAGGCCGAGCCCACAACCGTCCCTGCGTGTGCCAGCATCGCGCTCATGTATCGCACCCCACTTGGCGCCGTCGTTGCTCTCACGGCAAGCTTGGCTCTCATTCTCTCGGCCTGCGGCGGTTCGTCCTCGGACGCCGTCGTCGAAGGTGAGGCGCAAACGACCACCACCGTCGACAATAACTCTGAAACCGAATCTACCGAGCCGGCTGCGGTCACTGACCCCGAAACGACCGAGGCTGGCTCTGAGCCAGAGACCACTGAGCCAGAGGCCACTGAGCCAGAGACAGCGGCGGCGGTTGCGGTCAACCTTTTCGAGTGGGTCGTGGAGGCGCCGGAATCGATCGATGGCGGTTCGGTCACGTTCGAAGTTTCCAATACGGGCACTTTCCCCCACGAGTTCGCAATCGCCCGCGGCGACAGCTACGAGGCGCTGCCGCAAGAATCCAACGGGGCAGTGGATGAAGAAGCGCTCGGAACGAACTGGATAGGCCGCAGCGATCGGGTTCCCCCTGGTGAGACGATCACGATCTCCTTCGACCTCGAGCCGGGCAACTACGTTTTCCTGTGCAATATCGCATCAGGTCCCAACAGCCACGCATCGCAGGGCCAGGTGCTGAGCGTCACGGTCTCCTGAAGGAGTTCATATGCCGTTCACCAACTGGGTGCGGCCGGGTTGGGTGAGTAAACGGTCCGCCCCGTAGCCTGATCCCCGTGGCTCCGAACCCTCTCACAAGCCTGCCAACGGCGGCCGCCGACACGAAGCGGGTCGAGGACACCCTTTTGTCCACGGTCCATATCGACGGCGATCCCTACCTCACCGAGATTGCCGCCCATCTCATCAAGGCCGGGGGAAAGCGGCTTCGCCCCCGATTCGCGATCGCGGCTGCTGCTTGCGCCCTTCCCGATGGCACACCGGTTCATCTCGACGTTGTCCGCGGTGGTGTCTCGGTGGAGTTGGTTCACATCGGCAGCCTTTACCACGACGACGTAATGGACGAGGCCGTTCTGCGTCGTCAAGTGGAGAGCGTCAACGCTCGCTGGGGAAATCTGCGGGCAATCCTGGCCGGCGATTACCTTTTGGCAAAGGCCTCCGAAATCGCCGCCGATCTCGGCGTGGAGGTGGCGGGATTGCTGGCTACCACCATCGGCCATCTCTGTCAGGGTCAGGTCGGTGAGCTCCAGACGATGTATGACACCCAACGCAGCGAATCGCAGTACTTCCCGAGCATCGAAGGCAAAACAGCGTCTCTGTACGCGGCTGCTGCCCGAATTGGCGGAATTGTCAGCGGACAGCCTCGCGGGGCGATCGATGCTCTCACCGAGTTCGGCCGGCTCTATGGGATGGCCTTTCAAGTGGTGGATGACATCCTCGATGTGACCGCCTCGGACCAGCAGCTCGGGAAGCCAGCCGGCAATGACATGATGGAAGGCGTCTATTCGCTGCCGGTGATTCACACATTGGCCTCACCCGCCGGACCGGCGCTTCGACCACTTCTCACCGATGAAATGTCCGAGGCGCACCGACTGGAAGCAATCGAGATCGTTCGCAACGGAACCGGGGTGGCGTCGGCTCTCGCCGTGGCCGGCAGCTTTGTGGCCGAGGCCAAGGATGTTCTCGCCACCGTTAGCTCCAATGAATCGGCCACTGCTTTGAGCGCCGCCTGCGATCATTTGCTGGCATCGGCCGCCGTATCGATCTCCTAGCCAGTCCTCGAGTCCGTGCCAACTTCCCCTTCGTTTGAAGAGCGGTACCCAACGGTCTGCCCGTTCGTGATCCGCCGCACTCCGTTGCGGATGAAATGGCAGCAACTCACGATGCTCCACTGGCGCTACGCGGCCGAAGAAGTACAACGTCTGCTCCCCGCCGGGCTGGATGTCGAGACCTTCGATGGCTCGGCTTGGGTTGGACTGGTCCCGTTCCAGATGCGGGTAGATATTCCCTTTGCTCCGGCCATGGAGAGGATCCTTCACTTCCCCGAAACCAACGTACGAACCTACGTACGCGGAAGGTCGGGAAAGCCGGGGGTGTATTTCTGGTCGCTCGAGGCGTCTTCACTGCTGGCGGCAATTGTCGCCCGCGCAACCTACCGGGTTCCGTACTTCTGGGCCCGCATGACACTGGATCAATCGGGGGACCGCATCAGCTACTCCTCGGTGCGCAAATTGCCAGGACCGAAGGGGGCGCGCTCGATTGTGGACCTGGAGGTCGGGGCGCCCTATCGAGAGAACGACCTCACAGATCTCGACCGGTTCCTCACCAATCGCTGGGCGCTCTACGGGTCCTTCGGTCGTTTCACCACCTACGCCAAGATGTTCCACGAACCATGGCCCCTCCACCATGCCAATGTTGTCCAATGGGATGACCAGCTGGTAGCCGCCACGGGTTTGGCACAGCCCGCCGGCCCGCCCGTGGTCCACTATTCACCCGAGGTCAACGTTCGTTGCGGTTTTCCCGAGCGGGGTTGAGCCATAATCGATTCGAAACCGTCGGTAGTGATGGGGGTTGGACGCGAATGGTCTGACGGGAACAATCTCCAGCCCGGAGTCGTTGAAGAACAGCTGAGCCAGATCAGAATCTGGGTCAAATGGCTTATCCACCCCCGACCTGAGCCGACCTTCTCCTAGAGGGACCGGTAGACTCAAACCACGTTCCTCACCCACTCTTGGAGGACCCATGTTCGAACGTTTCACAGACCGAGCCCGCCGAGTCGTCGTACTTGCTCAAGAAGAAGCCCGTCTTCTCAATCACAATTACATCGGTACCGAGCACATCCTGTTGGGTCTCATCCACGAAGGTGAGGGCGTTGCCGCCAAAGCCCTTGAATCGCTGTCGATCAGTCTCGAAGCAGTACGCGAGCAGGTTCAAGACATCATCGGCCAGGGTTCCAGCTCTCCGAGCGGCCACATTCCGTTCACACCGCGCGCCAAGAAGGTGCTGGAGCTATCACTGCGTGAAGCGCTCCAGCTTGGCCACAACTACATAGGAACCGAGCACATCCTGCTGGGTCTGATCCGCGAGGGCGAGGGCGTCGCGGCCCAGGTTCTCGTGAAACTCGGCGCTGACCTATCCCGGGTGCGTCAGCAGGTCATCCAACTATTGTCGGGCTACTCCGGTCCATCCAGCCAAGGTTCCGCGCCCGGCGAGGGAAGTGGCAAAGCGGGTGCCACCGCCGGGGGCACCGGAGGAGATACACAGTCCGGATCGCTCATCCTGGATCAGTTCGGTCGAAACATGACACAACTGGCCCGCGAAAAGAAGCTGGACCCGGTGATCGGCCGCGAACGCGAGGCGGAGCGCTTGATGCAGGTTCTCAGTCGCCGGACCAAGAACAACCCCGTGCTCATCGGCGAGCCCGGCGTTGGAAAAACCGCGATCGTCGAGGGGCTCGCCCAGATGATCGCCAACGACGAGGTGCCCGAGACCCTTGATGGCAAGCAGCTCTATACGTTGGACCTCGGCGCCCTCGTTGCCGGGTCCCGGTATCGAGGCGACTTCGAAGAACGACTGAAGAAGGTCCTCAAAGAGATCAAGACCAGGGGTGACATCGTCCTTTTCATCGACGAGATCCACACCTTGGTTGGCGCCGGTGCCGCCGAAGGTGCAATCGATGCCGCCAGCATTCTCAAGCCAATGTTGGCCCGGGGTGAGTTGCAGACGATCGGCGCCACCACGCTCGATGAGTACCGCAAGCATCTCGAGAAAGATGCCGCCCTCGAACGTCGCTTCCAGCCGATCAAGGTCGAGGAGCCCACGGTGGAACACACCATTGAAATCCTCAAAGGCCTGCGTGACCGGTACGAGTCCCATCACCGGGTGACCATTACTGATCAGGCTCTCGTTGCAGCAGCCAACTTGGCCGATCGCTATATTGCCGATCGTCAACTGCCAGACAAAGCGATCGACCTCATCGACGAGGCCGGTTCCCGCCTTCGTATCAAACGCATGGCCACGCCACCGGAGTTCAAAGAGGTCGAGCAGAAACTTGCCGCCATCGTCGAGAAGAAGAAGGAGGCCGTGGAGTCCCAAGACTTCGAGGCTGCCGGCAACTTACGCGACGAGGAAAAAGGACTTCTTGCGCAAAAGGCCGAGCTGGAATCGGAGATCAAGGCGTCCGGTGTGGACCTGTTCGACGAGGTGAACGAAGAGTCCATCGCCGAAGTCCTGAGCATCTGGACCGGTATCCCCGTTTACAAACTCACCGAGGAAGAGACCGAGAAGCTGCTCCGGATGGAAGACGAGCTGCATCTGCGGGTCATCGGCCAGCAAGACGCCATCAAGTCGGTTTCCCAAAGTATTCGCCGCACTCGGGCCGGGCTCAAGGATCCCAAGCGACCCTCGGGTTCGTTCATTTTCCTCGGCCCCACCGGCGTCGGGAAAACTGAGTTGGCCAAGACGCTCAGTCAGTTCCTCTTCGGCGACGAAGATGCGCTGATCACCCTGGACATGTCGGAGTACATGGAAAAACACACCGTGTCCCGGCTCGTCGGTTCTCCCCCTGGTTACGTCGGATACGAAGAAGGCGGTCAGCTCACCGAAGCGGTGCGCCGGAAGCCGTTTAGCGTGGTGCTCTTCGACGAAATCGAAAAGGCTCATCCCGACGTCTTCAACACGCTCCTCCAGATCCTGGAAGAGGGTCGCCTCACTGATTCCGCCGGCCGGTCGGTCGATTTCCGGAACACCGTACTCATCATGACTTCAAACCTCGGTACTCGAGACCTCCGCAAGGCCAACATTGGCTTCGGCAGCTCTGACGAGGCAGTCTCGTATGAGCGGATGAAGGAAAAGGTCAACGATGCCCTCAAGGAGCATTTCCGGCCCGAGTTCCTCAACCGTGTCGACGAAACCATCGTCTTCCATGAGCTGAGCAGAGACGAAGTCACCGAGATCGTGGACCTCATGATCAAACGAACCGCCGCTCAACTGGAGGGACAGGGGATTGGTCTCGAGCTCACGGTGGAAGCCAAACACCTTCTAGCCGATCGGGGGTATGACCCCACGATGGGCGCTCGACCGCTTCGGCGAGCGATTCAGCGAATGATCGAAGACACGCTGTCGGAGAAACTCCTCTACAAAGAATTCCGGGCGGGCCAGATCATCGTTGTCGACGTCGCAGACACCGAAGGTGATGAGAAGGACCTGTCCTTCACTGCTCACGAGGGATTTGTGCCGCCGTCCACCCCCGAACTCGCCGAAACAGGCGACTGAGGTCCGCCGGCCCCAATCTGTACAACACGGCGCTGCGGATGGGTTCAGTGGTAACCCATCCGCAGTGTCGCGTCACGGTGGAAAGTAGTCTCAAAGCGGTGAACTCGGCAAAATCTCGTTTCCGATTGCTGAATATGTTGCGGCTGTTGCTCCTTGGCGCGGCGTTACTGATGCTGTCGGCGTGCAACGCTGAAGTGGTGACGGCGATCATCGTGGCCGAAGACGGATCTGGAACGGTGGAGGTAGCGCTGATCCTTGACCCCGAAGTGGCGGGTCAGCTACCCGATCTCGAGTCTGCAGGGATCGCTTTGGCCGACGTACGGGCGGCGGGCTGGGTGGTGGAACCGCGAGAGCTCACCGATGACGGGAGGACCCGAATTCAGGCCAGAAAGGCTTTTGCCAACCCCGCCCAGTTCAGCGAAGTGATGGCTGACATCAGCGACGGGATGCTTTTTTCCGACTTCCAATTGGAACGCATCAACAGCTTCGCACAGGTGAAATACGAGGTGACCGGTCAAATCGCACCAGCTGGTATGGCCTCATTCACCGATAGCGGACTCGACGTTCTTCTTGGGGAGTCGCTGGAGTCATTCGCGGCCCGGTTGGGGGCAGACCTCACGCAAGCCTCGATCGGGCTTTCCGTAACATTGCCGGGTGAGATTCCTCCTGAGGGTTCCAACGGCGTGCGCTCTGATCTTGCGGCCGAATCAAGCACGCGCTTTTGGCAAACATCTCTGGCGGCAACCCAACCGGTCTCGGTTCGATCTGAGTCCACCACCCGCGAGATCGGAGCGCTGGTGGCCCTAGGCGTTTCGGTTATTGCTGGCATCCTGGCTCTATTGGTGGCCGCGTCAGTAGCGCTGCGGGTGGTTCAGAGGCGCCAGCAAGCGAGGGCTAAACCGGTCGCCAAGCGCCCCTCGGCACGGGCTCCGAAGAAAGGTACCCATGAGCTCGTGCTCACCGAGAGCGGAGCTGAGGTGCCCGTCTCGGCCAATCCCACCGTCGTAGCCCTCGACGGAATGGGTGTTCTCTATGGAACCGCAGCCGACGTAGCCGATGTGCTGGTCCCCTTTTGTTTTGAGCGAGGGTCCCACCTCACCGCGGATGAGATCGCCAGCCGGGCCCGCCAGCTCAGTCTGGGCCGGATCGAACCAGCCGCATTCTGGGCGGCGGTCGGGGTGCAAGGCGATCCGGACGAGCTCGATGATGAGTACCTCTCTCTCCACGCCTTGATGCCTGGCGTGGTTCGATTTCTCCGATCACTCCGAGACCGAGAAGTTCGGGTGGCCTGTATCACCAATGACTCCGCCGCATGGGTGCGGAAGTTGCGGAAGCGTCACAGTCTCGACACGCTGATCGACCCGTGGGTGATCAGCGGGGCTGTGGGCGTTCGGAAGCCGGACCGGCCCATTTTCGAAGTGTTGCGCCGCCTCACGGGAGAACCGCCGGCCAACATTCTGGTGGTCGACGACCAGTTGGACATCCTCGACGCCGCCCGCGCCTTGGGGTATCGGACGGCATGGTTTGCTCCCGACGCGGCAGCCGACGAGGCGCGGGGCCATTCGATTCTGCGGAGTTTCGATGTGCCCGACGTTCCCGCCGAGGCAACCGTCAACTGATGGTCGGTTTGTTCGTTGAGATCAGGACCGTTGGAGCCGGTCGAGAATAGACGTTTCGACCAGCTGGGTGAGGCTCTCTTTCACGCTCCGGGCCCGGAACGGGTCGATTCCCTCGACCTCCTGAAGTTCGGCTGCGGTAGCCCCCAGAACCGCATCGAGGTTCTCGAATCGCTCAACGATGTCGTCCACCATCATCGGCGTGAGTCGGGGGACCTTGGAAAGGAGTCGATACCCCCGAGATTCCAACGAGCCATCGAGATCTGTGACCGAGGCCGAGAGGTGCAGAGTCTTGGCAAGGACCTCTTCGTTGAACAGCGCATCGTCACTCAATTCGGCGAGAGCATCCATGGCTTGTTCGATATGGAAGCCCGCGTCTTCGGTGAAGTAGTCACGGATCAGCAGGCGTCGATCGTCGATCACGCCGCCCATAAGTTCTTCGAGTTGGAGGCGCACGAGGCGACCATCAGAGCCGAGCTCCACCAGATTGAGCTCGATTTCGTTGGCGATTCGGGCCACCATCTCGGTGCGTTGGAGGACTTCTACCACGTCACGGAGGGTCACAAGGTTCTCTACCTCGAGGGCGGAAAGATTTGCTGAGACGCTACCGAGGCGACTCCGATACCGCTCCAAGGTCTGAATCGCCTGGTTGGAGCGTTCCAGCAGGCGGCTGACCGGCTCTAGGGAGTGACGATCCTCAGATATGTAGACCTGGATTTCTTTCCGGCTCTGAGAAACCGCGACGACGGCAACGTCGAGCGATCGAGCTACCCGTTCCGCGGTCCGGTGACGGGTACCGGTTTCCGATGTGGGCACGTTGGGATTAGGAACAAGATGCACGTTGGCCCGTGCGATCCGGCTGGCGTCCGGGGCAAGAATGATCGCCCCGTCCATTTTTGCGACTTCGGCGAGACGCTGCGGGGTGAATGCTGAGTCCAACAGGAACCCGCCGGAGCAGATATTGAGAACTTCGGGGCTGTCGCCTACGACGATCAGCCCACCACGACCGGATTGGAGCACACGATCCAGGCCTTCCCGCAGAGGCGTACCGGGAGCGATCTGAGCGAGAACCCGCAGAAGTGCTCGCTCAGAAGTGTGTCCCATCTGCGTAGTGTACTTGCGATCGAGTTCCGAATCAGGCAGGTACACCGGCGAACAGTTGGATAACTTCCATAATTGTTGCGCACCGCTGGAGGCTGAGCCCAGTGGGACCGTCCGGGCAGGACCGAGGCACAATGCAGTGAGTGAATCCCAACCTGTGCGCTTCGTGCAGCCGCCGTTCCATTGATGCGACTCGCCGAAGCTCACCGCTGAGACCGATCTCACCGCACACGGCCAGTCCGGGAGAAAGAGGAAGTTCCAGCTGGGCTGAAACTGAAGCGACCAGCATGGCCAGATCAGCCCCGGGGTCGGTGATCTTGGCTCCGCCTGCGGCCGACACGAGAAGGTCGGCACCGGTCATGACCCCGGTCAGGTACTGGCGAGCGACGGCGGCAACGAGATTGAGCCGGCCGCTGGGAACGCCGTGGCCAGTGATGGCCGAGTCCCCTGAACGTCGGACCAGCGCCTGGATCTCCACCATCACCGGCCGGCGGCCATCGAGTACGGGGACCACAGCGGTGCCGGGTAGGTCGGGGTTGCGGTCAGCGAGAAAGCGTGCGCTGGCATCGGCCACCGGCCGGAGACCCGTTCCTGCCATCTCGAAGAGTCCCACCTCGTTGGTGGGACCAAACCGGTGTTTCATGGAACGGAGAAAGCGAAGATCGTTACTACGGTCGCCCTCGAAACTCAGCACCGTGTCGACAAGATGCTCGAGCGTCCGTGGCCCCGCCAGGCTGCCGTCCTTGGTGACGTGTCCGATGAGCAGTAGAGAGACGTCCAGAGCTTTGGCGGCATCGGCCAATGCACCAGCAACGGTGCGGAGAAGGTTGGCCGAACCGGGCGACGATGAATCGTCTCCAAAGGTGAGCATCTGCACCGAATCGACCACCAGCATCTGCGGTCGAGATCGCTCCATGAGGTCGATCACACTTTCGGTTCGGACGGTGTCCAGTATCTCGACCGTCTGTGGCATTTCTCGGTGTTGGTGAATACGAGACGCACGGGCCGCCACCTGAGCAGGAGCTTCTTCACCCGAGACGAGCACCACTCCCGCTCCGCTTCTGGCGATCCGCAGGGCCAACTGGAGCGCCAACGTGCTCTTTCCGATTCCGGGTTCACCAGACAAGAGCGTCACCGAACCCGGAACAAAACCGCCGCCGAGCACGCGGTCGATTTCCTCGACGGTGGTGGGAACCGGGATGGACTGAGCCTGGTCGACGTCGCACAGGCGCTCGGTGTCGGTGGGGGATCGCACCACCGAGGCCGCCGACGCCGGCCGCTCGCCCAAAGTTCCCCACTCTGTGCAGTGATCGCAACGACCGGACCATTTGCCATGGATCCGGCTGCAGTTGGAACAAAGGTATTGCTTGGAGTTTTTTGCCATGGCTCCATCTTCGTCAGGGGGTGTGACACCTACCGGCGGGGCGGGCGATCCGGTTCATTGCGCAGCATCACCGAGGAACAGCTCTCTACTTGTGACATAGCGCACAAACAGGATGTACGGTAAGGAGGTGATTGATCCGGCGATGCTTTCCGAAGTCGAGTTGTTCTCCGAGTTGGATACCGACACCCTGGCGGTGATCGCTGCCCAGTCGGAGATGAAGAAACTCAAACGGGGTGACGTTCTGTTCAGGGAAGACGACGAACCGGCCGAGCTCTACGTCACGCTCTCAGGTCGCGTCGCAATGGTGAACCGTTCGATCGATGGCAGAGAGAGCGTGGTCGCTTTGATGGAAAGGGGCGACCTCTTCGGTGAGATGCCCCTGTTCGACAAAGCCAACCGATCTACCGATGGGCGGGCGCTGGAACCCTCAGAGGTCCTGGTGATTCCCTACGGCCCCCTGAAGCGACTTTATGAAGAGCAGCCCTCGCAGCTGTGGCGGGTGGTAGCTCTTCTTGCCGGCCGGTTGCGGGCAATGGATGGCGTTCTGGCGGACTCTGTCTTTCTCGACGTCACCGGCCGAACCGCCAAACGCCTTCTCGAAATCGCTGGTGACAGCGACGACTTCGCCCTGCCCGTAACCCAAGAAGAACTAGCCGGGATGGTTGGTGCCAGCCGGGAACGGGTCAACAAAGCCATTGCCAGCTTCGTGCGTCTCGGTTGGATCGAGCAACGGGACCGTCGCTACCACATCCGAAACCGCCCTCAACTGGAGCTCCGAGCCCGATAAACCGTCGATGCGTTTATGCTCCATCGTGGTAGCGGGAGGAACTGGTTCCCGCATGGGAACAGTCGGGGAAGCGGGACAGGTTCCCAAGCAGCTTCGTCGGATCGGGGGCATCCGAGTGTTGGAGCACTCGGTGCGGGCGGTCGCAGCCGTCAGTGAGGCCGTGATCGTGGTGGCGCCCGATGGGTTCGTGGAGGACCATCGCAGTGAGCATGCCGACCTGGTGACCGTGGTGGTGCCAGGGGGTTCCACCCGATCGGCTTCGGTCAAAGCAGGTCTCGATGCGCTTGCTCATCTGCACCCCAGCCATGTTCTGATCCACGACGCCGCCCGCCCGGCTGTTCCCCCCGAGGTTGTGGAGCGTGTACGCGACGCCCTCGATTCAGGTGCCCAGGCAGTTGTTCCGGTTGTTCCGGTCACGGATTCACTACGATCGGTAGGCGGGGAACCGGTGGATCGCACTCAATTCGTCGGTGTCCAGACGCCGCAGGGATTCGATTTCGGGGTGATCATGGCCGCCTATCGTGCTGGCGGTGACGCCACCGACGATGCAACACTGGTGAGCGCCATGGGGGGCACCGTCACAACCGTGCCTGGTGACCCGAAAAACATCAAGGTCACCGTCGCACCGGACCTCGCCGTGGCGGGGATACTCATGGGTATGCAACCATCAGCAGAGTTCGGTCGACTGCGTACCGGTCAAGGTTTCGACGTGCACCGTTGGTCCGCCGATCCCCACCGCCAACTCGTGTTGGGCGGAGTGGTGTTTCCGGATGCGAGCGGGTTACGTGGCCACAGCGACGCCGACGTCATCGCTCATTCGGTCATCGACGCCATGCTCAGCGCTGCCGGCATGGGCGATATCGGCGTGATGTTCCCTGACACCGACCCCCGTTTCGAAGGAGCCAGCAGTATCGAGCTCCTGCGTTTAGCCGCCGAGCGGTTGCGGATGGCGGGATGGACGATCATCAATGCGGATTGCACGGTGGTGTTGGATGCGCCGAAAATCTCCGCGGAGCGAGAGGCTATGGAGATCAACCTGTCCGAGGCAGCGGGCGGACCGGTCACAATAAAGGGCAAACGAACCGAGGGTGTCACCGCGCTGGCTGAAGGTGTCCAGTGTTTTGCCACCGTCTTGATGGTGGGACCATGAATCAGAGCAACAAAGGCAAGGGCGGGCGGGGTGGGGCCCGCGGGGCGCCGAAACAAACCGGTCCCGGTTCACGCGGCCCCAAGCGCGGGCAAGGGGCGCGGGGCACCCGACCCGTAGTCCGCGATACCGCGGAGCCACGGGTCCGTAAGCGTCGTTCGGGAGGCAAACCCAGCGCCCGATCCCAGCCCCGCTCCAACCGCAAACAAGCTGCCAAGAAAGGTTTGGGGGGAGACCAGGTGGAGGGTCGGCAAGCGGTCCGAGAGCTTCTCCTGGCTCAGAAGCGACCGGTCAACGAGATACTGATCATCGAGGACCTGGACGACGCCGACATCCTCACTGACATCCGTGAACTTGCCGCTGATCTACAGATCCCGCTGAAGTCGGTCACGCGTAAACGATTCGATGCCGATGCCCTCACCATGAGTCATCAGGGCGTGCTGGCCAAGGCCAAACCGCTCCAAGAGCGGTCGCTGTCAAACCTTCTTTCGGTACGCAACCCATTCCTGCTCGTACTGGACGGCATTACCGACCCGCAGAACCTCGGTGCCATTTTGCGCACCGCCGAATGTGCCGGGGTCACCGGTGTGCTGTTGCCCCGGCACCGGGCCGTTCACGTGAGCCCTACTGTTACGAAAACCGCTGCTGGTGCAATCGAGCATTTGCCGATGGGATTGGTCGGTGGGGTGCCCGCCGCGCTCACCGAACTCTCCAACGCGGGAGTTCTGACCGTCGGTCTGGAAGCAGATGCCCCAATTCGCATATTCGATGTGGACCTTTCCGGGCGCCGGCCGGTGGCGTTGGTCTTGGGCGCTGAAGGCGCAGGGCTCTCGCAGTTGGTGCGCAAGCGTGTCGACGTGCTCGCTAGTCTGCCGTTGCTGGGCCAGCTGAATAGTCTGAACGTGGCCATGGCAACCTCGGCCGCCTGTTTTGAGGTCGTTCGGCAGCGCTCGCAGCCCGACCCGTCGAGCTCAGCGGTGGTTGACTAGTCCTTGGAGCGGAACTGCTGAACGGCATAAATGATGCCCACCAGGATTGCTACGAAGATTCCCAGCCGGACCAGAGTCCAGAGAATTCCAAAAATCCAACGCAGTACGAGCAATGCCACGATCGCAACAGTGACACCACCAATCACTCGCATCGCGAGCGGCATTGTTGGGGGGGAGAGGTCGGATCGTCTGCTGGGCTCCACTGCCATGCACTCACCCTAGATCGTGTTCAGATGGTTGCACAGACCAGGGTGGCCACCAAGTCCTCCGTGTCGGTGAGAGCTTGGTCCAAACCGAAACGACTGGCGAGGTCGACCAACCGAACATGCTGCGGGATTTCGTTCGGCTCGAGGTCGGTGTCGCCAACCACGGCGAGTACGGGGACGTCGGCGTTTTGGGCCCATCTCGCAACACCCCCCACAACCTTGCCGGCAAACGAATTGGCGTCACAAAAACCTTCGCCGGTGACCACGAGATTTACACCGTCCAATGCCTTGTCCAAGTGGGCTGCTTCGGCCAGAACATCGAAACCCGAAGCGAGCGTGGCACCAACGGCAACCAGCCCCCCGGCGAGTCCTCCGGCCGCACCCGTCCCGGGGATATCGCGAACATCGACCCCATACTGCTCCAAGTAGATGCCGGCCAAGCGTTCGAGCCGTCGGGTGAGTAGCTGGACCTGAGCCGGAGAGGCCCCCTTCTGCGGACCGAACTCTCTGGCAGCATCGGTGAAGTAGGTTTCCACATCTACACCAACCGTTATCGACGTTGATCGGAGCCGCGGGGGAAGGGGCATGGCTCGCTGTGCCCCCAACCCGCCGTCGGTGGTGGCCGACCCTCCCACGAAGACTGTGATCTCCTCGGCTCCCTCTGCATGGGCCAGGGCGATGAGTTCTCCGGTTCCGTAGGTATTTGCCGCCAGCGCATCGTTACCTTCAGCACCTCCGACCAACGCCAGTCCACTGGCCTGGGCCATCTCGATGAATGCGACAGGATGTCCGGTTCCTTGGTCATCCATGCGCCAACCGGCCAAAACAGGATCGCCGAGGGGACCGGTCACCACCGAAGACCTGTTAGCTCCGCCGACCGTTTCCAGTGACCCCTCGCCGCCATCGCTGAGGAGTGATTCGGTGACGCTGTGCCCTGCTGCCTCGAGCGCGGTCCGAACTGCGCGATGAAGATCGTTGCGTGCGGCGGTGCCTCGGAACTTGTCGAAGGCCAGCAGTATCCGGGTCAGATGTCGATCTTGCCGTCGAGACCGATGATCACGATGACATTGGCGTCGCCAGGATCATCGGTGTTCAGTTCGGCCGGGAACGGGACCACAACGCTGGAATCGAGCCCGAAGGTCTCCGCCACCGCAATAGCGTCGGCTTCGTAGTCCGGGGCGTATTGGATCTCCGTTGGCTGATCCTTCTTGGCATCTCCGGCCTTGAGGGTGACATACCCGGCCTGTTCCACGATGGCGGTGCCTCTGCCGGCGATGCCGCGTTTGTTCACCGCTGCGTTGAGAACCAAAACTTTCACCTGATCAGCGGGGCGAGCAACCGCCGGGGGAGCTGTGGTTGTGGTTGTTTCGGTGCTCGGCGGTGCCGTGCTCGTGACCCCATCGTCGGTCGATGCGCTGTCATCGGAAGATGCACCATCGTCGGTGGCTGCACCGTCGTCGGTGGTGGTCTGCGCTGAGTCATCAGAAGATGCATCCACTGTCTGGTCGGAGTAGCCCAACCACATGAGGATGGCTCCCACGGCAACAGCAGCAAGAATTACTGCCACGCCGCGGCCGGCACTGGTGCCTACCGATTGACCAAATCCGCCGCCAGCGTCATGTGCTCCGGTGTTCATATGCTGCAGATACTAGCCTTCAGAGCGCCCCGTGGTGGACCAGTCGGCGATGGACGATTTGGTGCGCCGCGATTTCTTGTTCAGGCGGCGACGATTTCGGGAAAAATCCGAGCCCGAAGTGGGATTCGAACCCACGACATCCGCTTTACAAGAGCGGCGCTCTGGCCAACTGAGCTATCCGGGCGCACCGAAGAGGCTACCACGCTCGGGTTCAGTCCTCCCCCGAGATATCAGCGGCAACCCCTAGTCTTAGCGAGTGAAGAATTTGGTAGCTCATGACCCGTGGCATGTTGTGCAAGATGGCTTCGATGCCGAGAACAACCGCGTCTTCGAGAGCTTGTTCTCCCTCGGCAACGGGCACTTCGGTGGTCGCGGCAATCATGAGGAGACCTACTCGGGCGACTCCCTGCCGGGAAACTACCTGGCCGGGATCTACTATCCGGACCCCACGAGAGTGGGCTGGTGGAAAAACGGCTATCCCGACTACTTTGCCAAAGTTCTGAACGCTCCAGATTGGAAGACCTTGAGCATTCGAGTGAATGACGTAGAGCTGGATCTGGCCACCGCAGAGGTGGCGGAGTATCGACGGGAGTTGAACATGCGGGAGGGAACCCTGGAACGGTCCTTCACTGCCACGCTGTCCAACGGTGTCGAGGTCCATGTCGAGTCGCTCCGCTTTGTATCGCTGCCGAATCCTGAGCTGGGCGCCTTTCGTTACCGAATCACCTGCGCCACCGATGCTTCGGTAGTGATCACCTCGGCCATACAGGGTGATGTGGTGAACGAGGACTCCAACCACGAGTTCGGTTTCTGGGATCCCGTCCGCGAAGCCGCTCAAGACAATCGTACGGTCGTGGTGTCCAAGACCAAGAAGACCGAGTTCGTCGTGGCCATTGGTGGCTCCCTCACCTTTGCGGCCGAACCGGAAGTGGAGGCCACAACTTTCACCCGCTCGCTGTACGCGGCAAGCACCTACTCGCTCAACGTCAGCGCCGGCCAAACGATCGAGATGGTGAAGCTCGGGGCGAACGTGACTTCACGGACGGTAGATCCATCACTGGTCGAGGACCGCTGCAACCAAGTTCTCGATGCCGCTGAAACCAAGGGATTTCTCGAGCTGCTGGCCGACCACATCGGCGCATGGGAACGAAACTGGGAAACCAGCGACGTCCAGATCACCGGGGACCCAGGCGCCCAGCAAGGGATCCGCTTCAACATCTTCGGGCTGAACAGTACGTTCACCGGAGACGACCCAGACCTCAATATCGGTCCCAAAGGATTCACTGGGGAGAAGTACGGAGGTGTCACCTATTGGGACACCGAGGCTTTCTGCCTTCCGTTTTATCTGGCCACCTCGGCGCCCGAAGTGAGCAAGAACCTTCTGCGGTATCGGCATCGTCAGCTTGGTAAGGCCATCGAGAATGCCGAGAAGCTCGGTTTCACCGACGGGGCTGCGCTTTACCCGATGGTCACGATCAATGGTGAGGAATGCCACAACGAGTGGGAGATCACATTCGAGGAGATCCACCGCAACGGTGCGATCGCCTTCGCCATATTCAACTACATCCGATACACCGGCGATAGCCGCTATCTGGTGGAGGGTGGGCTCGACGTGCTGGTAGCGATCTCCCGGTTCTGGGCCCAACGGGTTTCGTGGTCTCACAAACGCGCTTGTTGGGTGATGCTGGGCGTCACCGGGCCCAATGAATACGAGAACAATGTCAACAACAACTGGTACACCAGCCTGATGGCGCAGTGGACGCTGAGATACACATTGGCGTCGCTGGCCGAGACTGACGCTGATTCCGTTCCCGACGTCTCGCCCGAGGAGTTGGCCCGCTGGGCCGACGTTGCGGAGCGCATCTATTTGCCCGAGGACGCCGAGCGAGGAATCTTTCTCCAGCAGAGCGAGTATCTCGACAAGGAAATGATCACGGTCGCCGACCTCGACTCGTCCGACCGCCCCTTGAACCAAAAGTGGTCGTGGGATCGGATCCTGCGGTCACCGTTCATCAAACAGGCTGATGTTCTTCAGGGAATGTGGGTATTCGAAGACCGTTTCGATCTCCCTACGTTGCAGCGGAACTTCGACTTCTACGAGCCGAGGACGGTGCATGAGTCCTCTCTGTCGCCATCCATCCACGCGGTGTTAGCCGTACGTTTGGGTCGGCTGGACAAGGCACTCGAAATGATGCTGCGCACGGCTCGGCTCGATCTCGATGATTACAACAACGACACCGAGGACGGATGTCATACAACGAGCATGGCCGGCTCGTGGATTGCTGTGGTTCTCGGATTCGGGGGGCTCAAGATCGTGGACGGGCAGCTCCATCTCAACCCGCAACTGCCGCCCGGGTGGGACGGCCTCGCGTTCCAGATCCTGCACCGAAGTGCCCGCCTCAACGTCTCGGCCACTACGGAGGAGATCACCATTGAGAATCAGTCGGTTACTCCGGCCACGCTGTTCCTCGCTGGAGGCCAGCTCACCATTGCTGGGCAAGAAATGGTGAACGTTCCGCTCTAATCCGCCAAAGGGTGCGAGGTGTCTGCTGAAGTCAACATGATCTCAGCGGACAGGATTCTTGCGGGTTTGAAGCCGGTGGTCCACGAGGTGGCCGATCGTTCGCCCTTGCATCACGCCATTCTCGATCCCCATCGGGTAGTGAATGCCGCCGTAGAGCCTCGAGTTGGCCGCCTCTCGAGCGGCATCGCCGAACGAGGTGAACGTGCGAGGGGCAAGGTTGCGCGGGGCGCCGGTGTTATCAGTGAAGGCGAAGGAGCCGAATAGCGACGTGAGCACGATTTCGGCGGCGCCGCTGGCTACCGAGTGCCCGGAGGTGTATTCCGGGAACTGCGGAGTGTTCACCAATGTGTTCCACGCCGGATCGATGTGGTCCCGCACGTAGCTAACCGGGCGGATCAGGTTGTAGCGGTACTTCCAGGTCCAACAATTGAGGAACGAATCGTGGAGTGCTACGCCGAGGCGCACGAAACCTTCAAGCGTTTCATCCAAAGAGAGTGTGAGGTCTCCGTCGGCCAGATCAGCCACCACGAGAAACCAGTGCCCCGACGGCAGACCAGAGAGCCGTGGGTTGTCTGTCCAGAATCGGGCGATCGCAATTTGGTCCGGGGTATTGACACTCGACTGACGGTAGGTCGCCATCGCCTCCTCCCAGAAGGGCGACCCAACCTCGGCGCTGAATGGCACGGGAGGAGCAGGTTCGACCTCGTCCGAAGAGGAGAGTATGGCGGGCCGAACCAACGACCAATAGGGGTCGATCGCCGTACCAAAGTTTGGTGGTGTTGATCGCCAGAGTGCTGGGCCCGTCGGTGGCACGTATGCCAGTTCAGCCGCCTCCCGGTACCCATCGGTTGCGATCCACGCAAGCAGTGAATTGGCTACGGCGGTTCCGAACGCCCGCGAGGTATCGGCGGTCCGGGAGTTACGGGCAGCCCTACTGGTCTTGACGGCTGTGGCGTGCTGCTCGATGCGGCTAAGGGAAGCGGTGCTGGTTGCGGGGAGGAGGCCCTTGGCCACCAAGGCCACTGCGTCGGACACCGCGATCGTCGGGTCGATTGGCCCGTGCGGGCGAGGCAGGGTCCCCAGCCCGGTGAGTTGACCACCCAAGCTGCGGTAGGTGCCCACCGCCGGTGCCGCGGCTTCATACATCGCCACGGTGGTGTAGTGATAGAACCGGGCGGCTCCGGGCGGTGTCAGGCCCTCGGCCATTACAACGTCATAGAGGACTCGCATCCAGCCCGTGGCCACCCCTGAGCCGGATCGGGACCCCGCAACGGATGCAGTAGAGAGACCGAGCGCTCCGGCGGGAGCGGCGCTGAGCGCAAAAACTGTCGCTGCCGCGCCACCAATAAAGCCCCGCCGGCTGGTGGTGAAGTGGGTTTCATGCGTGTGCTTCATCAACGGATGCGTTCAGCTGCTTTGAAGGTATAGGAACCAAAGCCGCCGTAAGACTCGTCGTCGGCGTCGTCGGCGAAGCCCATTGGGCCAACGTTTCCGGATACCGTGCCACCGTAGTAATAGGTGCCGGTCTGGGAGTTGCTGTACTTGTAGTTCTGGCCCTCGTAGGTTGAGGACCAGGTCGACTTTTCCCACTGTCCACCCCTGATCGTGAGGTTGACCGGTGGCCGACCCAGAACCTGACCCGGCTCGCCATGACCGCCGTTGGAGACGGTGAGGGTGCCGGTGATCGAGCCGATCTGCTTCTTCATGTCGATGGTGACCGTGGCTGTCCCGGTGCCATCGATGTAGCGATCCTGGATGAAGTCACATGAGGGGAACTCTTCTTCGATCACATCGATGATCTCATCATCGAGTTGGGACCCGACTGCGCCAACGACAACGGTTGCATCGATCGAGACGGCGCCGGAATCCACTACCGCATTGATCGCATCATCGATCGCATCAGTTGCGACGTCGTCCGTCTCGTCAACGACCACGCTGTGTCCGTGGCCGCCCCACGGGCTTTCACCGGGGTCGCACTCGAAGTCAGTGACACCACCGTAGGCATAATCGCCGTACGGGCCGCTCTCGGCGTAGAGGTAACCGATGTGCACGTTGCCGGGGAGCCCCAAGAGGTTGTCTGGGTCATACTCGGTCCAGCTGATGTTGAAAGAGGAGCCGGTTCCCTTCGACTTCACGGTGCTGTTGCCGGCGGCGACCGGTGCGGGAAGAAGCGCCAGACCGGCAAGTCCAGCAGCGGAGAGGGCAATAAGGGGACGGGGGATGTTGTTGGTCATGGTGACTCCTTAACGGTCGACCAGTTGGTTCTCAGTAATTTCTAATACTTTACTTGTCGACCGTCAAGTATTAAGATTTCTTACGTGCCGAGAACCGTCAGTCGCCGTGACCTGATCGTGAACGCCGCCCGTGAACGGTTCACGACCAAGGGCTACGACGGGACCAAGATCGGCGACATCGCCGCAGATCTCGGCATCTCCAAGGCGGCCATTGCCTACTACTTCCCGGTGAAGGAAGCGTTCCTCGACGAGTTTGTTTCGCCGTTCCTCACCTCATTGGAAGAGGCCTTGGCCGAGGTTTCCACGCCTCGTGAAACCCTTGAGGTCTATCTCGACGCAGTGATAGCTGATCACGATGTCGCAGTGTGGGTGGACACAGACACAACGATTCAGGCGCATCCAGCCCATGGAGAACGGTTGGCCGCCATCAACGACGTAGTTATCCAGCGCGTCACTGGTGGTGCGAAACGGAAGTCTGATCGGGTTCGCGCATTGTCCGTGCTTGGCGGGATTTGGCGACCGGTGCGGGAACTCCAACCCCAGGATCTCCGTACGCACCGCGAAGCGATTGTCAACGCCGCCCTGGCCGGCTATTGATGGCGAGCGAACAGCGAACTCGTTGTTGTGTCAGGCACCGGCTTCGGCGAGGCGCGCCTGCTTGCGAGCTTTGGCCACGCGGGCGCGAGCAGTTGGATCCAACTCAACCTTGCGGAGGCGAATACTCTCCGGGGTCACTTCAACCGCCTCGTCGTCTGAAATGAACTCGAGCGCCTGTTCCAAAGAGAGCACCTTTGGCGGGGTGAGCTTCACTGTCTGATCTGATGCTGCGGCCCGATGATTAGTGAGCTGCTTCTCCCGGCAGACGTTCACGTCCATATCGTCCGAGCGACTGTTCTCCCCAACGATCATGCCCGGGTAGGTGGGGTCTGTTGGGCTTACCATCATCTGGGCCCGTTCCTGCAAGCCGATGAGGGCATAGGCGGTAGCAGGTCCCTGGCGGTCCGAAACCAAGGAGCCGGTCCGACGGGTTCGTAGTTCACCGAACCATGGCTGCATGCCGTCAAAACTCTGGTTGAGGACGCCGGTGCCGCGTGTCTCGGTCATGAACTCGGTCCGAAAACCAATGAGTCCGCGGGCCGGGACGAGGTAGTCGAGGCGGACCCAGCCGGTGCCGTGATTCACCATGTTCTCCATGGCTCCCTTCCGTGCTGCCAGGAGTTGGGTGATGGCGCCGAGATAGTCTTCTGGCACGTCTATGACGACCCGCTCCACCGGCTCGTGGATTTCGCCGTCGATCTCCTGGGTGACAACCTGGGGCTTCCCAACGGTGAGCTCGAATCCCTCGCGCCGCATTTGTTCCACCAGAATCGCCAACTGCAATTCGCCACGGGCTTGAACCTCCCATGCATCGGGCCGTTCTGTGCCGAGCACCCGGAGGCTCATATTGCCTACGAGTTCTCGATCCAAACGATCCTTCACCATGCGGGCCGTGAGTTTCTGGCCTTCCTTGCCAGCCAACGGCGAGGTGTTGATGCCGATGGTCATGGACAGAGCTGGTTCGTCGACGGCGATCACCGGCATCGGGCGGGGGTCCTCGAGGTCCACGAGGGTCTCACCGATCAAGATGTCCTGCACACCTGCGATTGCCACAAGGTCTCCTGGTCCGGCAGTCTCGGCGGGGACTCGGGTGAGCGCTTCGGTGAGATACATCTCCGAGATCTTGATGCGATCCAATTTTCCGTCTACGCGGCTAAGGCCAACAGACTGCCCCTTGCTGAGGGTTCCGTTCATGACGCGGCAGAGCGCCAGGCGACCGACATAGGCCGAGGAATCCAAATTGGTGACCCATGCCTGGAGCGGGTGCCCCTCCTCGTAGGAGGGAGCGGGGAGGTAGGAAACCAAAAGATCCAGCAAAGGCATCAGGTCCTCGCCTCGCTCATTTGGCTCCAACGAGGCCCAGCCATCTTTCGCTGACGAGTAGACGATGGGAAAGTCGATTTGGTCGTCCCGGGCGCCGATGTCGATGAAGAGTTCATAGACCTCATCCACCACCGCTTCGATACGGGCGTCGGGCCGGTCCACCTTGTTGATCAGCAGGACGACCGGGAGCTCTCGCGCCATTGCCTTACGAAGGACGAACCGGGTCTGGGGCAGCGGACCTTCAGCGGCATCGACCAACAACACGACCCCGTCGACCATGGTCAGCGCCCGTTCTACCTCGCCCCCGAAATCGGCGTGGCCCGGGGTGTCGACGATATTGAGCGTGACATCGCCGTATCTGACCGAGGTGTTCTTGGCCAGAATCGTGATGCCTTTTTCCTTCTCGAGATCTCCCGAATCCATCACTCGCTCCCCGACATCTTCGTTTACGCGGAAGGAGCCTGTCTGCTGAAGCATGGCATCGACCAACGTGGTCTTCCCGTGGTCAACGTGGGCAACGATGGCCAGGTTTCGAAGGTCGGTCCGGAGAGTCACCGAACAAGGCTACTTGCCTTAATAGGTAGAAATACTGAGGGGAGGCTCAAGTCACAATGCCGATTTTGCCGATGTCTTCAACAAGCAGCGAGCTGCAACCCGCAGGTCGGATCTGATGAGGAGTGTATTCATGACACCGCTCACCCCCTTTATTGACAATAAAACCGGGCGTCTCACCGAATTAGTCTATCTGCTCGCCGATCGCCCCTTGGCCCTGGCACACCAAGCCGTGCTCGATGCCGAGGCAGAGGCTGAATCGGCTGCAACAGACGATCCATGGTTCGTGGTCGCCTCGGCGCTTTATCAGCTGCAGACCATGACCGAAGGCACCTTGCATTCGCGTCAGATCCAGCGCCGTCTCGCCGAAGCGGAGCAGGCTGCGGCGAAACGCGCCACCCGTCATTTCGCAGCTGCCGTCTAGTCAGGCGTAACGCTGCGGAGGGACGGAGCAGCAGGTTGGGATTGCGGCTTTGTTCGAGCGGAGCGAGCCGAGCGGAAAGCTGACGGCGCCCCACGCCGGAAGCGCAGAGCGAGGACATGAGCCGGGCGTGACGCTGCGGAGGGACGGAGCAGCAGGTTGGGATTGCGGCTTTGTTCGAGCGGAG
>JABDIY010000064.1 GCA_013003535.1 Acidimicrobiales bacterium | reverse complement strand
ACGCGGCGTCGCTGCATCAGGCTTTCGCCCATTGTGCAAGATTCCCCACTGCTGCCTCCCGTAGGAGTCTGGACCGTGTCTCAGTTCCAGTGTGGCTATTCGTCCTCTCAGACTAGCTACCCGTCGAAGCCTTGGTGAGCCGTTACCTCACCAACAAGCTGATAGGCCGCGAGACCCTCTCAGAGCGATAAATCTTTCTTCAGTCCACCATGCGATGGTCAGAAGGTATGCGGTATTAGCCCAAGTTTCCTTGGGTTATTCCGTACTCCGAGGCAGGTTTCTCACGTGTTACTCACCCGTTCGCCACTCACTCATTGAGCCGAAGCTCGAGTTCGTTCGACTTGCATGTGTTAAGCACGCCGCCAGCGTTCGTCCTGAGCCAGGATCAAACTCTCCATCAGAGAATCCTTGTCAAGTTCCTGGAAAAGAAACTTGACTGATCCGGTTGCTCGGTGTCGCGGTTACCAAACCACGTCCGAGCGGCTTATTTCTGTATTAATTGACGGATGATCATGACTGGTTAGGTTGTCATGTCCTCCGCACACGCTGCGTTCTCGTCTATTCCGTTTTCAAGGTGCAGAGGCCGCACGATACGCACGCGATTTCTCGGAGGTGCGGGTGCGGGCCCGGTTTGCTTATTGAGCCGGTAGCTTGCCGCGAGGCTGCACTTCCGTCCGTTGGGCAGAGAGATAAGATATCTCTGATCGGCACGGTTCCGCAACGCGTTGATGGAAATTCCGGTATTAATTTCTTGCCCTCCACCACACCACAAAGACGGCGTCCGCTGACCTGGGAAAAGGCTTGGCCTTAACCCAGGTCGCTGGGAGCGCCGCAGGGCAACATCAGGTTCGTTCGGGCAAAGCGAGTCAGTCGGCGCTCCAACCGTTCTTCACCCTCCACTGCGGTGAGTGTGAAAATGGCGCCCGGGTCGATCTCCACATTGTCGGCGTAGCGGTCTCGATCAGCCAAAAGGATGCCCCAATCGTCGAGCCACAAGCCCCGAAGCGTGGCGTCGCGATCGGTCGCCACCGGCAGAGCGCGAATTTGGGCGACCATATCTCGAAGAATGACGTTGCTCGCCCGGATTTGCTCGGCGCGCTCGGTCTGGTTCTTGGCAAAGCGGGCGTTCGGCAAGCTGTCGATCGCCCGCTGACAAATGACCTCGGCCCGCTTCCCGAAGGCCGGTTCTCCGTCCACCTCGCGATACCGCGTGTTGTCCTGCTCGGCGGCGAGGTGAAGGGCGGTGGAGTCCAGCTCATCTGGCGGCGGGCGGTCAGCAGCACCGCTGTAGGCGTAGAACCACACCGCAAACGACGCGGCAATGGCGATACCCACCACGAAACGGAAGATGCGCCGGGCTGGCGTGAGCGGACCCTCGGGCTCGTCGAGATCGGCTGGGGGTGAGGGGGCAACCACTCCGCCATTCTGCCCGATATCCGGCCCAGGTGTTGAGTCGGTGGGGCACACTTGCACGGTGACCGTTGACCAATCGCTTTTTGATGACCTGAACGCCCGGGGTCTCATCCATGACTCCACAGACCCCATCGCGCTGAAAGAGCGCTTGCAGGCACGGCCCATCAAGGTGTATGTGGGCTTCGACCCCACCGCGGACAGCCTCCACGTTGGCAACCTTGTCGGCCTTCTCATGCTGCGCCGCTTCCAGGATGCGGGCCATAAGGTGATTGCCCTGGCGGGAGGTGCCACTGGCATGGTGGGTGACCCTTCTGGCAAGGCCAGCGAGCGCTCCCTCCTCGATGATGCCCAACTGGCTGCCAACCTCGCTGGTGTACTCCCCCAGCTTCGACAGTTCCTCGACTTCGACAGCGCCGACAACCCGGCGGCCCTGTTGGACAACCGAGCGTGGACCGTTGGCTTTTCATACCTCGACTTCCTACGGGACATCGGCAAGTTCATCACCGTCAATCAAATGGTGGCCAAGGAATCGGTCCGATCCCGCATGGAGAGCACCGACGGAATCTCTTACACCGAGTTCAGCTACATGCTCTTGCAGGCCTATGACTTCGCCTGGCTCTACGAAAACGAGGGATGCGAGATGCAGATGGGTGGGTCTGACCAATGGGGCAACATCGTCACCGGCATCGAGCTCATTCGAAAGCGCGTCAGTGGCACCGGCGTAGGGCTGACCTGGCCGCTCCTCACCCGAACGGACGGCTCGAAATACGGCAAAACTGCCGGCGGCGAAACGATCTGGCTGTCGGCCGCGAAGTTCTCCCCTTATGCCTTTTTCCAGTCTTGGATTCAGATCGACGATGACGAAATCGAAAAGCTGCTCCTTCAGCTCACGCTTTTACCCATCGATGAGATTCGCCACGTCGTCGCCCTCCATACCGAGGCGCCGCATCGACGCGAAGCTCAGAATCGGTTGGCGGAAGAACTCACCACGCTGGTGCACGGGGCCAATGCAACCGCCCGGGCCCAAGAGGCCACCGCCGCCGTTTTTGGCGGCACCGTGGCCGACCTGTCCGCCGATGCGCTGGCCATGCTCGCCGGAGAACTTGACTGTCATTCGGCTTCTCGTTCCGTGTTGGGTCAAGATGCCGCCTTCGTGCCGTTACTCACCGAGGCCGGCATTACCTCCTCGAACAGTGAAGCCAACCGACTGCTCAAACAGAACGGCCTGAGCGTGAATGACAAGAAAGTCCCAACCGACCACGTAATCGAGTCAGATGATCTTCTGCACGGGAAGTATGCGGTGGTCCGCAAAGGCAAGAAGCATCTCTCGCTCATCGTGTTCGACCGCCCGTAGGTCTCTTAACGCACCGATTGTTAGGACAGGACAAGCCGCTCGTAGGCCGAGGTAGATCGGCCCGGCGTCAGGCGATAGTTGTTGCGCCACACCCCATGGGCAACGGCGAGCGCAAAGAACCGGATCTGGGGGGCCAAACGAATTGGCGTGGACCGCAGCTCGTTCACCGCACCCAGCTCCAGGCTGGCCGGTTCGGTCATCACGATGCCGATCTCCAATCCCAGTCGGTCCAAGACAGACCGCGCCATCGCTGTAGTACAACCGTCGTCCGTTTCTCCTTCGAACGAGGTGAATCGGTCATCACCTTCGATGCCGTCCATCGGTGTTCCAGGCGCTGCTACCAGTTGGAGGCAGGTTCCGCCGCCGATGACTTTTTCGCCGTTCAAGGCATCGGGTCGGCTGCGGAAGGATAGATCCACGAGGCGCCGCACGTCGGCACCTTTCGTTGGCTCACCAACCCGGTCTACCTCCCACGCCACGATGAACCCCGTGACATGATCCACCACTACCGACAGGGTGAAGAGCTCAACAAGCACCGTCTGGCCGTACTCAAAGAGTTCACCGGGCGCCGAATGAGCGCAGTTGGGGTTGATGGCCAGGGCGGTGACGCGTCGCCCCGGGAAAGCCAAAATCCGGGCGCGGTGTTGCGGAGTTGCGGGACGATCGCCGGCCGGACACGCCGGTGCACGATCCGGCTCCGGTCTGGAAAAGACGCCCAGAGGGGCGGAGGTGGGTTCAGATGACATTGGACTGCTCCATTTCATGGCGGGACTCATGACTGCTTCGTTCTTCGGTTTGTGGTCATTGCGGGCAAACCCTCAGCCCAGAAAGTTGAAGATGGTGAATTCGGCCCGCCGGTTCAGCTGCCGTCCTTCGGAGGTTCGGTTGCTCGTGTAGGGCTCGGTCTCACCGCGGCCGATCGCCGTGATGCGGTCCGGGTCGACACCGGCCCCAATCCAGTAGTCCTTCACCGCGTCTGCTCTCAACTGGCTTATATAGAGGTTCGTGCTCTGGGACCCGATGCTGTCGGTGTGCGCTTCGACCGTGATCGTCACGGCCGGATTCACCTGGAAGAGAAGCGTTCCCAGGTCCAGTAGTGATTTGAACGGATCGGTTATCTCGGCACTGCCGGGGCTGAAGAGCACGACGTCCTCGATGAACAGGACCGATGTCTCCGATACTTCGACCCCGGGACGAATCGTGTGGTTTGCGACAACATTGTCCGGACCGATCACCAGACCCACTCGACGGACAAGTTCATCGGAAACCGCCTGGCTTGGGACTTCACCGCTCAGGTAGATGGTCCCGTTCCGAAAGACTGCACCGCGCTGGTCATCAGGGATGGTGACGGCGCTCTCATTCCCAGGATTCTCGGGTGGCAGCGTGGTCGGGGGCAGCGTCGTGGCTGGCGACGTGGTTGGGGGCAAAGTGTCCGGTGATTGGGTCTGCGGCGGCTGTGAAGTAACGATTCCGGAAGTAGACGGGGGCACGGTGACCGTGGGCCCAGAAGCAGACGTTATCACTGCTGTGGTGATCGAGGCTGACGTATCCAGGGTGTCGAGATCGGGATTGGTCACAGGGGACTCTTCAGATGTCGGGGGTGCATCGCGGCTGAACACGACCGCCCCACCGATCAGCGTTGCGACACCCAAGACAACGCCCCCCACGACAGATCGAGTGGGCCGCCCACTGGGTCCGGCGGCAGGGTCAGGCGGGTCGGTCTTGGCATCGGTGACTCCCCAGGTTGGTTGAGACTCGGTTACGGGCATAGGTGATCTACGACCACGGACGTAGGCCATCTGAACGGGTTGAATTGCCCAATAGGCCCACTGGGCGTAGGGAAGAACTACCTACGCGAGGTAGCCCGTTTGATTCGGGGCCGCGAGACGTGGGGGTTCCCGACTAGCGCAAACCGCCACGGCTGCTGCTTCGCCTTGGAGATTCCCACCCTGAGGCCCGACTCCACCAACGATGGCGGCGCCGAATCTCGCAATTCCAAACGAACGGCGCTTTCGGGATCGAAGAGGTTGCTTCCACTGTGGGAGCCGCTGATACCGAGTGCGGCGCAGACCTTGCCGGGACCGGATGCGAGGTCGGTCGGTCGGTTCGCCTTTGGTCGACGGTCCCACATGGCGTCGATCCCTTGCAACGGTTCGACCGCTCTGATGAGCACGGCGCTGCCATAGCCATGCTCGCCCACCACCACATTGGCGCACCAGTGGATTCCATAAGACCGATACACATAGAGATGGCCAGCCGCTTCGAACATCGGCCAGTTTCGGGGAGTCATCCCACCAAAGGTATGGCTGGCCGGATCGGTCTGGTCGTAGAACTCGGTCTCCACGATCACGCCGCTGGTAGTGCCACAGCGCAGCACTGAACCCAGGAGCCGCTTGGCACTTTCGGGACCGGCCTGCAACAGATCAGTGTTCACGGTCAGCGACTCCCCTCGGAGTCTGTCACATCGGCGGCCGAGTCACCCAGTAGATACCGTGGCCCGGCACCGAGTTGAGCAGCACCGTCGGCGATGTTGTAGATCTGACATCGGGTGAGCGAGAGGCAGCCGCATCCGATGCACCCATCGAGCTTGTCCTTCAGCTGTCTTAACGCTGCAATCCGGCTTTCTATGTCCACCGCGAAGGTTTCCCCAAGCCGACCCCAGTCGGCTTCGCTGGGCGTTCGACCATCTGGCAATGACTCCAACCGCTGACGTATCTCGGCCAGGGAATACCCCAACCGTTGGCAGATCAGGATGAAGGAGATTCTTCTGATCGTGGCCCGCCGAAAGCGACGATGACCGCTTTCGCTACGTTCAACGCTGACAAGACCGGCGTCGGCATAAAAGCGCACCGCCGAAACCGCCAGGCCGGTTCGGTCAGCCACCTGACCGATGGTGAGGAGATCAGCAGACTTCACCAGATTTCCAATCTCGTGCTTGATCTCAACATTACTTGAGATTGTAGAAAAGGTCCCATGAATGAAACAAGAGTGGCTTCCATTAACCCGGGCGCGCCAGATTTCCTGGCGCCCCAGACGATGAAAATGGCAACCGTCGGCGACCACCGGATCGCAGTAGTCCGCACCGAAGCGGGAGTTTTCGCTCTGGACAACGCGTGCCCTCATCAGGGTTACGGCCTCGTGACCGGCAGCCTCGGTTGCGACTCTTCGGGAGATGCGGCCATCACGTGCCAGTGGCACAACTGGAAATTTCGGGTTTCCGACGGCGTCTGCACCCAAGGCGAGGAGAACGTGCTCACACACAGCGTGCGAACCGACGACGCGGGCACCGTTCGTGTGACCGTCACCGTGAAATCCCCCGAGGAAAGGAAGGCGGAGCTCTGGCCCAGCCTCGCGGGTGCGATCGCTCGAAATTACGTCGGCCAAATCGGACGGGACACGGTGCGCCTGTTAGACGCCGGCGCCACCCCAGCCGAGGTCATGGAAAGCGCTCTCGTCGCCACAATGTCCCGCACCGAAGATGGAGTTGGCCACGAGATGGCGATGGCGGCCGACTGCCTCACCCTCGCCGAGGAATGGACCGACGACGATCGGATACTGCCTCTGGTCAACGGGCTTTCAGGGCTGAGTGAAGAGACGCGAGGTCGGGACGAAGTAACCACTCCCCCGCCCGTAAGCGGTGATTTGGTGCAGCTCATCGAGGCTGAGCAACTCGAGCCGGCGATGGCGGCCGCGGCGTGGCTCGCCCAACCCGGCGCTGACCAGGCTCGCACTCGCCAAGCCTTCGTTCGGGCAGCTGCGCAGCATCACCTCGGCTATGGCCACGGAGCCATCTACACCCAGAAGGCTTTCGAGCTCATCGAACGCATCGGCTGGCAGATGGCCCCACACCTGCTCCCCCAACTGGCCCGGTCACTCGTCTTGATGACCCGGGAAGACACGTTGCCATACATGCGCAAGGCGCAGAGAGCGATCGATCAGATCGACCTCACCGAACTGGCCACCGTCGAACGGACCATCACGAGTGTGGATCCAGCGATTGTTTCGCAGCTGTTGGAAGCTGATGACGCACCGATCGCTGAGGCGGTCGTCGCCGTCGCCGACGGACACGGCGTGGAGGGTTTGATCGATTCGGTGTCGCTCGCCAGCGCTCACCGGCTACTCCGCTATGACGAGAACCAAGAACGCCAGGGCGAGTCATCATTCAATTGGTTGAGTATCACCCACGCTCTCACCCACGCCAGGGCTGTGCGGTGGGCATGGAACCACAGTCCCGGGCCGGACTCGGCCCGCCAAGCGCTCTACGCGGTTTGGCTCTTATTCGACGCCGGGCGGGCGGAGCGTCGAGGCGTCCCAGCCCTTGATGTCGCTGATCTGCCTCCAGTCGACCCTCGCCGCGATTTTCGGGCATGGGCCTACGACCTTCAACGCCGATCGCTGGATGACGCCGCCGGGTCATTCATCGTGTTGGCTCACCTCGTGAAGACGAGTCAAGCTGCACTGGAGGAATCCATAACACTGGGATCGAGCGTGCCGCTCCAGGCAGCTGATCGTTTCGTACATGGCCAACGCCGGGAACGATTTGTTGGCCGGGCTGTTTCCGAATCACTGAGTTTCGTGAGGACCGGGAAACCGCCAGTTCGCTGATCCAAATCAGCCTTGGGGGGCGGCTTGCATGGCGTTGAATGTTGCCCCTTGCGGGTCCTGCAGGACGGCCATCCGACCGATATCGGGAATATCCATTACCGGCCCGAGAACCGTCCCGCCCAGTTCGGTTGCCTTGGCCACCGTTTCATCCACATCTGCAACGGCGAAGTAGACCGACCAGTGGTTTGGCAGGCCATCCATCGGCGGCAGCATCACGCCGGCCACCATGTCATCCCCCTGCATGAGCGTGGTGTAGATGTTTCCCTCGCCCATGTCTTGTTCCGTTGCGCCGAGCCCAAACACAGAGTTGTAGAAGGATTTGGCAGAGTCGACATCGTCTGTGATCAGCTCGTTCCACGTCAACGCACCCGGCTCGTTGACAATCTCCGAACCGATGTGATTGTTCGCCTGCCACAAACAAACTACAGCACCGGTGGCATCGGTGATCACCGCCATTCGACCGGAGTCCATCACCTCCATCGGCGGCATCATCACCGAACCGCCAGCTTCGGTTGTCTTCGCCACCGCCTGATCCAGGTCATCCACGGTGATGTAGGTGTTCCACATCGGTGGAATACCCATTTGGGCTTGCTCCTCGGCCTGTTGCATCATGCCCGCGGCACTCTTGTTTTTGAGGCTGGCCATGGTGTACTTGCCACCTTCGGGCGTCGGGTTGGTTTCGAAACTCCATCCGAGAAGCGGACCGTAGAACTCCTGTGCTCCTTCCACGTCGGTTGTACTGAGGTCGATCCACGACGGCGTTCCATGGGCGTAGCTCTCTCTTACTGGCATGATCTTCCTCCGCGTTTTTGGTTCGTGACTCAAAGCCTACCCACGGAGGGTTGATCGGGAAAGAAAACGAACACCGCTCCTTCGCCCAGTTGGACTGTGCCGGAAAGACCGGAACGCTATCGATCCGCTAGGTTCCGCCTATGGCCGATGACCCAACGTTCTATGACGAGATCGAATGTTATCCCGGTCAGCTGAGTTACCAATCCGGGGAGACCGTGGAGCTGCATGTGTCCACCAAAGCCGGCGCCTTTCACACAACGGTCGAACGATGGGGGGCGGGCCGTGAAACCGTTGTGGAAGTCGACAACACCCCGGGACAGTTCACGCCGGCACCACCCGACGCAGATGCCAACGGCTGCGCATGGCCAGTGTCATTGGAGTTCGAAATACCCGATCACTGGGTCAGCGGCTATTACCTCGTCACGCTCACGGCGCACGAAGCCGCGCCCGGCCGTGACGTTGCCCATGCCGGCTTCGTCGTTCGTGCCGCCGAGCCGACGTCGACCACCCTAATGGTGCTCGCCACGAACACGTGGAACGCCTACAACAACTGGGGCGGCAAGAGCTTGTACACCGGCGGGACGCAGGTGTCGTTCCAACGACCGTTCGGCCGCGGCATGCTCTACCGTCCCGAAACCGAGCGAGACGACCGAAAGTCCCGCCCGGCCCGCTGGGGCGAAGAGACCGACTCCGACGGGCAAATCTTTCAGGACTACCGGGCGGCAATGGGCTACCCGCCAGCCATCGGATCATCGGGATGGTTCACGTTCGAACGGCGCTTCGTTGAGTGGGCCGAACGGGAAGGACGCAGTTTCGACTTCGCAGTGTCCACCGATCTGGACCGTGACCCGTCGATCCTCGACGGCTACGAGCTGGTGCTGAGCGTGGGACACGACGAGTACTGGTCCACACCACAGCGCGCTGCATTGGAGCGATACATCGAGGCGGGCGGCAACTTCGCCAGCTTCAGCGGTAACACCATGTTTTGGCACGTGCGCCACGAGGGCGAGGCGATGGTGTGCCACAAATACACCGCGCACGAAACGGACCCGGTGGTGGCTGCCGGTCGACCGGAAGAGATGACCGGGATGTGGTGCGACCCGGTGGTGGGGCGACCGGAGTGGTGTGTGCTGGGTGGTGGGTCCGCCTTCGGCCTCTACTACCGCTTTGGGAGGGCGGTGGTGGCCGGATCGGGCGGCTTCACGGTCTACCGGGACACCCATTGGTTGTTCGAGAACACTGGCCTTCGTTATGGCGACGTGCTCGGCGCAAAGCACGGGGCGGTGGGCTATGAAACGTTGGGTTGCAAGCTCCAGCTCGATGACTACCAACTGCCGATCGCTGCGCCGGTCGACGGCATGCCGCCCGAGGTTGAAGTGGTTGCCTTTGTACCGGCCTCGAACGTCGGCATGGGTGAGTACCCGCTATCGATCTCGGCCCTCAACGATCAGGGCGACCTCGAATTTGTGGCCGCCCGGCTCTACGGCGACAACAGCCCCGACTCGCTGGCCCGTGTCCGGTATGGCAACGCTGTGATCCTGACCTGCAAACCGTATGGTTCCAACGGAGGCGAAGTGGTCACGATCGGCACCACCGACTGGGCCTTCGCCCTCGCCGACGATCCACCGGTTGCTCAGCTCACCCGCAACGTCCTGGACCACTGGTAGGCAGCTTCCCAAGCTGAATACGTGGGTTCGATTCTCGTCACCCGCTCTGTGTTTGGAATTTCGGGTGAACGGAGCACGACCCAGGCCGGGCTAAGGCCGCTCATAGTGTTCTTGTTGCGCGCTGCCTGCGCCGAGCCGAGCCGGCAGCGGTGAGCGCGTTCACCAATATTGGACGATGACGAGACCTGATAGGAGCCGGATGGTCCCACTACGCTGGGTGAGTGGCCAAGCTGAGCGCTGCCGATCGGAAGCGGCTCCCGGACCGCGCATTCGCCTACGTGGACCGCGCTGGCGTTCGGCGACTGCCGATCATGGACGCAGCACACGTTCGGAACGCGCTCGCTCGGTTCGGCCAGGTCGAGTTCGAAGACGAACAGGCCCGAGCGAAGGCACGGGATCGGTTGCTGCGCGCCGCGAAGCGATTCAAGATCGTTCCGATCGGATTCATCAGCAGCCAGATCGAGTCAGCCCGTGCCGCGGTCCCTGATGCTCCGGTTCTACCGACCGGCTTCGTCACGATGTTGATGACGGACATCGAGGGCTCGTCGTCTCTCTTGGCGGTCCTCGGCGACGGCTACTCCGACCTGTTGGCCGACGTGCGTGAGATCCAGCGCTCCGCCGTTCTCGCCGTCGGCGGGTGTGCGGTCGAGGCACGTGCCGACGAATTCTTCGCAGCGTTCGAGAGTCCGGCCGCCGCGGTTACTGCCGCGATCGACGCACATCATCGCCTCGCCGCGGCGTCCTTCAGCGGCCAACACCGGGTCCGCATCCGGACCGGCATCCACGCCGGGTATCCGAAATTGGCCGAGCCGAACTACGCCGGGATGGCCGTGCACGCCACCGCACGAATATGCGACGTAGCTCACGGCGGCCAGATCGTCGTGTCGGAGGATCTGATAACGGCGCTGTCTGGCATGCGTCCCTCGGGCGTTCGATTCCGCAAGCTCGGCGTTCAGAGGCTGCGCGGCATTCCGGGCAACGTGCTGCTGTCGCAGGTGATGTCGTCCGGACTGCCGACCAAGTTCCCGCCCCTTCGCACCTAATCGACCGGCACTGCGAGCGCGGGTCACGGGAACCCCGAGCCGGGCAATTGCTGGACCGATGTCGGCGAAGGCTTCATTGGAGATCACGACGTCGGCGCCGATCTCACCGCCCCCTCCGAGCAGCTTCCCATGCTGAATACGTTGGTCCATTCCGTAGTCCGCTCCGAGCACGAACAGCCTGACCATGGTCCGAGGTGACCATGGTCAGGCTGTCTTCGCCGGTTCGGAGGACCTTCTAGAGAAGGTCGCCGGTCCAACGATGCTCCAGCACCTTCAGTTCACCGTTCTCGACCGTGAGCGTGTAGGTGCTCGTTCCTACTCGGCCCTCCGGCGGATAGAAGTTTGCCGTGACGACAACGTCCTCGGCAACCACGAACGGATCCTCGCCGATGACGACGAGGTCTCCGGTGCGTTCACCCTGGTGACTACCTTCGCGGAGAGCGGGAAAATAGCTGGCCTGGGTCGACCGGTCGGCAGTGCCGCGCTCGTCGACGAACAGGAAGTCCTCGGCCGTGACCGACAGGAACAGGTCAGCGTCAAAGGTGTTGTAGGCCTGCCCGATCGCCTTCACGACGTCGATGGCGTCCTGAGCGGTGAAGACGGGCGCGTCGGTCGGTTCCGTCGTCGCTGGAGGTTCCGTCGTCGCTGGGGGTTCCGTTGTCGGGAGCGTCGTCGTGGTCGGGTCTGGCTGCGGTGCGTCCTCCGCAGCCGGGACGGGTTCCTCGGCCGCCAACGCGGACCCGCCGTCGGAGCCACATGCGCCGAGCAACATCGCCGCCGCAGCGATCGCCGGCACCATTACCTTAATTCCAGAGTTGATCATCATTCGTACCTTTCTACGGTGTCCTTCCGTACGAAGGACTGGTGCCTGCACGGTGCGGCCGATTGATCCAGTCTGACTCCATTGAACTTAACGGTTGCTTTCGCCCCTGCATATGGGCGTCGGCGGAAGCACTCGGGCAATGCCGAGGGGGTACCGTCGAGGGATGGAGTTTCGGGTGCTCGGTCCGCTGGAGGCGCGCCGAGACGGTCAAGTGATCGAACTCGGCGCGTACCGCCGACGTTCCCTTCTTGCTCTGTTCCTCACGGCACCGAACACGGTCCTGTCGACCGATCGAATCATCGACGCGCTGTGGGGTGAAAGCGAGGCCAATCGGCAGAAAGCGTTGTGGGTCCACATCTCCGGACTTCGCTCGGCTCTGGAACCCGACCGGAAGAAGCGAACGGACGGCACGATCCTGCTCACCCGGCCGCCGGGTTACGTCCTGCGGATTCCACCAGACTCGATTGACGCGGAACGTTTCCAGCGCCAGGTCGAAGCGGGTCGTGCAACGCTGGAAGCCGACCCAGCCGCGACGGCTCGACTCCTTCGTGATGCACTTGCGTTGTGGCGAGGCTCCCCGTTCGCGGACTTCGAGTATGAGCAGTTCGCCCAACCGGAGATCGCCCGCCTGGAAGCGCTCCGACTCGACGCGATCGGTGCCCGCATCGACGCCGATCTGCGTTGCGGTCGCACACGGGAGCTCGTCCACGAGCTGGAGTCCCTGGTCCGGCTGCATCCGCTCCGAGAGGAACTGACCGGTCAGTTGATGGTGGCGTTGTACCGGTCGGGGCGCCAGGCCGACGCCCTGCGTGCCTATCAGCTGTTGCGCAGCCGCCTCACCGAAGAGCTGGGCCTCGATCCCTCCGAGCCGCTCCGACGGTTGGAAACCCAGATCCTCACCGGCGATCCCGCCCTCGACCTGGCGCCGAGCGTTCCAGTGGCGCCGGACGTCTCCGGGCTGACGGTTCGCAGCTACGCCCTTCGCGAGCAGATCGGCCGGACGCCGGCCGGGCCCACCTACCGCGCCCATCAAGCCTCGGTCGAGCGAGATGTCGCGATCACGATCGTCCGACCCGAACAGGCCAACGAGCCGGATTTCATTCGGCGCTTCGAGGCGAGCGCACAGGTCGTCGCCCAACTCGAGCATCCGCACATTCTGCCGCTGTACGACTACTGGCGTGAGCCGGACGCGGCGTATCTCGTCACAAGGTTGATCGGCACACGAACCCTCCGGGACCTGATCGCCGACGAAGCGTCAGTGCTCGATCACGTCCTGCGGATCGCCGAACAGGTCGGCGGCGCATTGGAAGCAGCCCACGGTGCTGGACTCGTCCACGGTGACATCAGACCCGACAGCGTCATGATCGACGGCGACGGCAACGCGTACCTTTCGAACATCGGGATCGCTCCAGCCCCCCGGGCGCTTCGATTGATGGACACTGACGCTGAGACGAGGGCGCCCTACATCTCACCAGAGGAACTCACCGGCGCCGGTGCGACAGCCGCATCCGACGTATACAGCTTCGGTGTACTCGTCGCCCAGGCCATCGTTGGCCGACTAGATCCGATCGAGGATCTGCGCGCATCGCTGGCCCCGGCGGTCCGTGACGTGATCGACGAGGCGACCGATCGCGACCCCACAGAGCGCCCCCAACTGCCCCGCGATCTCGTCACTGCTCTCCGCGCCACTGTAGGGGTCCCGGAGCCCGCGGACGCAGGTCCCCGAGCCGCCCTCCCCAATCCGTACAAGGGTCTCCGGGCGTTCGACACGAGCGACGCGGAGTACTTCGCAGGGCGCGAGCGCATCGTCGCCGATCTGCTGCGCCGTATCGACGAACCGGGACGGTCCGGGCGATTCGTCGCACTCGTAGGTCCGAGCGGGTCGGGCAAGTCGAGCATCGTGCGCGCCGGCGTCGTTCCGGCCTTGCGGCGCGGCGAGGTCGCCGGCTCGGAACGCTGGTTCATCACCACGATGACTCCGGGCAGCCGCCCGTTTGAGGCGCTCGAGAACGCAGTACGCAGCGTCGCAGTCGATCCGCCGGTCAACCTGCTCGAGCGTCTCGTCTCCGACGGGATCGTGCCGGCGGTGCGTCCACTGCTCCTGGGTGCCCACGCCGAGCTCGTCGTCTTGATCGATCAGTTCGAGGAACTCTTCTCGCTTGGGTCTCCATCGGTCGCCGAGTCGTTCATGCGGGCCGTGGCCACTGCGGTCGAAGCGGATGATCCACCGGTCCGTTTCCTCATCACCCTTCGAGCCGACTTCTACGACCATCCTCTCCGTCATCGATCGTTTGCTCCGCTCCTGGAAGCGCGAACCGTTCTGATCACTCCGATGAGCGAGGAGGAACTCCAGCGGGCGATCACCGCCCCGGCTGCGGCCGCAGGGGTCGACTTCGAGCCGGGTCTAACCGCCCACATCGAGGCGGACATGGGCCGGCAGACGACGGCTCTACCCCTCCTCCAGTACGCTCTCACGGAGTTGTTCGAACAACGGAGCGGCTCGACGATGACGACCGAGGCCTACCGTCGACTCGGCGGCGTCGCAGGCGCGCTGAGCCGAAGAGCCGAGAGTCTCTACGAGAACCTCTCACCGCCGGATCAGGAACTGTGCCGCGAGATCTTCGTACGCCTGGTGACGCTGAACGAACAAGGTCCCGATACCCGCAGACGAGCCACCATCGCCGAGCTGTCCGACGGCGATCGTGATGAGCTCGATCGAGTGCTTGAGACATTCGGTCGTGCCCGACTTCTGAGCTTCGATCGCGACGCAGCGTCACGGAGCCCCACCGTGGAGGCTGCCCACGAGGCCCTCATCGAGGAGTGGACGCGACTGCGCACCTGGATCGACCACGCTCGCAGCGACATCCGGCTTCAGCGGAGGCTGGCCGCCGCTGCCGACTATTGGTCCGACAACGGTCGCGATCCCGACTACCTGTTGAAAGGCTCTCAACTTGGCCCATACGTCGGATGGATCGACAGCGCACCCGTTCGCCTCACTGGGTCCGAACGCACCTACCTGCTGGCATCCACCGAGCAGGAGGAACGCGGCGCCGCCATCGAACGCCGCCGCGTCCGTCGCCTGCGGCGCCTCGTCGTCGGCGTCGGCGCCGCATTAGTCCTTGCTCTGATCGCTAGCGGCGTTGCGGTTCGCCAGCGTGAGCGGGCCGAAGAGCAGGCGGCGACGGCGGTTGAAGCAACGAACGCTGCCGAAGTCGCAACCCTGATCAGCCGAGCCGCCGCGGCAGGAGGGGACGATCCAGAGCTGGGGCTCCTCCTGGCCCTCGAAGCTCGACGGCGCCAGCCCGGCCCCGAGACCGACCGCGCCGTGCTCGCCTCTCTAGGGACCGCCAGCATCGCCAGCCGGATCATCACCCGAGACGCACTCGAATCCGACTGCGGACCGAGTGGCCGGGGATTCGGGCGCGAGGTCGCAACAATCGACGGTCGGATGGTTGCTCGGGACGCCCTCAGCGGCGACCTGCTCGATCTGGGCCTCGCACCAGCGCGGTGCGCAGTGGGCGATCGGGATGAGGACATGGGGTTCGCACAGGCCACGGCCGGCCGGACGTTATGGCTCGGGCCGGATCTCGACACCGAGCTCCAGTTCGATCAGAGGACGACGCTGAGGGAGATGTCACCCGACCGAGCCCTGGCCGTCCGCAACCAAACGGCCGGCGACGAGGTGCTGGTGTTCGATGCACGCACTGGACAGCAAGTGGGCTCGACCGTGTCCATGGGTTTCGTGTCGTCCACGGCCCACTCCGAAGACGGATCACTCTTCGCCGTCACGGCGAGTGTCAGCGGTATCGGAATCGACGGACCCTCCGAGGGGTCGACCGTCGTCATCGATGCCCGAAGCGGCGAGGTGCGCCTGGATCGCAACGAGCCGGCGTTCGGAAATGCCTTCTTCGATCAGACCTCGGGCGAGTTGATCGTCGCCTCGTTCGACGGGACCCTGTCGGTGATCGACCCGACCACCGGCGCAAGCATCCAGACCCTCGACACCGGGGTGGCTGATGCCCCGCGAGCGCTGTGGGCACGCGGCGACGGCACGCTGGTCGCTGCGTACTTCGATCACGTACGCTTCGTCGACGTCGAGACCGGCGTGATCCGGGATGGCCCACCGGTCGACGAGTTGGCGGCCGCCACGCTCACGTCGGACCGCTACCTCACAGTCTGGTCGGTCGGTGGCGACGTTGCCGTCTACGACCTCGCAACCAACGCGGTGCTCGGCGAGACCTACGGCGTCAGCTCGGGCCATCAGGCGATCGGCGCCGGGAGCGTCGGGATCGTGGACCGCCGTGGCGTCGAGGCGTCAGTCTCAGTTCTCGACCTGTCAACGGGGGCGGTCTCGGTGCCGCTACTACCCGACGCCGACGGCATGCCGTTCGATCCCCTGGCACTATTCCCTGCCGAGGACGGTTTGTGGGCGGTTTCCGCAGATCACGTCCTCGCCCACTGGCAGGGTGTCCGACTCGTGGACGCCCTGTACCTCGGTAGTGTCGATGGTGTTACCGGCGGCCTGTGGCAGGGAAGCGGCACGTTGTTCGGTGACTACTTCGCAGTCCACGGCCGTCGGCCCGACCGCACCGAGGAGGCCGTCCTTGTTCGCCTTCGCCCCGGGCCGCCGGAAGTGGTGCTGACTGTGGAAACGGGAGCGCTCACGGGAGTCCTCCATCCAACCGGAGACGGTGGTTTGCACGTGATCGGCGACGATGGGATGGTCACGACCTACGACGCTGACGGAAACGCCGTGGACACCATGGTCACGCCAGCCACGTCGCCGGGCTCAGTCGCCCTCGATCCGAGTGGGATTCGGCTTGCGATCGGGTCGACCGACACGAACGGTGTCGTGGTCGTGGATCTCGAGACGAGGGCGATCGACACTGTGCCGGGTGTAAGTGCAGCGACGACGTTCGGATTCAACGCCGATGGCTCAGTGTTAGCGATGTCGCTGCGGGATGGGACCGTCCGGCTCCATATCGTCGGCGGAGGCGCCCCGGTCACCGTCTTCACCGGGTCAGTGGGCTCGGCAGCCGAACCGGGCTGGTTCGACCCGGAGACCGACTCTGTCTGGATGCCGATCGGTGACAGCGTCGTGGAGGTGTTGCTCGACCCCGATGTCTGGGCCGAACGAGCCTGCGGGGTGCTTTCCCGCGACTTCACCCCCACAGAGTGGGACCTCTACGTCCCCGGCGATCTCCCGCTAGAGCCCGCTTGCAGCGAAGGCACCTGAGGTCTCCTGGCAGTCTTGCGTGTGTCAGTCGACGTGAACCATGCTTGCGTGGAGGGGATCGGCGTAGTGCTCGCCGAACAACTTGGCCACTAGCTCGCCTCGGCTGGAGACCCCGACCTTCTCGAAAACCGTCTTGATGTGATCACGAACGGTGTGCGGCGACAGAAAGAGCTTGGCGGCGATCTCCGTAGTCGAACCGCCTTGTGCGATAGCTGCGACCACATCGCGCTCACGGCGGGTGAGCGAATACGCCTCGATGATGATCGGTGCGATCTCGGCGCTCTTGGCCGCCTCGATGACGATCGCTACGTCGTCCGCGGCATCCGCTTCGGATTTGGCAAGAGTCGATGCGTGCAACACGAGCCAGCGGTCTCGAGCATCGCGTAGGCGGAGTCGCGCTGGAGCGCTTTCCCGACCAGACGCGAAAGCTCGCGAACGCGAGATGAGCGCATACAGAGCCGTCGGCACCTGTAACTTCTCATTCCGCAGAGAAAAAAGATCGTTGGGATCGAGTTCGGCTTTGCTGTCTTCCACGCAGGGCCACAGCTCGCGAAGCCAGTTCATGGCCTCATTGTTGCTGGCGATGATGTGTCCAGCGGGGTTGACGATCAGTAGACCCGGCGCAGATGGCTGGGTAAGCCAGGGCGCCGACTGACGAACATACGTGCACAAGGCCGCGCCGATCGGTCGGCTCACCGATTTGAGAATGGAAACGTCTTCAGCGGAGAACGGCTGGTGTGCGCTCTCCCGATAAAGGCCGACCATCCCCCATGTACTCTCACCCGATCGGAACACGCCGCGGAGCTCGTCCTGGTAGCCCTGGGGTTGAAGGAAATCGCGATACCGAGGACTGCGCCCCATCCGATTGTCCAGGCTGTGCCGCATCGCACCGGCGCCCTCCCCGTGAGCAAGATCGGCGAAGAGGCAGACATCCTGTTCGTGGAACTCCAGGTGCCAAAACGTGTCGCACAGCCCGGGATCGAGCCTCTCAACTCGGCTCGGAGCGGTGCCGAGAAGTGTCAAAGGATCAACCCCGAACCAAACTGCACCATCGTGGGGAATGGCGCGATGAATGGTGTCAGCGATCCCCGATAACAGCTCGTCGGAGGTCGTTGCATCGCGACACACGCCTTCGACCGAGTTGAGTACCCGATCCGGCGTCATGGCGATGCTCACAAGCTGAAATTACTCCAGAACAACGACCATGTGAACCCCCTCAAAAGGGGGACCCGTGACCCATCGGTTCCGCCCGTCGTGGGGATGGCCGATAGGGCTACGAGCAATCAGCATGGCTTCACAGGCAACCAAACCGATCTGAAAGGAGATTCACAATGGAATCGACTATTCCATGGAGCGAGCCACAGGAGATCGCTCCCGATACGTTCCTCATTCCCAACTTCGCACCAGGAGGTCCCGACCTTCTACTGCCGGTCAACTCGGTGGTCATCCGGGGTGCCGAACCGATCATCGTCGACACCGGGGCGCCATTGCACCACGACGCATGGATCGAGAAAGTCTTCTCGATCGTCGATCCCATCGACGTCCGATGGATATTTCTGTCACACGACGATGGCGATCACACCGGGGGTTTGATTGATGCGCTGGCGATGTGTCCCAACGCCACGCTTGTCACGAACTTCTTCAGCGTCGAACGGCTGGCATTGGAGAAACCAGAGCTGCCACTGCATCGAATGCGCTGGATCGAGCCCGGCGGACAATTCGTCGCAGGCGACCGAACGCTTCGTTTGTTCAAGCCCCCAATTTTCGACGGACCAACAACGCGTGGAATCTATGATTCCAAGACTGCCTTCATGTGGGCCGTAGACAGCTTCGTCTCCATGGTTCCCGAGATCGACGCCGTCTTCGACGTGCACAGCCTGGACCATGACTTCGTAGAAGACCAGATGCTCTCGATGCAAAGCTTGGTGTCTCCGTGGCATGCCTGGCTCGATCCGGCCACTTACCGGCGCCACGTGGACGACATCGAGGCGATGGGTGTTCTTACGGTCGCCACGGCGCATGGGCCCGTATTGACCGGCGATGGGATCAACCGAGCCTTCAACACCGCCAGACGCTTGGCCGGCCAGCCAATCATCCCTGGCCCCGGACAGGAGGTACTCGACGACCTGCTCGCCCAGGTCATGGCGCCCGCTCCGGTGATGGCGCCAGCCCCGGCCTGAGCACGATTCTGCACCCGGGACGGACGGTCCGGCGTCAGGCGTCCGACGTCGACGCCGAGTCCGTGGCCGCCTCGCCAGCCTTGCCACTTCTGGGCTCGTCGGAAGCGATGCGATCGTCGGAAATGGCGGCAGCAGCAGCGGTGGCCATTGCGGCCAGTGGCACGGCAACGAAGGCTCCGACGATGCCGGCAAGCGCACCACCGATGCCAAGCACCACCAGGATCACCGCCGGGTGCAGGCTCACCTGGCGTCGCATCACTAGCGGCATCACGACATCGCCCTCGACCTGCTGAATCACGAGCGTGGCGGCGGCGACGAAGACGGCCTCTTGAGGCCCGAGGGTCACGAGCGCCACGAGTGTTGCTAGAGCGCCGGCGAGCGTGGCACCGACGATGGGAAAGAATGCAGCGAAGAAAGTCAGGATCGTGAGGGGAACGACCAGCGGTACGCCGATCAGATAGAGCGCGAGGCCAATGAGCAGTGCGTCGACCACACCTGTCACCGCCACGCCCCGCATGTAGGCCTGGAGAGCGCCGAAGGCGGCCCGACCGCCGCGGTCGACGGTCGATCGGCGGCGGGGACGCACCCTCGAGACGATCCAAGCCCACATCTCGGGGCCGTCCTTCACGAAGAAGAAGAACAGGACGAGACCGAGGAACATGCCTCCGATCACTTCGACCACGGCCGTCGCACGGCTCACACCCATCGATTGCAGCCCGCCGATCAACGACTCCTCGACGCTCCTCTCGAGGTCATCGATCTCGTCGGACGTCAGTCCTGCAGGCCCGGTCTCTAGCCAGTTGAGGATCTCGGAGTAGACCTCGTCCCATTCGGTGCCGTTGGTGAGCTCGTTGCCGACGGACACGCCGACCCCGTAGCCCGTTCCGACCAGCAACCCCACGACGAGGAGGAGGGTGATCCAGGCCGCCGCGAGGCGGGGAATCTTGTGGCGGGTGAGGAACGAGGCCAGCGGAGCGCTGAGTGCGGCCAGCAGCAAGCCGACCAGGACGGGGACCAGGACCACCCGCAACCGGCTCAGAATCCAGAGCCCGGCGACGAGCCCGATAATCAGGATCAAAAGGCGCCCGACCCAGCGGGCCCAGCGTTCCAGCCAGTCGGGCAACGCCCATTCGGGAGTGCTGGGTCCGGATGTTGCGTGGTCGGGCATGATGGCTCCTCGTGAGTCTGAAGGAGTCATGCCCCGGCCGACCTCCGCCGAAACAGATCTCTGCCCGTTCGAGATGACCCGCTGGATCTCGACCGAACCTTACGATCCGATTTGCCGGTGACTCAGGTCAACTCGCCGGGGAGCAAAGACCACATCTGGAGATCGATTCGTTCCGGGCTAATCCCACAATTGACCGGATGCACCGAACGCTGCACTCCTTCCAGCGTGAACCCCAAACGATCCAAAACTGTGCTGGACGGGAGGTTGCCGACGATCACCTTGGCCTGAATCCGCTGGGCGCCTCGATCCAGTGCCAACGAACACACCGCTCGAGCGGCTGTGACCGCATAGCCCGCACCCCGAGCGGACGGCGCCAACCAATAGCCCAGTTCAGCCGTGGCGGTGGCGGGATCAACTTCGGCCCCGGTAACTCCGATGATTCGCCCTTCGCATCGGATGATATAACTCTGCCTGTCCCTGGCCAGCCACTCGTGGAAATGCTCTGGGAGGTACGGGAACGGAATGGTGGTCCATCGGGCAATTTCGTCGCTCTCCGAGAGGATCGACACCAGTTCGTCGCAGTCCTCCGGTTGCGGAAGAGCGAGCAGCAGCGGACCGGCCTCGATCTGGTAGGGGACGCTGTCATGCGATGGGTCCATGACCGTATTGTCCGATGATCGCCAGGCCTTGTCGAGCCAATTAGCGCAGCGACGCCACAACACTGGCGTGCGCTGTGCGAAAGCGCTCCAATTCGTTGGCAGTAGCGACCGGTCCACCACTCCCCCAGGTGGTCCGATTGGCCATGGATGCACCGGGCAGCATGAGCGCCGCCGCCTCAGGGCCAAGGTCCTGATGAGCTGCCACAAGCTCGGGCAGCGATCCTGCTCCCGCCAAGGCCGCCCGCACCAACGACCCCACTACATGATGGGCGCTTCGGAACGGCATGCCCTTCCTCACCAGGAACTCGGCCAGGTCGGTGGCCGCTGCGAACGGGTTGTCGGCCTGGGCCGCCATGGCCTCGGTGTTGAACACCAGCGTGCTGACCATCCCGTCGAGCGCCAAGAGCGTGAGCCGGACCGTGTCACAGGAATCGAACAACGGCTCCTTGTCCTCCTGGAGATCCTTGTTGTACGTGAGCGGCAAGCCCTTCAGCGTGGCCAGAAAGCCAGTGAGGTGACCGATCAACCGGCCAGCCTTCCCCCGCGCCAGTTCGGCGATATCCGGGTTCTTCTTCTGCGGCATCATTGAAGAACCCGTGCTGAAGGCATCGTCGAGCGAGACGAAGCCAAACTCGGTAGTGCTCCACAGGATCAGCTCCTCTCCGATACGGCTCAGATGGACACCCAGCAGGGAGAGATCGAAGAGCGCCTCGGCCACGAAGTCACGGTCGCTCACCGCATCGAGGGAGTTGTTGAATACGCCCCCGAAACCGAGCAATTCGGCAGTCCGTACCGGGTCCAGCGGGAGGGAGGATCCGGCGAGAGCCCCAGCTCCCAGCGGAGACACATCTACCCGTTCGATCGTCTGAAGAAGACGATCAACATCTCGGGCCAGCGCCCAGCAATGCGCCAGGAGATGATGAGCCAGCGTGACGGGTTGCGCCTGTTGGAGATGGGTGTAGGCCGGCAGGTAGGCATCGCCCACCTCTTCGGCCCGGGCCAGCAGTGTCGCCTGGAACTGGACCACCAGTTGGGCGAGCTCATGCAGCTCTCGTTTGGTCCACAGCCGGAGATCGGTGGCTACCTGATCATTTCGGCTCCGACCGGTGTGGATCTTGCCTCCGGCCTCGGGGGCGATCTCGGTCACGCGGCGCTCTACTGCAGTGTGAATGTCCTCGTCGCCCGGGGCTGGTTCGAAACGACCCGACGCCATCTCGTCCTCCACCTGATCGAGAGCCGCCAAGATCTGCGACTGCTCGTCGGCGGTAAGGATTCCCACCTCGGTCAGCATTTTTACATGGGCCCTGGAGCCCTCGATGTCCTGAGCGAACATGCGACGATCGAACGGCAGACTGTCGTTCAGTTGTTGTAACGCCTCCGCCGGTCCCCCATCAAACCGCCCGGCCCATAATACGCCTCCACTCGCCTTCGCTCGTTCCTCGCTACGGGTCGTTTCGGTCTCGCTCCGCTCAATCAATTGTCCGCATCCTCTCCGCTGCTTCGTTCCTCCGCAGCCTCACGATTCTGATCCCACGCGCCTTAAGCCTCGTACTCGTTACGAGCGTTTGGTGGCGAGGGTGCGGAGGCGAAGGGCATTGAGTTTGATGAAGCCCTCGGCGTCGGCCTGGTTGTAAGCACCACCGTCGTCTTCGAATGTGGCGATGTTCTGGTCGAACAGCGAGTCGTTTGATCGTCGTCCGGTGATCTCAACGTTTCCCTTGTAAAGCTTCACTCGGACATCACCGTTCACGTGGGCTTGGCTGTGATCGATCGCCGTCTGCAACATGAGCCGCTCCGGACTCCACCAGTAGCCGTTGTACACCAACGTGGCGTACCGAGGCATGAGTTCATCTTTGAGATGTGCTACCTCCCGGTCAAGGGTGATGCTCTCGATTGCTCGGTGGGCTCGCATCATGATCGTGCCGCCCGGTGTTTCGTAGGCCCCTCGACTCTTCATCCCTACGTAGCGGTTTTCCACGATGTCCAGCCGGCCGACGCCGTTGGCGCCCCCCACTTTGTTGAGGTGGAGCAAAACCTCAGACGGAGTCATGGACTTGCCATCGATCGCCACGATGTCACCGTGGGCGTACGTCAATTCGATGTAGGTGGCCTCGTTGGGGGCCGCTTCGGGTGACACTGACCACCGCCACATCTCTGCCGGCGGCTCGGTCCAGGGGTTTTCCAGCGGACCGCCCTCGTAAGAGATGTGCAGCATGTTGGCGTCCATGCTGAACGGGCTCTTGGAGCCGCGACTCATCTCGATTGGGATCTTGCGATCGGCGGCATACGCCAACAGCTTCTCGCGGGACAGCAAGTCCCATTCTCGCCATGGCGCGATGATCTTGATCCCGGGCTCCAGGGCATAGGCGCCAAGCTCGAACCGGACCTGGTCATTTCCCTTGCCGGTGGCGCCATGACTGATGGCATCGGCCTTGGTTTCGCGGGCGATCTCGACGAGACGTTTAGCAATGAGCGGCCGAGCGATCGAGGTGCCAAGGAGGTATTCGCCTTCGTAGATCGTGTTGGCCCGGAACATCGGGAACACGAAGTCGGAGACGAACTCTTCGCGGAGGTCGTCGATGTAGATGTGCTCGTCGGGAACGCCCATTTCTACAGCCTTGGACCGAGCTGGTTCCAGCTCCTCGCCCTGGCCGAGATCGGCGGTGAACGTGACCACCTCGCACTCGTATTGATCCTTGAGCCACTGAAGGATGACCGAAGTGTCAAGCCCCCCGGAATAGGCCAGGACCACACGATTTACATCTGTCTTGCTCACAAGTGTTTCCTATCTGCTTTTCGAACCATCCAGCCCACTGAGGTCGGAAAGGTGGGACAGAACGGCCCCACCACGACCCTCGGCGCTGATGATGAGGAGTGTGTCATCGCCCGCCACGGTCCCGATGACGTTCAGCACACCGGACCGATCCAGAGCCGACGCCACCACGTGCGCCGATCCCGGCGGCGTTCTCAACACCACGAGATCACCAGACCGATCCGCCTCGACTACCCACTCCCCCATGAGCCGGCGAAGATGATCTTCCGGAGCGTGCTGATCGGCCGGATGCTCTGGCACGGCGTACACCGAGGTGCCTCCGGCAATCCGCACCTTGACCGCGCCCATCTCATCCAGATCCCTGGACACCGTGGCCTGGGTTGCCACGATGTCCTCGGTAGCGGCCAGTAGCTCCACCAGCTGAACCTGGCTGGACACGGCGTGGGAATTCAGAATGCGTCCGATCCGGTGCTGACGCTGGGTCTTGGAGAAAGTCATTTGCGGGTCTCGGCGTTCACGGCTGGTTGGACGGATGGGTGGCGAGGAACCACAGGGCGCCCCGAGCAGCGTTCAAGCGATTCGACGCCTGAGCCCAGATGCGGCTGCGGGGGCCGTCGAGAACCTCGTCGGTGACCTCCTCACCGCGGTGTGCCGGAAGGCAGTGCATGAAGATTGCGTTTGGAGCGAGGTCCAGAAGGTCAGTGGTTATCTGGAAACCCTCAAAGGCTTTCAGCTTCTCGACGCGAATGTCTTCCTCGCCCATGGAGATCCAGGTGTCGCTGTAGATCACATCCGAGCCGGGAACCATGTCGGTTACGCAATCGCTGGCGACAAACTCCACGCCCGCCGCTCTGATTCGGTCGGCATCCAGTTCGGAGAACTTCTGGCCCGGCGGCGTCACCACGCGGACCTCCCCACCAAGCATGCCGACCGCCAGTGCGAGGGATCGTGTCACGTTGTTGGCATCGCCAACGTACGTGACCACTTTGCCGTCAACTGTCCCGTACTCGTCGATGATGGTGAGCACGTCGGCGATGGCTTGCAACGGGTGTGCGGCGTCGGATAGCAAATTGATGATCGGCAGCACATGAAGGCCCGCCATCTCCTCGACAACCGCATGGGCATAGACGCGAGCGCAGAGAATCCGGTGGTAGCACGCGAGGGTCCGGGTGACATCAGCGACCGACTCCCGCTTACCCAGGCTGACCTCATCGTCGGTGATGTAGACCGGATGCCCACCCAACTGGACAACGGCCATCTCCGTGGAGTTGCGGGTTCGGGCCGACTGTTTGGCGAAATAGCAGGCCACTCCCTGACCTTCCAACGGCCGGCCCAGGTCTGCCAGAGGTTTGCGAGCGTGGTCCACGATATTGCGGAGCCCATCGGAGGTGAGATCGTCGATCTCCAAAATGTGCTTCATCGGCCCGACGTGTTTCATTGGCCCGCCCTCACAGTCTCGATGACATCAGCCAGGATTTCGGCGCCTTCGGCGATGAGCTCGTCGGGGATAGTGATAGGTGGTGTCAGCCGCAGCGCCGTGCCCGTGACCGCATTCAGGACCAGTCCCTGTCGGAGACACTCGGCCGCTACCGCCGCGGCATCGATTCCCCCGGCCAGCTCGACGGCCAAAAGCAGACCCAAGCCACGGGTCCCGACCACTCCGTCGATAGCCATGACTGCGGCGGTGAGTTTCTCGCCCTTTTCGGCGGCCATCTGGGGCGCATCGATTGCGATCATCGTTTCGAGCGTTGCCCGCGCTGCCGATGTTGCGATCGGTTGACCGCCAAAGGTGGTGGCATGGTCGCCCCGTTTGAACGATGCCGACGCGGTAGGCGTAGCCCAACATGCGCCGATCGGTACACCATTTCCGAGTGCCTTGGCGAGGGTGATTACGTCAGGCCCTTCTCCTTCTGGGAAGAAATGTTGGAAACCGAACCACTTGCCGGTTCGGCCCAGTCCCGCTTGCACCTCGTCAACGATGAACAGCAAATCCCGCTCATCGCACATGCGACGAACGGCCGTGAAGTACTCGACCGACGCCGGATTGACACCGCCCTCGCCTTGTACTGGTTCCAGCAGGATCGCCGCCACGGTTTCATCCAGTTGTCGTTCCAGATCTTCGATATCTGCCCAGACCGCATGTTTGAAGCCTTCAGGGAGTGGTTGGAAGGCTTCCCACTTAGCCGGTTGGCCGGTGGCGGCCAGGGTATTGAGCGTGCGGCCATGAAAGCTTTGAAACGCGCAGACCACGTTGTGGCGCCCTCTGCCACCCCACTTGCGGGCCAGTTTCAGTGCGGCTTCGTTGGCTTCGGCGCCAGAGTTTGCGAAGAACACTTGACCGGGCCGGCCCACCATGTGGGAAATGAGGTTGGATACAGGTCCTTGGTGTTCGGTGGCAAACAAGTTGGAGACGTGCAGAAGCTTCTTGGCCTGGGCGGCAATGGCATCGGCAACAACAGGATGGGAATGGCCGAGGGAACAGACGGCGATGCCGGCCAGCCAGTCGATATAGCGCTTCCCCGAAGCATCCCACAGCTCGCTTCCGGCGCCTTTGACCATCATCACCGATACCGGCCCATAGGTTGGCATCACCGGGCACATCGTGAGGTCAGCGGCAGCCCCAACCGCTTCTCGATGGGCGAGAACGGCTGGTGATATCTCTTCGGTTTCGCTGGTAGCGGTCATGGTTCAAGAAACCTCGTGGTGGTGATCGGAGAGTGGTTCGGGGGCATCATCAGACGTCACCATGGTGCCGATACCGGCGTCGGTGAACAGCTCCAACAACAAGACATGAGGGATGCGGCCATCGAGCATATGAGCGCTGCCGGCACCACCCTTGACGGCGTCGATACAGGCCTGAACCTTGGGCACCATTCCCCCGCTGATCACGCCCGATCGCCGCAGTTCTTCGAGGTGAGAGACAGTGCTTCGAGCGATGATCGAAGCGGGATCCTCTACGTCCATCATCAGGCCGGCGATGTCAGTGAGATAGATCACTTTCTCGGCTTCCAGCGCCCCGGCCAGCGCAGCCGCCACGCTGTCGGCGTTGATGTTGTACGCCTGGCCCTTGCCGTCTGAACCGATGGTGCTGACCACCGGGATGAACCGCTCGTGGAGCAACCGCTGAATGATGTCAACTTTCACGTCCACAACATCGCCGACAAAACCGAGGTCCGGATTGCGGGCGGCGGCAAGAATAAGCCCGGCGTCTTCGCCGGAGATCCCGACGGCCGCAGCACCCTGAGTGTTGAGGGCCGCCACGATGTCTCGACCGACTTTGCCCACCAGCACCATGCGGGCTACGTCCAGGGTCTCGGCGTCAGTGACTCGCAGGCCATCGCGAAATTCTGTCTCCTTGCCCAGTCGCTTGAGCAACGCTCCGATCTGGGGGCCGCCGCCATGCACCACTACGGGCTGAAGCCCAACCGACCGCAGCAGCACAATGTCTTCGGCGAACGTGCGAAACAGGTCCGGGTCCACCATGGCGTTACCGCCCAATTTCACAACGACGATCGCTCGCCGGAATCGCTGGATGTAAGGCAGAGCCTCGATCAATGCTCCGGCTCGCTGTTCGGGACTGAATCCTCTCAACGCGATCACTTCATTGGTGTCAACTGGCGGGGGTGTGGTGGTCATGAGCGGTATCCAGCGTTGATATCGATGTAGCCGTGGGTGAGATCGCAGGTCCACACAGTTGCCGAACCGGCTCCCACACCAACGTCGACTGTGAGGATTATGTTGGCCCCGCGAAGATGATCAGTGGCCCTATCTTCAGAATAGTCAGGGTGGACAACGCCGTTGGCGGCCACGAGCTCTGGCCCGATCTGAATCCGAAGGGCGTCGCGCTCGGCCGCTTCCCCGGACTTGCCCACCGCCATAACGATGCGACCCCAGTTGGCGTCCTCGGCGGCCAACGCGGTCTTGACCAATGGAGAGTCGGCGATCGAGCGGGCGATCAATTCGGCGGCCCGTTCGTTTTCAGCCCCGGTCACGCGCACTTCGATGAACTTGGTTGCGCCTTCTCCGTCGCGCACGATCTGATGGGCAAGGTCCAGCATGACCATCTCCAGAGCCGTAGCGAATTCTGCGGTGCCGGGGCTCACCCCGGATGCCCCGGTGGCCACGACGAATACCGAGTCACTGGTGGAGGTGTCAGAGTCCACCGTGATGCGGTTGAAGCTCTTTCCAACGGCGGCTGCGGTGGCGGCCTGCAGTGCATCGGTCGCCATCATGGCGTCGGTGAAGATGAACCCCAGCATGGTGGCCATGTCGGGGGCGATCATCCCGCTCCCCTTGGCGATTCCAACGATGTTCACGCCATCAGCAACGGATTGGGTGGATGCCTTCGGGAATGTGTCGGTGGTTCGGATTGCGTCTGCTGCGGCTGCCCAGGAATCGGGGCCTGACGGCGTCATGGGAACGGCGTCGATAGCGGCTACCAATTCGGCATCGTCCACCGGCTCACCGATGACCCCGGTGGAGGCCACGAACACCGAAGTTGAGGAAACATCCAGCAGAGCGCCTACGGCGCGAACCGTTTCCTGGATGGTGTACACCCCAGCGCGACCGGTGAATGCGTTGGCATTGCCAGCGTTGCAGACAATCGCCCGAGGCTCGACCTTTTGCTGGATCAGGTGTTTGCACCAGTCAACCGGGGCCGAGGGGCATTTGGTGGTGGTGAAGACCGCACCGACGGTTGATCCCGCTGCCGTTTCTGCAACGAACACATCGGGACGACCGTGATAGCGCAGCCCGGCGGCCAATGTTCCAATCCGCACCCCGGCGATGGACGGAAGAACGGGGAAGGATTCGGGAGCCAAAGGAGAGATCATGGGTAGACCCCCACGATCGGCAGTCCGAGCGTCTCCTCGATCCCCAGGGCCAGGTTGGCATTCTGCACGGCCATACCCGACGCGCCTTTCATCAGATTGTCCAAAACCGCAATCCCCATCACCAGTCCGGTGCGGGGATCGGCCCGAGCGGTCACGTGGACCGTGTTCGCTCCGAGGGTGGCCTTGACGCTGGGCGAGCCGTCGAGCACAACCACGAAGGGCTCATCGTCATACGCGGCATGCATTGCGTCAAGGGCGTCGGCGGTGGTGACTCCATCACGAGCCGGGCGGCCATAGCAGGTGGCGATGATCCCACGGTTCAGCGGTGCCAGGTGCGGCGTGAAGAGAACCGATGTGTTCAGGCCCGTGAAATCCTCGAGGGCTTGCTCGATTTCAGGGGTGTGGCGATGCCGCAAGAGGCCATACGCGGTGACATCGGAATCCACCGAGCAGAATGTGGTGTTCTCCTTCGGGGGTCTGCCAGCGCCGGAAACCCCGGTGACGATGTCCGCTATCAAACCGTGAGGCTGGATCAAGCCCGCTTGAAGCAGTGGAGCAAGAGCGAAAACTGACGTTGCTGCATTGCACCCCGTGGCTGCGATGAGCTCAGCCCCCTCCAATTCGGATCGGAAGAACTCTGGGAGGCCGTACACGAAATCATCCAGGAGCGTCGGCATCGCGTGCTCGGCTCCGTACCACTCTGGATACAGAGCAGGATCATGCAAACGGAAATCTGAGCCGAGATCCACGATGTGTCCAACCCGGCTCCGGAGTTCGGGAATCACGGTCATACTCACGCCATGAGGCAGGCCGCAAAAGATCAGGTCAAGTCCATCGAGTTGAGCGGCGTCGTAGGAGTCATAGGTCATGGCGGGGTATGCCGCCGCCAAGCTGGGATACAACTCCGCAACCCGGGTTCCGGCCTTGGAGGCACCGGTTGCCACTTTCACCTGCAGTTGTGGATGGCCAGCCAACAACCGAAGCAATTCCGTCCCGGTAAATCCAGAAGCGCCTACGATTCCCACCGAGAATGCGTCGGACTGGGCTGAACTGCTCAGATCTTGCATGATCACTCGGTAAATATACGACGCGCTGAATGATTATGCAAGCGATTGGCTTAGAAAACTCCGGATCCGCTTCGTTCGCGGTGGGTTCAATGTGCGCCACCAGGCGATCGCGGGCAGTATGGATCGAGATGAACCGCGGCGCGGTTCGGTGTGCAAGGGAGAGAGTGATGGGTGACGCGGCAGTTGTAGGGCCAGGTACGTGGGAAACGATCGGCCTGACCGGCGATCTTGGGGCGGCACTGATCGGTGCGGGGTATGGGAAACCCACTGCGCTCCAGAGTGCGCTTCTTCCGGCGATCGCATCGGAACGAAATGTCCTGTGCGAGGCCCCAGCGGGGACCGGTCGAACGGTAGCGATCGCGGCGAGCATCGCCGAGTTGGTGCAGGACTGTGAGCCAGGCCACGATCCCGTTGCCCTGGTCGTCACGTCGAGCGATGAACGGTGCGGCCCAATCGCTGCGGCCGTCGAGACCTGTGGTGCGTTCATCAGACGGAGCAGCGAGTCCGGTATCCGTCTAGGAATCGTGTCTGAACTGGGGACCACTGCCAGCCAAGAAGCGCTGCTGGCCAAGCCGCTCGACGTCGTGATCGGGACTCCCGACCGAATCGCCGGCCTTATCGAGGCCGACGTTCTTTCCACCGAGGCCGTGGAGATGCTGATCGTCGATCAAGCCGACGACATTGCGATCGGCAATTCTCACGATGTTCTCGGGAGTTTGTTGGAGCTTCTGGCTCGAGACCGTCAACGAGTGGTCCTCGCCGCCGCATTGCTCTCGCCGCTGCTCGACCTCACCGCCGATCGGCTGATCGACCCGCTCCGACCGGCGCTTCCCGTCACAGATCCGGTTGCCGGTAAAAAGCCCGACCAACACGCCTTTTCGGTGATCGACGCAAACCCCGCCGCGGTCGCTCGAACCATCGCACTATTGGGAGCGGAAACCCCCGGCATCCTGGTCCGCGCCGATCGGGTGCAAACCTTCCGAAACTTCTTCGCAACCAGAGCGCTGACCGCAACAATCGGTGCGAGCATCGAAGAACTGACCGGCGTCGCATTCAGCCATGTGATCGTTGCCAACCTTCCTACTTGGACCGATGGATACGCCGAACTCCTGAAGATGGCCAATGAAGCCGGGTCGGAGAGCGTTGTACTCCTCGCTGCGCCAACCCATCGGCACCTGCTTCGATCCTTCGGTCGCGTTGGCGGCGTTCAGCTGAACGCTGCCCCGCTGCCGAACGAGGCGGGGGTCGAGGCGATGCGCACCGACCGGATCGAACAGTTGGTCCGGGACCAGCTCACCAGGGTGAGCGCTCAACCAACGCCACGGTTTCTTCAGTCGGTCCACCAGTTGGCTGCCGAGTTCGACGTAGCCGACGTTGCGGCTGCCGCCATGGACCTGGCCCACCGAGCGCTGCAACGAGAAGTCAAACCCGGAGCGGACCTCCCGCTGCTTCTCAAATCACCCGCTCCGGCTCCGCCCGGCGCCGATCGGCGGGTGCAACCCAGCCCCGAGGTCACCGACCCCAATCGGCGAAGGGGCGCCGAGCGCCGTCAGCGCGAGGTCGAGCCAGGAATGATCCGGCTCTTCGTTGCCGCCGGTTACAACTACGGGGTCCGCCCTGGCGACATCGTGGGGGCCTTCGCCGGCGAGTCTGGCCTGTCAGGCAAGGAGATCGGCAACATCGACATCCGGGAAACATTCACCTTGGTGGAAGTGCCGGAGGATTCCGCCGATGACGTGATTTCCGCCATGGCCGACGGGACCATAAAGGGTCGCCAAATCGAGGTACGTCGCGAACGCTACTAATCAGCTCGATCGTCGCTCAATCCCGCTTGCGTCGCTCAGCCGCGAGCGGTCATGGGCATGGTCGCCCCTCCCGGTGACCGGTGACGATCAGCAGACCCGGTTCCATCACGGAGACGTCACCGTCCACGAACCCAGCACAGCGCTCCACGACTTCGTCCTCCAGTGCCACCCGTGCCCACTCGTCGAGTCCAGATACCGCCGCAGACAGAGGCGTGCTCTGGACGTACTGCCAGAAGAATTCGGCCGGTGGTGCCACTCGCAGCGGCATGGTGGTGGTCTCCACCTGGATCTGCTCGAACCCGGCGGCCTCCATCAGATCTTGCGCTGTCGTGGCATCGTGCAGTGCGAACACTCCGTGGATGAACATAGACGTACCTGGACCAATGTGACTGGTGAGCGCATCGTCGATGGCTGCAAGCAGAGGTGGTGTGGGTCCCGGGGTGCACCAGACAACCCGACCACCGGGGGCCAGCACTCGGTGCGCCTCGCGTAGCGCGCGGACCTTGTTCGGGAAAAATTGCAATCCCATGGAGCACAGGACCACGTCAAACGCCTCGTTGGGCACGGGCAGATCTTCTGCCGGAGCCTCGTACCATTCGATACTGTCTTGGCAGACACGCCGGGCCACCCCAAGCATGCCGGGGTTGGAGTCCAGACCGGCGACAGTGGCTTTGGGGCCGACGGCCTCAGCCACAAGACGGGTAACGATTCCGGTTCCGCACGCAAGGTCCAGAACGCGCTCGCCCAGTGTGAGACGAGCGACGTCGAGGAGCCGCCGGCCAACCGGCTCGCCAATAGCAGGCACGAAATAGCGCTCGTAGTTCTCCGCGCTGTTGGCCGCGTACTTCTGATACGGGGATGTGGTGGTTGGAGTGGTCATCGGTTTCCTCCTCGGTTGGCGATAGCAATAACGTCGCACGAGTCGAGCCGACCGACTTCGGGGGAATCCGCCAATCTCGTAGCGAATCGGGATGGGGGAGAACCCCCATACGCGGTCCGCGGGAGCCTCCGGCTTACAACAGGCCGTGGTCGAACGCGTGGGCCGCGGCGGCCGTCCGGTTCGATACGCCCAACTTGGTGAAGATGTTGGTGATGTGGCGCTCAACGGTCCTCTCACTGATCGCCAGTTCGGCAGCAATTCCCCGGTTGGTCTGGCCCCCGGCCACGAGGCGCAGTACCTGCAACTCCCGGTCCGTGACTGCCCGACTCACACTCGATTCGCTTGAAGACTCGGCGCCACCCGGCGCGTCGGCCAGCAGCCGATCGAGCTGGGCCAGCGCCGGCGCGGCACCAAGCTGCTCGAACGCCTCTCGGGCCACGTCACATTCCAACTGGGCCCGGTCATGGTCTTTGAGTTGCCGACAGGCGACGACCAGTAGCAAGCGCACCTGTGCGGCCTCGTAGGGCGTGTCCAGTTGCTGCCACGCCTCGAGCGCGGCTCGCAACGGGCCGAGCGCGGCCTGCGCCTCGCCACCGGCCAGGAGCAGTGCGCCTCGGGTTCTACTGGCGAATGCGCCCAACATTGTGGCTCCCCCAGCTTCGGCCAGCTCATCGAGCTCTGCAGCGGCGACCCTGGCGTGGTCCGGCCGGTCCACGGCAAGCATGACCTCGGCGTAGGCCGGCAGCAGCTGGGCCCGGGACATCCGATCGCCCGCTGCGTCGAGAGCCGACTGGATAGCGCCGGCCGCTAGCTCAGCGTTTCCCTCGGCCAGGCGCAGCAAAGCCAGACCCGGCTGGGGTTCCCGGCCGGCGGCGTGGGCCTGACGGTAGGCATCCTCGGCCTGCCTCACCTCGCCCCGCAGCCGGTGCAGCTCGCCGAGCTGGTAGTGCGCCATCCCCACCGCCGGATGGGGCGGATCGCTCAACCGCTGCTGGGCCTGCTCGAGTTCAGCCGCCGCGTCGATCCACTCTCCCCGATCCTGTAGGACCTGGGCCCTGTGCACCAGGCACTGCCCCCGATACGGCACGAGCCCAGGCTGCTGATCGCACCACCGGTCGAGCGCCAAGGTCCACTCGCGGGCACGACGGAGGTCGAACACGTGCCGACAACGATCGATGACCGCGCAGTAGACAAGTCCGGAAATCGTTGGCGAAGTCTCGCCGGCAGTCACCGCCACCATCGCCTCATCGAAGAGGCTCAGGCCTTCCGCCGTCCGTCCCATTCGCAGCAACGCCTCACCCCGCCCGAGGCTGCCGAGAGCGGCCAAGTCTCGGTCGTCGAAGCGTCGGGCGAGCGAGCCGGCCTCGGCGAACCGCTCGAGGGCGGTTGCCGGCTCGCCGGAACTCATCGCCATCAGACCTGCCGGAACCAGGAGGTATCCGCGCTCCACCGTGTCCAGCCCGTGCTCTTCGACCATCCGCCCAGCTCGGGCCAACCAGCCGCCGCCCTGGGCCATCTGCCCTCGCTGCACCAGGCCAAAACCGAGCCAGAATGCGCAACGCACTGCCCGCCCCTCATCGCCATCGTCGAGCCACCCCTGATGGGCCCGCGTCCACGCGTGCGTGCTCTCGATGTCGTGGCCGGTCAGATACGCCGCAGTAGCGAGCCGCTCGAGGTCGGTGTTTTCCAGCGACCCTGTTCGATCCACTTCTGCGAACCCGTGATAAGCCGCTTGCCAGTCACACGTCGCATACGCTGCTCGTGCCTGATCCAAACGCTGGGTCGTCTCCATAGCTCACTGACCCCCAATCTGAATAGTACTGGCCTCCAGTGATCACCTCTCAGCGCTTGATCAATGACTTCGCTCGTCCCAGGGCCCACCGAAGCGCGTCCTTGTGGACCGATGGCAGGGCCTCGGCGATATAGGCGTCGACGGCGCGGCTGAGTCCGTCGGAGTAGGTGGGATAGGGCCACACGGTGCCGTACCACTTGTGGAAGGGCACGTCGGTTTTCATGGACAGGCTCACGGTCCCGATCAACTCACCGGCTCGAGGTCCAACGATCGTTGCCCCCAAAATCTTTCCGGTGAGACGGCGGACGTCCACGATCACGATCCCCTCGCCAGCTTGGTCTGTGTAACTCCGGTCGATGTCGGAAGTCTCCACCGTGATCCGACGTACGTCTGAGGGGACCTCAACCGGCTGTTCTCCGATCCACGCGGCCTCGGGATCACCGAAAACCGCGGCCGGGATCGGCGGAACATCGGGCATTGGAAGCGGACCGCTCACCATGGCCCGCAGGATTCGCCGTCCCCAGGCCCCGGCGGCGTGGGTGGTGCCACCGCGGTCGGTTACATCTCCGCATGCCCAGAGCCCGGCAACGTTGGTTCGACCCTTGGCGTCGATCACGATTCGCCCGCTCTTGTCCATAGCGACGTCCAGTACCTCCAGCCCGAGATCTTTGGAGTTGGGGACCCTCCCCACCGAGACCAGCACCGCATCGACGCTTGAAATTGGCGCCACCGGATTTGCCCCATCAACCGGTTCGACCAGCAGGGTTCCCGTGGCGGCCTCGAAGGCGGTGGCCTTGGCAGCAACTTCGATACGGACGCCCATCGCTTCGAGGGAGCGATGCAAAATGGCAGCCGGCTCGGGTAACAGTTGCGTCAGAATCTGAGGTAGGAACTCCACCAGCGTCACTTGAGATCCCATGCGCCTGAACGCCGTGGCCATCTCAACTCCGATTGGACCGCCGCCAATGATGGCCAGATGTTCCGGAGCGGTCCCCAACTCGAAGAGGTTGTTGTTGGTGAGTAGCATCTCCGAAGGCAAGCCAGGAATTTCGAGCGATCGCGGTTGAGACCCGGTGGCCACAACGACGTTCGGAGCCTCCACGATCTCGGTTGAGCCGTCCGGCGCAGTGATTTCCACGCGTCCGGGAGAGAGCAGCCGGCCCCGTCCCACCCGAAAATCGAGCCGTTCGGTCCCTGTCTTCACTAGTTCGGTCTCGTGGTCCCGGAGTGCGGTCCGGCTGGCCCGAACCTGGCTTAGGGCCTCGGCCGGCGGAAGCGTGCCGTCTGCCGAGTGATGCAACAAAGACTTCGATGGGATACAGCCCACGTTGGTGCAATCGCCGCCCACATGGTGATCTTCGACCAGGATGGCGGAACGCCCGATGCGGGAGAGTCCTATCGCCACGGTAAGCCCCCCTGAGCCGGAGCCGATCACGATTGCCTGGGGTGTGGGAGAAGCCATGAGCCTGTGTAACAGGCTCGGCGGTGGATGTGTTCCTAGGCGGAGAGCGGTGCTCGTTCGGCAGAGCGCAATTTTTTCAATCGAAGCGCCAAGCGCAGAAGCAGGAGAACGACCACAGCGACCCCGAAAGCGATGAGCAAGGCGGGTAAGTTGATGCCTTGGGAACGCGATACCGACGCCGGGTCAATCGGCAGTGGTGCGGGCGAGCCTTCTGAATATGTGAATTGGTAGGCCGAGCTGAAGTCGACACCGTCGTCAAAGGTGACCGAGTACCGCACGATGTAGTCATCGTCCACAGTGATGCCATCGGTGGACAGCTCCAGGAGATTCGAGACCGGTTGATTGAGCGTCCCACCAAGGAACCTCCCCGCCGAGTTCTCAATGGTCACGATCGCCTCGTTTACCGGTTCGGCGAAAAGCAACTGGACGGTGTCGACTGAACCACCGACACTCTGGCCGGGACCCGGGACTCCCTGAATAATGCCGCCGTGAGCGAACACCGGAACCGCAAAGACCGGAAGCAATAGGAAGGCGAAGAAGAGAAGCGCCTTGATCCGGCGACTCCCGCTAGGAGAACTGAGCACAGGCGATCTTGTTGTCCAGTAGGTCTGAGCGATGGACGATGACGGATTGGCCTTCGGGTCCTGCGATGGCAGCATTCTCTGCGGTCATTGCCCCCGAACCGTCAGCAGCGGAGGTGAAGGCGAGATGGATCTCGTTCGGTGGTGTGGTCGGTCCCGACGGATCGAACATGTAGTGGTCGCTGGTGGTGCTGCATACGCCGCTGTGAAGGTGGGCGATGTAGTCAGTCTCCGGTTCAAGACCCACCAGGTCGATGGTCACGGTAGTGCCAGCCGGTGACCGAGCGATGGCCGCCGATCCCGTGAGATCGTCATAGCCCGTCGGACGGGTCTCCAGCAGCTCGAACGATCCCGTCTGCAAATCAGCGTCGGCAACTTCATCGGCAGGGGTCGCATTGATATCGCCCATGTTCATCTCGCCCATTGCACTCATATCGCCATCCATTGCTTCGGGGTCTTCCATGCCCTCGGCACCGGCGCCCATTTCGCCATCGACCATCTCACCATCAACCATTTCGTCCTGGGCGGGTTCGACCAAATCCTCAGACGAGCCGCACGCCCCCAGCAACATTGCAATCGCGATCATGGCGGCAGCGGTCTCACGAATCATCCGGACAAGTTTCGCACGTCGATTTACCAAGGGGAACGCAGGCGTCAAATGTCACTCGGTTCAAGCTCTTTGAACCCAGCGCCCCAAAGCCCCGTACCTACTGGGCTACGGAAAACAAGCCCGCATAAGTAGCGGGGTTCAGGGCACGGATTTGGAGAATGCTCAGTAAATATGGGTGGAATCCGCCACCTTTGGCACAAACGCTGCTTACCTAATGCTCGCACCGCCGTTCGTGGTGCGTTAATCCCAAACCCGCACATCTGTGCAAGAGGAGTTGAAATGGCTACCAAAGCTGAACTGATCTCGAGCGTTGCCGATAAGGCCGACGCCGACAAGAAGACCACCGAGGCCGTACTCGCTGCCTTCTTCGACCACACCGCCGAGTCCGTCAAGAGCGGCGAGAAGGTCGCATGGCCGGGCTTCGGAACGTTCTCCATGGGCGAGCGCGCCCCCCGGACCGGACGCAACCCGCAGACCGGTGAGCCATTGAAGATCGGCAAGAGCCGCTCTCTCAAGCTCGCTACATCCGCCCCCATGAAGGAATGGCTGTTGGGCTCCAAGAAGAGCCGCTAGATCTCGTTTCGAAAGCCCGGATCCCAGCAGGGGTCCGGGCTTTCGTGCGTTTTGCCTGAATAAGAGTTCTGCTGTGGAGCGTCGTTGGCCCAGATGCGCCTAGCGCTCGAAGCCAAGCGCACGGGCCACAAGCTCCATGGGGTGGACGGTGGGCACGCCAACCGCCCCCAGGTGCATTGAGCACCCCGGATTGGCGCTCGCCACCAGATCCGGCTTCTTGGCATTGATGGCAGCCACTTTTCGGTCTCGGATTTGTCTGGCGAGCTCGGGTTGCAGTACCGAATAGGCCCCTCCGGCTCCACAACACAGCCCGTCGTCGTCCAGTTCAACAAGATTGGGGACATACCGGCTCAAGACATCCCGGGTAGCTTGATGCACGCGCTGCACGTGGCGGATATGACACGGATCCTGTACGGCCACCGTCTGAGGAAGCTGCCGGCCGTCTGGCAGTTTGTGAAGATTCTGAGCCAGAAATTCACAGATATCAAAGACGCGAGCGCTGAATGCCTCGGCCTCCGAGGTGCCCAGCAAATGACCGTAGTCTTTCATCTGGGCACCGCAACCGGCGGAATCAACGACGATCGGTGCATCGGCCAGCGGGCCGGTGGAGAAGGAGTTGATCATGCTGCCGGCGAACGAGCGGGTGTCGCCGGCCAGTCCGGCATGAGCGTGCAGTGCGCCACAACACGGCGCCATGGGGCCACTAGGCGTTACGCCAAACCCGGCGGCTTCGAGAACCCTCTGTCCGGCCGTGTGCACGGTGCGCTGCCAGGCATCCATGACACAGCCGGTGAACATGATCACATCGGTCCCCGAAGTGGTCATCGGGCTCTGTCGGAACGGCACATCGGCACTGATCCCCAATCGCTTCGGAACCAAACGTAGGCGCTGTGCCGCAGCTAGGGCCTTCGATCCGACCCCCAGAACTTGGGGATGAGCCAGCGGTTTCATGGCCAGTCGTTGCCAAAGCGGAGCCATCAATCCGTGATCGGCCAGGGCTTCCCGGGTTCGTTCCATCAGGTGGCCGTAGGGAACGCCGGAGGGGCATGCCGGTTCGCAACCGCGACATTGCACACATGTTTCGAAGGAGTCCAACACCTCAGCTGTGACCGGGGCGCCATTCAGTTGCACTTCGCGCATCAGATGGATCCGCCCCCGGGGGGACTTTGCCTCTTCGCCGGTAACTCGAAAGGTTGGGCAGTGGGGAAGGCACAATCCGCACTGAACGCACATGTTCAGTTCGTCATCGTCAAGCTTCAGGTCCATGACGTCTACCTGCGGCCCGGGTGCCGACCGGGGTTGAGGCGCCGATCCGGGTCGAAGAATGTCTTCATGCGATCGTGGATCGCTTCGACAGCTGGCGAAAGTGGACGCTCGGGTTGCGGCTCGGTGGCCCATATCGTGCCGACGCCGATCGATGCGAGCGCTGGCCCTTCGAGTTTGGTCATCGTTGCCTGGAGCTCGCCTGGCGGCAACGACCACCGGTGCAATCCGGGTTCATCGGGTGGACCATCAACCGGGGTGAGTTCGCCGATTCCGGCGGCCACCGAGGCCTGGTGGTCCACGTCTACCTCGTGTCCCTCTAGCAAGAGCCAGGTAGCGCTGCCATCCCAGAATACCGCCGCGGGCGCCAGCAGTTCGTTGTAGATCGCGAACGGGTCGGCCAGAGTGTGGAACCAGCGGCTGACCGCCGGGATGGGGTTGGTACGAAGGATGACTTCCGCGATGCACCCCAGGGTTCCCAACGAACCAACGATCAGCCGAGGAATGTCGAACCCCGAGACGTTCTTCACTGTGGCACCGCCGCCCGAAACGATCTTGCCATCGGCGGAAACGTAGGTGACTTTCAGAACTGCGGTGCGGAGCGCGCCAACGGCCAACGTGTGGGGGTGGTTCTCGCCGACGGCCAGGGCGCCGCCCACTGTGCCGCCCCGTTGCGGGAGAGCGGTTCGCTGACCCTCGCCGGCCAGCGCGCGATCCAGTTCTGCCACGGTTGTGCCCGCCAACACTTTCACGGTCATCTCGTCGGGCTGGTACTGCACCACCCCGGCCGGGGCTTTGACGATTCGAGGTGACCCCGTGGCTGGTCCACCGGCGTCCCAACGCGTCCGGTTGCCCTCGACGGCAACAGGATCGTCGCTGCCGACGAGCGTGGCGAACTGCGCCACCTCATCGGTGATTCTCCTACCGGCAACGCCCGAAGCGATCATCCCCAGACTCCCGTGGGAACCCGACGGAGTGCCTGGATATCGGCACAGCTATGACCCATCGGAATGACCTTCCCGGGATTCGCTCGGCACGTGGGGTCAAATGCCTTCCGAAGGCGATCCTGATGGTCGAGGTCGTTGTCGGAGAACATGCGACCCATGTAGGCCTGTTTCTCTACCCCGATCCCGTGTTCACCAGACAACACTCCCCCGGCATCCAACGATGCTTCTACGATCTCCTTCCCGGCTGCGTGGACACGGTCCAGCACGCCCTCGTCCCTGGCATCGAACAGGAGGAGTGGGTGCAGATTTCCGTCGCCGGCATGGAAGACGTTCATCACCAGGAGGTCGAAACGGTCGGCGATTTCGTACACCTTGGCCAAGACGTTGGCCAGTTCCGAACGGGGCACGACCGTGTCATGCAGGTAGTAATCCGGCGCGATCTGGGCGATGGCACCGAAAGCGGTCTTTCGACCCTTCCAGAGAAGCGCCCGTTCTTCCTCGGTGGCGGCCTCCCTGATCTCGAGGGCCCCGTTCGCCCGGCCGATGGCCGCGATACCGGCAGCGTCGACTGCGACGCCGGCGGCGAGCCCATCCACCTCCGCGAGCAAGACGGCCCCGGCATCACGGGGATACCCAGCGTGCACATAGTTCTCTACGGCCACAGTAATTTTTTGATCCATCACTTCCAAGGCCGCCGGAACGATGCCGGAGGCGATGATTCCGGAAACGGTATTGGCGGCGTCGGAGATGGTTTTGAAGCTGAGGAGCAGCGTCTTCACGGCCGGTCGGTTGCGGGTGATCCGCACCGCCACCTTGGTGCAGATGCCGAGGGTGCCTTCGCTGCCCACAAAAACGCCACGAAGATCCAAGCCCGCCGGTTCCGGGTCCAGTCCGCCGAGCATGGCAACCTGCCCATCGGGCAGTACCACCTCCATGGCCTGCACGTGGGCATTGGTGACGCCGTAGGCCAAGCAATGTGGACCGCCGGAGTTGTTCGCTACGTTGCCGCCGATCGTGCAGACCTGCTGGCTGCTGGGGTCCGGCGCAAAGTGGTAGCCCAATGGCGTGAGATGACGGGTGAGGTCGAGGTTGATCACACCCGGTTCAACCCAGGCGATGCGGTTGTCGACGTCGACTTCCAGAATGTTGTTCATCTTCGTCAGTGCCACCACTACGGGAGCGCCCAGCGGGATCGCTCCTCCGGCCAGTCCGGTGCCGGCACCACGGGGAACCATAGCCCGCCCGTGTTCGGCGGCAATCCGGCTGATGGCCTGCACCTCGGCGGTGGTGATCGGAAAACACGTGGGGCCCGCCACACCCCCTTTGAACACCGAGGCATCTTTGCTGTGGAGCGAACGTCCGGCGGAGTCAAACTGAACCCGTTCCGGCGCCAACGCCGTGCGCAAATCTGCCATGAGCCGGTCGTCGGGGGACGTCGGAGCGTCGTGCCCGGGGCGGAAATCTGAAACTCGTTTGCGAACGCTGCCCAACAGGCCGGCCCGACCCAAGGCGCTCATCCGGTCACCGCCTCCAGGCCCGCCGCCGCAACACCGGCCACAGCAGCAAGCTCATCGTTGTCAGACGTGTCACCGCTTACGCCAACCGCCCCGATCGTGACGCCAGCAGAGTTCTTCACCAGCACTCCACCGGGCACCGGCACGAGCGGTCCAGCTACCGCTCCGGCGGCGGCGATGAAATAGGGCTGGGTTTCAGCCCGGTTCATCATGGCCCTGCTCCCCATCCCCAACGCCACCGCCCCGTGGGCCTTGCCATGGGCGATCTCGAAACGTTTGTTCGACGAACCATCTTCTCGTTCAAAGGCGGTCACGTGACCACCGGCGTCGAGCACAACCACCGAAAGTGGCTTGAGTTTGAGCTCGGCGCCGGACGCTCGAGTGGCGGCGATGATGATTCGAGCCTGATCCAGGGTGATGCTCATCCGTTTTCCTTTGCTCTTTCACTGGCCTTCTTTTGCAGGCGGCGGGCGTGAAGTATTGGTTCGGTATAGCCCGAAGGCTGCTCGGTTCCGCTGAGCACCAGATCGTAGGCGGCCCGAAAGGCGGGACCGGTGAAGTCGGGAGCCATCGGCTCATAGGATTCATCACCAGCATTCTGGCCATCCACCACCACAGCCATCGTCTCCATGGTGCTTTGGATACGGCGGGCGTCAACCACACCGTGACGCAACCAGTTGGCCATGTGCTGGCTGGAGATCCGACACGTGGCGCGGTCCTCCATGAGACCGACATCGTTGATGTCGGGCACCTTTGAGCAGCCAACCCCCTGGTCCACCCAACGGACCACGTACCCCAGAATCCCCTGGGCGTTGTTGTCCAGTTCGGCCTGGATCTCGGCTTCGCTCCATCGGGGATCGACAGCGACGGGAATTCGGAGAAGGTCATCGATTGTTGCCCGAGGGCCATCGTTGGCAAGCTGCTTCTCCAGTTCGGCCTGTATCTCAGCTACCAACACCCGGTGATAGTGGGTGGCGTGCAGTGTGGCCGCAGTTGGCGACGGCACCCACGCGCAACTCGCTCCGGCGCGGGGATGACCGATCTTCTCGGCCAGCATTGCCGCCATGCGGTCAGGCGCGGCCCACATTCCCTTACCGATCTGGGCGCGTCCGCGGAGTCCACACGCCAGGCCGACGTCGACGTTCCAGTCTTCATAGGCATGGATCCAGCGCTGGGCCTTCATGTCCGCCTTGCGCACCATGGGTCCGGCCTCCATCGAGGTATGAATCTCGTCGCCGGTGCGGTCGAGGAAGCCGGTGTTGATGAAGGCGACCCTGTTCTTTGCGGCTTCGATGCAAGCGGCGAGGTTGAGCGTGGTCCGTCGCTCCTCATCCATGATTCCCAGCTTCACGGTGTTGGGCTCGAGCCGGAGTGTCTCCTCCACGAATGTGAAGACTCGATCGGTGAACGCCACCTCTGCTGGGCCGTGCATCTTCGGTTTCACCACGTAGAAGCTGCCGGTGCGAGAGTTGCGATTTCCTCCCACAGAGCGCAGATCGTGCAGGGCACAGAGGGTGGTCATCATCGAATCGAGCAGGCCCTCGGGGATCTGCGATCCGTGCGTAGTCAGCACCGCCGGTGTGGTCATGAGATGGCCGACGTTGCGGACCAGCATCAAGGCTCGGCCCGGAACAGTGACGGTGGAAGAGCCGTCCGGTCCGGTGAAGGTTTCGTCCGGGGCCATCGTCCGGGTGAAGGTTCGGTCGCCCTTGGTGACGATTTCTTCGAGATCACCCCGAAGGAGGCCGAGCCAGTTCCTGTAGGCGAGTGCTTTGTCTTCGGCATCCACCGCCGCCACCGAATCCTCACAATCCATGATGCTGGTGAGGGCGGACTCCAGGGTCACGTCGGCAACCCCGGCCCTATCAGTGGCCCCCACGGTGTGGTTGCGGTCGATCAGCAGCTGGATACCCAGACCGTGATGACGAAGCAGGACGGTCGTCGGTTCGTTCGCCGCGCCTCGGTAGCCCTCGAACGCGGTGGAGTCGTCCAGTCCCGAAGACCGCCCGTCGCTCAGTTCGGCCACTAGCTCAGCGTCTTCGATGTGATAGCGAACCGTGTTGGCATGGGAGCCATCTGACAGCGGGACAACGTCATCCAGAAAAGCCTTGGCAAAGGCGATCACTCGATCCCCACGAGCAGCGTCGTAGGGGCCCGGCGTGGGGAGGTCGCCCATGGCATCGGTGCCATACAGTGCGTCATACAACGAGCCCCACCGGGCATTGGCGGCGTTGATCGCATAACGGGCATTCATCACCGGCACCACCAACTGGGGCCCAGCCGCCAGTGCGATCTCGGGGTCCACACCGGTGGTAGCCACCAGCACATCCTCGGCCGGAGGCAGCAGATAACCGATTTCTTCGAGGAACGCTCTGTAGGTTTCAGCGTCATGGGCTTGCCCGGAGCGCTCACGGTGCCAGCTGTCGATCGCCGACTGCAACCGATCCCGCTCGGCCAAAAGCTTGGCGTTCTCCCCTGCAAAACGCTTGATCAAGGCATCCATGCCGGCGAAGAACTCCGCCTCATCCATTCCGGACCCCGGCAATGCTTCGTCCACGATGAAGCGGTGCAACGCCTCGCCGTACTGCAGCCCCCCAACGGTGACATAGGTCTCAGCCATGACTCACATCATCGCCCACCCAGCATTTTGCGCCAAACCGGGTAGATCGATCCGGGTCAGCGGAGCCAAGAGGATCTGCGAAATCCCTGCTAGTAGCCACAAGTGGTCCAAATCCCTGTTGAGAGCCACAAGCATTGTGGCTATCAACAGGAATTTCGGGGGGGTTGGGGTTAGGTGGGTGGGGTTTGGTGTCGAAGTAAAGCGGGTGAGTAGGAGTCTGCGGTGGATCCGCCAATATCTCAGCGATGCTCTGCTGGCGAGCTGCATCGTTACCGCCGTAATCGGGACGCTGATCTCATTCACCTACCTCACGATTCACACCGCTATGGAACCGGTGACCGCTCTGCCGTGGGCGGTGGTGTTGGGGCAGGTCATCGCCCTCACGCGTCTGGCGGTGGCTACCACTACCAACCCGCTCAGCTACCACTACCTGTCCGCTTACATCTATTCGCCGTTTCAGTTTCGGCCAATGCATCCGAGCGATGCGGGCACGGAGGGACCTGTATTCGCCACTGAGGTCGACCATCCCGCCGACGTGCTGGAGGTGCTGGATGGCTGGAAGCTGGCCCGGACCATCACGGTCCATGATCCCATGGCGGACCCCTCACCCGTGTTTGATCTGTTTCATTCTCGTTCCGGTGTTGTTTTGGCGGCGGTGAGTCACGCCACGGGCTCTCTGACGCTCATGACCCAACTGGCCGACGGTCGGATCCTGCACACCGCCGCGCTGCTGGTACCCCCGCACCCGTCGATCATCGTGAACACCATCGCCGACTCACCCCAGAAGATGGCCGAAGCCCACACCAAACTCCTGGCACTTCTGACCACCCTGGATATCACGCCAATCCAAACCGGCGTGCGGGTCTTCGCCGATGTGATCGCCGCCGAACACGCCGCCTATTCCGATCTGGGGGCCCTCCTCGGATCGGTCCTCAACATCGACCGCCGGGTTTCCCCCAATCTGTCCTACGGCGTCGACATCGACGACCTTCTTGAACAAACCCTTCTCTAACCAAGAATGACTGTGGGCCCCGACCCTGCCCCGGCTCAGACCGAGTACGGGTACCGTTGACACTGCATGGACCGCCGAGACAAGATCAAGCAGCGAGCGCAACAGGCTGCGAAGAAGGCGCGCCAGTCCGCTGAGCGTCGCATTCGGCGTACCGAACCAGAACTCACGCGAATCAAGCCGCGCAGCATCGATGCAATCCAAGCCGATCTCGATGCGCTGGTTGGTTTGGACTCGGTGAAGGAACAGCTGAAAGCGCAGGTCGCATTACTCGAGGTCAAAGCTCGCCGGAAGGAACATGGTCTGGCCGATGTGACCACCAGCCAACATCTGGTCTTCCTGGGCAATCCCGGTACCGGTAAGACCACCGTGGCCAGATTGCTGGCCGAGATGTACGGCTCAGTTGGCCTGTTGGATCGAGGACACCTGATCGAGGTGGACCGAGCTGCGCTGGTCGGTCAATATGTCGGCCACACCGCCTTCAAAACCAACCGGGCGATCAAACGAGCACTCGACGGCGTCCTCTTCATCGACGAGGCCTACTCGCTGTCGCCAAAGGGTCTGGCGGTGGGTAACGACTTCGGACCCGAGGCGATCGAGATCCTCCTGAAACGAATGGAGGATTATCGGGGCCGACTGGTGATCATCGTGGCCGGGTATCCGAAGTTGATGCGGTCGTTCCTGGAATCCAATCCCGGTCTACGGTCCCGGTTCTCCCGCGAGATCTCGTTCCCGGACTACACCACCGAAGAGCTCGTGGAGATCACGCGTACCATGGCCCGCGAAGCCGACTACCGACTGGGCGAGGGAACCGCCGACACGCTTCGGGCTCTATTTCTCCAGGTCCACCGCACCGACCATTTCGGCAACGCCCGGTATGCCCGCAACCTGTTCGAACAATCGATGGCCCAACAGGCGGTCCGACTCTCACAATTGGGGTCGGTGGGGTCCCTCGACCGAGCCAGCGTTGTCACGATCGAGCGCTCTGACGTTTTGGAAGCGGCCGAGTTGGTGAAGGCCGAGAAGTAACACCGATTCGATGTGCTCTAGTCGGCCGGCCAGGCCATGACTGGTGAACCCACAAACTTCACACCGACCGTTTCTCCTACCGATCGCGGCACATCATGAGCATCTCGGACGATCACGATGGTGCCGTCTGGCAGACGGAGGTCATACCGAGTGTCATGCCCGTAGTACTCCACGTACTCGATGACCGCTCCCTCACCGGCGTGCATGTGAAGAGCTTCAGGACGAACGAGAATGTCGGCCCGATCACCATCGATCGGCGCCAGGATCGGGATGGGGCCGAGCACGGTTTCAGCCAGTCCGTCAACGATCCGGGCCCCCAGAATGTTGGCTTCTCCCACAAAGGCGCCCACGGCCAGATTGCGGGGGGAACGATAGAGCTGGTCCGGTGTTCCGATCTGGGTGATCCGGCCGTGTTCCATCACGGCAACGCGATCGCCTAGGACGAAGGCTTCATCCTGGTCGTGGGTGACAAAGATGACGGTCACGCCGATCTCGCGCAGAATGTGGGCAACCTCGCTGCGCACCTGCGCCCGGAGGGTGGTGTCGAGGGCGCTGAACGGTTCGTCGAGCAGTAGTACCTGGGGTCGCGGTGCGAGCGCCCGGGCCAGGGCCACCCGTTGCTGCTGACCACCGCTCAGCGTTCCTGGCAGCCGGTGACCATACCCCTCCAGATCAACCAGACGGAGGAGCTCGTTCACGACCTCGTGGTCCACGCTGTTGCGGCGTCGAAATCTGCCGACTACACCAAATGAGATGTTCTGCGCCACCGTGAGGTGCGGAAAGAGGCCGCCATCCTGGAAGACCATCCCAACGTTGCGGGATTCCGGGCCCACCCACTTTTTCGAGGCTGCGGCACCGTGGCGATAGACGGGAGTGTCACCGATCAAGATCTCACCGCCGGCCGGCCGTTCCAATCCGGCGATGGCCCGCAACAACGTGGTCTTCCCGCATCCCGAAGGACCGAGCAACGCCACGCTCTCACCAGCGGCCACCGAAAGACTGAGATCTTGCAGAGTGGGGACACCGGGCTGGTAGGCAACGGTGATCTGAGAAACCTTCACTGGGGCGCCGCTGAGACCCAGCGAGGCCCGAGCTCTCCCGATCATCACGTCACCAACCATGAGATGTAAAGGTACCTGAACATTTCGACTTCTGCGAACCAACCCCCGATGCGGTGCCGCTGTATGGTGGAGCCATGGTTGCTTACACCTCACCCGAGCACCATCCGGCTTTCGAGGAGTACTGCGAAACGATCTTCGAACTGGCCGAAGATGGCGTGAAGGTCATTCAGGCCCGGATCGCCGAACGCATCGAAGTGTCCCGACCAGCGGTGTCTGAGATGGTGCGCCGCATGGAAGACGAAGGCCTGGTCGATCTCGATGGAACCGAGATCAAGCTCACCGCTTCCGGTCGTTCACTCGCCACCACCATGGTGCGCCGGCACCGGGTGGCCGAACGGTTCCTTACCGATGTCCTTGGCCTGTCCTGGGCCAGCGCCCACCATGAGGCTGGCAAGTGGGAACACGTCATCAGTCCGCAGGTGGAGACGGCGATGCTGGATCTCATGGAAAACCCCACCACCTGTCCGCATGGCAATCCCATTCCCGGGAGCGACTACGTCGAGTTGCAGATGGTGCCACTCTCCGAAGTTCCGGTGGGTTCAGAGTTCGCTGTTGCCCGGATTCCCGAAGAGTTGGAATTCCGAACCGGGATGCTGGAGTACCTCGAAGAGTCCAACCTCCTACCAGGCGTGGTGGGCACGGTGTTGGCGATCTCGCCTGTCGGAACCACAACTGTGGAGCTCGGCGAGTCCGTGATCGGCCTTGGCAAGTTCGCTTCTGAGCGCATTCTGGTCAACGGCTAAACCAGACGCATTCTCCAAACAACTGGTGTGTGGCAGCGGTGGTCAGCTGTCCATGGCGCGCAGGACCAGCAGCCACGTGAGGACGCCACTGACCAACAGGAGGACCAGTGCGAAGACGCCGGCGTCCGCGGCGTACCCTTCTTCGAACTTGGCCCAGATGCGAGTAGCCATGGTGTTGAAACCCAGCGGTGCCAAGAGCAGGGTGATCGGGAGTTCCTTCACCACCGACAACAGCACCAGACCCCCGCCCGAAACCAGCCCTGGCCGCATGAGAGGAAAGTGGATCAGGGCGATTCGACGGTTTCGATCGGGCTCCAGCAGTCGAGCGGACTCCCGGACCGAACGGGGTACCGCCCGGACCGCGTCCTCGGCCGAACCCAGCGCCAAGGCTCCAAACTGGATCGCATACCCTGCCAATAGAAGCGGAAAGCTCAGGTACAGCCAGAAAAAGCCCGGGACAGAACGTACCCAGAAAGACAACGCCAACGCAATCACTACGCCGGGGGCGGCGTAACCAGCGGTGACGGCGATCGACGCGGCGCCGGCTAGTCCATCGGAGCGACGAACGGTGGACAACGCGAGGGGAACGAGCACCGTGACCACCACGGCGGCGGTGATCAGGCCGATTGTTGCAGTATTGACCAGAGGACCAATCAATTCTGCGTAATCCACCCGGCCATCGGCCACACCGCGCCATGCCCACACCACCAGGCTGGCGACAGGAGCGAGCAAGGCTGCGGTCAACGTTGCCGCCACGACCGCGAGTGCTGCGATGCGCCTCCAGCCACTCAACTTGATTGGAGGTTGGGCAACGCCAGGGTTTTCGGGCGTCTCCATGGTGCCGGGAACCCGTCGGCGCTGAGCGGCAACCGCAACGAACGTGAGGATGACCAGCATCGTGGCCAGCACATAGAAGGCGGCTCGATCGGCCAGGCGAGCGGAGAAGATCTTTCTGGTGAGCGTGTCGAACCGGAGAAGCTGAACCGCGCCGTAGTCGCTGATCGTGTACAGGAACACGATGAGTGCACCGGAGCGAATAGCTGGCCGCAATTGTGGCAGGACCGCCTCCCGAAAGGCTTGGGGTCCGTTGCGACCCAGCATGCGGGCGCTTTCCTCCAGAGACGCTGGCAGAACCGAAAGTCGGGCTGCTACCGGGAGGAACACGTAGGGAAACGTGAAGACGGTCAAGACGAACCAGGCGGCACCCATCCCGGCCAGCCGACCCTGAGGGGCCAGCCCCACCAGGTCCAGGGGCCCATACAGAACCCCGTTGGGGGCGAGGGCGGCAGCATAGGCGGCGGCACCGATGAACGACGGAAGCACGATCGGAAGTGACAAGAGGGTATGCCAGATTCGTCGGCCGGGAAGATCTGTTCGAACCACCAGCCACGCCATCACCGAACCAAGCACTGCTGTGGTGATCGCCACCAGAGCACCCAGCTGGATGGTTCGCCACAAGGGACCCAATGCCCCGGTGACTTCGTCCAGTGATTCTCCACCCAGGAGCGCAGCCCGGAAGAGAACGAACAACGGCGGCAACGAAAAGACTCCGCCGATCGCAGCGATCCACACGCGGGACACGAGGTTTTGGTCATCACCAACACGCCGGGAGTTCGGGGGTCCGGATGCGGTGGCGGTCAGCACCCGATCCGTGGCAACGTAGCCGTCCATATCACTCAGGCTAGGGCGGCCTAAGAGACTCGGTTTCGGCGGACCACCTCGCCGGCCCCCCACCGAGTGGTGGCAAGAGCGTTCAGAATGGCCACAACGTTGTCATCCCGGTGGCGTTCCAGCTCGGCGATCGAGAGATGACCGGATTGGGCGTCGGACTGAGCTGCGATCGTGTCGATGAGTTGATCCGTGAGCTCGGGGGTGTCCATCAATTTCGTCCAGGGCCAAGCGAGTGTCTCGCCGAACTGGGCGATGAATGCGCCCATACCCCCATCACCCCCGGCTATCCGATACGTCTCGAACAGCCCCATCTGTGCCCACCGCAGACCAAAGCCGTAGCGGATCGCATCGTCGATTTCCTCGGTAGTGGCGATCCCGTCATTCACAAGCCAGAGCGCTTCCCGCCAAACGGCCTCGAGGAGCCGGTCAGCGATGAACGCGTCGATCTCCTTCCGAACCACCAGCGGTTTCATTCCCACCTCGGTGTAGAGCTCAACACTTCGGTCTCGGACCGCATCGGAGGTGTGGATGCCTGGGACTATCTCCACCAGTGGGATCAGGTAGACGGGATTGAACGGGTGGGCCACGATGAGCCGCTCGGGGTTGATGAGACCATCAGCTAACACCGATGGCTTGAAACCGGAAGTGGACGAGGCGATGATGGCTGACGGCGGAGCGGCGGATTCGATCTGGGCATACGTTGCCTGTTTGATGACCAGGCGTTCGGGCACGCTCTCGATGATCAGTTCGGCGTCGCCTACCGCCGCGGCGAGCGTGTCGGCTCGCACCGGAGATTCGGGGCTCATCGGCCAATCCATTCCCTGCCAGGAGTGAACCGCGTTCTGGCTGATCCGATCCAGGAACGGCTGGGCGCCGGGGTTGGGATCGAACCAGCGAACGTGATGACCGGCCAATGCCATACGCGCCACCCAGCCGGCTCCGATCACCCCGGCGCCGACGACGCCAACGGTTATCGGTTGGGAGACCAGCATCAGCGACGCTGGAGTTTGAGCAGGGAACGGACCTCGTCTGGGCCGGCGATCTTGTAGTTCATTCCGTTGAGAATGTGCACCGCCCGCTCCACCAGATCGGCGTTGGTGGCCAGCGTGCCGCGCGTCAGATACAGGTTGTCCTCTAGACCAACCCGCACGTTGCCTCCCGCGATTGCGGCAAGCGCCACATAACGAAGTTGGTCTTGGCCGATGGAAAAGGCGGAGAAAGTCCAGTCGTCCGGGATGTTGTTGCGCATCGCCATGAACGTGTTGAGATCATTGGGCGCCCCCCAGGGGATGCCCATACAAAGCTGGATCATCACCGGGTCCTCGATGATCCCCGCCTTCACCAGGCTCTTGGCCTGCCAGAGATGCCCGGTGTCGAACACTTCGATTTCGGGCCGAACACCCATGTCCCTCACCATCTCCCCCATGGCCGCGAGCATGGACGGCGTGTTAGTCATCACATAGTCACCGTGACCGAAATTCATCGATCCGCAGTCCAACGTTGTGATCTCCGGTTTGATCGCCAACACGTGTTCGACCCGCTCGCTGGCACCAGCCATGTCGGTGCCGATCTCACTGAGCGGCAAGGGCTCCTCCACCGAACCAAGGGTGAGATCTCCGCCCATCCCCGATGTGAGATTGATGACCACATCCGTAGCAGAGGCACGGATGAGGGCCACGGCCTCCGCATAGAGCGACACATCGCGGGCGCCAGCCCCGGTCTCGGGGTCTCGCACATGAATATGCACGATGGCGGCACCAGCCTGGGCGGCAGCGATGCAGTTATCGGCGATCTGCTGCGGCGTGACCGGCACGTGCTCAGATTTGGCGACGGTGTCACCCGAGCCGGTGACGGCACAGGTGATGAAGATTGGATCGGTCATGCGGACAGCCTTTGGTCGGGAAGCGGGTTGGTTCGAGCAAGAACGCGAGCAACGGAACGAATGTCGTCCGGATCGAAGTAACAGCCCCGCAGCCGACGGATCCCGGCGCTGGGGTCGAACCCGCTTCGTGCGTGGAGCATCCGACGGTTGTCGAAAATTACCGCTTGGCCAGGTTGGAATGCGGACTGGATCTGGAAGGCGGGATCAGCTCCCAGTTCATGTAACCGGGATATCGCTGCATACGAACGGTCAACGTCGTCGACGGGCATGTCGGGGAATGCCCGCACTGGGCTGAACCCCCGGATGAGGATGGCTCCATCGATCGGCTCGAACTCCACGACTGGGGCCGTCCATCGATGATCGATTCCCCGGCCCTTACTCATGAACACCCAGCGCAACGTGGTGAGTGCCTCGAAGTAATCGGGCTCGGTGGCCTCGAGATGACGAACGATGGCCAACCCATCAGCCATTTGGTTGAGTCCACCTTCACAAGTGTTTTCCACGCAGTGGAGCGCCTGAAATCCCGGTGGACGCTCGCGCGTTGGCAAATCGGTGTGGGGAACCAGTGGCCGACCGGTGTAGGCGGTGCTGTTGGGATCCACTTTGGCCATCACGTCCCACACCCGACCGAAATTGGTGTCACGCAATGGCCCGAGGTTTACCGCGAAGCTCTCGAGGTCATCCTGGCCAGTGGGGCCATCCACCAGTCGAACAACTCCGTAGCGAATGAGGTCGTCGACGATCGGCCGGAGCACCGCTGGAGCCACCGTTCCATCCGGTGCGAGTGGAGGCCAAATGTGCAGCGGTAGCTCGAGGCGTCGATCACCAGCGATTTCTTGGCCGGCACGAGCGGATACCCAGGGCGTGGCCGTCGGCAGGCCCGCCAGCATGCCGGCGCCGCCGGTCGCGAACGAACGCAGCCATCCCGAGTCGAACTCCGCAGAGCAGCCATCGTCCCAGTCGACGCTCAGAGTACCGTCAGCGGTGACCCCCGCGTGCTCCAACCTCGGACCCAAGTGGTCCGAGGGACTCCCGATTCCCTCCCGGGTCAAGGGGTCAACGGAATGCCCAACGATGTTCTCCCGCAGCCATGTGCCGCTCACCGCTATCGAGTGGCCATCGGGCCATTCGATGATTACCCGGTTGGCCTTGGCGCTTGCGATCTCCAACGGCACCGGGGAATAGCTATAGAAATCCGGTGTTTCGGTCACAAACTGAGAACCTACACCCACCCGGACCAGGCTGCTAGTTGGGGGAGCAATAGGGCCGGCAGGTACCCTGAGCCGCAATGTCTGAGCCCTCTGCCTCCACGATCATCTACACCCTCACCGACGAAGCACCGGCGCTGGCGACGCGCTCATTGCTGCCTATCGTCCGTGCGTTCACCAAGGCCGCGGGGGTAAATGTTGAGTCGCGCGATATCTCGTTGGCGGCCCGAACCCTGGCCAACTTCAACGACCACTTGACAGAGGAACAGCAAACCCACGACTCTCTTGCCGAACTGGGAGAGCTGGCGCTCACGCCGGAAGCCAACATCATCAAGCTTCCCAACATCAGCGCATCGGTACCTCAGCTGAAGGCCACCATCGCCGAACTCCAGACCAAGGGCTACGCACTGCCGTATTACCCCGATGACCCCAGTTCGGAAACCGAGCAACAGATTCGCAACCGATATGACAAGGTCAAAGGCAGTGCGGTTAATCCAGTTCTGCGCGAAGGCAACTCCGATCGCCGAGCACCCAACGCCGTGAAGAACTACGCCAGGAACAACCCTCACGCAATGGGAGCCTGGAGCAGCGACTCCAAAACCCGAGTCGCAACGATGGGTCGGAATGACTTCGCCTCAAACGAGAAATCCTTTACCGCTCCGGATGCCACGACGCTTCGGATAGAGCACGTCTCCCCCAACGGCGACATAACGATCCTCAAGGATGGACTGCCGATACAAGAGGGCGAGATCATCGACGGCACCTTCATGAGCGCAAAGGCGCTCCGCACGTTCCTAGCCGAGCAAATGGCCGAGGCCAAGGAAGAAGGTGTCCTGTTCTCCTTGCATTTGAAGGCCACCATGATGACGGTGTCCGACCCCATCATCTTCGGGCACGCGGTAGAAGCGTTCTTCGCCGACGTCTTCGCCAAGCATGATGCCCAGTTGGCCGCCGCTGGAGCTGAACCCAACAACGGGCTCGGCAACGTCCTGGCATCGTTGGAAAATCTTCCCGCTGCCGAAGCCGCCGAAATAGAACAAGACATCACCCGCGCAATCCAGACCGGCCCCAGCCTGGCGATGGTGGATTCTGATCGAGGAATCACCAATCTTCACGTTCCCAGCGACGTCATCATCGACGCGTCCATGCCCGCCATGATTCGAACCTCGGGCCAGATGTGGAATGCCGCCGGCCAACAGCAGGACACGTTGGCGGTCATCCCCGACAGCTCTTACGCACCTCTCTACTCCACCACCATCGATTTCTGCCGTGACAACGGTGCTTTCGATCCAGCCACGATGGGCACCGTGCCCAATGTGGGGCTGATGGCACAGAAGGCCGAAGAGTACGGGTCTCACGACAAGACCTTCGAGATCGCCGACGGCGGCGTCGTCCGCGTGGTCGGCCACGACGACTCCGTAATCATGCAGCACGCCGTAGAAGAGGGCGACATTTGGCGGATGTGCCAGGTGAAGGATGCTGCGGTCCGGGATTGGGTGAAGCTCGCCGTTAGCCGTGCCCGGGCCACCGGTTGGCCGGCGATCTTCTGGCTCGACGCAGAACGGGCGCATGACGCCGAGTTGATCACCAAAGTCGAGGCCTACCTGGACGACCATGACACCGAAGATCTCAGCATTCAGATCATGAATGTTGCCGACGCCACCCGCTTCACGTTGGCTCGGGCCAAAGAGGGCGAGAACACCATCTCCGTCACCGGCAATGTTCTTCGTGACTACCTCACCGATCTCTTCCCGATTCTCGAACTGGGCACGAGCGCCAAAATGCTATCCATCGTTCCGTTGATGAACGGCGGTGGTTTGTTCGAGACCGGTGCCGGTGGTTCGGCCCCCAAGCACGTTCAGCAGTTTCAGAAAGAGAATCATCTTCGGTGGGATTCCCTCGGAGAGTTCCTGGCGTTGACGGTCTCGCTCGAACACCTGGCCGAGGCGGCAAAGACTCCTCGGGCCGCCGTATTGGCCGACGCTCTCGATCAGGCCACCGGCAAGGTTCTGATGAATGGCAAATCGCCGTCTCGCAAGGTGAACGAACTCGACAATAGAGGGAGTCACTTCTACTTGGCGCTCTACTGGGCCCAGGCCATGGCCGGCCAGGATGCCGACGCGGAGATGGCAGAACGGTTTGCTCCTCTTGCCACTGCCTTGGCAGAAAACGAGGCCGCCATCGTTGCAGAGCTCATCGAGGTTCAGGGTCCGCCGGTCGATCTTGGCGGCTACTACCTTCCCAACGAGCAGTCCGTGGTGGCGGCCATGCGGCCCAGCGCAACGCTCAACGCCATCATCGACAGTTTCTAGGCCGCTTGTTGCTGAGTCTCCTTGACCGGCAGGCGATCCGAGACGGATTCCCGCTGCTCCTCCCGGCCATCCCATTTGGATTCGTTCTCGGCCTTGCAATGAGCGAGTCCGCGATGCCGATCGGTGTGGCCTACAGCAGCTCGCTCTTCCTGTATGCCGGTGCGGCCCAACTCGCTTTGGTGACCCTGGTTGGCGCAGCCTCGGCATGGGCGGTGGCCGTGGCGGTGATGGTGATCAACCTGCGCCACGTCATGTATTCCGCAGCGATGGCCCCGTCGTTCGAGGAGCAACCGCGCTGGTTCCGGATCCTGGCTCCGATGTTTCTGATCGATCAGGTCTTCGCTCTCACCAGCCTGCACACCGATCTCGAGCCCGAGCGTTTCCGGCGCTACTACCTCACGCTCGCCGCCATGTTCTATTCGGCATGGCAAGTGCTGTCGGTGCTGGGGATCCTCTTTGGCGCGCTGGTTCCCACCTCATGGGGGTTGGGGTTTGCCCCGGCGTTGATGTTTGCCGGCATTGTGGTGATGATGCTGACCAATCGGCCTGCGGTGATCGCCGCGGTGGTGGCAGCCGCGGTGTGTTTCGCCACACTGGGTCTTCCCAACCGAAGTGGTCTGCTGGTCGGCGCTCTCGCTGGGATCAGCGCAGGCTTTCTGGCCGAATCTCGAAGCCGCTGATGAGGCTCAGCTCCGCAATCCTGCTGTTGGCAGGGGTCAGCATCGCTACGTATTTCGCACGAGCAGGGATGATCCTGATCTTGGCCGATCGCCCTATGCCCGAACCGGTCATGCGGGCGCTCCGCAATGTTGGCCCGGCTGTTCTCGCCGCTCTGGTCGTGACCTTGGTAGCCAATCCCGAGGAAGCCAACAGCGGTGTGGAACTCGCAGAGGTCGCAGGCATGGTGGCTGCGATCACCACGGCGATCAAGACCCGGAACCTCATCCCCACCCTCGCGCTGGGGCTCATCGTCTTCTGGGTCGTGCGGGCGGTGACCTAGTCAGCCGTACTGGTTTGGGTATCGCAGCGTGCCCGAGGGTACCGTTACGAAATGCCCAGAATCAGTCTTGAAGGAAGCTCCTCGATCATCACTGGAGGTGCGTCCGGGATCGGCGAAGCCAGTGCCCGCCAACTGGCGACGGCCGGTTCCCGAGTAGTGATTGCCGATCTCAATGAAGAGAAGGGCGAAGCCGTAGCCAAAGAACTCGGTGGTCTCTTCGTGAAATGTGATGTCACGAAAGAAGACGACGCCAACGCCGCGGTTGCGGCCGCATCGGAGATGGGCCCCCTTCGAGCGCTCGTCAACTCCGCCGGTATCGGCTTCGCCGCCCGCACCATCGACCGGAACAACGTGCCCATGGATTTGGGGAAGTTCACGATGGTTGTCAACATCAACCTGATCGGCACCTTCAACATGCTCAGCAAAGCCGCCGCGGCCATGGCCCAGACCGAGGCGCTCGACGCCGACGGCAACAAGGGCGCGATTGTGAACATGGCTTCGGTCGCCGCTTTCGACGGCCAGATCGGCCAGTGCTCATATTCCGCCTCCAAGGGTGGTGTGGTGGGTATGACGCTGCCCATCGCCCGGGACCTCGCTGCGGCTGGTATCCGGGTGAATACGGTGGCCCCCGGCCTGATCGACACCCCGATCTATGGCGAGGGTGAAGCCAGCGAACAATTCAAGGCCCACCTCGGTCAGTCAGTCCTGTTTCCCAAGCGCCTCGGGCACGGCGAAGAACTGGCGTTCATGGTGATGGAACTCATCACCAACCCGTACATGAACGGCGAGACCGTTCGAGTAGACGGCGGCATCCGGATGCCGCCCAAGTAGGCGTGGTGGCGACGCTCTATCACAGCGCTGACGAACTGAACGCCCGAATCGCCGAGCTCGCTGCAGAAGGAGCGATGGTGAGCCGCGTGGACGCAGGCCGGTGGGACGACACCTCCTACCTGTCCTCATTAGCGGGGGCGTTGAATTTTCCGTCGTACTTCGGCAACAACCTCGATGCTCTGGTGGACTGCCTGCGCGACGTGCCGCCCGGTGTTCTGGCTATCTACCAGTTCGAGTCGTTCGCTGCCACCGCCCCCAGCTCAGCCAGAGTGCTCGTTGAAATCTTGGATGAAGCAACCCAACTCACGGTGTTTCTCCAATCCGATGACCCCACCCTGACGCTCTAACTTCCCCGTGCTCTAGTTCCGCAGTTCTTTGCGGAGGATCTTCCCGGCCGCGCTCTTGGGGATCGACTCAATGACCTCGAGGATCTGAATCTGTTTGTAACTCGCCAATTGCTCACCAACGAGGGCCTGGATCTCTTCGAGCGTGACGGTTTCGCCAGGGGCGGTGACCACAAACGCCTTCGGGACCTCTCCTGCTTCGTCATCGGGAACGCCGATCACCGCTACGTCGACCACCTTGGGATGGGTGATAATCAGCGCTTCCAGCTCCGCCGGGGCAACCTGGAAACCCTTGTATTTGATGAGTTCCTTCAAACGATCAACGATCGAAAGATGGCCGTGATCATCGATGATGCCAACGTCGCCGGTCTTGAGCCAACCATCTTTGGTGAGCATGGAATCGGTTGCTGCCTGGTTATTGAGATATCCCTTCATGACCTGCGGACCCCGGACCCAGACTTCGCCTCGCTCGCCGACCCCTTGGTCCTCCCCGGTGGCGGGATCGACGATTCGGGTCTCGGTGTTCGAGATGGTGACGCCGCTGGTCCCAGGACGGAACCCACCCTCGACCGTGCCATGGCTGACGGGACTGAGTTCGGTCATGCCATACCCCTGCACCACCTCGCAGCCGATCCGTGCCGACGCTTCGGCCGCCAGCTCCGCACCCAACGGGGCGGCCCCGGAGAACACCTGGCGCAGTGAGGACAGATCGAACTGATCCACGATGGGTGCCTTGGCTAGCCCCAGGATGATCGGCGGCACCGCGAAGAACCGAGTTACGTTCAAGTCCTGAATAGCGGTGAGTGCCTCCACCATGTCGAATCGGGGCATTGTCACAACGGTGACCCCATTGGCCAGCAGGCCGTTCATGAGCACCTGCATGCCGTAGATGTGGAAAAACGGCAACGCCGCCAGGGCTACTTCGTCGTCTCGATAAAAAAGCATGTGATTGCACTGTTCAATATTGGCAACCAGGTTCCGGTGCGTGAGCATCACCCCCTTTGGCATACCGGTGGTGCCGGAGGAGTAAGGCAGCACTACAACATGCTCTCTGAGGTCCACCGGTACCTGCTCGATCGGCGCTCCGAACAGATCAGTGAGCGGAGTAACGCCATCGGCTTCACCGATGACAACGATCTCGGTGACGTCAGTGCCCTCAATGGCCGACGTTGCGACATCGAGAAACATACCGATCGTGATGAGCATGGTGGCCCCAGCATCCTTGAGCTGATGCCGCACCTCGCTTGGACCATACGTTGGATTGATCGTAGTGACCGCAGCACCAGCGACCGCTGCGCCATGAAAGACGATGGCGTATTCGGGGATGTTTGGCGCCATGAGGCCCACCACGTTCCCCGGGCCGAAGCCGCGTGCCGCCAGACCACCGGCGAGGGAGTGAACTGCAGCGCTCAGCTCCGCGTAGGTGTAGGAACGGCTGCCATCGGTTGTGCGGATAGCGACCGCATCGGGCCTGTCGACGGCTTTGCGAAGGACGTGCGACGAGATCGTGACATCGGGGATGTCCACCGGAGGTAGCGGGCTTGTATGGATCATGGCTCGACGCTAGTGCGCCGAGACTCGCTCGTCACTTGAAAGTCGCTCGTAGAAGGCTGACCTGGCCCGCATGAGGCGACGGTCCGCTGGGCCAGTTGGGCCATGTATTCTGGACTGATGAGCGGGCATGATCACTCCCATTCGGGTCATTCCCGCGGCGCTGAGCCCGTGAGCAATGCTCGCCTGGCCGGTGCCGCCGGCGTAAATACCGGTTTCGCGGTAGTTCAGATCTTGGTCGGCCTCGCTCTCGGGTCGGTGGTTGTACTTGCCGATTCGCTCCACCAGATCATCGATGCCGTGGGTCTTCTGACGGCCCTGGCCGCGCTCCGGCTGCTCCGCCGACCCCCAACTTCATCCATGACCTTCGGCTGGGGAAAGGCCGACGCCCTGGGCGGTTACACGTCGGGTCTGCTGCTGTTGGGGTCCATCGCGTGGGTGGTGTATGAATCGATCGAGCGTCTGTTCAATCCGGTCGCGGTCGACGGCGGTGGTGTGATCTTGATCGGACTGGCCGGAATGGCGGTCAATGGCATCAGTGTGCTTGCACTGGGGCACGGGGAGCATCTTTCGCTGAAGGCGGCCCGACTGCACCTTTTGGTAGACCTGGCCGGCTCAGGAATCGTGGTCCTGGCCGGTCTCCTACTTCAGGGGACCGGCGCAACCTGGGTGGATCCGGTTGCTTCGCTGGTGGTCAACGCACTCGTGCTGCGGGGCACATGGTCGCTGCTCCGCAACGCCAGCGCCGAGTTGCTGGATCGGTCACCGAACGACGGTGCCGCCACCGAGGTGCACGAACTCATCAATGGCACCGCTGGTATCAGCAACGTTCACCATGTGCATACTCGCAATATCGCTCCCGGCGTTGTCAGCGTGACTGCTCATGTTGTGATGGATGGCAGTGTCAACCTTCACGATGCTCAGGAACTGATGCACGTTCTCCAGGACGAGATGGCGGACCGACTCGGAATCGCCCACTCCACAATCCAGTTGGAGTGCCACAACTGTGAAGATGTAGTCCACTGACGCGCGCGGTGGTCGCTTTCAGACGTTCCGGGGCAGCTGATTGAACGGGGTGGATTTGTCTGGACCTGGTTCCTTGGGCAGGCCCATCACCCGCTCCCCCAGGATGTTGCGTTGAATCTGATCGGTGCCCCCGTAGATCGGCGGCCCCTGGGCATACAACACAACCTCGGCGATACTGGAGTCGGTCTGCGACGAGCGGCCCGCCAGCATGCCGTCGGCCTGGATGATCCGAAGGCTCACATCTCGAAACTGCCGATTGAGTTCAGAGTCGATCAGTTTGGCGATGTTCCCTTCTCCCCCGGTCCGCTGGGACTTCTGGCGGGCTCGCTGAAGATTGAGTCGGTTTACCATCAGCAGCGAGTACACCCCGATCAACTCCTGTCGTAGCAGTGGGTCGGTGTTTCGCCCTAGCCGTCTGGCAAGCTCGGCGTAACGGTGGAAGAGCTTCAGCCCCACCGACGGAGCATGAGCGCCAGCCCGTTTCTCCTTGGAACGAGCAACTACCTCGCCGACCTTTCGTTCAAACTGATTTGCCTTGCTTCCCGGCTGCGCCAGTGCAAAACCTGCCGATCCCGCACCGATCGAAGCGCGCTCCACCGCGAGGGTGGTGTTGGCCACACGCCAACCATCACCGCGCTGACCGATCATCGCATCGGCGGCGACGACGGCGTTGTCCATGAAAACCTCGGAGAAGAAGGTTCGGCCTGTCATCTCGCGCAACGGACGAACTTCCACACCGTCCTGATCCATCACCATGGCGAAATAGGACAGACCACGGTGTTTGGGTAGATCGCCATCGGTCCGCGCCACCAGCATGCCAAGGTCGGCGATATCACCTTGAGATGTCCAGACCTTCTGGCCCGTGACCCGCCACTCGTCGCCATCAGCAACGGCGCGGGTCTGAAGCCCCGCCAGGTCCGAACCTGCAACGGGCTCACTGAAAAGCTGACACCACGCCTCCCTGCCGTTGAGGATGGAAGGAATGTACCGGGCGATCTGCTCCGGTGTCCCGTGTTCAGCGATGGTGGGGGCCGCCAGCATCATGCCCAATCCCGGCGGCGGACCCATCACATCGGCGGCGGCGATGGCGCGCATCACTCGCATCGCTTTGGTCTGGCTGTAGCCCAAACCTCCGGCCGCTTGAGGAAGCCCGGGATGGGCGTACCCCGAATCGGCCAGGAGTTGCCACCACTCACCAACCCGCAGGTTCGGGTCCCAGTTGTCATCTATCCAGCTGCTCACCTCGTCCTCGAGCGAGGAATCCACCGATGCGGAACGATCAACCACAGACATGGAGGCAATCGTAGATCGATGACCCGACCGTAGCTATTCCACGTCTCTCAGGAGCGATCTCGGGTCGACTCTCAGGTTGGTTCCATCAAGCAAGAAAACCCAAAGGCTGCGTGTGCTTGACGTGCGCCCGATCTCAGCGCATGATGCGCTGACACTGACGAAATGTCACCATAACTAGGAGCGGAACAATGCGTAG
>JABDIY010000189.1 GCA_013003535.1 Acidimicrobiales bacterium | reverse complement strand
ACCGCAGCCCTCACAAGCAGGGCCTGTTCCTGCCGGGGACTCAAATCCCGATCTTCGGTCCGGACCATGTGGCACAAACCAAGCCTGACTATCTGCTGATCTTGCCGTGGAACATCAAAGACGAAGTGATGGAGCAGATGGCTCATATCCGTGATTGGGGCGGGAAGTTCCTGGTGGCCGTACCGGAGATGCAGGTCCTCTAACGACGCCCGAGAGTCTCCGCTCTCGTTCCGCTCCGGTCACCGACCGAAGTTCAGAGTTCCAAAGAAATGTTTGAGATGGGCGCGCACCGGCAAGAGCAGTAGGAGGCCCCATGGCGTAATACCACGGCGCCACCATCCATCCCTAGAGAAAGAGGCAGTATGAGCAGCCCAACAGACCACGAACACGCAGTCGACGTGAAAGCACCCGTCCGCGTTGCGTACAACCAGTGGACGCAGTTCGAAGAGTTTCCCCGGTTCATGAGTGGCGTCGAGAAGATCACTCAGCTCACCGACGACACCCTTACCTGGTACGTGAACATCGCCGGAGTAGAGCGAAACTTCACCACCAAGATCACCGAGCAGACCCCGGACCAGCGGATCGCTTGGACCACCCAGAGCGGTCCGACCCATGGCGGCGTTGTGACCTTCCACAAGATCGATGACGACACCACTCGTGTCACCCTTCAGATGGACTACGACCCCGAAGGATTCCTTGAGAACGTTGCGGACAAGTCCGGTTTCGTGTCCGCTCAGCTCAAGAGCGACCTCGAGAATTTCAAGACCTTCATTGAGGACAAGGACGCCGCAACTGGCGCGTGGCGTGGGACGATCGTCCAAACCTGATCACGCCATATGTCTTCTGAGCCCGACTCCTTATCGTCCCTGAAGGAGTCGGGCTCAGATGCGTTCGGACGACGTGACAGCAAACACCACTACCTGACCTCGCCTGAATCTGCCGCCGGCGAGATAATGGAATGAGGAGGAGATCATGACAACCGATGTCGTTCCAAACAGCGGCGGCACAGCTACCGCCCATCATTACGGTCCTACTGAGATCCACCAGGCCGGGCTTGACGCTCGAGCCCAACCCAAACGTCGCTACGGCATCGCCGCCCGACTTCTGTTCCTCGCACTCGACCTCATCTATGGAAAGAAGTCGACATTCGAGAAATTCCGAGTTCTGGAGGTAGTCGCCCGGGTCCCCTACCAGGCCTGGGAACAGGTGGCCTTCGTTGCGGTAACCCATACCCACGAAGACCCGTCCTTCGCTCGACGAGTCCATGACCGGGCCCTGCTGGCCCGTGCGCAACAGGACAATGAACTGTTCCATCTGTTGATCATCGAGGAGTTGTTGGACAACGGAGGCTTCGAGCGGTCGTCGCTTCGGGGCCGGTTCCTTCCCCAGTTGATCGCCTTCGGCTACTACCACCTCTCATGGTTGCTCTACGTAGTACGCCCCCGGCTCTCGTTTGGCCTCAACGCCGACTTCGAGGACCATGCGATGCACACCTATCTCGATTACGTCGACGCCCACCCCCAGCTGGCCGAAGAAGAATGGGTCAGCCAGTTCGAGGACGAGTACGGCCAGTATGAAACGGTCGCAGATGTGCTCACCAGCATCGCCCTCGATGAACAACACCACCGCGACGAATCTGTCGCCCTGATAGACGCCGCCCGTTTCGGCTAGGCGAGGCTTCGACTCAGCGACCAGCGCAGGCAGGCGATGCCGAGTACGGAGTACACCAGAGCTCCGATGAGCATCGGGGTGACCGTGGTGCGAATTTGGGAGTCGACAACAGCGGCCAAGGCTGCGCCAGGACCCAGCTGAGCGAAGGCAAGAATTGACGCGGCGGTTCCCGCAATGGCGCCCAAGGGCTCCAACGCCAGGGCCGCACAGATAGCGGCGACCATGGAACCGGCGGCGTTGGATGCACACGCCCAAATCAACCAGACCGCCAACGATGGCGTGCCGTTGCCCGCCAATGTCACAGTAAGGCCGATGGCGTTCACGATTACGAAACACGTGGCGGCGGTCCAGGCCACCCGGGCGGCACCGAAGCGCGTGATCAGGCGGCCATTGCTAAAAAGCGCAACCGACATTGCGACACCGCTGAGACCGAAGAGCCAGACGAATCGATCGCCAGAGTCATAGATGTTCTCGATGATTGGCTGGGCACTGCCCAGAAAAATGAAGAACGCCCCGCCATAGAACATGGTGGCAAGGATCGCCCCCGCCGAAGCCGGGGTTTGAACGATCTGGCGCAGCGCCACCATGAGCGGCTTGAACCGAAGTGGTCGACGCCGTCCCACCGGGAGCGTTTCGCCAAACCAGATCGCCACACCACCGGCCGCTCCGGCCAGGCCCACGCCCACGAAGGCGATGAGTTCCCAGTCCCCCAGGAGAAGGATTCCCTCTCCGAAGAATGGCATCACAACCGGCCCGATGAGGAAGACGGCGGTGGCGAAGGTGACCACTCGAGCCATTTGGTCTCCCGAGAAGATGTCTCGGGCGACGGCCAAGCGCAGCCCGTTGGGGGCGGCCGCGCCGACTCCCCAAACAAAGCGGGAGATCAGAAGGAGTTCGAGACTTGGAGCGATAATCATGCCGACGGCTCCAAGGGCGTAGAGACCCAACCCAGCGAGGAGAACCGGCAAGCGGCCGAACGTGTCCGAAACCGGCCCCCAGATCAGCTGACCAACGCCCATCCCGATGAGCAGCGTTGTGACAAGCAAGGAAACGCTGACATCTTGGCGAGAGAAACCGAAGGACTGGTCGATCTCGTCGAAGGCGGGCAAGATGGCCTCCACGCCATACGCCATGACGATGGCCATGAACGCAACGAATCCGATCACGGCTCGCTCACCTCGGCGGGCGCTCGTTCTTGGAGGGAGTGTTGCCGTCACCAGATCACGGTAGTGGACCGCCACTACCCTCGGACCATGACGCAGATCACAGTCACGGGAATGGGTCGAGCCGGCACGGATCCCGACTACGC
>JABDIY010000187.1 GCA_013003535.1 Acidimicrobiales bacterium | reverse complement strand
AGGCCCAAGTGGAGGTGACCTTTCCCACGGCCAAGGCCGCCCCGGTCGGTGAGGACAGAACGGTCATGGGCCGCATCGTAGGGCTGCTGCCACCGTCGGTCTCCCTGAAGCTGGCCAGAAAGTCGATACAGGACTACTCCGAACAAGCGGGTCACGACCTCGCCTACAAACTTCAATGGAGCGTCCCCGGCTAGGGTCAAGAAGCGTTGCGGGGTCACTGCTGGGTCACGACGTCTCACCTGCTGCAGCACGTCCTCACAACTTCGGTCCGCCGAGCGCTCGGTTGAGACCGCAGCAAGAACAGGCCATTGACTTATTTCGCACTTGGTGCTTTGCTGACCCCCGAGGGCGGCGTCACATTATCGGGGAACACGGGCGACAGCAAGGACTAGGAACATGAACCGTTTGGCAATCTCGCTTCTGGCGATCCTCGCCGGGTTGGCTATGGCGGCTGGTGTCACGCCGGCGGCAGCGAACTCGGACCACGAACCCTCATGGGAAGTCCTGGCGGACAACCTCGACAACCCTCGCGGGCTCTACCAGGATGGGCGCAACCGCATCTACGTGGCCGAAGCCGGTCGCGGCGGCCCGTCTCTGGTTGACACGCCCCTCGGCGACAGCGACGGCCCGATTTGCCTGGGCGACACAGGAAGGATCTCTCGGATCACCAACCAGGGTGTCGAAACGGTCATCGACGGCCTTCCCTCCGCTACGGAAGCCGTAGATGGCGCCTGTGAAGGCCCGTTTTTCGGTACCGGCGCAACCGGACCCCACGGCGTTGACCGGTGGCGGGGGCGCCTGAGCTACTCAACCGGTCTGGGAGGAACACCCGCCGTCCGCGACGTGCTCGCCGCTGTTTCGCCCGGGGCCGCCAATCTCGCCATGGTGGACATCGGCGACCGAGGCCCGCAGAGCTTCGATCTTGCCCAGATCGAAGACCAGTTGGACCCCGACGGTGAGGGTGCCGACTCCAATCCCTACGGCGTCTTCAACTCCGGTTCCAACACAACCGTCGCAATCGATTCGGGCGGCAACTCACTGCTTGAGCTCCGGCGCAACGGTGACGTCGAGGTGCTGGCTACCTTCGCCCCCCGCTGTGTGCCGTTCAATCTCGGCGAGAACCCCATCCCGGCGGAGTTCAATCCCTGCGGTGACCAGGCACTCTTCCCAGCCCAAGCCGTGCCAACCGACGTTGCCCGCCACCGCGACAGAGACCTGCTGGTGTCCACACTCGGCGGGTTCCCGTTCACCCCGGGGTATTCCGTGGTGTACAAGATCGATCGTCGCCACGTCGGGACGGCCACGTGCTCTCAGTTCGAGGAGATTCCCTCCGACGGTTGTGAGGTGTTCGCCGACGGCTTGACCGCCGCGGTGGGCCTCGACGTAGGCCGCCGTGGCGATGTTTACGTCGTGCAGTTTGCTGATGCCGGTGTGCTCGCGGCGTTCTCCGGAACCGATGCCGGCAGCGTCCAGGTATTCAACCGGAACGGTGGGCACATCGGCTCGCTCGACGGGCTCACGCTCCCCGGTGGCATCGCTACCAGAGGCAAGCACCTCGTGGTCTCCAACAAGAGTGTGTTCGCCGGCGTTGGCGAAGTGCTCCGCACAAACCAGCTCCGCTGACCGAAGAGGAGGTAACGGGCGGTACCGCCCGCGTCCCAGTAGCGTGACAATTCACAACCGAAGAGGTCGGCCAATGGAGCCAGTCCAGGGTGCCCACACATTTCAGGCCAGCGGCACTGCCTACGACGCCTTCATGGGCCGCTATTCCCGAGCCCTCGCCCCACTGTTCGCCGATCACCTCTGCGCCGCGCGGGGCCAGAAGGCTCTTGACCTCGGCTGTGGCCCGGGCTCACTCACCGCCGAACTCGTCCAAAGACTCGGGCCTGACGCCGTAGCCGCATGTGACCCGTCCCCCTCCTTCGTCGAAGCCTGCGCAGCCCGCCACCCCAGCTCCGACATCCGATTCGGACGAGCAGAAGCCATCCCCTTCCCCGACAACGGCTTCGATATCGCCGCCGCCCAACTCGTCTTCCACTTCGTCACCGACCCCGCTGCAGCAGCAAGCGAACTCCGACGCGTCGTCCGCCCCGGCGGCACCATCGGCGCCTGCGTGTGGGACTTCGACCACGGGATGGAAATGCTGCGCGCCTTCTGGGACGCCGCCCTCGACCTTGACCGCGACGCCCCCGACGAAGCCCGCACCCTCCGCTTCGGCCGAGCTGGCGAGATCGGCGAACTCTTCGCCGACGCCGGTCTCAATGACGTCACCGAGACCACGCTTCAAGCCCAAACCACCTACGAGAACTTCGACGAACTTTGGAACGGCTTCTGTGCCGGGATCGGCCCCGCCGGGTCCTACTGCGTTTCGCTTGCCAACAATCAACGGGCCCAGCTCCGCGATCGCCTCCACACCCAACTCGGCTCCCCAACTACCGCATTCACCCTCCACGCTGTAGCCCGCAGCACTATCGCCACCAGCCCAACCACCGGCTGAGCTACCCGTCCGCTCGATGGTATCCATATCGGGGGGGCTGGATCGCTAGGCCGCCAACTCCGGGACGCGGTACGGGGCGACGATCACAGGCCTGCCGCTGTAGGTTGCGATGCGCTCAACCAGCTTGTCCGATACCAGGCTTGCCGGAATCGCAACCGCCGTTGTGTCTGCCGTTATGTACTGCACCACGTCACTGCTGACCGACCCCCGGCGGGTGATGTCCAATTGGACATCGCCGATGCGATCTTGGCATTGGGTGCGGAGCCGCCTGACTGTGATCGCCTCGGCTTCGCGAACACTGATTCCAGCGGTCTCGGCGTAGTGCCTGATGTCGCGTTCGACGCGATCGGTCAGGAAGACCACTACGGTTACCGTGCCGCCCCGGGCCACGGTTTCGTGGGCCAGGTCCAGCGTGGTGTCGCCACCCGGGATGGGTTCGATGATCGTGAGCAAATGCTCTTTTTTCGTCATTTCAGCTTATCTTTCAGGTTGAGACGGCGGGGATGACCTCACCGTTGTTGTTGGGTGACGTGTCGCCTTCACTCCAGGCGTTTTGATTTGCGTCAGCCGTCCACGGGACAGCCATGACGAGGTCCCACAGGTATTCATCCGTTACGTCGGTACCTGTGAGAAGAAGTCGATAGTAAATAGGCCCAAAAAGGCCGTCGAGGATCGTTTCAATGTCGTATGCGGTGGCCGTCGGCATCAGTACGTCATGAACGAGAGGCGCCGCGATTGCACGCCGGCGAGCCCAGAAATCGGCGAACCGCTGCGCAAAATCTTCGTTCCGAGCGGCCTCGCCGACCATCCCGGCCACCAACAAACCGAAGTCTGTATTGCGGTACAGCCGGACGACGTCCTTGAGAAATAGCAACAGATTGAGCCTCGGATCCGGGTCGATCGGCGCTGGTTGCACGGCGTCACGCGCCATGGAATCGATGAGGTCGAGCGCCAGTTGCTCTTTGTTTGGCCAACGGCGATACAGCGTGTCTTTACCTACATGAGCGAGCTTCGCGATCTGCTCCATGGAAGAGCCCGTGTAACCGCTGCACGCCAACACTGATCGAGCCGCAGCCAGGATCGCACGATCGCGGCTGGGGTCGCGTGGTCGACCACGGGTCTTCGTCATAGAACCGAGCATATACCATACGGTAGCGTTTGGCAATTGTTTTCACCAAATTCCAGATCTGGTGCATGCTCGGTGGACCCCTAACGTGGACGAACTCCGGTTAGTCGTCGGTGTGTCGCAGATCGCTCGTAGCCGGACCGTGAAGAATGTGCCCTTCGGTATCGAATCGGGATCCGTGCAGCGGGCAGTCCCACGTTTCCGCCGCGTTGTTCCAACGAACGATGCCGCCGAGGTGGGTGCAGACACCTGTTGCGGCGCAGCCGGGCTGCCGTTCA
>JABDIY010000175.1 GCA_013003535.1 Acidimicrobiales bacterium | reverse complement strand
TGTTGCCTTCAACATCGAAGGGCTTCGGCGCCTTTTCCCATTCCAACAGCGATGCGCCGAGCGGCGAGGGCAGATCAATTCGGTCCACTCGTTCGCCCGACTCGGAATCGAAGATGTCGATCCACTCATCAGCGACGCCGACAATTCGGTCGTCGATCCAGGCGACGTAGATGTACTGCGTCCCGTACCCGAGCTGTCCGAGATAGGCGCCGGTCGACGACATGGCTCGCTGCAGCCCAAGCAAGGTGGACGCGCTGGGATCGCGGCGGTGAGCCTCGGCTGCCAGCAATAAGGCTGTGTCGGGGTTCTCCAACGCAATGATCGACGCATCGCTCGAAAGGCGCCTGGTCTCCGCTGCGGCCCTACTGTCTCTGGCACTAGCTGCGTTCTGAAACGCCAAAACCCCAGCGATCATCGCCAGCACGGCCAAGCAGGCAACACCAGCGAGCAGACCCTGAAGCCGGCGCACGGAACGGCGACGAGCCTCGCGTTCTCGGTCTCGCGCCGCCCGACTCTCGGACAAGAACTCCGCCTCCAACGCCGGAAGCTCACGTGCACCAAGCACCTCTTCCGCCGCCGCCAGCCGGCCACCTCGATACAACTCGCCGGCATCCCGACCTCGCTCCGACCACGCCTTCGAAGCATCGGCAAGTTGACGACGAGCGATGAGCTGCTCGGCATCCTCGTCGAGCCACCGGACCAACCTTGGCCAGGCCCCGATCAGCGCCTCGTGGGCAATCTCCACCGTCGGTTCCCTCGTGTCCTCACTGCGGTCGAAAGCCAGCAGCCGGGCTTCGCCGAAGTCTCGCAAGATCGGCTGGATGTCTCCGAGACCTTCCAGCGACGAAACAGCAACTCGATCCCGGGTGGCCGAGCTGCCAGGATTCACGACCACGAGCCGCCCGAACAGATGCCGAATGGTGTCGCGAGAATCCTCGGCTGCCTGCTGGAACAAGTTCTCTGCGGCGGTGGCCACGGCACCGGCCACTCCCCCGATCCCTTCGTAGTCGGCGATGGTCAGGAGTCGTGACTTGTTGCGCTCCATCAGTTCGGTCAGGGCGAACTGCATGTGGGGCAGAGCACCGGGCTGGTTGTGAACGTCGGTGACGATCCTGGCCACCAGCCCCGGTTCGAACTCACAACCGGTTCGGTGGGCCGGACCGGTGATCGCCAACTCGAGCCCGTCGGGCTCGAGGGCGGCCACGTGTACCACCGATTCCTCAACCAGCCGAGCGAACGATCCATACCGAAGCGGCCGGTCCCAGAAATCGGCCCGGATCGACAGAACCACCCGAATGCGGCAGCGTTCATCCCGACAGGCCGCCTCGAGATTCTCGAGGAACGCCACGCGCACGTCCTCGTCGTCGACCAGGGTGAACAGTTCTTCGAATTGGTCGATCACCAGCAACAGCTCCGTGCTGCAATCTTCGGGCAGGACACTGCGGACCACCCGGCCGATTCCCCCGGGTTCGCTCAACAGATCGGTCAGGTTGGCCGGCACCCGATCGGCGATCCGCAGCAGAGCGGTGGCCAGTTCGTCGAACGGGTCGGTACCCGGCGTCATGGTGGCGACGAACCAGTCGTGAGACCCAGGAATGGCCGACCGCCTGAGCGCCGGGATCACACCGGCCCTGATGACCGACGACTTCCCCACCCCGGACGGACCCAGCACAGTCACCACCCCGTCGGAACTCCGAAGCCGCTCGATGATGTGATCGATCAGGCGATCGCGTCCGAAGAAGTCGTCGGCGTCGGACTCCACGAACGCTCGCAGACCCTTGTACGGGTTGTGGAACGCCGGCAACGAGCCGCGGGGTTCGTGGCCTATGGGTTCGACGCCGTCGATGATCGAATCGAGCTCGACCACGAGCGCCTGAACCGAGGCCGGCTCACGCCCGTTCGTGACCAACTGAAGGTGTTCGGAGAGCTGTCGCAGCTGATCGTCGTCGGCGCCAGCCACTCGGGGCAGCGCTTCGGCCAGCATCGATGCGAATTCACGCAGGTCGAGTGACCGACCACCGGGTTTGCTCTCGGCCACCGCGATCCCGCCTGGCTGCCGATCCGAACCACCAACCGCGCGTGAGGCCTCAACCAGGACGTTTCGGGCGATGCCGAAATCGGCGAGGTAGTAGTTGCCCTCGGTGTCGGAAAGCACGTTTCGGGCGTTGACATCCTGATGGGTAACGCCCGCTCGGTGCGCCGCGTCGAGGGCCGACCCCACGTGGTGGGCGATGCGTCGCCACTCGTCGAGCGACAGCCATTTCGAGCTGGAGAGCTGGCTCTCCAGGGTGGGACCCCGAAGGTGGCGGAACACCAGGAAGGCACGATCGGGTTCGCGCCAGTAGTCATAGAGAGGAACGATGTGGGGATGCTCCAGATTGGCGAGTGTCTGGGCTTCGGCTTCGAACCGGCGGATGAAGTTGGGGTGGTTGGCCAGCTCGGCCCGAATTATCTTGATGGCAACCTCACGACCAACGCTGGGCTGCACACCCCGGTGAACCGTGGACCAGGCGCCCTCGCCGATCTGGGGTCCGATGCGGTAGCCGCCAATGCTCCGCCCGGTGTCGGGACCGAGATCGAGTGCGGGGTCGCCGGCCAGAATGCGGCGATCCAACTCGACCAGCGCCGCATCGGGATCGAGACCGAGCTCGTCGCCCATGGTCTTGCGGTGGTTCTGGAACACGCGGGTGGCTGCAGCTCGTCGTCCGCTTCGGTGGAGGGCCAGCATGAGATGGCCCACCAGCCGTTCACGAAGGGGGTCCTTCTCCACCGCCGCCTGAAGTTCGGGGATGGCGTCACCGTGAAGACCGGCCTCGAGCATCGCTTCGAATCGACGCTCGATGGCAACCATGCGAAGCTCGTCCAGCCGTCGAAGCTCGCCCCGCAACCAGTCCCCCGCCTCGCCGCCGTCGTACGGGTCACCGCGCCACAAGCTCAGTGCATCGTTCAGCGTCTCGATTCGGACGGTGGCGTCTGCGCCCGCTGTCGAAGCAGTCTCGATCAAGCTTGCCGCAAGGATTGAGTCCACACCCACGCGTGCAGTGTCGAGGCGATATCCCTCGGTGTCGGTTGCGATCGCATCGCGGTCGCCGCACACCCGTCGTAGGCGGGCCACATAGGTGCGGACGGTCGCTTTCGGGTCCGACGGAAGCTCACCGTCACCAAACACGCGCTCGGCGATCACGTCGGTCGACACCGGGTTTCCTGCACTGGCGCATAGCACGGCGACCAGGCGGCGCTGACGAGGTCCACCCAGATCGACCGGTGCGCCGTCGACCGTTACGTCGATGGGTCCAAGGACCCGGAACATCAAGCTATGCCGCTTCCCCATGCTCCGACACTGACGGATTAGGCGTGTCAAGTCTATGTCAATGCGTGTAACACCAGTTCAGCGGCCTGTCTGGGAGCGCTTGAGAACAGCGCAGCAACCGGTTGGCAAGCCCGTTCGAAGATGAACTGAAACCTCCAGAGCCCATGAACGAGGCATGGGTACATCACTGAAATGTCAACAGGGATTGAACACATGGGGCCGGTTTGTGTTCGTTCTGATCGCATCGCTGATCGCCCTTCAGAGCGCTCCGGCACCGACAGCGGCGAGCACCAGATTGAGCGACTCGGAGGCTCAGCAAGTGGACGAGGCGATGCGGCTGTTCCAGCGGCGAGGGCTGCAGCCACCGGCGGTCACGATCGAGTTCCACGACCACACCGAGGCCTGCCAGGGGCACCCCGGTTACTTCCGTCCCCGGCTCGATCGAATCGACATCTGCTCCGATCTTCCGTTCGTGCTCGTCCACGAGTTGGCTCACGTCTGGATTGAAGAACATGTGAGCGTGGCCACACGTCGAGCCTTCGCCACTCGCAACGACCTACCCACGTGGAACGATCACGACTACGACTGGAAGGAACGAGGCGTGGAACTCGCCGCCTTCACCATCCAACAGGTTGTGATGCGAGACCTCGATCCGCGCCGCCCCAGAAACCGAGAGCTCCTCGCCAACTTCAACTTCCTCACCCGTGCGTTGTCGTCGCCCTTCTAGTCGACCACATGCGTCGAAAGTGTTGGGCAGCAACACTTCCGACGCACTTCGAGTCGGGTCTATTCCTCGAGCAGGAGACCGTCGATGACGTGCACCACACCTCGATCCCCCACCGTCACATCGGTGCGAAGAATCGGAATGCCGTTAACGGTCGGCTGGTCGCCAGACAGATCGAACTGGAGCTCCAAGCCGCCGTTGGCAGTGACCGTTCCCTCCGACGGGAGATCACCGGCCATGACTACCTCGTCGAGAAGGTGGTCTTGGAGAATGTCCCGCAGACGATCAGGGTCGGCCAAGAGTTCGGTCAGCAGTTCTTGATCAAGGGCAGCGAAGGCCGAGTCGTTCGGTGCGAACAGGGTGAAGGCGTCGGCGTCGGCAACATCGTCGAACCCGGCGATGCCCAGCACGGTGAACAGGGTCGAAACGTCGGCGTCGCCAATTGCAGCCTCGAGGTCCGCAGCGGTCAACTGTTCGGAGAGATCGGTCATCTCATCGCCGGCGTCGGACATTTCTTCGCCGGCGTCAACCTCTTCGACAACCGAACTGGCGGTGCCGGTCGCATCATCGACCGCCTCCTCGGTACTTCCGCATGCCGCGAGGCTCATAGCCAACAGCGATGCTCCAACGATGATCGATGTGGGTGTGGGACGGTTTCTCATTTGGTTCCTCCGGGGATGTGGGGGTCAACGGTGCCCTTCCCCACCGCCCGCTGATCCAAACACCAGCCGCTGCTCCGATGCGAAGCGGGATCCGATCACCAGCTCGGTCGCCGGTGATCGGCCCTATCCCTCCATCGGTTCCGGGATCGGATCTTCCATCGGGTCGGGTACCAGTGGGTCGCGTTCCGGTACCGGTGGGCCGTCGGGCTCGGTAGGGACCACGGGCCCGTCGGGTTCATTCGGAATGATCGGGCCTTCCGGTTCATTCGGAATGACCGGCTGTTGGGGCTGCGGTGGAAGCGTGGTCATCGAATCCTCCAAGTGTTCGATACCCGGCGGGTCCGGGTGCGCGTGGCCTACCCGTACCGACCGTTCACCAAACTCCGCAGACTGTCTACTGCAACGGCAACAAGTCAGCCCTAACGGCGGCACCACATGCGCGTGTTGGAGAGCATCACCTGCGAAGGGTTCGGTCGCCCCGTGTACGCAAAAACTCCCGGAGCCTGATGTGTCCTCCCCACCATTTGGGCGATACTTGGGCATGGCTCTCAAGCTTGAATACGAAGTGATCGTGGACAAACCGATACAAGAGGTTTGGGACTATTCAAACAATCCCGACAACCTCCACCTCTGGCTGAACGACTTCCTCCGATATGAGCAACTCACGGGCGATCGACACAACCCGAAAGTGGGAGACACTTCCAACCACACATACAGCCAAGGCAAGAGCGAGTTCACGATGCTCGAAAAGATCACCGCGTATGACCCTCCTCACCACATCAAGTTGTTCATGACTTCGAAGATGATGGACATGGAGATCGTCAACAACTTCGAAGCGGTCGACGCCGATCGCACCCGACTGTTTGCGGGCGCAGAGTTCGTGCGATTGGGATTGATCATGAAGGTCATGTTCCTCATCACGCCGAAGAAGAAGATGCAGGCCGATCACAAGAAACAAATCGACAAGCTGAAGGAACTGATCGAGGCGGCCTAGAACCGTCATCCACATCAACCTCAAGTGTCCACCGCACCTGCGGTGGCCCTGGCGACGACATGGGTCGGAACGGTTGGAGAGCAACACTTCCGGCGCACTTCGGCGTTTTCAAGTGGGTCAGGTACGGTCCACAGCATGGAACGGTTCGAGGCTGAGGCACTGACCCACATGTTGGTGGTCGCCGATACTGCAGCAAGCCGAGACTGGTACGTAAGTGTCTTGGATGCCAAGATCTACGGAGAGTACGGCGGGTCATCGGTGGTGCTGGACCTAATGGGGAACTGGCTACTACTTGTCACCGGCGGCGAGCCGAGCCCGGACAAACCGACCATTACCCTGGCAGCACCCAAGAACCCCGACCGAGTAAGCGGTCAGATCATCTTCCGAGTGAACGATTGTCGGAGCACGTTTGAACTCCTCAGCAGACGGGGGGCCGAGTTCTTGACCCCGCCAGTCGACCGTGGCGGTGAAATCCGGGCCTTCTTCCGCGACCCCGACGGTCATCTCTTCGAGATCTCGGAGCTGACCTGACCCACCCATACCGACAGAACTACGAGCGGGGGTCGGCATCCCCCGGCGCGGCTAAAGTCAGCGGGTGAGCCCGGTGACCGAGTCGAACCCGTGGGCCGAGAGTTCAGCCGACGTAGTCGATGCTCTGGGTACGGACGCCGACGCCGGACTGTCGACAGCCGAAGTCGAAGCCCGACGACAACAGTTCGGGAGCAACGAAATCGCCACCGCCGACGCGGTGCCGGCATGGAAGCGTCTGCTCACCCAGTTCAGTGACCCGCTCGTCTTGTTGCTGTTGGCAGCGATAGCCGTGTCGTTGGTGGCATGGTGGGTCGACGGCGCGAAAGAGACACCGATCGACGCCATCGTGATCGCCGCGATCATCGTGCTGAACGCCGCGCTCGGCTTCTGGCAGGAGAGCAAGGCGCTGGACGCGGTTGCGGCACTGCGCAAAATGTCGGTGGCGCACACCACCGTGCTGCGCAACGGGGCCGTGAAGTCGATACCTAACACCGAACTCGTTCCGGGCGACATCATGGAACTCGACGAAGGCGACGCCGTCGGCGCGGACGGCCGATTGCTGGAGGCCGCCAATCTGCAGGTGGCCGAAGCGCCGTTGACTGGCGAGAGTGTCCCGGTGGACAAGACGCTCGATGTCCTGGAAGCGGACACCGATCTTGGCGACCGATCGAACATGGTGTTTCGCGGCACGGCAGTCACGAGCGGTCGGGGATCTGCGGTGGTCGTGTCCACGGCAATGGACACCCAGATCGGACGAATCGCGTCGCTGATCGAGTCCGCATCGGAGGAGCCCACGCCGTTGCAGCGCGAGATCCAATGGTTGGGCAAGATGCTCGGCATCGTCGTGATCGTGCTCGCCGCGATCGTCATCGGAGCGATCGCGCTGACCTCGGATGTTTCGTCGCTCGACGACGTGATCGACGTGCTCCTCATCGGCGTGTCCCTTGCTGTTGCCGCGGTCCCCGAGGGACTGCCGGCGATCATGTCGGTGGTCCTGGCCCTGGGCGTGCAACGCATGGCGAAGCGCAATGCGATCGTCAAACAGTTGTCATCGGTCGAGACCCTTGGTGCCGCGTCGGTCGTCTGTACCGACAAGACCGGCACCTTGACGCGTAACGAAATGACGATCGTGCGCGTGGAGACGGCTTCAGGCGCCGTAGACCTGACCGGTTCGGGATATGAGCCCCACGGGCGCGTGCTCGTGGACGGCGCTCCGATCGAGAACGACGAGTTGTTGCAGGCCGTCGAGATGGTGCTCGGCGCCGGCAGCCTGGCGAACAACGCCAAGTTTTCCCGGGACGATGCCGGCGAGTGGCAGGTCATGGGCGATCCGACCGAGGCGGCCTTCCTCGTCGCCGAAGAGAAGATCGACATAGCGGAGCAACGCAAACGGCGGTTCGATCGAGTAGACGAGGTGCCGTTCACCTCGGATCGAAAAATGATGTCTACTCTCACCCGAGACGGCGCATTCCACCGCACCACAGGACCACGGGCGATCGACGCCGCCGAAAGCGAACTGGTGATGTTCACCAAGGGCGCCCCGGACGTGCTTCTGGACCGATGCGACCACGAACGGGTGGGCGCAGAAGTGAAGGAATTGTCCGATGAGCGCCGGGACGCGATCCGCGCGTCAGTGGACGCAATGGCCGACCAGGCGCTGCGCACGCTCGGCGTGGCCTACCGTCCCATGAGAGACGATGTGTCGACCATCGACACCGATGCCGAACGCGGCCTGATCCATCTGGGAGTCGTCGGGATCGTCGACCCGCCGCGCGACGAGGTGTTCGATGCCATCGATGAGGCGAACCGGGCCGGGGTGCGGGTCATCATGATCACCGGTGACCACCCGCGCACCGCCGCCCGAATCGGCGGGCAGTTGGGGATCGGTGACGGCACCCGAGACGCAGTCACCGGTCGACAACTCTCCGCCATGTCCGAGGACGAGTTTCGGACCGCAACACGTGAGAACGATGTGTTCGCGCGCGTGGCACCCGAGCACAAACTGCAGATCGTCAAAGCCCTCCAGGCCGACGATCAGGTGGTCGCCATGACCGGCGACGGCGTGAACGACGCTCCGGCTCTCAAGCAGGCCGACATCGGCGTGGCGATGGGGATCAATGGGACCGAGGTGTCGAAAGATGCGTCGAACATGATCCTCGCCGATGACAATTTCAGCACGATTCTCGGAGCCGTACGCGAAGGCCGGGAGATCTTCGATGACATCCGCAAGAGCGTGCGCTACCTTCTCGCATCTAACGCTGGAGAGGTGTTGGTGGTGTTCGTCGGCGTTCTCGCCGCCGGCTGGTTGGGCCTGAGCGGCGCGTCCGACGGGCTCAACGTACCGTTGCTCGCCACACAGATCTTGTGGATCAACCTGTTGACCGACAGCGCCCTGGCCCTGGCCCTGGGTCTCGATCCGGCGGTCGAAGACGTGATGGCCCGCCCGGTCCGAAGGCTCGACGAACGTATCGTCGACCGCTCCATGGTGGCCACGATCGCGTTGATCGGAGTTGTGAGTGCAGCGGCAGGTCTGGTGGCACTCGACCTCGAACTTCCGGGTGGGTTCCTGGAAGGCTCGGGCGACGTCGCCACCGCCCGCACCATGGTCTTCACCACCATCGTGCTCTCCCAGATTTTCAATGCGTTCAACGCTCGGTCCGATGTTGTCAGCGCATTCGTCCGCCCATTCGACAATCGTCTGCTCTGGGCAGCCGCCGCCACGACGATCGCATTGCAGGTGATCGTGGTGCACGTGCCGTTCATGAACCAAGCGTTCGACACTGAACCGCTGGACCTGCGCCGGTGGCTGATCTGCGCAGGACTCTCCACCTCGGTACTGTTCGCCGACGAAATCCGCAAGCTCGCAGTCCGACTCCGCAGCGCCTGAACGCACCCCGAGAACTCACGACCGCCACTTCTCCCCCAGGCCGATATCCAACGCCTCGGTCGCCGGCAGAGGCAAGGTTCTTGCTTCACGGACGCAGCCCCCATGGGGGCTATCCGGTGCCGGGCGCTGTCTTCGCAGTCTCGAGGTCGTCCCGGATGGCCTGGAACTCGTCTCGGCTGATTTCGCCGTTCGCATACCGGCGAGCTGTGATCTGGTCAGGCGACTGTGACGCTCCCGGGGCAGCGCCTGCCGCTTGCCCGCGAGGGTCGGTTGCGCGCCCGCGTGGCCCGCTGAGCGAAGTGAGGGCGCCCACGATGAAGACCCAGAAGAAAATCCAGAGAACACCGGAAAACAACATCCACCAGACCATCCCCACATGTGTCTGCCACATCAGCGTTCCTCCTTAGTTTGTGTCTGATCGCGCGGTCCGAGTCGTTGCCAGGTGAAATTGCCGTAATAGACAACATCGTGACCGCCGTGGCGGTGCAGGATTTTGGCCACATCACCCTTGCGATCACCGTCCACCGCTACACCAACCAGGGCCTCGCCGGCCTCCAACGCCCTTTCGATTACGTGGAGATGACCGTCTTCGTAGGCGAAAGACTGAATCATCCGGGTGATGCGGGCCCTGAGGCCATGACGAGAGCCGGTCAGGTCCAGGGCGTCGACGCCTTCGCTGGAACAATAGATGTGAATGCCGTCTAGCGGAATACGTTGAGAGAGTAGGTCGGCAGTTACCGCGGGCACGGTGCATTCTGGGTCGGCGATCAGGCCATAGACGTGACCGTTGGGGCTGGCCCGGAAGCCCTCGGGATTGATCTGTTCTGCTGGTACTGAGGTGGGTGCGTCAAACAATTTCTTCGTCCTTTCGTTCTGGCTAGAGCTTCAATTTGATGTTGAGCCGTTCGTGGGCGCGTGGTTCAGGGCAGAACGTCCCTGCCCTGTCATGACACTCGTCACAGAATCACGCCGCCCCGGCAACCATCCGTCGTAGCCCTACTCGGCGGGCGTTGCCGGGGGGCGATCGTTGAAGTGCTGATGGTGGGCAACCAGCCCACCACCCCACCCTTCAGTTTTCAGAATCATCCGGTGCCCTGGGGGGCACTCGATGCCCCGGAAAAGGTGGGGCGGTTCGGTTCGGCTCGGTTCGCACACCGCCTGGCGATCTGAATCGCTGAGATCGGGGGCGCCGGGATCTACACCGTCGACTGATTCACCACAGACTGCAGGGCTGCAACATGGGCATCGAATGCGCTCCGACCGGCCTTGGTGACCGTGAACCAGGTCTTGCCCCCACGACCTACCTTGCTCTTTCTTGACTTCACATATCCCGCTTCCACGAGAGCGCTCATTTGCTTGGACAGATCTGCATCCTTCACGCCCAGATGGTCACGCAGGAACCCAAACTCGACCCACTCCGTTCCAGCCAGTACCGCCATGGCGCCCAGTCGTTTCGGCGCATGAATGACCGGATCGAGATCGCTGATGCTCACGACGTAGCCAGTTCACTGACCGCCGCCCGCCAGCGCACGTGGTAGAAGATGCCACCGACAGAAACGAGCGGAAAGGCGACGATGCCGGCCAGGATGAAGCTCACGCCGAAGCCCAATCCCATGATGATGGCGGCTACAACCGCAACACCGAGCATGTAGAACAGGAAGAGGCGATTCAACGAAGCCGGCATGTTGGTGACCCTGGGTTGGACACGTCGACGATGCACGACGGTGCCCACCAGAACAGCAATTCCTACTACGTAGGCGATGGTTGCCACGATGCTCACAACCGGCGACTCGAGCTCGAACGAGGCAAGGAAGACACCGGCGAGTAAACCGATCACCGGCCATACCCACAGGGGGTCTTTGGCCGCCTCAACGAAGCCCACCATTTCAAGGTTCTTGAGTTCTGCCAGTTCGGCGGCTGCTTCTACCTGAGTTCTATTTTCCATAGTGTAAAGCATAACTACTGCTTTCCACTTTGGCAAGTGTTCATTGGAAAGCTGGGGGGTCCTTTCCTCCCCAGTGTTTTCAGGATCATCCGGTGCCCTGGGGGGCACTCACTGCACCGGAAAACCGTGACGCAGCTCGGGCGTCGGACCCCACACCCTCGCTCATCCCGCAGCCAAGAAACCACTGTCACACCCCCTATCTAGAGTTGAAACATGAAGCCCACCGCCCCCCTCACTGCATCCGCAGGATCGGTTTCGGTGTGCTTGCGGGACCACGCCGAGCTGCTCGAACGATCACCGTTCAGCGCCCTCGGCGAGGACGAGGTCATCGATCTGGTGCGGGCCAATCAGCGCACCATTCGCATGCTCGAGGGTGTCGGCTCGGCTGCTGCTGGCCGGCTCACCGAGCTTGGCGGTCTCAGCGCCGAAGACGTGTTCTCCACCGTAGGAAAGCACTCCAGCGGAGAGGCCCGGCGTGTGCAACGTCGTGGCGAACTGGCCGACGCCTTGCCAAGCCTCAGCCGTGGCTTCATGGCCGGCGCCATTCCTACCGCCAACGTGGACACCGTGGCTTCAGCCCGTCACAAGTTGCGTCACAACCGTGAGTGGCAGGCTGCGTTCGATGCCAAGGACGCCTCCATTACTCGCAAGGCCAGCCGGCTGAACCCCAAACGGTTCGCCGGTTGGATGCGAGACCTGGTGGACCTTATGTCCGACGACGGCGAAACCGAGCAGCAGTCCCAGTCCGACAGCAACAGCTTCCGATCCTGGACCAACGCCCAGGGACGCTGGCAGGCCCGCCTCGATCTCGACGCTCTCGCCGGCGAGAAATTTCAGAATGCAATCGACGCCGAAGCCCGCTCACTCGCCAAACAAATCTCCGAGGCCGGCGAACAAGCGCATCACGGCGAACATCTCAACGCAATGGCGGCGTGTTCGCTGGTCGATTCGGCCACCGGAACCAAAGGCCGGCCGTCTATCAACGTGGTCGTCGATCTGGACACCCTCCGTCACGGCGTGTGGGACGGCAGTATCAAACGAACCGGCGCCGGCAACAACATTGCGCTGCCATCCATCCGGCAATTCCTCTGCGATGCATGGATCACCCACACAGTGCTAGGTCCCGATGGCAGAGCGCTCGCCGTGGGTCGGAAGCATCGCACCGCTACCGACGCTCAACGAAGTGCTCTCCGAGTGATGTACCAAACCTGCGCCATGTGCGACGTCCGGTTCGATCACTGCGAGATCCACCACATCATCGAATGGGAACACCACGGCCCGACTGATCTGAACAACCTGATCCCCCTGTGCAGCGTGCACCACGAGCGTGTCCACCACGCCGGCTGGCGGATCGAACTGGACGATCGGTGGAATCTCACCATCACCAAACCAGACGGCAAGGTGTGGAGAACCATCCCACTCCCCTCGGCCGCTCCCACCTGGTCCCGAAACACACGACGAGATCGACGAGAGGATTGCCATGAACGTCAACACCGTGACCGAACTAGGTCCACAATCGAATAGCTGCGAAGGGTCCAGTAGGGCCGCTTCACACTGCCCGGCAACGGGTTACGTGCCACTGAATACCCACAACGCTCTTCACGGCCGGGACCTTCGCTACGTGCTCACCCACTACATCTCCCGCGGCTACCGAACCGTGGCCGAATTGGTCAACCAACTCGCCGAAGACGGGTTCACCGTGTGGGGCCGAGCCTCCAAGGTGGTGTCCGACGCACTGCGCTGGGAGGTCCGAAACGGCCGAGTGCGGCGGATCCGCCGAGGTCACTACGCAATCGCCACCATCCCACGCACCACGTTCTACCGGATCAGAACCCGGAGCCGGTCTCTCTTTTTTGCCCCGCACGTTGTCGCTATTAGACGGAACATACCGAGGAACGGCATACCCTCGTTGCCCCCTCCGGCGGACCGGTTCTGGCGAGAATGGCGAAAAGCCCGGTCCATCGGCCGAACAAATCGCTAGAACCGGCCAACCGGCCCAACCCAAATCACCGCTCAAGATTCTCTCGGAGGAATTCGTTTCGTTCCGCTATCAGCTTCTCCAGATAGCTGCCCAGAATCACTCTCTCGGTGAGGTCACCCAATATCCCGAACGGCGCGTCGAACTCGATCCTGTCGACCATCCGAGTTCCGCCATCCTCGGCTTCGAAAAGGTGCTCGTGCCAAAACTTGTGGAACGGCCCTCGCAATTGCTCATCCACAAACCTTCGCGGCCGGTCCATCTCGGTGATCTTGCTGGTCATCCTCCAGGTGATGCCGAAATGTTTTGCCCGCCAGGTGACCGTCTCGCCAAGGCCCATCGTGCCGCTGGTTACACCACCGACGGCTTCCTCTCCGGAATCCGCCATCGATGCAACATGAGCATCGACGTCCAGCGAGGCCTCGAACACGGCTGCAACCGGTGCTGCGATAAAGGTTTCCATTTCGAATCGGACGGTCACTGGTCGGCTCCGGTGTAGATGATCGTCTCGATGTCGATGCGGCCCTGTTGACGCCCGCCGCTTAGCTTGGCAGCCGATTCGAGGACGCTGACCCACATCTGGGTTTGCACTGCTTTGCCGATCCCAACTCGGTGATACAGCGTGTCGAACACCGAATCGCCGGACCGAGCGAATGACTCGATCATGAACTGCGTTGTGGTACCGGTCTTGGCTGCGCTGAACTCGATCCAGCCGGCCTCCATGTGTCCCAGCCGAGTGTTCAGTCGGATCCGATCCGGTCGGACCTCGTGCACGTAAACGGGTCCGTCCCATGGCCCCGGCAGTTTCACCTCGAGTTCGGAGCCCTGCTGAAGTCCGAGCGGCGCGGGATCGGGTACGAAAACTGCGTAGCTGGTGGGGCAGAACGCGTTCGGGGCAGATCGGAACAATTCCAGCAGGTGCTCTGGCTCCATCGGTGAGTCAGCAACCCATATCCGGTAGCGCCGATGATTGAGCGGACCGACACCATCATCAGGCCCTTGCGTATCATCGCGGTCGGCGAGCCGGAGCTCTGGCCCCGAACCGGGGTGATCCCCAACGCTCTCCATCCAGTAATCGCCGCGGAGGGCCCGCCCCGCCAGTGACCAGAATGGGGCCACGGCCCGGATCGGAAAGGCAGCGGTTCGCCACACCCGTCCGGGCAGGCCGTCAGTGGGCAGGTTCACTGTTTTGCGTTCTCGATCGCTTCAACCAATCCTGCCGGATCGTCGACGGTCAAGGTGAGACCGGGGTGATCCCAGGGCCCGACGACCCCTTTGATTGGCTTGACGAATTTGACGCAGACGCCACCATCAGCTGTGGTCCCGAACGTCAATCCGTGATCCGCCATGGACAATCGAGGGCCAATCGCCTTCCACCACGTATACGGCCCGGTGACGCTCGCCGAAGAGACATTCTCAATTGCGGTGTCAACGTTCAGGAATCCGAACGAGGCCTTCAAGCGCCCGTTCCCCAAGCGCACGCCGTCTTTGTCTGGCTTGACTCCGAGGATCCGAAGGAACGGCGATGCCGTTGAATTGAAGCGGTAAGCAAAGTAGGTCATGAGATCGAAACGATAACTGCCAGTCGGCCTGCATGACCCTCGCGTGTGAGCGACGCTGGGAACCCCGCGACCAGGTCCTACCGAGGGAAACTCAACTAGAGCCAATAACGCGCCGAAACCCGGGTGTGAGGTCAAAGTTCCGCGCCACGGTATTGGTCAGCCTGCTGATAACCCAACTGATCATCGTTCTCGCGCTCTATCTGCTCGCCGGTCAGATAACAGGAACCGCTCAAGCCAACCATACCGATGCACTGTTGGAAGCTGCCGCCGTCGAATCGGCTGACCGGATCCGCACCCATATCGAGCCGGCTGAAGCCATCGTTGCGCTTGCCGCAACACTCAGTTCCGATCCCGGCCTTTCACCGCCAGAGTTCAGAAGCACGTTCATCAGCGCTATTGCCAGAACCCCGCAGCTTTCTGGCGTATTCATCGGAACGGCAGACGGGAGCTTCTTCGATGTGCGCCAAACCGAGGACGGCATCCGAGTAAAGACCATTACCGAGGGACCGAGTGACCGAACCACAACGCTGGAAATCCTCGACGCCAACGGCACCGTTGCCACCGAACGTGAGGACCCCACCGACACCTACGATCCTCGCGCTCGACCGTGGTACCTGGAGGCCATGGCCGATCCCACCACGCTGGCGTGGACCGACCCCTACGTATTTTTCACATCCCGCCAACTTGGAATCACTGCGGCCCAAGCCATCACGCGGAACGGAGAAGTTGTGGGAGTTGTTGGGGCCGACATCGAGCTTGGCTCGCTTTCCACCTTCCTCTCAACCCTGGGGATCCAGGAACCGGGAGGAACGGTGATCGTCGACGATTCGGGCTTGGTCATCGCCCACCCGAATCCTGAGCTGGTGCAACGAGCCGAAGACGACGAATTCAAAACGGTCGCCATCGCCGAGCTGGACGATCCATTTGCCAGAGCTGCCATCGCCTCGCTGGTTGAGGCAGGGCCCGACGATACGTCCAGTCTGCATGGCTTCAGCGGCGAAGACATCGGCGACGCTCGCGCCTCGTTCCGTTCGGTTCCAATCCATGACGGTGAATGGACCGTCGGCGTTTTCGCACCAGAAGGTGGCCTCGTGCCCAGCCTCAGCGCGGCCCGTGCCCGCGAGCGCCTGCTCACCGTAGCCGTCGGGGCGTTGTCAGTCGTTCTGGTCGGATTCACGGCGCTGACGGTCACCCGCCCAATTCGGGATCTTGAGAAACGCGCCAGCACCGATCCGCTCACAGGCCTTGCCAATCGGCGCACGGTCCTGAGAGCGGCCGAACGGGCTGCTGCTGCTGACGGAGATCGGGGGGCCGCGATGTTAGACCTGGACCACTTCAAACAGATCAACGACACCTACGGTCACCCGGCTGGTGATGAAGTCATTCGAGTAGTGGCGAGCCGGATCAAGGACGCTGTGAGCGACGACGAGGCATCGGTGGGGCGCATCGGAGGCGAAGAGTTCCTGGTGATCTTCCACAACGCAACGCCCACCGAAGCAAGCCAGGCCTGCAACCGAATTCGGGAACGAGTGAGAAGCGAACCGATCCCCACGACCGGCGGGCCGATCAAAGTCACGGCCAGCATCGGGTTGGCGACGGTTGACTCGATCTGCACAGCGAAGGAACTGTTGGCCAGTGCCGACACCTCATTGCTGGAGGCCAAGTTCTCCGGCCGTGATCGCACGATCGCAGGGCACTACAGCAGGTCTGCGCCCGAGGACGATCTGGACACCGTGGGCCGCTACGAAGTACTGGGCAAGGCGGATTTGGAAGAGGCCAACATCCCAGCCGGCCGAGTACCTCGATAGCCCGGTCCCTCTACGGAACGTATTGCTCCTCGATGGCTATCACGTGGCTGTCATCCTCTACCGTGATCCAGTAGCCGGAGATGATGGACCGCAGCAAGAACTCGTCAAGCCAGGTTGCGTAGGGTGTTTCCACAACACTTTCGGGGTTTCCCGGTTCGGGTAGCCACTTCACCTGAGTAGCAGAGTCCACCGCGTGGGTTCGCAGCCGGTCATTGTCGTTGCGAATGTAGTAGTCGTTGGGCGGCGGGCTTTCCTCGCCGTCTTCAGAAGCCGCCGCTTCGGCCGCCGTTCCGCCGAACCAGCAGGCAAGATCGAAAGACAATTCCTCGGCGTTGGCCTCGGAGATGAAGCCGAACCATCGTCCGGCCGGAAGGGTGTCCGCCGAAGCCGGTGTGCATCCGGAACCGGAGGCCTGTTCAGCTATCGGGATTGCCCGCTGCTGCCCGGATCGGTCGGTTTCAAAACACTCTCGCTGAAGCCAGTTGGCGAAGTCGCTACAGCTGCCTTCGATGAGGAACCGGGTCCGTTCAACTTCGGGGAACTGGAATGCCGTTCCGTTGAGCTGGGCCAACAATGCCTCGCTACCGCAGCTGGTGGAGGCATTCGGGATCAACGCCCGAATGTCGGTGAAGTCCACCCGGAGAACGCCCTCGGTCAGAACCGCCGATTTCACAACGTCGGCGGTAGCGGCGGAGAAGGACGAGGCGGCCCCCGCCGACTTCTCGGGTTCCGATGGCCCGGCCGTCAGCAGCTGAAACGTGGCCCGGTAGAGGTCAACAGAATCGGCACCATCACGGCCAAACGCCTGCACCCTCCCGCAATCGCTGCCGTCGCCCACGCCGAAGAAGACCTCCACCGATTCTCCGGCCGGGGCAGTGGTGCTCGACGTTGTCGCCTCGGTCGATGAGGTCGACTCCGCAGTTGTGGACGTCGTGGAAGACGTAGTGGTCTCGGCGTTCGTGGTTGTCACCTGTGCTTCGTCGCTGCCAGAACAGCTGGCAACGAGAAGTATGCCGAAGATCAATCCGACCGCATTTCGCATGACCGAGCTGCGGGAGGACTGGGTTTGTGGGGTGGTTGTCACCACCGCGATTATGGCGGTCATTCCCAGAAACTTGGCGTCAGTACCCAGGTTCCAGTTTGGCTGATCGGGGCGCGGTCTTGCGCCCTGGTTCCTGTTGCTGATCTCTGATTGAATGGCCTGGTCCCCTAGGGACCCCGTCGAATCAGGAGGAGATCGTGATCCAGTCAGGATCGGACAACAGCAGGTATGCCGCCGACGATCGTCGCTACGACGACGACGACCTCTACCAGCGGTGCGGCCGCAGCGGTTTGCGCCTGCCCAGGCTGGCACTCGGTCTATGGCACAACTTCGGCGGGAAGGAACCGTCGGACGAGGCCAGGCGGATGCTGCTCAACGCGTTCGACGCCGGTATCACGCACTTCGACCTGGCCAACAACTACGG
>JABDIY010000168.1 GCA_013003535.1 Acidimicrobiales bacterium | reverse complement strand
GGCGGGGCCTGGCCGGGGAGGGTGGGTTGGGGAAGGGTGCTCTGGACTTGGATAGCGACCAGTTCCTCGGTGTGCCAGAACTTCAGAATGCTCTCGGCTTTCTTGGTGAACCGGGTAGCCAGCGAATCTCCTTCCTGGCCTTGGGGTTTCCCACCAAACGCGAAACCACCGTACTCGAGCGGGATGTAATCTGCCGTACTCTCGAAATAGCCCTCTTCCAACAAGAATTCCTCGGCGGCGGACTGGGCATCGCCCCGACGGGAATTGGAGGCAACCAAGAACTCCCAACCATTGAGGAGATCCTCGTTGCTGTCTGCGAACTCCTTGGCGTTGTTCTGCCGAGTGTCGAAATCTGCGCCATCGATCGCCTCGAAAAAGTCATTGTCCCGGCCCAAGGCGATACCGAGCTCGGAGACTTCAGGGCTCTCGGCCAACTCCAGGTCATCGGTGGTCACTTCTTTCAATTCCCAGCTCTGGGCCTCACCGACCCAGCCGATGCCATAGATGGTCCAGACGACCCCCATCAACATCATCCAGCCGAACAGACCGGACAGCGCGATCAAACCGCCCGTTCGGGAACCGGTGTTGGTAGCGACGATGAGGTACGTGCCGCCGATGAGCACGACCACCCCAACAAGAACCGAAAGCAGACCCCGGAAGAAGATATCGAACTCGAGGCCTCCGATGAAGGCAAGGCTGTTAGTCATCGCTGTTCAATCTCTTCACGCTCATAGTCAATCACGGCCTGGAGGAGGTCCGGCGGAAGGAGGCCCCCGAAACCGGGCATCATGCCCGCCCCGCTCTGACCGCCCCGGCCATACCCTTCGCCCTGGTTGGCGCCGTTGAAGATGAAGTTGTAATGGGCGTTGCTGGTACGCGGCGGCATCTCGATCAAGGTGCAGCCCGCGCCGACCCGGCGGTCTTCCAGTGTGATCGTTTCACCGTCGAATTCGGCTTGAAGTGCCGCCGGCTCGATGCGGGGGGGATCAACGAATACCCCGGTTACGCCCTCCACCTGATCTTCCTCGGCCAGAACCAGCGGAACCCGACCGTCGAAGGGGTATGCGTTGGCAGCGATCTCGCCGGGCTCCCACAATTCGCTGTAATAGAGACAGTCAGCCAGATCACCGTTCTCAACGATTGTGTAAGGCACCGGGTTGCCGTCGGCATCGGTTCGGTCGGTGATGGCGTTGCCCTTCTCATCGAGTGGTATCTCGGTGGAGTCCATCGCATAGACGAACTCGACGCCTTCGCTGAGTGATTCGTCGAGCCAGCGACCAGAGGGATGCTTCCACGTGTCATCGGGGAACCGTTCTTTGATTCCGCCGCAAAGGCTGAACCCGATACCGCTTGGATCACCGCCCCCGCAGGCGGCGATGCCGTCGTCGAGGAGGTTCGGCACCATGCTGGGGCCGAGCGACCAACCGGAGGTATGGCAGCGGGCGCAGCTGAGCGAGCCAGCCCGGTAGCCGCTGTAGAGTCCGAGGTTGAATACGGCTTCGCCGATGGAACCGAATTCACCGTCTTCGAGCGATCGGTCTACCTCGGCCCGAATATCTTCGATCAATTCGTCGGCCGCTTCCAGTGCGAGAACGGACTCGGCATCCAGAGGATCGTCGGTGCCAGCGGCGGCGATTTCAATTGGGTCGAGGTTTTGTACCTGAAGGGTTCGGAGATAGTAGATCAGATACTCGACCTGTTGGGACGTGAGCGGCCCACCACCGGGTGTGCCCCAGGCCGCCATAGGCGAACCCGGCCGACCGAAGTTCAGAACGTAGCTGACCTCTTCGTCGCTGTATCGGTGGAGGACGTTGTTGAGCGCAGGAGCATTCCAGGCGGCGTTTCCGAGGAATTGGCCATCGGCATCCTGGTACACGTACGCGGCGACACCCCCAACACCACCACCACCGTGGCAGTTCACGCACTGCGCGCCCCCGGTATAGAGCGCCTCACCGCGGCGCACAAATGTAGCGTCCAGCGTCTCGATAGCGCCCTCTTGGCGACCGGGTTCGCCGAGCCAATAGAACGGCAGGACAACTGCACAGATGGTGAGAATCACCAAGGCGAAGGTCAGCGACCGGTCCAGCTTGGTGGTTTCGAGCTCCTCATCAGAGAGATACTCCAGCCGGTTGGCGGCCAGCTCGACCTCTGATCCAAGTTCTGCCTTGGCCTCAAAGACGTTTCGCACGAACAGTGCGATGAAGCCGATGAGTATGACTGCAAAGACCACCAGGCCGATAGCCCGGAAGTTGGCAGCGAACAGAACGGTTGCTCCAAAAAGGAATGACATTAATGCTCCTCGGCACCACTAATGCAGTTGGGACCCTCGGCCTCTTGACCGGTGGTGTTGGTTCCGATTGCAGGACCCTGGATGACACTACCGGTATCCACAATGAGCTCGCTGGCTGCGTTCAGTTCCATTGGGAACCGATCCATACCACGCGGCGCCGGCCCGCCCTTTTTCTCGCCCACTCGATTGTACTGTGAGCCGTGGCAAGGGCATTCAAACCATTGCGAGGTGAGACACTGTGGCACCCGGCATCCCAGATGGGGACAGGTTTGGTACAAGGCGGTGACGCCGGCTCTCAGACCTTGCTCAACCTGATCGAAGAAACCGTATTGAGCGCTGGCCTTTTCGAGGGCGGAAGACGGATACTCCGTCACCCACATCCGGCCTTCCGGAACATAGAAAAACCCGCCGCCGGCGGCGATGGCTGCCTCAATGTCGGGAATCTTGCCAACGTTCACTTTTGACCCGAATCCGCTGACACCCTGCGGCCAGAGAAATCCGATCGAGGCAGCGCCGAAAGCGGTGATGCCCAGTCCGAACATGGCAAAGATGCTCCTGTTGAGGAACTGCCGCCGGGCGACGCCGATCGTTTCGGGATCCGGTGGGACATAGGCCACCGGAGGAGCGGCCTCGGCTGCGACCAACGCAGCCCTACCGCGGGAAGATGCCACGGCCTCGATTTCGCGCCCGGTGGCAGCCTTCTCCACGGCGTCGGGCGCGGGAACGGGCACTTTTGTATCACGTTTGACCGTCTCGCCCGAAAGCTGGCCGATGGCGTTGTTGACATCACGGTTACGCAGCGCCAGCCCGAGAGCGGCGACCGCGAGAACTGCGATGACGATGGCACCGATGATGATGGGGGTCATAGCAGGGTCCTTTTACAGTTCGAAGAAGAGGCCTTCGGCCCATGGGAAAATGAAGTTGAAACCAGGTCCCCGAAAGAACGAGCCGATAAGTACTAGTACCGCCCAGAACATCATGAATATCGTGAAGAGAGACACGGCGAACTTGCGGTCCTCCGGTCGGTTGGACGGATTCTTGTCGATGTAAGGGGCGAGGATCAGAACGATCAGACCGATCCCGGGAATCGTGACGCCCGCGACCATGGGGTGGAAGAGCGTGAGCAGCTCCTGCAGACCCATGAAGTACCACGGGGCCTTGGATGGGTTGGGGGTTTGGTTGGCGTTGGCCAGTTCCAGCAGCGGCGCATTGACGAAGATGCTGAAAATGGTGAGGAACGCCGTGCAGAAGAGCGCCGCTCCGAACTCGACCACGATCAGATGGGGCCAGGTGTGAACCTTGTCCTGCGGTTTCATCTTGATGTCTTGGATCGAACCGCTCTTGACCACGGTGAGGAGACGTTGGGTGTGCCCCTGGGGGCCAGACATGACCGGGAGATCGCCCGAGGACGCAGCGGCGGCGACCGCGGTTCCTGCGCCTGCCGCCGGGGCGACAGCTGTGGCGGTACCGCCGGAAGACTTGGCGCTCTTGGACCGTTCCAACAGGTGGGCGGGGATCTTGGATTCCGCCGCGGAAGAAGCTGCCGGCGCAGCGTCAGCCGAAGCTGCGGCGTCTGCGCTCTCAGCCTTCTTCTTGGCTTCAGAGGCCCGCTTGCGGAGATGTTCTGGGATCTCGGTCATTGGTGTTACAGCCTTTGCTTAGAGCGGTCCGGAGATCCCGCCGTCCTTGCGAACCCGCCAGAAGTGGACGGCAAGGAAGATGACGGTGACGAAGGGAAGGAGTAGGACGTGGAGCACGTACCAGCGCAGCAGTGTTTCTCTGCCTATGACGGTGCCACCGAGAAGTACGAAGCGCACCTCGTTACCAAACACCGGTGTGTAGCCCATCATGTTGGTACCTACGGTGACCGCCCAGAGCGCCAACTGGTCCCACGGCAACAGATAACCGGTGAACGAAAGCAGCAATGTGAACTGAAGCAGCAGAACGCCAATCACCCAGTTGAACTCCCGCGGCGGTTTGTACGCACCGTGGTAGAAGACCCGAGCCATGTGAAGGAACACCGAAAGCACCATCAGGTGAGCCCCCCAGCGGTGCATGTTGCGAACCAGAAGGCCGAAGGTGACACCGGTTTGCAGCGTGGCGATGTCTTCCCATGCCGCAGCCGCCGTTGGCCGGTAGAAGAACATCAGGAAAATGCCCGTGATGGTGAGAAGGATGAAGAGAAAGAAACTCAGACCGCCGAGGCAGAGCGTGTAGCTGACCTTGACCGCATGGCGTTTCACCTTCACCGGGTGAAGGTGATAGAGCACGCTGTTCATGATGACGTAGCTGCGGTTTCGCGGGCTATCGGTGTATCCCTTCCTGAACACCGAGCCAGGACGGAAGATGGAGTTCCAAGCTTGGCTGCCCTGCACAGCGCTGGAGGTCTGTGCGGCAATGTCACCGGCCCTCTCAGCGAGGGTTGGCTTGTCCTGAATTGATTTAGCCATTTGGTTGGACTTTCAGTCGGGAAATCGTTTGAGCGGAAAACTAGGCGAGACGCATGCCATAGCCATAACCGTGGCCGTTGGTGCGCTGATTGTGATCACCGAATACAGATGGTTCGCTGATCTTGCCGAGGATGATGACACCCGTTGGGCAGCGGTCGACGCAGAGTGCGCAGCGAGTGCACACATCGTCGTCGATGGTGAAGATGAACGCGTCGTTTGGATCGTCGCCAGGAGCCACGGTGCCGAACGCTTGCGCTACCGCCTCGTTGGGTTGCATGTGAATGCACTTCCAGGGGCAGATGTCTACGCAGCCCTCGCACGCGATGCATTCGCTTTGGTCAATGTGGATGAACTGTTTGGGCTTTACGGCCCGCGCCAGATAGTCGGCGTCGACCTCAACGAGGACATAGTCATCCCGAAATTCTGGGAGTGGCGGGTTGGCGTCCTGGTAGCCCACGTCAGCCTCGCTTCACCAGCGGCCGACCGTAGGTGGAGGTGGGGATCACACCGGCATCCTTTTTCTCTTTGCTCCGGCTCTGCCAGTCGATGAACATCTTGACCATGATCCCGAGGGCAACGATGTAAATGATGGCGGCGATGCTATCGGACACCGCTCGCAGCGTGATGTTGAACGGGAACCAGCCGCCTTCGCTTTGGGGTACCACGAGACCCCAGAACGTGAAGAGGCGATCCGCCCGGAAGCTGAGCTCGTTCTCGGCCAAGGTGAGCCACTGATGGGGCACAACGCCAAAGACGAGGAACGTGAGGAAAAACGCATACACCGAGCCCACCATCGCCTCGCCCCAGGTGAGCGGAGTACCGGTGGGACGGCGCGACCCGTACACGTACACGAGCGCTGCCAACGCTGCGGTGACGATGATCGAGAGAATTAGAGCAACCATGGTGGAAACGACCTCATATTCCGGCTTCTACTAACAGCCTAAGACTTTGTGAATCTTTGCACAAGCGATCGGACGGGGGGAACACGGAAGAAAATCAGGGGCTTATCCGGCCGCAACTTCTTCGTCGGCCTCGACGTGGGGACCAGGGCAGAGATCATTTCTCTCCTCCAAATTGCCGTCACCGGCATCACCGGTTGCTTCGGGAGTGAACTCGGGGTTGGCGCAGCTAAGGAAAAGCTCGAGGTCGATTTCGTGATCGGGAGCGTTGCCCTCCTCGACCTCACGCATGTGATCCATCCACTCCTGGTAGGCGGGACTATCGGTAGGTTCGCCGCCCAGCGTGGCTCGTTCGTGGAACACGATCAACTCCAGCTGGTTCTGAGTAAGGCTGGGATAGTTGGGCATCACGCCACGGTTGCCGGCTACTCGGGCGCCGCCAGCGCGATCCGGATCTCCATATTGTGAACCGGCGATGGCCGCCGACCCTCGAGCGATATGCACCATCTGATCGATAGGAGCGGGGAACGTGGTGTAGATCTCGCCGTCGGAGAACGCATAGCCCACACCACCACCACCGCCGGCGCCGTGACAACCGGCGCAACCCTCGCTGCTGTAGAGAGCCGCCGACTCCGTGAAGAGCGGGTCCTCCACATCGGGCTGCTGCATGGTGCCTGCAAAGCTGTATGCCCACAACAACGTGAAGAAAGGAATGATTGCCATGGCCCACATGGGCATCTTCTTGCGAGTCCGAGCGGCCTGCACATACGGCGGTACAGGTTTCGGAGCAACAGGTGCGGGGTCCCGTGGAATCGCCGCGGCCGCCTCCCGTATGGCTGGCGGCTGGGCGGGGCCGGAACTCTCGGTCGGGGTAACTGCGGTGCTGGCGCTGGCTGCGGCGGAGGCATCATCGCCGGCCGGGGTACCTTTTCGCGCCTTGGAGCGCTTGAGCAGATGCTCTGGGATCTCAGTCACGCCCGAGAGTGTAGAGGAAGCAGGCGCCGCGGAACGACCCCGATCGGGCAGGTTGCCACACTGTCAACAAATCGACGTGACCTCGGTGCGCTCTCGGCCCCTCGTCTGCGGGTTACGTGGCCGAACCTGTTGCGAGAGCGAAGGCTGGGGTTGCGGCCAGCCGGGCCAGCACCGAGCCCCTACTGGTTCCGGACTGGAGCTGAGCCAACAGGATGCCCACAGCGGATTGGTCACCGCGCCCCTCACTCACGTTCTCGTTCACCACATCGAGGAACTGGGCATTGTTCAAAGGACCATGAAGCTGCCTGAACTCTGTGGACTCCACCAAGCGCTGCGCCAACTGGGAGCCGCCCGACCGGCTCAGCGTGACGTGCCCGGCCTGGAGTTCGGAGGTGGTGGGCAAGCGGCGCAGCGCGGCAATGTAGATTCGCTCGACCGTCGCCGATGGGGCCGACTGCGGCGGGGCGGTACCGGTGCGGGTCACGAACTCGGGGCTTTCGGAAAACTCGAGCATGATTCGCCCGCGCCCAGCCCCGCCGTCGAGAAGGTTGAGCCAGTAGGCATAACCCGAAGCGTCAGGCTCCCGCCCGAGCACATTGCGATACACCCGGTTCACGAACTCGATGTCGGTGAGGTCGCCGTAGACCTGCTCGAACTCCGCCGACACACTGAAGGCCGTGGAAACCGTAACCATTCCGGCGCCTTCGGCCCGCACCGTGCGCCAGTAGTCGAGTCCACTTTGATCTGGGGCTCGACCCAAGTACGCCGCATACAGCCGGGCGATTTGACCATCGACCGGCAGATAGCGAACAGTGTTGCTGGACACGCCTTGGATTGGCGTTTCCTTCCAGGGGCCGGGGCCGGTGGAGTTGATGGCACGGACCCTGAAGAAGTACCGACCGTTTGGTAATTCGAATCGGGCCGATTGGCCAACCGTGGTACGGGCGGCAGACCACGTTCGCTCGCTCCCCGTTCGGTACTGAACTTCGAACTCAGATATTGGTTTGCCCGATGCCGGCGGCGCATCCCAGACCAGCTCAACTGGCGAACCCGAAACGGTCTTGAGGCCCGTGACGCGATTGGGATTGGCGGGCAACACCACGGTGGTATCAACCGAAACTCCCGGAGGCCAGCCGGCTCGGCTCGGCGCCACGCTCAGGGTGTACGCCGTACCGTTTTGGAGCCGGGGCAAAACCGCTTCGAACGCCACGGGGGGCAAAACTCGGACCGATTCCACCGAGGGCAACGGCCCCGAGGCGGTTGTGGGGGTTGCGGTGATGGAATAGGCATCGGGGAAGGTGGCCGGGGTTGACCACTCCTCTTCCCATGTCACCTCGACGGTCTCCGATGACACCGACACCGCGCCGACACTGGGCTGTAATAGCGGCGTGGCCAAGCGCCAGCCCACCTGGTCCAGCACGCCGATGACCGCGGCATCGAGGGACCGCTGGATCTCGCCATTGCGAAGCGAGGGGGTCATGAGTGCCCCAGGGGCGGACGGGTCGAGCGACTCGTCGAAGTGGCTGTACGAGGAGCCATTGACGAAACGAGTAGGCGCGGACACCGGCATCGTGCGACCGAAGCCAACGTCGATCGCCAGCGCCCCGGACGTCAAGGCGCGAACGGCGTCGGCCTCGGTCATTTTGGTGAGGCGTTTCCCGGCGTCGGTCTGGATGAAGTCGTCGTAGATCGACGGTGGGGCATAGTCGACCGAAGCTGCGCCCGCCCGGGTAGCGCTGGCAGACCCCATGAAGCCCATACCATGAGCGATCTCGTGGAGGACCACGGAGTACAAATCGATCTGGCCATCGCCGGGGCGACCATCTTTACCGATGTACCAGTCACCGCCGAGCCCACTGTTCAACTCGACGAGGATCTCGGGGGTGCCCGCTCCGTTGACATCGAAATTGGCAAGTTGGTTGGCCAGGGCCGCCGGATACCAGCGATCGGTGGGGAATTGGGCGGCGTCACGGTACTCCCCTTCGGTGCCGGCCTGGCCGAGAAGGCGGGAACCCAGATCGGTCCACAAGATCGAGATTTCCACCGGGGCGCCTGGCGAGAGGTTGAGCACACTGTCCCACTGCTGTACCGCCGCATCGATGACCGAACGAACCGCCACCGGGGTAGGTGCCTCATAGGTGGTGGTGATCGAACCGGCAACTCGCCGCCCCAAGAATGGCTTCTGGAGGTGTTTGCCGCGTAGCTGCCGAGTTCGTTCTACGCGCTCCAGCAGAGTTGGACCCTCAATGGCTGCGCCGTGAGGACCAGCAGGATCAGCGCTGTGGCCATCGCGCACCTCCACCACCGTCTCCACACTTCGGCGTTGTTGCTTGGCGGAATCAACTTGTGATTGCTGAGCGAGCGCTGGCGCCCCCGCGAAGAATAGAAGCACAGCCACCACCCCAACAGCGATCCGAATGGGACGGCCAAGCACCCCTAGAGCGTAGGCTCGCTGACATGGAACTGACATTGTCTCTGGGCCCAATACATGAAGCGGTAACAACCGCTGTCCAGACCCTCACGGAGAGCGACGCGGTAAGCCGGATCTGGGATGGAGATCACACACTGTGGTCCTCCGACCCTGCCGAGATCAGCGATCGATTGGGCTGGCTCCACCTCTTGGATGAGATGAACGGGGCCGTCTCGGAGATGGAGATGTTTGCCGCAGGGGTTCAAGCCGACGGAATGAGCAAAGCGGTTATCTGCGGTATGGGCGGCTCGACGTTGTTCCCCGAGGTACTCGCCAAAACGTTTGCCACGTGCGAAGGCCTCGCTCTGACGGTGGTGGATACCACGGATCCCGCGGCGATCGATCGGGTCCTGTCCGACCGCCAAATCACCGACACCCTGTTCATAGGGGCCTCGAAGTCCGGGTCAACGGTGGAGACCACGAGCCAACTGGCCACCTTTTGGAGTCGGCTCCAGCGGGGTCCGCAGTTCACCGTGATCACCGACCCAGGATCGGCCTTGATTACGCTGGCCGATCAACACGGCTACCGCCGAGTCTTCCAGAATCGTTCTGACATCGGCGGCCGCTTTTCGGCGCTCTCCTATTTCGGCTTGATGCCCGGTGCGCTGGTAGGCGCACCGATTGCCAAGCTGCTCGGCTCCGCTCGTGAACTCGTCCCGGCATTGCATGGGCCAGAGAGCTCCAATCCGGCTGTTCTCCTGGGGGCATCGATTGCGGTGGCGGCACAATTGGGCCGGGACAAGTGCACGATCTTGGTCGATCCATCGGCCCAGCACCTCGGTGTATGGCTGGAGCAACTCCTGGCCGAGTCCACCGGAAAACACGGTGAAGGGATCATCCCGATCGTGGACGAGCCGGTGAACGCTGCGGCCTACGGTGACGACCGGTTTTTCGTGGTCATCGGCTCACCGCCTGGCCTCGAGCAGATTCCTGCGGCGGCGCCGATGGTGTCCATCCCGTTGACCGAGAGCACCGATATCGGTGCCCAAGTTCTCCTCTGGGAGTTTGCCACCGCAGTGGCGGGAGCGGTTCTTGGCGTCAACCCTTTCGACCAGCCCAACGTCGCTGCCGCCAAAGCGGCCACCGATCATGTCCTCAAGTCTGGCATTCCACACATTCCGCTCGTACCGGTTCCGCAGATGCTGTCGCTCCTCGCGCCCGGCGACTACATCAACCTGTGCGCGTACGTGGACCCTGCGTCGGGCACGGTTGACAAGGTCACTCGAAAGCTCCACGAGCTAGGCCAACGGTTTGGCGTCGCTACCACCATGGGGATCGGCCCGCGCTACCTCCACTCCACCGGGCAACTCCACAAGGGGAAACCGTACCGATTTGTTGCCCTACAGATCGTGGGTGAGGACCGGACCGATGTGGCCATTCCGGACCAACCCTTCACCTTTGGCCAGCTCAAGGCGGCCCAGGCAGCCGGCGACTACGCTGCCTTGCAGGCCGTCGGGGCCAGAGTGGGCCGGGTGGCGTTAACGGAATTTTTGGACGCCTAACCGTGCCAGGAGAGCGCTGGCTTGCCAGCAGCACGCCGCGGGTTACCTAGGTGTGAAGTCGATCCTCCAGAATTCCGGATCGCTCCGATCCCGCCATGAACCAGCCCAGCCCCCGGGTGAGTAGCAGCGCAGCAGGGCGTACCGCCAACGGCTCCACAAGAGGAAGGACCGGCAGGCGGAGCATGCGCTGCGCATACCCCGGCAGCGAGGCGGCGGCCGCGCCAAAAAGCACCCCGTACGGAATCCGGCCGAGCAGCGGCAAATCCGGCGGGGCGAACAAGAACCGCACCGTCTGATGAGCGGCTGCGGTGACTTCCATCTCGGGCCGAAACGCTTCTATACAATCCGTGAGTTCCTTGACTGAACGGGGTACACCTTCGGCGCCTAACCGAAGAGCCACCTCCGCCATCTCTTCTACGTAAGAGTCCTTCTCGGCGTCGGTCAGCTTGCCCTGACCGTACCGATTGAACGCTTCGAGGAAGCTGTCCGTCTCGATCACATGGACCCAATTGAGAAGGTGCGGATCTCCCGCGGAGTAGGGGCGACCCTTGGAATCAACCCCACGCACGCGGCGATGCACCCGTTTCACCATGTCGATCTGATGCTGAGCGGCCGCAGTGGACCCGAAGGTGGTTGCTCCCACGAATCGGCCGGTGCGGTTCAGTCGCCCCCAAGGGTCTTCGCGATAGTTGGAGTGCTGGTCAACTCCGGCCATGGCCAGTGGATGCAGCGACTGGAAAAGGAGGCTTCGAATACCGCCGATCAACATGGCAGCATCACCGTGGACTCGCCAGACCGTGCTCTTGGGGCCGAAGAGCCCGAGGTCAGCCCTGCTGACCAAGTCCGACGAAGGCAGTTCAGCGTCGCCCGAAATGCGCTGCCGCAGGACCTCGCCGCCCATACGTTGTAAGGCACCGAGCGCCTCTCCAACAACCGTCATCCTTTAACGGTACCGACCACTTGTCATCCGATGACCAGTCAGGGTCTGGATCAATACGGATGAGCAGCAACGAATTCCGGTGCGGCGGCGATCCACCGCACCACGCCCCCACGGCTCAACCCGCCGTTCTCGAGGAATCCCAGCCAGTACTGGAACCCACCGCCGTCGCGGCGGCGATTCAGAACGTTCAGATAGATGACTTCAACGTAGGCAGCGTTGTTCAACGCACCGTAGCGAGCACGAAACTCTGACGAGCCTGCGAAGGCATTGGCTATGGCGTCGAGCGAAGCGCCTTGGTCAAACACCGAGAGCCAGTATCGCGCGCCACCCAGATCAGGTTCACGGTTGAAGAAGGCCCAATACAAGCGCAGGACACCTGCGTGCTCTCGCCGGTAATCGTCGGCCCTGAGAATGTCATCGAGCGAAGTGGCATCTGCGATCGTATTGGCGCCTGAGACGGGCACCACTATCGCAGGGCTGGAGACGCCGTCGCTCGAAATTGCTGTGAGCCGAACGGCGTCGAACGCGGTGGCCGCTGGCAGTGTGTACTGGGCCAGCGCGCCACTCACATCGGCTGACCACACCGTCACGCCGCGCCGCTGCTGCTCAATTCTCACAACTGATGGGGGGGCAACCGGACCACCGAGCTCGACCGACCAGCGCAATGACTGTCCTTGGAGACTTGCCGTCACCAGCGAAGCGGGGGCGGCCGTGAGGGGATAGCCAATCTGGGCTAACGCTCCAAGCGTGGGTCCATCGATCTGCCGGCTCAAACCGTTCAACAAACCCCCATACATCATGGCACCGGGTTCGTTGTCCACCAGCGAATGAGCAAACCCGAAGTGAGACTGGCCGCTTCCTCCGGCCGATTCCACGGGGTACAGGCGCCCTCCCCCAACATCGAACCAGACGTCGTCGGCTTCGAAGGCCGCCGCTTGGGCACTGGTCGTCATATCTATCAGCCGACGGCCGCCCGAAAAAAGATTGCGATCAAACTGTGTCGTGCGGCCCGACAGCACAACGCCGCCGTTGAACGGCGAAGTTTCCAGAGTGAAGCCCAGCGCGTGGATCAGCTCGTGGGCGAAGGCCGAACGAAAATCGAATTGATTGCTCGGGGTCTTGCCATCGAGCCCGAAGTACCACTGATGGCCCGATCCCATGGTGACGAAACCATCCACACCTCCTCGGGCGTGCTGGCCCCCGAACAACGTGTCGGCCAGGGCTGCGGGGTAGTTGATTCCGTCCGCCTGTATCAACACCGGCCCACCCAGACCCAGCGACGCAATGTTGCTCCATGCGACTTGGATCTGCGCCGGACCGGCAGGATTGAAGGCGATGAGCGTGCTGAGCTCGTGCATGACATCGTCCACCACCACCTGCACCTCGGGCGGAACGTCCTCTTCGTAGACCGGCACGAGGAGCCCGGCGTGTCGGGCTGCTCCATCGTCGACTGCCGCCACCGGAGCGGGCAGTACCGCCCCCACAAGGAGCACGGCAAGAAAAGAGCACGCTAGGGCAAGCGTCCGCAGCGACCGTTTGCCGGACGGTTGAGACTTTGAAGTTGAGAAAGGATCGGCGACCATCAGCGACGGGGAAGGTTGCGGCAATTCCCCTGTTGGCATCCAAGCAGCAATATAGGCCCAGTTGAGAGAGCATTAGTGCCCAGCCCAGCCAGGCCCACCACCGAGGGTGGTTAGTACGCCCTCGCCTCTCCAGCAACGAACGTGAGAACGCTGGCCGGATAACCCACCGAAAAGCGCAGCACGCTGGTGGGCTCCCACCCGCTTGCCCTGAGCAATACCGGAATATCACGGTGAAATGCCAGGCCGAGACGTTTTGTGAGAATCACTCTTCCCCAGCGCTGAATCCGATGCGCCAGCCCAACACTGGCAGTGGGTTCAACGAAAAATAATCGTGAATCTTCGGGGACTGCGCCCCGTAGCGATCGCAGGTCGTCCAGCGAAACCTGTGGAAGCCACATGGAGAGGTAGCAGACCACAGAAACGGGTTGCGTCTGCGACGATGCCCACACGGTCGCTGCCGGGATCGATGGCACCAGAACAACCGAGTCTGCGCCTGCGAGCGATCGAACTGGGCCCACAACCGGAGAATCTGTCGCTGCGACCACGCAGCCATTGCCGTACAGATTGCCCAGACGCGGTTCGAGCGCGGCGATCAGTTCGGTGTGCGAGACGCCAATGGCTGGCCGGGCCGAGGAGGCGATGGCTAGCCGTCCAGACCAAAAGCGGTGTGGAGGTACTGCACTGCCTCTTCGGCTCTGGACGCATCGACGACACAGCTGATTCGAATTGCGCTGGTCGAGATCATTTCGATGTTGATCTCGTTTGCGGCCAACGTCTCGAACATCGTGGCAGCCACACCGGGGTTGGATTTCATGCCGGCGCCGACCACTGACACTCGACCGATCGAACCGTCGGTGGACACCCGCTCGGCGCCGATTTCACTCAACACCCCGCCTTCGAGAACCTGTCTTGTCAACTCAACCTGTTCGCTGGGAACGGTGAACGAAATGTCCGTCATCCCCTCCTCCGAGACGTTCTGAACGATCATGTCTACGTTCACCTCGGCTCGGGCAAGTGCGCGGAACAACTGAGCGCTCACGCCGGGCCGGTCGGGCACGTCAATCACCGTCACCTTGGATTCGGAAAGGTCATGGGTGACCGCACGAATAATTGGGCGTTCCATCGAGGCCTCCTCGGCACTGAGTTTCTTGGTGGGGGCTTCGGTGTAGTCGCGAACGACCAACGTGCCCGGCTCCCATGTGAATGCGGACCGAACGTGGAGCGGCACACCGTAGTTATGTGCTACCTCAACAGAGCGCATCGCCGGTTTTGGACAGCCGGTGGCAGTCATCTCCAGAAGTTCGTCAAATGTGATTGTGGCCATCCTTTGTGCAGCGGGAACCACTCGAGGGTCCGCCGAGAACACGCCGGAGACGTCGGTATACAGCTCACACATCTCGGCATTCAGGACCTGGGCCAACGCCACTGCGGTTGTGTCGGAACCGCCTCGGCCGAGAAACGTGACGTCACGGTCCCCGGAAACGCCCTGGCTTCCCGCAACGACGGGAACGACGCCCGCAGCCAGCGCTTCCTCCACGCGAGTGGGGACGATGTCCAGAATCTTGGCGTTCTCGTGGTTGGAATCGGTCATGAATCCAGCCTGGCTGCCGGTGAAGGACTGTGCGTCGACGCCAAGGTCGGCCAAGGCCATGCACAACAGGGCGCACGCCTTGCGTTCGCCGGCAGTGATCAGCATGTCCATCTCGCGGCCCGGGCGAATCTTGCTTACCGCACTGGCCATCCGGAGCAGATCGTCAGTTTCTTTCCCCATGGCGGACACCACCAAAATCACCTGCATCCCGCGTCGCTGACACCGGGCTACGTGGTCAGCCACGGTCCTGATCCGATCCGGATCCCCGACCGAGGTTCCTCCGAACTTCTGTACAACGCGCACCACCCAAGGCTATTGCCTCACCAGCAGATAGCGCCGCGACCTTCCGGGAGCGACACCACACCTCGTTGAGCAGTCAAGCCCAGCCACACCGCGTTGCGCAGCCAAGTCGCCCAATAGAAACCCACGCCTGACCGGGGCCGGAACTCCTATCCTGGGGGGCATGAAACTCGGAATCGTTGGTGCAACAGGTCAAGTGGGACGGGTCATGCTCGACCTTCTTCGAACCTCACGGCTCGACATCGACGAACTGCGACTGTTCGCCAGTAGTCGTTCGGCGGGAACAACCATCGAATGGAACGGGACGTCCATCACGGTTGAAGATGCGGCAACTGCCAACTACACCGGACTCGACGCCGCCCTCTTCTCAGCTGGCGGTTCTACGTCGTTGGCCCTCGCGCCCAAAGTTGCTGCCCAGGGGGTGGTGGTCATCGATAACTCCTCGGCGTGGCGAATGGATCCCGATGTCCCGCTCGTCGTGGCCGGCGTCAATGATGAAGACATCGCCAACCGCCCGAAGGGCATCATTGCCAATCCCAACTGCACCACCATGGCTGCGATGCCGGTCATGAAGCCGTTGCATGACGACGCCGGGCTCATTTCCATGGTGGCGAGCACATACCAGGCGGTGTCGGGCGCCGGGCTCATCGGGTCCGAGGAACTGGCCAGCCAAATCGCAAAGGGTGGCGACGCCCGAAGCCTGATAACTGACGGCCGAAGCATAGACCTCGGTCCTCATGAGGCATTCGTTGAACCGATCGCCTATAACGCCATCCCGTTCGCCGGGTCGCTGGTGGATGACGGATCATTCGAAACGAATGAAGAACAGAAACTGCGTCACGAGTCCCGCAAGATTCTGCACATCCCTCACCTGACCGTAAGCGGCACGTGCGTCCGCGTGCCGGTTTTCACTGGCCACGCCCTCTCGATCAACGCTGCTTTCGAGAGGCCGATCAGCGTGGCCCGCGCCACCGAGATACTCCTGGCCGCTCCGCAGGTGCTCATGGACGAGGTTCCAACTCCGCTGAAAGCAGCCGGCATAGACAGCACGGTGGTAGGGCGCTTGCGACAAGACGAGACCGTCCATAACGGATTGGCCCTGTTCTGTTCAGGCGACAATCTCCGCAAGGGTGCTGCGCTCAACACTGTCCAAATAGCGGAACTCCTCTGACGGCCAGAATTTCGGGGGTGTGATCGCCCACGGTGCTGCCGCTCAACCGGGGGTGCTGCCACTAGCCTTTGCGCAGTGGGTACTGACAAGAGAGAACGTCAAAAAGCCAACCGTGCCGCACGGCTGAAACAGCTGGAATCTGAACAGCGCTCGGCCGACCGCCGCAGTCGAATGTCGTTGTTCGCCATCATCGGCATCTTCGTGATCGGTGCACTGGTCATCTTCCGGTTCGCCGGCGATAACACCTCCGAAAACGCCATCGATCCCGCGCTCGACCCAGACGCCGTCACCACAACCGTGCCTGGTCCGGAAATATCGGCTCCGCCCCTTGGAGGGGAGATCACGGGCGAAACACCGTGCCCTGAGCCCGACGGAAGTTCTGAACGGGTCACCGGCTTCGCCGAGGCGCCCCCGATGTGTATCGACCCCACCAAAACTTATGTTGCAGAGGTGTCAACCACGAAGGGAAACTTCACTATCGAATTGGATGCGGCGGCGGCGCCGGAAACAGTCAACAATTTCGTGGTGCTTTCCCGATACCACTTCTACGACGGGGTGGCTTTTCACCGGATCATTCCCGGCTTCGTGGTTCAAGGTGGTGACGCCGTCGGCAACCCACCGGGGACCGGAGACCCCGGCTACAGCATCGACGACGAGCTTCCCACGGCTGATCCCGACACTGGCAACAGTTACGAGATCGGCTCGCTGGCAATGGCCAATAGCGGAGCGAACACCAGCGGGTCCCAGTTTTTCGTGGTCACCGGTGACCAGGGGGTGGCGCTGCCACCGCTCTACTCCAAATTCGGAATCGTGATTGAGGGCCTGGAGGTCATTCAGGAGATCGAGGCCGTCGGAACCGCCGGCGCCGGGACGCCCACCGAAGCGGTCACCATCACATCGACCGTAATCACCGAGCAATAGCCTCTCTCGAACCGATGAGTCTCACCAATGCCGAGTGAAAACGGAGAACCATCGCAGAGTCTTCGCGTCCTCGTGGTGGAGGACAACCCGATCAACCAGAAAGTCATGGTCGGGTTCCTCGAATTCCTCGGGCACTCAGCCACGGTTATCGACGACGGTGCGAAGGCGTTGGAGGCCATCAATGCCGACAGCTTTGACGTAGCGATGATCGACATCCAGTTGCCTGGCCTCAGCGGAACGGATTTGGTGATCAAGGTTCGGGAGACCGGCACCGACCTTCCTTTCCTCATCGCGGTAACCGCTCATGCGCGTTCCGATGGGACAATCCACTATCGGAAGCGTGGCTTCGACGCCTATCTCGGCAAGCCCGTGACGATCAGCGACGTGAGCAACGTCCTCGAATCCCTACAGCCCCTTCGCTGAGGCCGCCTTTTTCGAATCCGCTTCGGTGGCGAGTCGATCCGGAGGGAGCCGTACGACAACCGTCGTACCTACCCCGATGCTGCTGATCAGTTCGATATCCCCGTCATGAGCTTCGGCGAGCGCCTGTGCGATCGGAAGGCCAAGGCCAGTTCCGGGTTTCGTTGGGTCAAAAGAGTCGCCAACACGTCCGAACGGTGCCATCGCCACACGAAGGTCGGCCGTTGACATGCCCGCGCCACGGTCCACCACGGACACCGAGGGGGACCCGTCGGCAACCATGGTCGAAACGGTCACGGTCTCACCGGCCGGTGAGAACTTCACTGCGTTGGAGATCAGGTTGAGCAGAATCTGACTGAACCGTCTCCGATCCACGAGCGCCACGATCGGATCGCCCACCTCGTGAACGACCGCAACATCGCGATCGCGTGAAGAGGTGCCCAGCAGTCGAACAGCCTGGGCAACCAGTAGTTCCAGATCGGACCACTCCTCGTCAAGCGTCAGTTTCTTCGCCTCCACCTGCGCGAGATCGAGCGTCTCGCCGACCAATCCGAGCAAATGCGTGGCGGCCCCATGAATGTCATTTGCATACTCGACGTAGCGACTATCACCCACCGGGCCATGAGCCTGGATCTTGGTGAGTTCGGCCAAACCCATGATCCCGTTGAGCGGAGTGCGAATCTCATGGCTCATGTGCGCCAGGAATTCGGACTTGGCCGCGCTTGCCTCTTCGGCTCGCCGTTCGGCATTCTTCCGAATCAAATTTTGCTTCTTCAGGTCAGCGGTTCGCTCCGCCACTCGTCGCTCCAGGGCGTTGAGAAGGTCTTTGTTCTCAGAGTCCTTCTGGTTGAGACTCTGGACCATGTGGTCAAATGCATCCGCCGTCCGCTGAAACTCTCTCACCCGATAGCTGACCGGTTTCGGTGCGGAGAACACGCCGTTCTCCACCTCGGCAGCCCGTTCCCGCAGGTGCGAAAGCGGGCCGGCAACGTTCTGAATAAGGAGCCAAGCGCCGATGACGCCGACGAGGCTGAGCGCAACGGTGACGATCGTGTTGTTTCGTTGCACACTACGGAGTTCTCCGAGGAAGTCCTGATCATCCAATGAGATCCCCAAGAACCAGTCGGTTTGGTCTATGGGAGCCACAAAGATGTGGTGGGTTGAGTCTCCATCCTCGACGGCGAAGAACTCTGCTTCGTTCAGTTGACCCTCGGGCACCAGTCGCTTGGACGTGGTAACCAGAAGTGGGTCGCCGATCTCCTCCACCGTGGCCAGACGGAAACCATCGCCCCCGTTTGCTGTTATCCGGTCGGGATCCTCCAGCGCGATCACGTTGCCACCACCGCTGATGATGAATGCCGCGCCGTTGTCACCGAGTTTCAGGTCCGAGAGAAATGCAGACAGCTGGGCCAAGTCGATGTCGACGCCGACGACGCCTATGACTTGTTCCCCCTCGAGTACCGCTACAGACGCTGTCACTCCGGGGCTTTGACTCGTGAAGAAAACGTAGGGGTCGGTGAATGTCGGTCCCTCCGTTGCCAGTGCGGCGTCATACCACGGTCGAGTGCGGGGATCGTAGACGTCATTCGGGTCGGTCTCGCTCTCGACTACCTCAAAGTCGGCGTTGCTGTAGTCCAGGTCCACTGCTCGGATCCCGTCCTGTACCGAAATCGTTTTGGTGCGGTAACCATCCGAGCTCACCCGATCCGACCTGTTGACGAAGAGAAACTCACCATTTGCGGTGCCGTAGAACATTCCGGACAGATAAGGATCATTGGCGAGCCGGCTGCCGAAGTAGCCCGCTAGCTCTTCGTTGTCTTCGACGATGTTGGAGGACAGAAGTGATTCAGTGAGCACTACTTCCTTGAGCGCATCCTCGATGAATCGCTGGGTTCGGGGAACCATCCCGTCGGCAGCGTTGACGAGAATGGACTGCATCCCGGCGCCGATCGCTTCGTCAGTTACCGATCGTTGTGAGTACAGAATGCCCGCCAGGGTGAGCGAAAAAAGCCCGAGAATGGCGGCCACCAAAACCCGCATCCGAAGCCTGAATCCCTGTCTCATCACAGAAGGATGCTCCCATAAGAGGACGGGTATTCGTCGCCAAGTCGGGAACCCTGCAACTCGAGTAGCTCGGGATTGGTCATGCGGCAGCCTTCAATTCTCTGGAGCAGCCTGATGCCACTTCATCCCTGATCGTCGGAGACGACGGCCGCAACTCAGACTGGTCTACGGTCTGACAGTCATGAAAGACAAGCCGTCTCGATCGTTGAATCACCACGTGCTCGAAGAGCTCTATCGGGGTACAGGGCAGAGTCGCGCATTCATGATTGAAGTGGCAAAGCTTTTTCGTGATGAAGCCGAAGCTTTCATTCTCGGTGTGGACGCTCTGACCCAGCCCGAGCAAAGCGCAGCGCTCCACAGCCTGGCGGGTGCTGCTCGCACAGTTGGGATGGAAGAGGTTGCTCGTCTGGCACTGGACGGCGAGCAGGCTGTGAAGGACCAACTCTCGCCCGCTCCCTTCATTGCTTCTGTGAGAGCGGCACTCCCCTCTCTCATCGAGTGCTTGGACGGGTGGACTGCCGCCCTGCCGAACGAGTGAGATCTGTACCCTCGAAGCGATAGCCGACTCCCCGAATCGCGGAGACATTGAGGTCAGGTATCTTGCTGCGCAAAGAAACAACGTGGGCGTCAATTGTTCGGCTCGACCCGAGGCCCTCTTGGTGCCATACATCGTTGAAAATCTGCTCTCTTCGCAATGCAACGCCGGGCTGGTCCAGAAAATACAGCAGTAGATCAAACTCGATTTGGGTGAGATCCACCGTTGCTCCCTCGTCGTCGGTGACAGAGCGGGCGGCTCGATTGACGGTGTGCTTCCCCACCTCAGCGAGATGCCCAGTGACCTCATTGGGCCCTGAACGACGGGTGACCGCTCTAATTCGAGCCAGCAGTTCCCGGTGCGACATGTCTTTGGTTGCATAGTCATCAGCGCCGAGTTCGAGACCGATGACCTTGTCCATCTCATCATCGCGAGCGGACAGGATGATGATCGGAACGTCGGATTGGATGCGGATCTCACGGCAAACGTTGAACCCGTCGGAGTCGGGTAGGCGGAGATCAAGGAGAATTGCATCAGGCGGCTGTTCGGCGAATTGCTGCAGCCCTTCTTCCGCATTCAAGGCGAGCGACACCTCATAACCCTCGGTCTCAAGGAATCGAACTATGGCCGTCGCGAATACCAGCTCATCTTCGATTACCAGAACACTTGCCACATCCGAAAATCTAGCTCAGGCAGAGATCGCGCAGCGGCGGGACGAATCCAATGGAACTGCGCTCATCATTCTTTCGATCGCTGCTAGATGAAAATGTCGGTCTGAGTGGCTCCCGTGGACATCGGAGTGGCCACGCTGGCTACCACCTGATGATCGGGCAGGGACTGATCGATCACCAGCTTGGTGAAAGATGCGGCAACCGCAATCAGCGGGGCTACCCAAAGGGCCGAAATACTCAGGCCCGCGGACGCGGAGAGCGCGAGGGCAAGGGCGGCGGTTGAAAGAATAATGGTCCGGACGGTCGACGGGTGAGTGGTTGGATTGACGTTCATGCGTGTGCCTCTTTCAAGTTGCTCATACAGGCTTCAAGAGGTTCTACAAGGAGGGGACGACGCTGTCTACGGGTCCGGGCTAGATCTCACTCGTCTTTACACTCCCTTTGCATTCGACCAGCCTGCCTGGGTGATTCAACCCCTGTTTCAGAGCCAGCTTCCCATTCATGGTCTGAAAAGCTACCTTTGAGTAACATGGGATCCAACGAACACGAGATCGGCGTTGTCGGAACCGGAATCATGGGGGCGGGGCTCGCTGAGGTAGCAGCCGCGGCCGGATTCTCGGTGATCCTGAAAGGGCGTAGCCAGGCCAGCGCCGATGCCGCTTTCGCAATCATCGAATGGTCCATGGCGCGCCAGGTGAAGAAAGAAAAACGAACTCCCGAGGAGGCCGCAGCCCTGTTGACCAGGGTGCGCCGTACCACCAGCTACCACGAGCTCGCCGGTGCCGGGATCGTGATCGAGTCTGTTGCTGAAAACATGGACATCAAGCGAGAAGTTTTTGCCGAATTGGATCGGGTCTGTGCTGCCGACACGATCCTCGCTACCAATACGTCCACCCTTCCGGTCACCGAGCTCGCAATCGCCACCTCCCGTCCAGGACAGGTATGCGGGATCCACTTCTTCAACCCGGCCACGCTGATGGAACTCGTAGAAATCGTGGTGCCCGATGTGACCACCGAGAACACCGTGGCTCGGGCCGCTGCCTTTGTCAGCGATTGCGGGAAGACCCCGGTTCGCGTGAAGGATGTAGCAGGTTTCGTGGTCAATGCACTGCTGTTTCCGTATCTCAATAACGCGGTACGTATGGCCGAGGCGGGAACGGCTACTGCGGCTGATATCGACCTGGCGATGCAGGGTGGCTGCAACATGCCAATGGGTCCACTGGCCCTGCTCGACCTCATCGGCCTGGACACCGCTGTGTCTATTCTCGGGACATTGGCCAAGGCGTTCGCCGAACCGAACTACGAACCGGTTCCCCTTTTGACCAAGATGGTGGAGAATGGTCACCTGGGCCGCAAGAGCGGTCAGGGTTTCTTCAACTACGGAGATTGACAGATCCGCAACCATCCCCACCCGACCGAATGGAACTTCCCGCCGATCAGTGAATTGCCGCCCTCGGTGGAGATGATCAGCGTCCCGTCGGACCTCACCGTGCCCGCCCTCCTTCGGGCGTACCGCGCTGGATACTTCCCGATGCCGGTTCGGCGACGCATCGCCTGGTTCTCCCCCAACCCTCGAGGCATCTTCCTGCCGGGCCACCTGCGAGTGCCACGATCATTGCAACAGGCGGCGAAGCGATACGAGATTCGTCTCAACACTTCCTTCGATGAGGTCATTTCGGCGTGCGCCGACCCTGCTCGGCCGATGGGTTGGATCAACCGCCCCATTCTGGATGCCTTCACCGAACTCCATCACCAGGGCTATGCCCACAGCGTCGAAGCCTGGGACACCGACGGCCTGGCAGGTGGGCTCTACGGCATCTCGGTCGGCGGGCTCTTTGCCGGAGAGTCCATGTTCCACCGCCGACGTGACGCGTCCAAGGTTGCACTCATGGCACTGGCCAGAATCATGGAGATGGTCCCTGGCAGCATCATCGACACCCAGTGGACCACTGAACACCTTGTGTCCCTTGGGGCATTTGACGTTGCCCGTACCGACTACGCCAAACTGCTGGAAGACGCTCTCGCGCTTTCCCCACCGCCCCCCTTCGCCGACCCGGCCGCGCTGCAGTCGCTCGCATCGAAAGACGCCCTCTCATGACAATCACTCCTGGTGACCAACCATCTCCGAGGCCTACTCGACCCTGGATGATGCGCACCTACTCAGGCCACTCCACCGCCGCAGCATCAAACCAGCTTTATCGAACGAACCTGGCCAAAGGTCAAACGGGGCTTTCGGTCGCGTTCGACCTGCCCACCCAGACCGGGTATGACCCGGACCACATCCTGTCCAAGGGCGAGGTCGGCAAGGTTGGGGTGCCGATCGCCCACGCCGGCAACATGGCAGCACTCTTCGACGGCATTCCTTTGGGCGAGACGAACACGTCGATGACGATCAATGCGCCCGCACCGTGGTTGCTGGCCCTCTACCTGGTGACGGCCGAACGACAGGGGGTCAACTGGACCAGTCTCCGCGGCACCACCCAGAACGACATCGTCAAGGAATACCTGAGCCGCGGCACCTTCATCTTCGGCCCGGCCGAAAGTCGCCGCCTGACCGTGGACATGTTCGCATTCTGCTCCAAACAGGTTCCTCGTTGGAACCCTATGAATGTGTGCAGCTATCACCTGCAAGAGGCTGGGGCAACGCCGGTCCAAGAGCTGGCCTACTCACTGGCCACCGCTATCGACATCCTCGATGCGGTGAAGGAGTCCGACCAGGTGGACGACGACCGATTCATCCAGATCGTTGCCAGCGTCAGCTTCTTCGTGAACAGCGGCCTCCGATTCATTGAAGAAGTCTGCAAAATGCGGGCGTTCACCCAGCTGTGGGATCGGCTCCTCACCGACCGCTATGGAATCACCGACGCCAAGGCGAAACGGTTCCGATACGGCGTTCAAGTGAACAGTCTTGGCCTCACCGAAGCTCAACCCGAGAACAATGTGCCGCGCATCGTATTGGAAATGTTGGGCGTCACGCTCTCGGCCGACGCCCGTGCCCGGTCGCTCCAACTCCCCGCCTGGAACGAAGCGCTGGGACTTCCCCGCCCCTGGGATCAGCAGTGGTCGCTCCGCATGCAGCAAGTGCTGGCGCACGAGACCGATCTGCTGGAATACGACGACATCTTCACAGGCTCGGTGGTGGTGGAACGAAAAACCGCCGAATTGGCCGAAGCTGCGCTGGCCGAATTTGATGACGTCCAGGCCATGGGTGGGGCGTTTGCAGCGATCGGCGAATTGAAACGCCGACTGGTGGTCAGCCATGCGGCACGAATCCGGCGCATCGAATCCGGCGACCAAACCGTGGTAGGGCTGAACAGCTTCACAGAAACCACGCCGTCACCCCTCAGCGAAGGCGAAAGCATCCTGGTGGTAGATCCGGCGGTCGGCGCCGAGATGGAGGCCAACGTGGCAGCGTGGAAGGAGGCACGTGACACAATCGCGGTGGAGAAGGCGCTCCAACAACTCCAAGCGGCTGCGGCCAGCGAGGAAAACATCATGGAGGCCAGCCTCGAATTGGCCCGAGCCGGAGGGACCACCGGTGAGTGGGCTGAGTGCCTCCGCCAGGTCTTTGGAGAGTACCGAGCCCCGACCGGCGTAGCCGGGACCGCCGGTACACCCACCAGCGGCTCATTGAGGAAATTGGCCACGCGGATCGCCGCCGACCCGCTGGGCCCGCCGCGGCTCCTGGTCGGCAAGCCCGGTCTCGATGGCCACTCCAACGGTGCCGAACAGATCGCCATCGCCGCCCGAGATTCTGGCATGGAAGTCATTTATCAGGGCATCAGGCTCACACCGGAGCAAATCGCCACCGCCGCCCGAGATGAAGACGTTGACGCCGTCGGACTGAGCATTCTCTCCGGGAGTCACCGTGAGCTCATTCCGGCCACGGTGAAGGCCATTCGGGCGGCCGGGGTGGACGTGCCGGTTGTGGTGGGCGGGATTCTTCCTCCCGACGACCATCAACCACTCCTCGACGCCGGCGTATCAGCCATCTTCACGCCCAAGGACTATGACATCGGTGCGATCATCACTGAGCTCTACGACCTCATTCAAGCCCACCGGACCTAAGGCCTACTAACCTACAGTTCTGTGTACAAACGCCGATGGTTCTATCGATGAGTGGTAGGTCTGCACTTCCTGGTCTTGTGACCGGCATTCTCTCGTTGATCACGGGTCTTATTGCCGTTGCCTTCGAGCAGCAGATCTTTGCCGGAGTCGCCGGCCTTCTCGGCTTGGCGGCCGGCGTCGCCGGCGTTCGGCTGGCCCAACAACTCGATGAGCAAGCAGCAATCCAACGCCTGGTAGAAGATGAGCTTCGCTCCGTTCGGTCCGAAAGCCAGGAGACCGAGGAGAAGCTTCGCTCCGAGCTGGACTCCGTGGCCTTTGGCGAGGTCAGCGGGAGTGGTGCCACCAACCCCGACGCCCTCACCGACACCTCCACCGGTCTGTTCAGCGAGAACTTTTTCAACGTTGCCATCGAGAGCCGAATCGCTGCCGCCCGGCGCCACCTCCGGCCGGTGGCCGTCGTCCTCCTCGAGGTTGTTGAAGGTCTGCCGGACACCGAACCATTCGAAGCCGAACCGGAGCTGGTGGCCGAAGCGGTTCGTATCACCCTGCGCGAGGCCGACACCGCCTGCCGTCTCCGCAACGGTTACTTTGCGCTCCTGCTGGAAGACACGCCCGAAAACGGCGCGATCTGGACCGTGGAACGCATTCGTCGGCAGATCCTCACCAGCCGCAGCGGGTTCACCCTGTGGGCGGGAGTGGCGTGTTATCCCGCTCACGCGTTCGGTGTGAACGAGATCATGGACGCCGCCGAAACCGCACTGGAATCTGCTCGCGAGTGGCGCCAGGACCGCATCGAAGTAGCCGTCCCCGCTCACGACTGAGCAGGCAGAACGAATCGAAGGCCCCCATGTTCAGTGTCGGCGGGCGGCCAGCAAATCTCGCAACCAGTCGATCGTCACCATTCCCGCGGGCAATGCCGGCCCTCTGCCGACCACCAGCGCCGGCCGGTCGGGATCACCAAGACCGCTGAGCACCACTGCGGCACTGGAAAAATCTTGGCCGACGGCATAATCCCCCGGTGTCGCCACCACAAGCGCGCCGGCAACCGAAGCCGATGCAACCCCGTCGGCGGTGTCTTCGATAGCGATCGTTTCGCTGGGGCGGACGCCCAAACGGGTCATGCAGAGAAGGTGAGCATCAGGGGCGGGTTTTACCTCATCGAGATCGCCGCGCACGGTGTAACCATCGAAGTCATCCAGAGAGATGTCTTCGGGAACGGCGTCCAGGTTCGACGTGATGTTTTTCAGCGAAGTGCCGGTCGCGAAGCCCACCAGTAAGCCCGCTTCCTTTGCTTCGGCGACGAGGCGCACCACGCCCGACCGTAGGAGATTGTCTGATTCCGCAACCAGGCCCGCATACCGATCCGTCTTCCACTCGTGAATTTCCGTAGCCCGATCCGGCGAGACATCGTTCTGTCCCTGCTGTTGAGCGAACTCCAGGATCCGCTGCCGGCCGCCGATCACTTTGAGCAGGCTGGCATAGGTCTCCTTCGACCACCGCCACTCGAGACCGTGGTGCTCGAACGCCTGGTTGAATGCCGCCCGATGTAGCTCAGAGGTCTCTGTGATGGTGCCAAGGGAGCCGAAAACGATTGCAGCCAGGGTCATGCTTCCGTTCTACCCCAATTACAGAGCTGTGAACGCACCGAAAAGCCGAATGAGCTTCCGAGTCAGATTCTGGAGCGGCACAGCGAAGACCAGCCAGCCGTTACCGCCTGGAGTATCGCGGCTTCTTCAGCCACCAGCGCTTGCTGAAACGCCAGGCCGATGGAGCTGGCGATTCTGAAGGTGAGGCGGCAGAACTCTGGCCCAACACCACCATCACTGCCGCGATGGCGGCAGCCTCCTCGTCAGTGGGTATTGGCGAAACGTTGATGTCAAACATTGGCGGGGACGAGGGTGAAACGACCCGTGAGGCTGCAGAGAGTCGGAGCAGCATAGATGATCCGGCATTGAGCGGAGCGAGCCGCAGAGCGAGGAACGAGCGGAGCCAATATCACAGTGGCACGTTTCCGTGCTTCCGGGCCGGGAGTTCTTCGGCTTTGGAGCGGAGCATGTCGAATCCGGCGATGAGTTTGCGCCGAGTCTCGTGGGGTTCGATCACGTCGTCCACGTAGCCCCGCTCGGCGGCGATCCAGGGGTTGGCGAATTCGGTCTTGTATTGGTCGATCAGCTCGGTTCGACGGGTGGCAGGGTCTGCCGCCGACTGGATTTCGCGTCGGTAGACGATGTCGGTGGCGCCTTCTGGTCCCATGACGGCTAGCTCGGCTGTGGGCCAGGCATAGGAAAGATCCGAGCCAATGCCTTTTGAGTCCATCACCACATACGCCCCTCCGTAGGCCTTGCGGGTGATCACTTGGATTCGGGGAACGGTGGCCTCGCAATAGGCGTAGAGCAACTTGGCCCCGTGACGGATAATCCCGCCGTACTCCTGATCAACGCCGGGGAGAAAGCCGGGTACATCGACGAAGGTGACCAACGGGATGTTGAACGCATCGCAGGTGCGGACAAACCGGGCCGCCTTCGACGATGACTCGATGTCGAGGACACCGGCAAGGACCATTGGCTGATTGGCTACAACACCAACCGGATGCCCGTCGAGACGCCCGAATCCGCACACGATACTGGGCGCCCACGATGCGTGGTATTCACAGAAGTCGCCGTCGTCCAGAACCGAAGTGACCACTTTCTTCATGTCATAGGGCCGGTTGGAGGAGTCGGGTAACAGGGAGTCGAGCTCGTCGCAGGTGCGGCCCGGGTCGTCGCCCATGTCCTGGTACGGGGCCGGATCGGAGTTATTGCTGGGCAAGAAGCCGAGTAAGTATCGGACATCGTCGAGGACGGACTTTTCATCGGCGGCGGTGAAGGTAGCTACTCCGGACTTGGTGGAATGGCTGCCGGCGCCACCGAGCTCCTCCAAGGTTACCTCTTCGCCGGTCACGGTTTTTACGACGTCGGGGCCGGTGATGAACATGTGGCTCGTTTCCCGAACCATGAAAATGAAATCGGTCATGGCCGGGCTGTAAACCGCTCCGCCAGCACAAGGTCCCAAGATCACGCTGATCTGCGGCACCACGCCGGACGCCTGAACGTTCCGATAAAACAACCCGCCGTAGCCGTCCAGGCTGACAACACCCTCGGGGATGCGGGCGCCGGCACCATCGTTCAAACCGATCATCGGTGCACCGACCGAAATGGCTAGATCCATCAACTTGTGCATCTTTGCAGCGAAGGTCTGCCCTAGCGAACCGCCCATGATGGTGAAATCCTGGCTCGAGACGAAGACCTTTCTTCCATCGATCATGCCCCAGCCGGTGATGACGCCATCGGTGTATGGACGCTCGGCGCCGGTCTGGCTGCGCGCCAGCAGATCAAGCTCATGGAAGGAACCGGGATCCAACAGGTACTCGATGCGCTCCCGGGCCAGCATCTTGCCCTTTTCGCGCTGGCGAGCCACAGCCCGTTCAGGGCCGCCTTTGAGCGCCTCGGCTCGTCGGTCCTGGAGATCAAGCAGCTTGGCTTGGATTGGTGATTCAGGCACGTCGATAGGGTAGTGGATGACCCCTCGTACAACCCTTTTCGGCCCGTTCGGGGCCGCAGCTCAACCTTCTACTGCCTAGGCCGAAAGGCCTATCATGATCCAACCGGATGCCATGATCGATCTGTCTCGAGTAGCGTTCCCTCCTCCTTGCAGGCGGTGGAAACCTTCTCGCCGCGCCACCTCAACCACCAAGCGGTGTAGCACAATGGTCGCCGCATGACTCCCCAGTTCGTTTCGTTCTTCTTCGCATTGTTGAGCCTTTTGGTGGTTGCTGGGATCGTTGGCATCATCGCTGACCTGGCGACCTCGGGTTCCCTCGGAGTTGCCCGGACGCTCAAGCCGGTGTCGCTGGAACTGGCGGCAGCGATTGCCACAACCTGCATGCTCGGCTCGTTGTACATGTCAGAAATTGCCAACTACACGGCGTGCCGGCTGTGTTGGGTTCAGCGCTTCTTCATGTATCCAGCGGCAATCATCCTCATCATCGCGGTGTTCACAAAGGTGGCCGCTCTGAAGTGGATTGCCCTCGGGCTCGCGTCGTTCGGCATCGTCGTTTCGGCCTACCATCGCTATGACCAGTACATCGGTGAGAGCGGCACGTTCTGCGACGTGAACAACCCGTGCTCGGTTCGCTGGATCAACGAGTTCGGCTTCATCACTATCCCCACCATGGCGGGCATCGGTTTCGCCGGGGTCATCACCCTGATTCTTCTCAATACACGAAAGGTGGCGTAGATGTCCTCGCCCACAACCCCCAAAAACAAGCAGACCTTCAAGGCGCCCACCACCCCTGGGAAGGTCTCGGCCCCTGCGATAACCGCCAACGACAGCTCCGGGCGCGGTTTCACCATCGCCATCATCGCTCTGGTGGTTGTGGGGCTCGGTGCCGTGGCCTTCCTCGCCACCAATCGGGACACCGATCTGGCCAGCGGACCCCAAGTTTCCGATGTGACCGTCGAGGGATCACCGATTCCGGATTACCCCAGCGACGCTGGCGTGTCCGTGACCGACATTTCCAACGATGGAGTGATCGGCCAAGTAGCCCCCACCCTCATCGGAACCACCTTCGATGAGGAAGAGATCCAGATCGGACCCGACGGTCGACCCAAAGCAGTCTATTTCCTGGCCCACTTCTGCCAGTTCTGTCAGCAGGAAGTGCCGGTGATTCAGAACCTCATCGACACTGGTCAAAAGCCCGACGAAATCGACCTCTACGCCGTGTCCACCGGTGTCAACGTTGAACAGCCCGGGGCGAACTATCCGCCCGAGACCTGGCTGAACCGGGAGAACTGGACGGTACCCACCATGCGTGACAGCGCCGCCAGTATCGCATTCAACAGCATGGGCGGGCAAAGCTTCCCGTATGTCGTGTACCTCGACGGCGACAATCGCGTGCTGACCCGAAGCGCCGGCCAGCTCGACGAGAGCATCACACTCCAGCTGTGGAACAACCTCGCCGCCGGTGCTACTACCGACTCCGTCGAGAGTGAAGGCGACAATTCCACTAGCGCCGAATAACGCGTCAGGACTCTTCGTCGTCCTCTTTGCGAGTTCGGCCGGCGAAGAAGGTGAGGCTCTTGCCGGAGAAGAGGAAGAACCCGCCTACGATCAACAGCAGTGCCGTCGTCACGCCGGTCACCGGTAGCGACGGCGTAGGCACGGGCAAACGGTTGGGCGGTGTCACGGTCACGGCTGCGGCCGAAGCATCGTTGTTGGCATTGTCATCGTCGATCGTCGGATCGAGGAAAGAAACGGTTGCGTCGAGCGACAGGGCTCCGGCTGTTGGCCGTTGCATGGTGATCACGATCAGCGGAGCTGCCTGATTGAGTGCCAGAGGCTCAGCGAAGGTTGCGGTGAGGACGGTGCCAGTCTGGGTGATGGTCCATCCGTCGGCCACGGCCGAGATCACCACGACATCTGAGGGCACGGTCATCACCAACTTCAACCCGCCGTCAACCGCAACGTTGGAGTTGTTCGTGGCAACCACGGTGAACGGCACGTCTTCGTTCACCCGGTAGGTGGTCTCCGGAACGGTCACAACCACACCAGCATCGTGGTTGATCGGCGTGAGACCGGCATCGACATTCTCTACGTCTTGTCCACCGGTGAGCGAAACCAGAGTACTGCCGCTGCTGGGATCGAAGTCGGAATCGATCGTGTCGTCGCTACCCACGTCGGCCGGCGAGAACGTCGACCCTGCCGGGGGCGTGATAACTACGGCGTAGGTATCTGCAGGGAGACTGGTAAACGCATACGCACCATCCCCATCGGTAGTGGCTGTGGCAACAGTGGCACCGGAGCTGTCCACCAAGTTGACCGTCACGCCAAGAACAGCTACGTCGCCCGAGCTGATTCCATCGAACTCATCATCGGCGAAGGCCACACCACTGATCGAGCCGGCCTTCTCGCCGAAGTCCAATCCGCTGGCGCCCGCCGTGGTAAGGGTGAAGAGGATCTCGTTCGGAGTTGTGCTGCCCCACTCGGCGGGTTGAATTTCGTGAACGATGTAGTTGCCCGGGAAGAGACCGCTGAAGCTGTAGTCACCGGTGGAAGTAGTGGACGTCACAGCCACCTGGTTGCCGGCGGCATCGAGCAGTTCGACGATGACTCCGGCCAAGGGGGTGTCGCCAGCGTTGTTGGTTCCGTCCGCGTTGAGGTCCAGGAAGACACTGCCCGTGACGACGGTGCCGGTTTCGCCGAAGTTGTATCCGGTTCCGGTTTCACCGGCAAGCACGTTGATCGCGCTGATCCGATCGTTGACCGAGGCGTCGCCGCCCAGCGACCCTACCGTCTCGGCACCATCGGCGTACGCCACAGGCTGGAGCTCGGTGATCGTGTAGGTCCCGGGCAGGAGACCACCGAAGGAATAGGTCCCGTCGGCCGCGGTCAAAGTGTTCATCGAGACCGGGTTGGTGTTGAGATCGGTCCCGGTCAAGGTGAGGGTTACGCCGGGAATGCCGTTCTCACCGGCGTCCAGCGTGCCCGAGTTGTCTACGTCGGAGTAGACCGTACCGCTGAGAAGCGCACTGGTTTCAGCGAACACATAGTCGGTGCCAGTGGTGCCCGAGATCAACAGGATATTGGAGATGACGTTGGTGGCTGTGTCGCCGCCTGCAGTTCCTGCCGTCTCCCCACCCTCGCCGTAGATGACGGGTTGGGTTTCGGTCACGGTGTAATTCCCGGGCCGAAGTGTAGCGAAGGTGAACAGACCGTCGGGTCCGGTCACGACCGACGCGTTCACGGTGGCGCCTAGATCATCGGTACCAGTGAGGGTGATGGTGACACCCTGGATCGGCTCGCCGGAGGTGAGGCGCACCGTGCCGCTGAGGCTCGAGGGTGCGATTTCGCCGAAGTTGTAGCCGAAGGCGCTGAAGTTCAGCGGCAACACTACGTTGCTGATTACATCATTGACCGAGTTGTCGCCGCCAGCGGTACCGACAGTGTCGATGCCATCCAAGAACGCGCTGGGCTGGGCCTCGGTGATGGTGTACGTGCCACCATTGAGGTTGGCGAAGATGTAGTCACCGTTGATGTCCGTGACGGTGCTCAATGACACGCCAACACCATTGGCGTCATTCCCCGTCAGGGTGATGGCCACGTTCTCCAACCCGGCCTCACCAACATCCTTGATGCCGTCATTGTCCGTGTCCACGTATACGGACCCGCCAACCACGCCGTTTCCGTCGAGTCCGTAGTCAATATCGTTGTTCACCGCACCGGTGGGCAGCGTGATCTGAATCGGATCGTTGCCCGTGGTAACCGTCGAGCCCAGCGGTTCGATCACGATGACCGAGTAAACCCCACCCGGCAGTCCGGCGATCTGATAAGAGCCGTCGGAAGCAGATGTTGTGCTGAAGGTCTGGTCGTCGCCGTTACCGAGCGTGCCGTCCGGGCCGGCCCAGGTGGCCACCACATTGACGCCACCCTGACCAACTTCACCGCTGTCAAAGATCCCGTTGCCATCGGCATCGGAGAACACTAGATCGCCGATGGTAGCCGGCGGGTAGTAGCCCGCGTCCAGGTCACCGATGGTCGTGCCCGTAGCGAGGGCGATCTCCGAAGTGAAGCCCGTGATCGGATCGATATCGGAATCGACGGTGTCGTCGCTCCCAACGTCTTGCAAGGTGACAACCTGACCCGCCGGGGTCACGTACTCGACGGCGTAGGTACCGGCGAGAAGTGCGTCAACCGTCCAGGTGCCGTTGGAAGCCGTAAGTGTGGAACCCACAACGGTGTCCGGCGTGCCGTCACCGGTGGTGTCACGCCACACGTTCACCGTTACTGCACCAACTCCGGGCTCGCCACCATCTACGCCGTTGCTGTCGGCGTCGTTGAACGCCCGGCCGGTGAGAATCGAGGGTGGTGCGAATCCAACATCGGTTCCGGTGGTCTGGCTATTCGCCACTACGGTCACGGGCTGGGGATCGTTGGCGGTGGTAAGAATGCTGCCGGCCGGAATGTTGGGATCGTTCTCGACAACGTCAACGGTGTAGTCCCCGACGGGCACATCAAGGAAGGTATACGACCCGTCGGGTTCGGTAGTCGTAATTGCGAATATGTTGCCCGCACCATCGATCAGATTCACCTGAACGGTGCCGAGCTGTGTGTCGCTGTTGTTGAAAAGGGCGTCGGCATCAGCGTCAAGGAAGACCAGCCCGGTGACCGATCCGATCTGGATGGCCACGACGTCGCCTGTGTCAGAGTCGGTGACCGTGCCGCCGGCGGGATCCGAGGCGGTGGCGTCAGCTTGGTTCGTGAACGATGCAGTAACACCGTTCTGGACGCAGGTGTACATAGAATCTGCTGCAGGTGCGAGGTCGCCAATCAGTAGATCACAGGCCGGTGTGGCCGGGTCGGTAACGGTGACGCCGGTGAGGGCCACATCTCCGATATTTGTCACGGTGATGGTGAAGGTCGCGTCGCTGCCCGCCAGGATGGTCTGGGTGTCGGGAGTCTTCTCGATGCTGATCGCCGGCGCGATCACATCAACTATGGCGTCGTCGGTACTGGTGACCGTTCCCCCCACCGGGTCGGTTCCGGTGGCCGTGATCTCATTGATGAAGTCCGAGGCAACCGTGGTGACCGTGCAGTCGTAGCTGGAGGTCTGGCCAACCGCAAGAGCGGCGATTGTGCTGTTACACACCGGAGAAAGCGGGTCGTCCAACACGACGTTGGCCAACGGGGTTTGTCCGGAGTTCGTGACCGTGATAGTGAAAGTGGCGTCACCGTTTACTGGGATGACCTGGTAGTCCGGACCCTTGGAGACGCTGAGTCCGGGTACCAGTACGGTTACATCGGCGGTATCGCTGGCAGTCAACTCATTGTCCAACGGGTCGGTTCCGGTGACGTCGACGGTGTTGGTGAAGTCTGCCGGCACTGGCGAGAGAGAGCAGTTGATCGTGGATGATGTTCCGGCCGCGAGCAGCGGGATTACCGCGTCACAGTCTGGGGCTTGCGGATCTGAGACGGTGACAGTGGTGAGGTCAACGTCACCCGTGTTGGCAACCGTGATCACGAAGTTGGCGGTGCCATTGACCACCACGGCCTGCGCATCGGGGGTTTTGTCCACGCTTATACCCGGATGGATCACGTCGACCGCAGCGTCGTCGGATGCCGAAACTGGGTTGCCCAGAACATCGCTCCCGTCAACCGTTGCAACGTTCACAATGTCATCGGTCAGGGCCGGCGAGTCACAGGTGATCGAGAACGTACCGCCTACGGCGATCGGGCCGGTTGATGCCACGTCACACAGGGGAGCAGCCGGATCCGAAATACTGGCATCCGCGATGTCCTGATCGCCGTTGTTCGTGACGGTCAGCGTGAATGTAGCGACGCCACCGTCAAGGATCATCTGGCCGTCAGGCGTTTTCTGAATGTCGATGCCTGGATTGACCACGTCCACTACTGCGTCGTCGGAGTCGCTCAGGGAAAGCCCCAGCGGATCGGTGGCATCGACCACGGCGGTGTTCGTGAAATCGGAGGTCACATTGTCGAGGGTGCAGGTGTAGGTGAAGTTGGCTCCTGGGGCAAGATCCGGAACCGCCTGATCACAACCGGGAGCGGCCGGATCGGTCACACTGATCGCGGTCAATGCCACGTCGCCCTGATTGGTGATCGTGATGTCGAATGTTGCGGTTTCCCCAGCGAGTAGCTGCTGCAGATCCGGAGTCTTTTGGATTTCGATGGTGGGGTCGATCACGTCAACGCTGGCATCATCGCTGCTGGACACCGTATTTCCGACGGCGTCTTCGGCGTTCACGGTGGCCGTGTTGGTCACGGGAGCGGTCACGTTTGTCATTGTGCAGGAGTAGGACTCGCTGGCACTTAGGGCGATGGCCGCAAACGTGCGATCACAGTCTGGTGCCTGCGGGTCGCTGACCACCACGTTGGCCAGGTCGGTTTGACCGGAGTTGGTGACCACGATGTCGAAGGTCGCATCGGCGCCATAACGAACGGTCGGGGTAGACGTCGTCTTGGTAATGTTGACCGCCGGGGTCAGCACTGTGACGTCGGCGGTGTCGCTGGACTGGACCGGGCCGGACACCGGATGGGTGCCGCTGACATTCGCGGTGTTGGTGAAGTCGCCCGTAATCGGCGACAGCGTGCAGTCATAGCTGGTGGATGTACTCGCGGGCAGGTCACCGATGACGCTGTCACAGTTCGGTGCGAGTGGGTCGGAAACGGTCACGTCGGTCAGGGGCACGTCACCAACATTGGTGACCGTGATCGTGAACGTCGCCTGACCATTGACGATCACGGACTGGCTGTCAGGAGTCTTCGACACCAGGATCTCCGGGGAGATCGCATCAACAGCTGCGGTGTCGGTGCTCGTCACGTCGCTTCCTGAGGCGTCGGTACCGGTGGCGGTAGCCGAGTTGGTGAAGTCGCCGAGTACTCCGACCAGGGTGCAGTCATAACTCACCACGGCTCCGGCGACCATAGCGCCGAGGTTTCGAGCACAATCCGGCGCTTGCGAGTCGGAGACGACCACTGGATCTAGTGGGGCCGTGCCGCTGTTGGTAACCGTGATAGTAAACGTGGCGTCGCCTCCGACAACCACCTGAGGCGTACTGGTGGTCTTCTCGATCGTGATGCCGGGGACAATCAGGGTGACGTCGGCGGTGTCACTGGAGCTGACGGTCCCCGAGATCGGGTCGGTTCCCGTGACGTTGGCGGTGTTCGTGAAGTCTCCGGTCACGTTGGTCCGGGTGCAGGTGTAGGTAACCACTTCGGCTATCGCCATATCACCGATGTTGTTGTTGCAGTTGGCCGACATGGGATCGCTGACCGTCACGCCGGTGAGCGGCACGTCGCCTGTGTTGGTGACCGTGATGGTGAACGTTGCCGTACCGTCGGGAAGCACGTCTTGAGTGTCGGGGGTTTTGGCTATCGAGATGGACGGGTTGATCACGTCTACGTCGGCGGTGTCGCTATCGCTCACCACGTTGCCGGCGGGATCCTCGCTACTAACGCTTGCGGTGTTGGTGAAGTCCACCGCTATACCGGCAATGTCACAGGTGTAGGTCTGGGATTGGCCGACGAGCAGCTGGCCGATGGTCGTGTCACAGTTCGGTGCCAAAGCGTCGCTGACAGAGACGTTAGTAAGATCGGCGTCGCCAGTGTTCGCCACGGTGATCGAGAAGGTGGCGGTGCCGCCGCTTTGGATCTGCTGCGTTGCAGGGTTCTTCGTTATCGAAATCCTCGGCGAGAGGGTCTGCACAAAGGCCGTGTCGCTATCGAACACCGTGGCACCGCTCTCATCGGTGGCGGAGACGTTGGCATTGTTGGTGAAGCTGGCGGTCACTCCGGTGAGCGAGCAGGTGTTCTGGGCGTCGGCACCGGCGGCGAGGCTGGCCACCGTGAAGTCACAGGCCGGGACCTGCGGGTCGCTTACGACCACGTTGCTCAAGACCGAGTCTCCGGTATTGGTGACCGTGATCGTGAAGTTGGCGGTACCACCGGGTGCAACTCCCTGGGTGGCGGGGTCTTTGACGATTTGAATATCGGGATTGATTACGGCGACATCGACGCTGTCGCTCGCGGTGAGCACATTGCCCACCGGATCGAAGGCCGTAACGTTGGCGGTGTTGGTGAAGTCCGCAGTGGCCACCTCGGAGTCACAGGTATATGTCTGGGATTCGCCGACGGCCAGGTTGGCGATCGTGATGTCACAGTTTGGAGCGGTCGGATCTGAGACCGAGATCGCCGAAAGCGGGGCATCACCGTTGTTGGTGACTGTGATACTGAAGTTGGCGACATCGCCACTGACGATCGTTGGTGTTGTTGTGTCCTTCGCGATGCCAACCGAGGGAGCGAGTAGCAGGACCTCGGCGGTGTCGCTATCGGACACTGAACCGCCAGTGGGGTCTTGAGCGGTGACGGTAGCTGTGTTGGTGAAACCGCTGGAAACATTGGTGAGCGAGCAGGCGTATGACGCACTGGCACCAACGGCCAGCGATCCGACAACGGAGTCGCAGTCCGGGCTGAGCGGATCGCTTACCGTCACATTGGTAAGGTCAGCATCTCCGGTGTTGGTGACCGTGATGGTGAAGTTCGCCGTTCCGTTCGGGGCCACGCTCTGGGTGTCGGGGGTCTTGGAGATCGTCACCCGCGGAGTGATGACATCGACAAATGCCGTGTCGGTATCGCCCGTGAAGTTGCCGATCGGATCAAGCGCCGAAACAGAGGCCGTGTTCGTGAAGTCCGACGTCACACCGCTCAGCGAACATGTGTGGGTCGAATCCGCTCCGATGGCGAGATCACCGATCACCAGGTCGCAGCCCGGAACCGACGGATCGGACACGGTGACACTCGTGAGCGCGGTGTCGCCAGTGTTCGTAACGGTGATCGAGAAGTCAGCGGAGCCGTTGACCACAACGGTCTGCGTATCCGGAGTCTTCTGGATGTCGATCCCGGGCACCAGGACCACAACGTCGGCGGTGTCAGTATCCGTCACGCTGATTCCGCCGGGACCGGTGGTCGCCACGGTGGCGGTGTTGGTGAAGTCGGCGGTGACCGGTGTAAGTGAACAAGAAATCGTCTCTACCGCACCGGGAGCCATGGCGGCGAACGTTTGGTTACAGGCTGGTACCAACAGGTCGCTGACACTGACGTTCCCGAGAGTTGAGCTTCCCGTATTGGTCAACGTGATCGTGAAGTTCGCCGTACCGTCGACTACCACGTCCTGGGTGGCAGGGTCCTTCACAATGGAGATCGAACCGGTGGGCTGATAGCCAAAGTCGGCAGCGTTGTAGTCCTGACCGGAGCTGACAGTCAAGCCGCTGAGCGGCTCGGTGGTCGTGAGGACGTATCCTCCGGGTACGGAGACCACGTCCACGGTGTACGTGCCGGGCGCTACGTCGGCGAAGTCATAAAGACCGCCCCCGGCGGTGACCTGGGAGTCGATAACTGCCCCGCCGCTATCGAGGAGGTTGATGGTGATGTCATCGAGACCGGGTTCACCGGCATCTCGCACGCCGTCACCATTGAGGTCCTGCCAAACCAGGTCACCGATTGTGGCGGGGCTGACAAGGCCACTATCCACGGTGTCGATAGAGGCCGAACCGGACACCACAATCGGACCGGTACGGCCGGTGGTCTGATCGGCGTCGCTGTCCAGAGCATCGTCGCTCCCGACATCGGTAGCGGTGAACGTCGTCCCGGACAGAGCTTCAAATTCGATCTCGTAGGTCCCGGGAGCAACGGTGAAGCTGTAGAGCCCGCCACCTGCGGTGGTAGTAGTGGCGATCACACTGCCGCCATCGTCCAGCAGGTTCACTACAACTCCATCGATGCCGGCGTCCAGGCCGTTTTGGATCCCGTCCCCGTTGAGATCGTCGAATACCAGGTCACCGATGGTGGAAGGGGCCACACCGGCATCGATCGTTGTGTTGGTTTCACCCGAGATCAGAGCGATCACGGCGCTCACGCCGCTGGCGTCCACATCAGAATCCAGGGCATCGTCGCTCCCTGCGTCCATGGCGACGAAGGTGAAGCCGGGAGCCAGCACTTCGATGGCATAGTCACCTGGAATCAAACCGGTGAAGCTGTAGAGCCCGCCACCTGCCGTGGTAGTTGTATCCACGGTCGACCCGCCCTGGAGCAGGTTCACCGTCAGGCCGTCGACGCCGGGTTCGCCGGGGGTCTGAGCGCCATCATCGTTGAGGTCAACGAAGACGGTGTCGCCAAGCGTGGCGTACTGGTAGAGGCCGGCGTCGATGCTGTCATCGGTGGTGTTGCCAGCCAGGGTGAAGGTGCCCGAGTCGCCCGCAGCATCGATATTGGAGTCGATCGCGGTGTCGGTGCCAACGTTCTGCGCGGTTGCAGCGAAGCCGGCGGGAATCGAAACGCTCACCTCATACGTACCAGGCAAGAGTAAATCGAACGAGTAGGAACCGCTGGCCGAAGTGGTCGTTGTGGCAAGTAGTGTTCCCGCGCCATCGAGCAGTTCCACGGTGACCCCAGCCAGGCCGGGCTCACCGGCATCCTGAAGCCCATTGCCGTTGGTATCGGTGAAAACAAGATCGCTGATGCTCGACGGCAGCACGCCGACGTCGAGATTAGATATCACTAGACCAGAGGTGAGGAACACGTCATTGGTGGTGCCGGTAGCGTCGGCATCGCTGTCAACATCGTCGTCAGCGCCCACGTTGGCGGTGGTGAAGACCACGCCCGGGTTCGTGACCCTGATCGAGTAGAGGTTCGGGGTCAGACCGCCGAATGTGTAGTTGCCGTTGGCATCGGAGGTCGTGGTTCCGACGACGGTACCGCTGCCGTTGAGTAGCTCAATAGTGGCGCCGGGAACACCAGGCTCGCCGTTGTCGATTCCGTCGCCGTCGTCGTCGAAGAAAATGCGATCGCCTATTGAGCCACCGGCAATAACACCGGCGTCTACGTGGTCGATCGCCTCGTCCGACAGCAGGGTGAAGACTGCGGTCCGCCCAGTGCTGGGATCAGCGTCGGAGTCCAAGGCGTCGTCGCTGCCAGAGTCCTGCGGAGCCAGGCCGTACACGCCGCTGGGAACGAACTCGATCTGATAATCGCCGGGTGCGAGGTCGGTGAAGGAGTACGAACCGTCTCCGGCCGTCGTCGTGGTTGAGATCTGGGTGCCGGAACCGTCCAGCAGATTCACCGTGATGCCGCCGACACCAGTCTCGCCGCCATCTTGGATGCCGTCACCATCGGTGTCCTCGAAGACGAAGTCGCCGATGGAGCCGGGGAAGATCAGGCCGGCATCGATCGTGACCACAGATTCTCCTGAGGAGACTGTCACCGTCACAGCGCCAGATCCATCGATATCCGAATCGACGGCATCATTGGCCCCGACGTCGACCGTCGTAGGCGTTGCGTCCACAGGCAGCAACACCTGCACGGTGTATGTGCCCGGCACGACATTGGTGAACGTATACGCTCCACCCCCAGAGGTCGTTGTGCTGGCCACGACGGTCGCTCCCGAAAGAAGCTGAACACCGATGCCATCGACCCCGGGCTCACCGGCATCCTGGATGCCGTCCGTGTCGAGATCGTTGAAGACGAAGTCGCCGATGGTGGCACCGAACAACAGGCCGGCATCGATTGAAGTAATCGAGTCGCCGGATTGCACTGTGAAGGAAGACGTGACTCCGAGATCGGTCGCTGGCACCGGTACGGGATCGGAATCGACCGCATCATCGCTTCCCACGTCCGCAGTGGTGAAGCTCGTTCCGGCCGGGGCCGTGAAGCGCATCGTGTAGGTGCCGGGGAAGACGCCCGCGAGCGTGTAGCTGCCATCAGCAGCGGTCACGACGCTGGTGACCGGTGTGCCGGCGGCGTTCAACAATTCGACGACAACCCCGCCAACGCCGGGTTCGCCGGCGTCCTGCACGCCATCGCCATCCAGGTCATCCCACACGAAGTTGCCGAGCGTGGCGGTGGTGACGTAGCCAGCATCAATCGTGTCCGGTACTTCACCCGAGTTGAGCGTGACGCTAACCACGCCAGCGCCGGTGATGTCGGAGTCCACCGCATCGTCGCCACCGACGTCGCGCCCGGTGGGGGCGGCCCCAGCCGGGGCGCTGAACGTAAGCGTGAAGGTTCCAGGGTTGAGGTCCGTGAACGCGTACAGTCCACCACCTGCGGTCGTCTGGGTGTCAACGAGCACGCCATCGGAGTCGCGCAGTTCGATGACTACGCCATCGATTCCGGGCTCGCCGGCATCCTGGATACCGTTGCCATTGAGGTCGTCCCATACGAAGTTGCTGACCGACGTGGTCTGGAACAGGCCAGCATCGGCCACGGTGAGATCATCGGCCGTTGACACGGAGATGACCCCGGTGAGACCAGTGCTGTCAACGTCGGAGTCGATCGTTGGATCCGCACCCCGGCTTTGCCCAGTGAAGACGTATCCAGCCGGGGCGGCCACCCGCACCTGGTAATCGCCGGGAAGGAGGAGATCGAAGAGGTAGAAACCGCCGCCGGCAGTTGTGGTGGTGGCGATGACCGATCCACCCTGGAGCAGTTCAACGGTCACTCCGTCGAGTCCGGATTCGCTGGCGTCCAGCACGCCGTCACCCACGTTGTCCAGCCACGCCAAGTCTCCGATACTGCCCACGGGCAAGCCAACGTCAACCGTGGCATCCGCTTGGCCGGAAATGACAACGATCGGATCGGTTACGCCGCTGGCGTCTACGTCGGAGTCGATGGTGTCGTCGGCGCCAACGTCCTGCGGCGAGAAGACCCGTCCAGCGCCAGGCACCCGTACCCGATACGAACCGGGGTTGAGGCCGTCGAATGAGTAGGTGCCGTCACTGGCCGTCTGGACCGTTGCCAGGACCGTGCCGGTGCCATCGAGCAACTCGACGGTGATGTCGGGCGCTCCGGGTTCTCCGGCGTCCTGGATTCCGTCGTCATTGCGATCGAGGAAGACGAGGTTGCCGATTGACGCGTCGGCCAGAAGACCCGCATCGACGAAGTCGGCAACTTCTCCCGAGGTAACGGTGAAGGGGTCGGACACTCCGGTAGTTTGGTCCGGATCGGAGTCCAAGTTGCCGTCTCCGCCCAGAGTCTGCCCCGTGAACCGGTACGAACCGCCGGGGCTGAATCTGACGGTGTAAGTGCCCGGCGCAACGTTGGTGAACTGGTAGGAACCGGTGCCGCCGGTGGTTGTGGTCTGCACCACGCCGCCACCACCGTCGACGAGTTCGACGGTTATTCCGGGAATCCCGGGCTCACCGGAGCCCTGGATGCCGTCGCCGTCGAGGTCGTCCCATACGAAGTTCCCGATCGTGGCCGGAGTAACAAACCCAGCATCAACACTGGTGTCCGAATCACCGGAAACGAGTGTCACCGTGACGACACCGGATCCATCGATGTCGGAATCGACCGCATCATCGCCACCAACATCGGTTCCGGTGGGTGCTGAACCAGCAGGGCCAGTGAACGTCAGGGTGTAATCACCCGGCACCAAACTCGCGAAACTGTACGCCCCGCCGCCGGAAGTCGTGGTGGACAATGTCCCCGACGGCCCAGTGATCGAAACAGCGACACCATCAATACCGGGCTCTCCAACATCCTGAACACCATTGGC
>JABDIY010000167.1 GCA_013003535.1 Acidimicrobiales bacterium | reverse complement strand
AGACCGAGAGGTTGTTGTACAGCTGAGGCGAGGTACAGCTGTTCCACCCGCCATTATCGAGCTGGCACTCAAAGGTGGAACCAGCCTCTGATGAGATGAAGGTGAACGTGGCATCAGTTGCCGACGTGGTGGCGTTGGGACCTCCGGTAATGGTGGTCTCTGGGGGTGTGTTATCAGGTCCCGACTCGAATGTGATCACCAGCTCGGGTGGGTCACTGGACTCGCTTGATGCGAAATCGAGACCGTCGCTGGAATCTGGAGCAAACGTGAAGCTCACCGGTCCGTCGCCTGCGATCGCTGAGGTCACATCGATCTCGTGCCAGGTATCGGAGGTCAGCGGCCCGGTGTCCGTGATCACACCGCCGGTGATGGCTGGCCGATTGTTCCAGTTGACGGTGCTTTCGTCCCAGTTGGTAGCGGAAGGAAGGATTCGGGGGCCATTGCCGGTGCCATTGGTGGCGAAGAAGCGCAATGTTGCCGAGCTGATCGGGCCAGTGACGCCGGTGACGTTGAACTGCACCATGCCTTCGGTAGAGGACGAGCCGCCATCAACCTCTACTTCGATCGACGATCCGTTGTTCGTGGTGGGGGATGCCTCAAACGCCGAGGCGTCGTGGGTCGGGTTGAACGTGGCGCCGCTCACCGGAACAACATCCCAGGTGTAGGTGGCCGGCGTCGGGTCTGTGTTGGACGCAACGTCGGTAGCTGCTACGGAAAACGTGTGGCTACCGAGTGAGAGCGACGGGTAGGTCAACGGTGACGTACACGGGGTTGCCGGAGCGCCGTCGAGCTGACACTGGAACGTTGAGCCGTTCTCGTTGGAGACAAACTGGAACGTGCCATCGCCTGGCCCCGACGGATTGGCGGGTACGGATGAAAGTGTGGTTTCCGGCGGCTGGGTGTCCGGTCCCAGTGTGAGCGTGTTGTGGAGGTAGAACCTCGTTGAGTCATCGCCGGCGATAGCCACCAGGCCGGTAGTGGAATTCAGTGGTTGTTTGGTGGAGGTGACGTTGTTGATCTTCGGATCTTGGGAACTTTCCATGAACACGGTTCCGAGGCCACCGGAGAAGCTCACGTTGGTGAGCGGAGCTTCTTTCATGTAGACCTTGCCGCCGCTACAGCACGGTCCCGTGGCAAACATGAAGACCTTGCCGTTCTCCTCATCGACCAGAACCATGGGTCGGGTGAGGTCGTCGCTGACCGTCCAGACGTTGTGCCTCTTCCAGGTTCCGTTCTGCTTCAATTCCAACAGGAGGATGAGGGGAGCGTTTCCGTTATTGAGCGAAGTCTTGGTTGCGGCAAACACGCGTCCGTCGTTGGTGGCCTGAATGGATTTCACGTTCAGATGGTCGTCGGCATACTCGGGAAGCTGCACCGCGGGGTTGAGCAACCAGGCGTTGTCGGGAGCGCCGTCGACGTGGCTGGCGAAATACATAGCATCGTCGTTTTGGTTGCTCCACATCACCCCGATCTGGCCGTCATAGGACACCACGGCAGATTGATCCTCGGACTGCAGGCCCGTCGCCCCGCTGGTGGGCACCACGTAGGGAGCGATCCAGGTGGCGTCGTTGGCGTCCGTGCGGGTCACGTAGACGCTGTTGTCCCTCGTGTAGGTGAACCACAATGTACCCGTGGTGTCCTTGTCGATTACGCCCGATTCCATCCCTCCGCTCACAATGTTGGCTGGGAAGCCGGAGTCCAGCGTGTAGGTGCGGCTGGCGCTGGAGTAAGTGAAGCGTCGAAGCTCGGTTGGCTGACTAGCCGAGGCCGTCTTGTTGCCTGATGCCACGTAGAGCTTTGTGCCGTCGAACAGCACATCCAACTGCGCGGAGTTGCGGGGCTCCACTACAACACCGGTGTCGGACCACTCTTGGGTGAGTGCGTTGAGCTCATATACGTTGAATGCATCGCTGGCGGTACTGAAAAGAACCCCCCACCAAGATCCGTCGTTGAAGAAAAGCTTGCTCTGAGGTTTTTGACCAGTGGGCGCGGTGACGCTGGACCCGTAGGAAAAATCGCGATACCCCGCCGTAACGGGCGCCGCTGCGGCGGGCTGCATCGCCACTGCGCTCGCACACAACAACAACGCCGCCACCGATGTCACAAATCGACGCCGAATTCGACCACCTGAAAACATATGCCTGCCTCCGCTTGGATATTGGACGGTTCCGCCGTTGCCTAGCCTAATACCGTGGTGCACCCCGTCTGCAAGCACTTTCCCGAGAATTCCCAGGCAAATTGTGACAAAGAGTGGTCGTTAGTTCTGGAGAGCACCGGAATTTGGGTGTTGGGCGGGGATTGGCGATCCGTTGTAGTCCGCCTCATACCCAAGGGGCAAGCCGAATCCGGTGGCCGGGCTATTGGCCTCGATCTCCAGATCAGCATTGAGCCACAGTGGCGCACCCGTTCGATCCGAATCGCTGGCGGGGAACTGGTTCTGTCCACCGTGGAAAACGTTGCCACCGGTGATGAATGGTCCGTCGGCATAGCCAGCCTTGAATTGCGCTTCGATGATGTTGTTGCGCAACGTCAAGATTGATTTGCTGCAGCCGGCATGGCACACGAAACCCTGGCTCTTGGAACCGGTGAGCAACACCGAGTTGTGTTCAACTATCGTGCCAGTTACGGGGCCTCGGTTGGTGTCGGCACCGCGGGTAACCAGGAAGACCGAGGTCTCGAGCGTGGAGGTGACCACATTGTGGTCAAATCGGTTTCCGCTCGTGCCGGGTTCTCCAAGTTCAGCGAAGGTGTCGTTGTTGTGGGCCCGGTTGTGGTGGATGTGGCTATTGACTGCACCGAAGATCTCGACGGCGGCACCATCGCGCCCGTAGTCGAAGGAGAAGGCGTCGCTGCCGGAAATGATGTTGTAGGCAACCTCGGTATTGGAACCGTGGAGGAGAACGCCGAACGCTCCGCTGTCGCCCCGTCCGCCCGGATCGTTCACGGACATCACGTTGTTGTCCACGATTTCGTTGTTGAGAATCCGAGTGTTCGTACCGGCGCTCTTCACGTAGATACCGGTGACGTTCGCCGTGATCAGGTTGGAGTCGATTAGGTTGTTGTCGCCTTCAACGGTGAACCCACTCCAGGTGCAGTCACGCACGGTGAGACCTTGCACGATGATGTAGTCGCCCCTGAGGCGGATACACGTAGATGTTCCGCGGAGCGTGGCCGATCCCGGCGAGACTGCGTCGATCACAATTGGGGCCGCCGACGTACCTGAAGCCGAGATGTCCAGCGGTTCCCGCCAGCTTCCCTTGAGGAGCAGTGTGTCACCTGCGCCAAGCTGGTTGGCCGCATGGGTCAGGGTCTTCCACGCCGTCCCTTCACTCGTTCCGGTGTTGCTGTCGCTGCCTGTTTCGGAATCGACGTAGAAGGCGTCGGTCCGGGTTTGGGACTGCGATGTGGGCGGGGTTGACGTGGGAGCAGAAGTGCTTGCGGTCGTGCTGGTGGGCGCAGTTGTGGTTGGAGCAGTAGTGGCCACCGTGGTGTTCACGGTTGTTGGCGGCGTTGTCGGCGTTGTCGGTGCCGGTGAACTTGTGGGTTTGAAACCGAGCGCCGAGCCGGCAATGCGGTTCCAGTCGACGATCTTGAAGTTCTGGTTTGCGCTGCCGTTGGTGTTGTCCTGGGCGACGAAGATCCCATTGGGATAGGCCGAACCGAGGTTTGCCGAGGTGATCTCGATCCCATCGGTGTAGTCAACCCCATCTATGGTTCCCGCCTGGACTTCGAAGGTGGCGACGTATTTGTTCGGAACATCGCGGGAGTAGACCACGAAGGTGTTGTTCGCCTGGCTGGAGGCCACGAGGTAACCTCCGCTGCCGCCCTTCCAGATGGCCAGACCCTCGATATCGGCACGAAGGTGGCTCCCGCCATTGCTGGTGGTGGCAGCGATCATCACCGGATCGGTTCCCGTGCCTACCTCGGCGGGGTAACGCCAGATTCCACGATCCTCTTCAGAGATGTAGAGCCATCCATTCTCATCGTCGGCAACACAGCCTTCAGTTGTGGAGCCGAGGCGGATGGTTCGGACTTTGCGACCCGAAATCGTGGAGCCCGATGAGTCGATTGCCCAGTGTTCAACCGAGCCGCTCGAGTCGCTGACGAACACTGAGTACTCACCAGCGTTGTTGCGATACATGCAGAGCCCAGCTACGCCAAGCCCGCTCTGGACCGATCCAACTTCGGTCAGACCGCGTGTGGCCGGATCCACTGAGAAGAAGAGGATGTCGTCGCTGTCGCGCTCGCTGCCGGCGACCAACGACACGTTCTTCCCTCCGAGGGGGAAATCGTCCCTCAGATCGATGTTGTTCACGCGACCGACGGCATAAAAATGCAGCTCTCGGCCGGCGAGGTCGTACACCCCGATGCCACCGAGCTTGTCGGTTCCGATGATGGTGCTCCGCTCCGGGTTGGCTCGGTCCACCCAAATGGCTGGGTCATCGGCTGCGTCGCCCCCATGCTTGACGGGCGCAGTTTCGGCATTGGCAACGATCGGTGTACCGGCCGAGGGGACCGGTCCTGACGGTGTGCTGGTGTCTGGTGGGGTCGACGTGGAGTCCGGTGGGGTCGACGTGGAGTCTGAGGGCGTGCTGTTGACGGTGGTCGTTGTTGCTCCGTCTGTTGGAATGTCGACCATGATGGTCCGAGTAGTGGAGACCACTCGTTCGGGCCCGTCCTCGAACTCGGCTCGAATGATGTGCTCACCATTGGAGGCTGCGTCGATGGTCCAGTTGAAGACGTAGGGAGCAGACTCCTCGGCTCCTACGAAGTTGCCGTCAACGTAGAAGTCCACTTGCACTTGGTCCGGGTCGGCGAGTTCGGCCTCGATGCTGATCGTGCCGGTCTCGGTGAAGGTGGCTCCTTCGGCGGGGGAGACGATGCGAAGGCGATCGGGAGATGCGGCCAAAGTGGTGGGCGGTCGGACGATGGTGACCGGGGTGCCGGAACGGCGGTCCTGAGCCTCTTCGTCGTCATCGTCATCGTCATCGTCATCGTCGTCGTTGTTGGTCTGGCGGGTTGGGAGTGGGGTCTCTCCGCTGTCGGTCTCGGCGGCGAGACTCGATTGCTCCAAGGGCGTGCCGTTACGAGCGATGATCACCGGTTCGCTCCCGATTGTCTCGGTGGAGTAGAACCAGACATTTGCTGCCGAACCGATCAGGACGCTGAGCGGCTCCGTGTCGCGCATCCAATCGGTGACGTCGATTTCGAGCCAGACATCCTTGCGTTCACCGGGGATGCCGATCGGGGTTACTTCATAGAAGTCGAGGCCGGCCAGGGTCAGCGTGTCGGGCGACCATTCTGGACCAACCTGGTAGAGAGCGGAGGGGCCATTACGGTGGCGAGCTCGCATACGGAGAAAGAATTCCGTGCCTGGCGTATGGGGCTCATGCTGGGTGAAGGTGATAACGGTGGTTCGGTCCTTGCGGGACCGGAGAGCGCCGTCGTCGTCCACCCAACCGGCCTGGGGGTGCACGGTGACGTCGTCGACGACGATTGCCGCCACTGAATCAGATATCTCGACTGCGGAGAGGACACTGACGCCGTCCCCGCGAAGTCCGAGGATGGCGATGAACATCACGATCGCGAGGAAGCCAACGGATTTGGTCGCGACATGGGGCGTAGTGAGGTGAGTGCGTATGGACATGCGGAGGTCCTTTCTGACGCGCTAGGAGCGACGTCTCACCCAGTGCCTTCGGGTAATTTCACCCAAGTCTTGAGGAGGAACTTCGGGGTGGCAACCATGTAGATCCAGCGCCATAGCCTCTGAACGGGGATTTCGCTGATCCTGGTGAAATCAGAATATTTTGGCTGCGCTGAGAACATTCGAGATTCGATGGGTGATCCTTCCTTCTCCAGTCTTGGTTGAACCAAGGATCGGATCGCCCGCCGACGGCTCGCCAAGCCGTCACCGAGACGGCCTCACCCTTGGTGATGATAGTGCGAGTCGGCGAGGGTTCGCCCGTCGGACCGGCAGGGTTCGGACCGCACTACGCTGGCAAAATCGGACGCCCCGTGGTACTTCTCGCCCAATTGAATGCCGAGTCTGCGGACCTCGGCCTTCCCGTCCTCGCCGCCTCGCTGATACTTGTAGTCATCGCCATCGGCTTCGGGCTTTGGCTTCGACTGGGAATTACACGAGACGTGGTGGTGGCGGCCCTTCGCGCTGCGATCCAGTTGCTCGCCGTTGGTTTCATCCTCGCCACACTGTTCGAAAGTTCTCGGGCGTCGCTTGCTGCGGCCGGTTGGGTGCTCGTCATGGTGGGGGTTGCCACTTTCGTGATCGGTCGACGGGTGGCAGCACCATCCCGTGGTCTCTACTTCGTCGCAGGTGCCGCGGTTGCCTTGTCCACTTTGCTCAGCTTGGTGGTGGTCTTCTCCACCGGGGTATTGCCGGTTGGCCCGGTGGCGATGGTGGTGATGGCAGGAATCACGATCGGCAATGCGATGCCATCTGCCGTCCTGGGGGTGAAACGGGCTATGGCCGAGCACCGGAGCCGCAAAGGAGAGGTGGAGGCGCTGTTGTCGTTAGGGATGAATCGCTCCCAGGTGGTTCGTTTCATGGCTCCAGGGCCGGCTCGGGACGCCCTCATCCCCCAAATCGAACGAACCAAGGTGGTTGGCCTCATCGCGCTCCCTGGCGCAATGACCGGACTCCTTTTGGCCGGGGTCGACCCTGTGGATGCTGTACTTATCCAGATCGTTGTCATGTATTTGGTCCTGGGCGCTACTGCGCTGTGCGCGGTGGTCACCGTCGCCGCCGTCTCGCGAAGCGCCATTACGGACTATCTCGTGGTGGCTCCCTGGGTAACCGAGGAAGCACGGAATTGACCCCAGTAACGTGCGGCAATGGCCACCGAACATTGGGTGCACAATGACGGTCTTCGACTCCGGGTGGTGGAGGCGGGGTCGCCCGCAGATCCCTGCGTTCTCTTCGTCCACGGTTGGCCAGACTCCGCCGATCTCTGGCGTAACCAGATTCCCGTCTTTGCTGACCGCGGGTACCGGGTGCTGGCGATCGACCAGCGTGGTTATGGCGAGTCTGAGATTCCCGACGCGGTGGAGGATTTTCATGTGTTCAAGGCGGTTGGCGATCTGTTGGCCTTGCTCGATCACTTCTCGGTGAACGCCGCTCACATCGTTGGTCATGACTGGGGGGCGGCTGTGTCATGGTTGTTTGCCACCTTTCATCCGGACCGCACAAGAACACTGGTAGCTCTGTCTGTGGGACATCCCAATGCGTTTCGCCGGGCGGGGATCGAGCAGCTGCGCCAAAGTTTCTACATGATGCTCTTTCAGTTCCCGGATATTGCAGAAGAGTGGCTATCCGCTGACGACTTTCTGAACTTTCGAACCATGGTCGACAACAGCCCAGAAAACACCCGCCATGTGATGAATCTCAGCCGACCCGGTCGGCTCACGGCATCGCTGAACTGGTACAGAGCCAACATGGGGCCTCGGTGGCTGATAGACCCGGAGCCGGATCTACCTCCGGTTTCTGTTCCCACACTTGGCGTCATCGGCAGTGACGATCCAGTTTTGGGAATCCCGCAGATGGAAATGTCACGTCAGTTCGTCTCAGCACAGTTCGAGGCGGTAGTTCTGAACGATCAAAGCCACTGGCTACCAAGTGATTCCGCAGACCAATTGACGCCAATACTTCTGGGCTGGATTGCAACTCAAACCGCGGCGGCGGCCAAAAAGTAGAAGAGCGCCCACCTGGGGCGCTCTTCTTGCGTTGTCTGGAAGCGGTCGTACCGCTTAGGCGAAGTCCAGATCCAACGGGTCACTGGCTGCGACATTGCCATCGCGTATTCGTTCTCTCTCAGCATTGCGTTCCCGGCGCTCTGCAGTCCGGCGTTTCCACGCTTTCACCTTCCAGTGCCGCTTCTTCTTATTCTTCGGCGCTGATCGGGGTGGGTGATCGAACTTCGGGACGCTGAACACTGCGTCCTCCGGATCGTCCACATCGTGGAGCTCCTGATGGAGCTGGTGACGTACCTTGCGGTGTTCCTTTGACCGGATCGTTTTGTCCGGCCGGAGGAGGACCTCGTCGGTCTTCTCCGGTGTCAAAGTGATTCCGTCCTTACGGTGACGTGCACTCACGTTTGCTGGCTCCTTCCTGTCCGGACAGCGCCGGACCAATCGGTCCCGACGCCGGCTTCAGCGCCAGGATTCACCACGGGCCAGTTATCACTGGCCCGTAGTCCACTTTCGCACATCAGCGGGTCAAAGTCCATGAGCCCTAAGTCCCATATCCGGTTGCTGAAGAGAAAGTCCTGGCCCTGGGCCACCTCCCATGGCGTGATCGAAAACCGGGTAGTTCGTTGTAGCCGGGAGCGAGGCCTCTGGCGAACCGGGAGAAGGGCCGGGTGGGTTCGCACTACCCATCTGAACCACATCGGCGGTCAGAGCCGACAAGCCAGTTGGAGAACTCCGGGCGAGACCGACACGGTGGCCGTTGAACCCACCGCCAACCGCTCTCCGTCCGCCCACCAGGGTGCGTCGATTGTGACGGCGGCGGAAGTCATCGTGGCGGTGTGGACGGCGCCACTGCGAACGTGTTGTCCGAAAAAGGCCGCAGGCAGTACCGCTGCCAGGTGGAGTCTTCCGACGTCACCGACAACCACCACCTGCATCGAACCGTCGGTGGGATCGGCGGCGGGGCAAATCGCCATTCCGCCGCCAAAGTACCGGGTGTTGCCGAACGCGACGATGCTGACCTTGGTCCCCAGGTCACCGAGACCGCTGACGTTGCAGGCTCGTAGCTTTGGCAGGCACCGCAGCGTGGCCAGCGTGTACTTCAGTTGGCCACGGGCGTGGCGGAGTTGATTGGCGTAGTCGGTCACGTGGCCGGAAAATCCGGCCGTAAGAACGCTAACCGCAAACGCGTGGCGCTCGCCATCGTCGACTCGGATGAGATCGATGCTGGAAGTTGGTCCGATCGCTAGCTCCGCTGCGTCGAGGCAACGGCGGGGGATTCTCAGGGCTCGGGCGATGTCGTTGCCGGTGCCGCCGGGAATTATTCCCATGGGTAGGTTGATCGTCGCGGCCGTCTGAGCTGCATGGTGGATCATGCCGTCGCCGCCCAGAACTACCAATCGTTCGATGGCGCTGTTCTCGAGGAGTTCAGTGATGTGGTCAGCCCCGGATGAGGCCAAGAGCGTTACCTGAGCTCCTGCTCTCTCCAGGGCGGCCTGGGTTGCTCCGGCATCGGCAGAGCCGGCTTTGTGCAACAGATGGACTCTCAATGGTCATCGCCACGATAGCTTCGGCTGGCCTTGCGTTCGGCCTGGTGGCGCTTGGCCTTGAGCCGCCGCTCCTTGGCGCCCCGACTGGGTTTGGTCGGCCGCCGTTTCCTCTTGGGCGTCATGGCATGGCGTAGACGCTCCGCGAGCCGGGTGAGAGCCACGTCTCGATTTCGACGCTGGGATCTGCTCTCGTCGGCAGCGATTCGGATACGAGAACCGAAGGCCGCGGTGAGAACCTGGCGCTGAGACTCTGTAAGGGAGCGGCTCTGCTCGATATCAAACACCAGTTCGGCTCGGGTGTTGGCAGTGTTGGCATGCTGACCGCCGGGGCCACCGGAGGGGCCAAAGCTCCACTGGAGCTCATCGTCGGGAATCGTGAGCCGGGCATTGACCTTCAACGCCACGAGATCCTCCCCGTGTCAGAGGAAGTCTGTGGAGGGAGCGGCGGGCTCGCTGCAGTCGAGCGCCGGCGCAACCAGGACAAGCTCATGTGAGTAGTATGCCCCTGGGCACCGCGAGCCTGGCCCACCCTCGCCCGCATCTATCCTTGCAGGATGATGACACCAGAGACATCGGGGGATCGCCGCTCTCGGCTGTCGGGCGCCTTGGCCACCGGTGCGCTCATCCTGGGCGTGATCGTTGTCGCTTGGTGGACCATCGAAATTCTGGATTCCTATGTGCTCGGCAACCGACTCCAGCGAAACGGCATCGTTCCGCGGGAGCGAGAGGGGTTCGACGGGATTCTCTGGGCCCCGTTTCTCCATAGCGACTTCGGCCACCTGATATCCAACACCTTTCCCTTCCTCGTGTTGTCGGGACTCATCATGATCAGAGGAATCCGGCGTTGGGTATACGTCACTGTCATCGGGCTCCTCGGCGGGGGCTTCCTCACGTGGATATTCGGGGGAGCGGGCAACCACATTGGTGCCAGCGGGGTGGTCTTCGCGTACTTCGGTGCGCTGGTCGGAGCGGTTGCTTTCGAGCGACGACCCGCGGCTATCGCTCCGGCGCTCGTCGCCATGCTGCTCTACGCCACAATGTTGGTTGGTTTGGTCCCCCAGGACCGAGTCTCCTGGGAAGGGCACCTCGCCGGGTTCGTGTGCGGAATAGCTTCGTCGAAGCTCCTGGCCCAACGACGGACCCGGCCAGATCCCGATCGTGACGTCGATATCATTTTTGGCGGCGAACAGCCCTGGCTGGAATGAGGACCGCTCGCCTTGGGTGACCTTCCATGCTCGAAGAACGGGTTCCAGCGAGGCAGATTGACCCAGCGGCCTAGGTCTGGCGGCGCGCGGCCGGGCCTGCCACCCTGGACAGGCAAGCCCATGCACGAAGTGGGGACTGCGGAGACGTCACGTGTTCGTTGGACCCGGCACGTGCGAGTGCTGTTTTTGGGTGATACTGGGTGAGGAGGACTGAATGAGTGGATACCGGCGATCTGAGGTGATGTTCACTGCATTACTTGTCGTGCTCGCGGGCAGCCTGCTCTTCCTCGGGTTCACTCGCGACCGCTCTGGTGGAGCATCGGACGAGACCGTGATCGACGCCGAGCCAACGGTCATGGGGACGTCCACCAGCAGCTCTCTTGTTTCGGTAACCGCGGCCACGCCGGCGCCTACCACAACCCCACCAACGACCCAAGCCGCCACCACAACCGAGGCCACCGCCACAACCATCGAGGTCACTACAACTACCGAAGCCACCACCACAACCGCTGCGCCAACGACGGCTGCACCGGCTACAACTGCTCGACCGACCACCCGTAAACCCACAACGACCAGGCGACCGACCACCACAAAGAAGCCCACGACCACGGCACCGCCGCCAACCCAACCCGTGCGGACATTCGCTCCGCCAACCTGGACTGTGGGCCCCTAGCGAAAGCCGTGCCTTACAGCCCGTCGGCGGTGCAGGTGACCGAGCCGTCGCCGACGCTCATTTCCACACCATCACCCATATAGATCGGCTCGGGATCGTTGAAGACTGGTTCGCCGTCAATTCGGACGCTGAGTTTCGACGGGTCGGCACCCTGGTCGATGAACTGCTGCCGGTAGGCGCTGGTTATCAGTCCCTGAGTGACCGTGTAGGCCGTGCGCATGCAACTACTACTCCCGATTACGTTCTGCGAATACGCATATGCGGTGGGCGTCAGGCCGAGATCGTCGCTCACCCACGGAAAGACGTCGGTGGCTTTCCCAACCAGCCCTTTGGAGATCGAGACGGATTCGGCGGTCAGTACCGTATTTACGCGGGGTCGGACGAAGGTGATCGACTCGGCCGGGATCACGATCTCCGTAGTCCCATCGGATCGGCGCAGCACTCTGGCTGCACCGCCGTTCACGCACGTGTCGACGTCGCCGATGGCCACCATCTCAAGGGTGTCCGTACGGTACACCTGGCCCAACGCACTGTGTTCCCTGGTGCCGGCCACGGGAACCTCGGCATGAACCCGGGCTCGGCAGTCCAACATGATCGGTTCAACGTTCACGATGCGGGCTTCTGTCGGCAGTTTCAGTTCCACCTCGACAGCGGTGAACTCGGGGAGAACGTCCCACGGCCATGTGAACGAGAGCGAACCGGTTGATGCGATGAGGGCAACGACAGCGACTACGCCTAGCGCTGCGCCCGCCAAGATTTTTTTCACTGTCGTCTACCTGACCCCTTCAACCGGTGGTGCTACCGGGCAATCGTCGTGCTGCTCTGCAGTCCCTGATACCGCTGTGCACTACTGCAATGTACGACGTTTCGGGCCCTGAGAAGTCGCGCCCCCCAACGGGGATAGCCTGCGGAAGAACTACGGACTAGCGCAGGAAGGAGGCTCTATCCTGGTGTTCTTGGCTATGGCGACACCCACCTCCCCGAGCGACGAACCAGTCGACGAGCTACGTCAAATGCTGATCGACGCACTCATGGAAGACGACTGCACCGAGAGTCTTTGGGAGTTTTGTGATTCGGGCGGGGCCGCTGCTGCAGTGCCCGAACTGCCTGCGTTGGTCCTTGAACAGGACCCGATCCACAAGCACAAAGACGTGTTGGCGCACACGATTGCCGTAACAGCCAAGACCCAACCGGAGTTGGTCGTGCGCCTGGCGGCCCTGTTCCACGACATCGGCAAACCCGCCACACGGTCATTTGAGCACGGTGACGTCACGTTCCGTCATCACGAGGCGGTGGGAGCCAAGATCACCAAGAAACGGCTACGGGCGCTGGGCTTTGACCCGCCGATTGTGAAGGATGTTGCCGAGTTGGTTCGGCTCTCCGGTCGGTTCAAGGGGTATGCGGAAGGCTGGAGCGACTCTGCAGTTCGGCGCTACGCCCGAGATGCCGGTCACCTGCTGGGTCATCTCAACGAACTTGTCCGCTGCGATTGCACCACCCGAAATCGGGCCAAAGAAGCGCGGCTCATGGCCCACATCGATGAACTCGAGGCCCGAATCATCAAGCTCGCCAAAGACGATGCGAAGGCTCGGGAACGACCCCAGCTCGACGGCAACGCGGTGATGGAGTATCTCGGGATCCCGCCCGGCCCAGCGCTCGGTAAAGCGCTGAAGCATCTTCTCGAAATCAAACGCACCGAGGGCGAACTTCCACCACGGGAACTGGAGCACAGATTGGACGCATGGTGGGCCAAGAACAAACCCGACTACGCCATCGAACCGTCAGACACCGTCGACTGACCATGGACTCCTTCGAGGATGCGGTTCGCTCCGTCCTGCGTGCCACAAGGAGCGGAGACGTCCTCACCTATGGCGAAGTCGCTGCTGAGGCGGGGTATCCCGGTGCCGCCCGGGCGGTCGGCAATCTTCTCCGGACCGCCGAGGGGCTGGAATGGTGGCGGGTCGTTTCGGCGGCGGGAAGGCTCTGCCCCGGCCTCGAGCAGGACCACGCCCAACGCCTTCGATCCGAGGGTCACAAGATCGGCACCAATCGAGCCGGTGAGCCTCGGTTACTGCCACACAAGGCCCAGTGACCAAGCCTTAGTAGCCGAATCGGCCTCGCGCGGGTGCGGTGATTGCCGACACCAATAGTCGCTGCGGAGCGGGCAGTTTCTCCCGCCACGCGTCGTCAAGCTTGAGCGTGACCTTGCTAGCTCCGAAGCGGAGCGGGTTCCCCGCTACAGAGTGCATGGGCGTGGAGACGTGAGCGGTCCGACCATCAACAACGTTGGAAGGGAGACTATCTGCGTCGATGCCGGCGAATTCGGCGATGGCGGTCAGCGACTCGAGAGGCGCATCGAGAAAATCCTCATAACGCAGCCGAAAAACTGGGATTTCCAGTTTGGTCAACCGGGCGAAACCGAGGTTGTCGGTGACCCAGCGGCCCGCGGTTCGGACCGGGTTGTACCGGGGCATGGATTTCATGGTTGCCGCGGAGGCTGCCTCGGGACGGGAGATGGCCTTGGTCCAGGAGTATGCGACGCCACGGGGGTCTCTGAGAAGGTGCAGTACCCGCACATCGAGGCGAGGATCGAGCGCATACAGTGCTGCCGCACTCAGATGCTTTGAGGAATCGATGACGACGGTTGCTCCGGTTCCGATGCGGGCAGCTCGGCCGGCTGCCAACAAGACGTTGCCTATGAGGTCGAGATACTCCTGTTGCGCATCGGAGGGAAACCCGCGCCGATGGGCCTTCCCAATCGCCCGAAGTTGACGAGAGCGGTCAACTTTCCAACGCAACGAAATTGCTGTTGGGAGGTCGATTTCGGACCATCGGCCAAACGCCTCGGTTCCCACTTGCTGCCAGAACGGACATTCGTCGAACGCCTCGCCGCATCCGCACAGCTCATTGTCACGCAGGCCCCGTTCCCACAGGTGAACGCTTTCGCCGATCGCGAACGCATCGTTGTACTCGTTGAGGAGCTTCTCGATCAGCGTGCTTCCAGAGCGGCCCAGTCCGCCGATGAAAAGCAGCTTCTGCCGTTCGCCGGATCCGGCTTCGATTCCCTTCACGACGGCCAGCCCATCGGCCGACCTAACAGTTCTTCGACGGCCTGAACGCTCGGGGCCAGTGTTGCCCGCAGCTGGGTTTCGACAATGGGTTCGATCACCGAGCTCGCTTTCATGTTCCAGGCGGCAAACGCCTCGGGCTCGAACCGGGGGAGCCCTAGAAAGTCGGTAACCTGCGCGTAGATTCGGGCTGGATCGGAATACATGTCTTCAGAGCGCAGGACCAGCAGTTGCTCCGCCGGCCAGTGGTGCATCCAACGACGCAGACCGCGTTCGTAGCGGCCCTGATCCACATAGGAATAGTGCTGATGGGCAAAGCTCTGATAACTGGGGTCGGCGAGCATGCGGTCTTCCTCACCGGCCAACCGCTCGTCCTCGGCTGCAAGTGCATCCGGGAAACTGAGCCATTCCACACCGTTGCGAGTTCGCTCGCCCCAATGCCCGTATGCCCGGTCGGTGGGGTCGCGGAGAAGTGCGATGATGTTGGCTGCGGGAGCGAATGCCCGCGCTCGCGCAGCGGCGTGGGGGTGGTGAAGGTAGTAGGGGACCGCTTCACCAACCATCAGTGGCTGGGACTGTTGCCGGGAACGGATCGCCAGCGAGGTTCGGGTGGGAAAGTGGGACCGATACCACCGTTCTCCCCGGTCATAGTTCACGTCGAAGAAGTAAGTGCCCTTTCGTGTTTCTCGGGCGGGAAAGAGCGGGGCGACGTTGGGATGCTCCAGCACCCACCGGGCTAGCGACGTACTCCCGCCGCGTTTGGTTCCGATGATCAGATAGTCCGGCCTCACCCGGAGAGAGGCGGTGGTGGCCCCGAACATGCGGAAGGCGTCAAGCGCAACACCTCGAGCCCGCTGGGTGACCGTACTCCGCTCGGTCTGGGGTCCGCCGTAGGGGCTGAGAGTGGGGAGCGGTGCAGGCGGTTGCGGTCCCGCGAAATGAGGTTGAGTCATCGGAGGGTTCAACTATCCGTGGATGGGACCGGTGTGAGCGGAAAGGCTGGCAGGCGGTGCGCCGCGCCGAACAGCGAGGAATTCCGCAGCGATGGCAACGGCGGTTTCGGCGGGGGTTCGGGAGCCGAGGTCCAAACCGACCGGCCCATGGATTCGGTCATGATTTGCATGGCCGATCGCATCAAGCGCCGCGGCTCGGATGGCTTGGGTGGAGCGCGAGCCCATAGCGCCAATGTACCCGGCCGGCCCGTCGAGGGCCGCGGCCAGCACCGGTACGTCAAGGGCTCGGTCATGGCTGATCACGATGACCGCATCCGCCGCGGTGGCCCGCTGGCAGAACTCGGTAGCTGCTTTGAGATCTTCAGTAAGTTCCACCTTCCAACCCATCAATTCACCCTGAGCTTTCACGGCGGCTGCCATGGGTCCGTCGCCGACGATCAATGCGTTGGTCACCGGGAGGGCCGCATTGAAGACAAACTCCCTTCCTTCCAGCACGTGAACCTGGGCGCCCGAAAACCCTCGACGCAGGATCTGCCTGGCGATCGCTTCTGCCTCATGGTGGGGGCCAACCGAGCCCACCGAACCCTGGAGCCCTACCGCCATGTCCGAGCCCGAACCGTCGGTTGCGGCGATGAGCACAACTGGTGCGGATTGATCGAACCACTGCAATGCTTCGGTTGGAACATCGCCCAAGGGCGTTACGAGAAGCCGGGCTCGACCGCCACAAACCAACCCCACTTCAGTCGCTTGGGGCAATGTCACGATGACGGTGAGTGGAGTTCGACGGGTGGGATCGGTAGCGAGGAGTTGCTCGTCGGCTATGCCTCGAAGGATCGACCCGCGTACCGTGCGGGTGTTGGGAAGGGCGGGATCGGTGACGACGATTGCGCCCTCGGTTCCGTCTCGCAGTCCGATTTCAGTGATTTCAATGACTCGAACGAGTGAGGAACCAAAAATTGTTGCAGTTCGAAGAGGATCTCGTACCGCTTCCATCAACACAGGATGCCCGTAGGCGGTACTCTTTGCGCCGTGGGTTTGATTTGCAGTCGTATTGGTTGCCGCGAAAAGGCAGCCGCCAGCCTTCAGTTCGATGCCGAACGATCTACCGCCGTTCTCATCGATTTGACACATGCGCGCAACGGCATGCCCCTTTGTGAACGTCACGCATCCTCGCGGACCGCTCCTGTGGGATGGCAGATGATCGATCGCCGCACCGGTGCGAAGAAGCTCGAGATGTGGTCCGCAGAAGACGAAGGCAAACCAGCGCCGGACTTCGCCGCCCCCACGGATAGACCCGCCACCCGCCGCCCGACCGATGTCCCCAAACGTCGAGCCGATGATTCTGAGGAGGTCACGGCAACAGCAGGTCCGGCCTCCGAGGCTTCGGCTGCCATCGTGGGTGCCAAACGACCGGCCACCAAGCGCCCGGTCGATGTTCCTGCGCCCGCTGCTCCTGAACGCGAGGAACAGAAAGAGGAAGTTGCCAACGAATTCCGGTGGCCGAAGCAGAGCGACGAGCCTGAGGACCCCAAAGACGATCTCGGTGCCGACAGCCCGCTGCTGTCCCGGGCATTCCGCGCCGCGAAGTAGTGCCCTCTTTCGGTTGGTTTCCCAGCCGGATAATTCACCCAAATAACAACAGATTTGCCAATTTCGGTTCGATATCGATGGGGTGGATGCTGCGAAACTGGCCAGACTGAAGGAAAACGCCGACGTCCCTGACATCACGCCGTATCTCGACGGTCGGTTCGCCACGTTGAGCCCGTCAGCTGGTGCCGCAGTCTGGGCCCTTTGGGTCGGAACCGCTCGCCCAGATTGGAACACCGGTGTGGTCCTCGCCGTGATCCTGGTTGCTGTTCCGCTGGCTCTGCAGGTCCTGGATGATCCGCGGAACGGACCCATGACACCGGCCATTCCTTGGCTTCGTCTGGTTAGCCCGCCCGCCGGGTTGCTGGCCTTGGTGTCGGTCTTGGTGGGACCGGGCTTCGTCTCGGCTCTGCTCTCCCTACCGTGGCTGGCATGTGCCGGTGCAATCGCCGTCACCGGAGTGTTTCGTCTGTTGTCTCGGCGCGCATTGTCGGATTCGGCGATCGGCGTGGACCTCGGTTTGATCGGGCTGGGTTTGGCCGGACTCTGGTTCTTCGTCAATCGCTGCGGCGGCGAGACCGAACTGTCCCAAAGCACGGCATACCTTCATCTCTTCGGTTTCGGCGCGCCATTTGTGGTGGGCTGCTCGGCGCGGCGTCTGGGATCAGACTCTCTACTTTCGATGATCGCCAGCGGCGGGTCGATCCTCGCCGCTCTCCTCTCTACTGTCGACGGTCGGCTGGATGTGGTTGCCTCAGGTGTTCTCCTCGGCGTGAGCGTGGTGGTCAGCAAGCAGTTGCTGGCAACCGGTAAGGCGGAGCACCGCGCCGCGGCCTCGCTATTGGGGATCGCCGGCGCCTGCTTGATCGCTTCCTCAGTTCTGAGTCTTGTTCGTCTGCTGCTCATCAGCGTTGATCCTCGCACATTCGCCGACTCGGTCTTCCAGCCCGATGCCGTAGTGACCGATGCCTTCTCTGTCACCTACGCCACGTTGGATGCCCCGACGATCGGGGCAGTGGCCGGTCTCAGCCTCGTGTTCCTCCTGAGTGCACTCCTTGCGTTGACGTGGGAAGCTTCCGGTGTCGACGGGAACGTTCGGGCAACGCTGGTTCACCTGGTGCCCCGCTCGGACAGCGATCTGCTTGATCTGCTGCGGTATTCGGTGACGCTTCCGGCTGGCGAATTCGTCGGCGCCGACGACGATGGACCCCCCGCCGGGTATCTCTGGGGTCAATGGTCACTACCAGTACCGAACTTCGACAATTCTTGTGATGCCCTCTTGGGTTGGGCCGGCCACGAGGCCGCATCGGTTCGTTTGCGGCCTGATCAGCCCCAGATCGCCGTGGGCGAAACCTTCGTCATGGCGGTACCGGTGGGCCCGTTGACGTTCTCGGTCGCCTGTCGCATTTCGAACATCGTGGATGAGTCCGATCGATATGGCTTTGCCTACACGACGCTTTCCAACCACGTGTGGGAGGGTAGTGAGTCGTTCATCGTCTCGCGTGACCCGGACGGTTCGTCGGTCGTAACCGCCACCATTTGCTGGCGGCCAACCTCGGTGGCAGCGGGGGCGCTGCCGAGGTTGACAGCGGCAGTTCAGGCTCGAGCGGTGAACACTTGCCTGGGGGGGATCGCAGCCGCCGAATCGGCGTTGGTGGGGGACTACCTCTCAACGATCGTTGAGGAGGTCGCTTCACGCAAAATGGAGGTCTCCCGGCAGTCGCTCGTGCAGAAACCGGTGGCCCCGTTGCCACAGGTCAGGATGGAGCCGGACGTTCCGGTCGATCCGAACGCCTTCGACCCTGACGTTTTCAATGCTGACCAGTTCCAAGTCGACCAGTTCCAAGTCGGGATGTTCGACGCCGACACTTCCGAAGCGGAGGAATCAGAGGCTGAGACGCTCGAGGAGTTCAGCACCGGCCTCTTCACGCCGTTGGGGATGACCAGTCGCCCCACGGATCCGCCGGCGGAAGAGCCTCCTGCCAAGCTCAGTTTTGACGAAGTATTCAGCGAACCCTTCGACGCTCCTGATCTTGGCAACACCGTAGAGTTCGAGAGTTCTTCGTCCGTCGAGGAGCGTCAGTAGTCTGCTATTCGGCGAAGGCCTCCAGCGGGGGGCACGAGCACTGAAGGTTGCGGTCTCCGTGGGCATTGTTGATTCGCCCCACCGGCGGGAAGTACTTGTCTTGTGCCATGCCCGGTAAGGGGAAGGCTGCTGTCTTTCGGCTGTAGGGGTGAGCCCAATCGTCAGCGGTGACGTCGGCCGCAGTATGGGGAGCGTGCCGCAACACGCTGTCTTGGGCCGAGACCGCCCCGGCGCTCACCATGGCAATCTCATTGGCGATGCCAATCATTGCATCGCAGAACCGATCCAACTCTGCCAAGCTTTCGCTTTCGGTCGGTTCGATCATCAATGTGCCCGCCACCGGGAAGCTCATGGTGGGGGCATGGAAGCCGTAATCAGCCAACCGCTTGGCAATGTCGTCCACATCGATTCCCGTTGCCTCTTCGAGCGGTCGGATATCGATGATGCATTCGTGGGCGATGAGTCCTCCGGGACCGGTGTAGAGAATCGGGAAATGTTCGCGGAGCCGACTGGCGACGTAGTTGGCCGCCAGGACCGCTCCTTCAGTGGCTCGCCGCAGGCCGGCCGGGCCCATCATTCGGATGTACATCCACGAGATTGGCAAGATTCCCGCCGATCCAAACGGAGCACCAGAAATGCGACGCTGTGGCTCTTCGCGGTTGGCAAGTTCTGTCTGGGGAAGAAACGGGATGAGATGGGCCCCGACACCGATCGGTCCAACGCCGGGACCGCCGCCACCGTGCGGGATGCAGAATGTCTTGTGCAGGTTCAGATGACTCACATCGGATCCGAACTTGCCAGGCTGAGCCACCCCGACCAGGGCATTGAGGTTGGCGCCGTCGGTGTAGACCTGCCCACCGGCTTCATGCACCAGTTCGCAGACTCGGACCACGGTGTGCTCGTAGACACCATGGGTGGATGGATACGTGATCATCAGCGCGGCCAGGTTCTCGCCGTGTTGAGCGATCTTGGCTTCCAGGTCGGGCATGTCCACGTCGCCACGGTCATTGCACTTGACCACCACAACCTTCATGCCTGCCATAACCGCAGATGCGGCGTTGGTTCCATGAGCTGACGAGGGGATGAGGCACACGTTTCTATGACCCTCGCCATTGCTGGCATGCCAGCCTTCGATTGCCAGCAGGCCGGCATATTCACCCTGGGATCCGGCGTTAGGTTGGAGACTGACCGCGTCGTAGCCGGTGATGGCGGTGAGGTCGTTTTCCAGATCGGTGATCAGTTGGGCGTACCCCGTTGTTTGGTCGGCAGGGGCAAAGGGGTGGATCGAGGCGAATTCGGGCCAGGTGATCGGTTCCATTTCTGCCGCGGCATTCAGTTTCATGGTGCAGGAACCAAGCGGGATCATGGTGCGGTCGAGTGCAAGATCGCGATCGGCGAGCTTCCGGAGCCACCGCATCATTTCGTGCTCGGACTGGAATCGATGGAACCGGTCGTCGGTCAGGAACGCGCTCGAGCGTCGCTGCGCCTCAGGAATGCCAGGCGTTTGTTCAAGTTCACCCTCGACGGCCTTTCCCGCCAGCCCGAAACTGTCGACCACTCCGTTCACGGTGGCAACGGTGCTGGTTTCGTCGAAGGTGATCCCTACCTTGTGATCGCTCACCCGTCGCAGATTGATCTGACGTTCGGCGGCTGCCGCGATCACCTCATCGGCGTTGGCTACCTCGAGGGTGATCGTGTCGAAATATGTGTCGGGGACGGCTAGGCCACCGGCCGCTAGCAATTGTGCGCACGCTCCGGTCAGACCGTTGATTCGGTTGGCAATGGTCTGCAGGCCGTCCGGGCCATGCCAACAGGCGTACGACGCTGCGACGTTGGCCAGCAGTGCCTGGGCGGTGCAGATATTTGACGTTGCCTTGTCTCGTCGAATGTGTTGCTCGCGGGTTTGAAGTGTGAGCCGATACGCCGGGCGGTTGTGGCTGTCAACACTGACGCCGACCAGGCGACCCGGAAGCGATCGAGCATGCTTCTCGGCGGTAGCCATGAAGCCGGCGTGGGGTCCGCCGAACCCCATGGGCACACCAAAGCGCTGGGCGCTGCCCACAACGATGTCAGCGCCAACTTCGCCAGGCGGGGTTGCGAGCGTGCAGTAGAACAGATCAGTTGTCACCGCGGCGGTGGCATCGGCGTCGTGAAGGCTCTTGATCACCGTGCCAAGGTCGCTCACTGCTCCGGTCGATCCGGGCTGGGCCAGCAGCGCCCCATACACATCCTGCGGTTCGAGGTCGGCTCGGGGATCCCCGATGACGAGTTCTATTCCCAGCGGAGTGGCTCTGGTAAGGCACACGGCAATTGTTTGCGGGTGGCAGTCGTGATCAACAAAGAACTTGGTTCGCTTTGTTCTATCGAGGCGCCGAAGCATCGTCATGGCTTCCGCGGCTGCGGTGGATTCGTCAAGTAACGACGCATTTGCGATCTCGCAACCGGTGAGGTCGGCGATCATGGTTTGGAAGACCAGCAGCATCTCCAACCGGCCCTGGCTGATCTCGGGCTGATACGGCGTGTAGGAGGTGTACCAGGCCGGGTTCTCGATCATGTTCCGCCGGATGACCGCCGGGGTGATGGTGTCATGCCAACCCTGGCCGATCAAGCTGGTGAAGACCTTATTCTTGTTGGCATAGGAGCGCACCAGCGCCAATGCCTCGGTCTCGGTCAGCGCTTCGGGAACCTGCAGCGTTCCGCTGAGGTGGATGTCGTCGGGGACGGCAGCCGCCAGCAGGTCACTGGCGGTGGCATAACCCAGGGTGGCCAGCATTTTTTGTTGTTCGCTCGACGTCAGCGATACATGGCGATCGGCGAACGTATGGTGTCGGTTGGAGCTCATGTCAGTTACCTCGATGAAAGCGGTGGGGAACAAAGGGCAGGGGGGCCACGTGGCAGACAACATCGTTGCCTCGTACATCGGCCCAGAATTCGGTTCCGATCTCGGCCAGATCGGAGGGGACATAACCCATGGCAACCGGTGCTTCCACGGTGGGTCCGAAACCACCACTGCTCACGACGCCGACGGCCTCAGGTCCGCCGGCATGGCGGAGGGTTGCGTGATCTCGAACCGGTCGACGACCTTCCGGTTGCAGACCAACGCGAATGCGGCTTGGCCCGGTTTCCCATTCCTGAAGGATTCGGGTTGCCCCGGGGAAATCTGCTTCTTCACGACGCCGTTTGGGAATGGTCCATTTGAGGTCGGCTTCAACCGGCGAGGTGGTTTCGTCGAGATCGTTGCCGTAGAGACACAGACCAGCCTCGAGTCGGAGCGTGTCCCGGGCACCGAGTCCGGCCGGCTTGACCCGGTCATCGGCCAACAACAGCCGGGCCAGCTGATCGGCATGCTCCGAGGCCACTGCCAGTTCGAAACCGTCCTCACCGGTATACCCGGCTCGGAATGCCGCTACCGGAATCCCCCCGACGGTGGCCATGCGTGCATCCAGGAAGACCGTGTCTTCGAGCGATTGGTCAAAGCCGATGACAACCGAAGCGGCTGCTGGGCCCTGGAGCGCCAGCAGCGAGATCTCCGGCTTCGGAATTACCTCGATATCGAGCGGCCCCAAACGGGCCTTCAGGTGGGCAATGTCCACCTCCGCTCGGGAAGCGTTGACCACCAGCGTGAAATGATCACCCCAATTGATGCCCATGAAGTCATCGATCACACCACCGTCGTCGTTGGTGAAGAGGCCATAGCGCTGCTTCCCTTCGGCGAGCGTGGTGTACCCGGCCGGTGTGACCGATTCCAGAGCGAGAGCGGGGTTGTCACCCCACAACTCCACCACCGCCATATGGGCAACGTCGAAGAGCCCGGCTGAGGAGCGCACCTGGTTGTGTTCCGCCACCACCCCTTCGTATTGGATGGGCATTTCCCACCCGGCGAAGGGCACGAGGCGAGCGCCGAGCTCAACGTGCAGATCATGCAACGGGGTGGTGCGGAGGTTCTCCGACTGAGGACTGGTCTCTGGCATGGCGGGCGTACCTTAAGAAGAGGTGTGGTGGACAACCCCCTCTGTCACAGGTACCTGAGAGATGGACGCAAATATTTTGTGCGTTTGCCCCGTCGGTGAACGGTTGGGGATTGCTCCCTCCGTTGCTCTCCAGAGGAATCGATCACATTGCGGTACGGGGGCCTGAGAGTTTCCGGGGTGGTTGCTCCTTCGGCGGCTGGGATGGGACCAGCGCTCTCCCACATTGCTTGGCGATTCATCTCGGAGGCTAGCACGATCCCGGATGGCACCCTTCATCTCTTGTGCCCCGTCAACGACCCATCAGGGGCTGGGTCTCGTATCGTGGTCCGCTATGTCACGGCGACCCCAGATCCTCGTTACCAATGACGATGGGATCGACTCCCTCGGTCTCCACGCCTTGGCGTGTGCGGTAGCCGAGCACGGCGACGTCACCGTGGTGGCCCCCGATCAGGAATTCAGCGGGTCGAGTTCGGCGATCGGCTCGATCTTCGATATCAAGCCTGAGGCGCACCGGCGGTTGATTCCCGATCTGCCCGGATCCAACAACGTTTGGGCTGTGAACGGTCCGCCGGCACTCTGCGTGTTGTTTGCCAGGATGGGGGCCTTTCCGGTGCAGCCTGACATCATCGTGAGCGGTATCAACCCCGGCGCCAATGTGGGGCGTAGCGTCTACCACTCCGGGACCATCGGCGCCTGCCTCACCGGCCGTAATGGCGGAGTCCCGGGAATCGCGGTCAGCCAAGCGCTCCAGAAGTACATCACAACCGGTCAGTCGTGGGACGAGGCCATCGCCGCCATTGATTGGACCACGGCCGCCACGATCGCCGCGGCGGCCACCAAGCCTCTGCTGGAATCGCCGATGCCAGAGCCGGGCGTGTTGAACTTGAACATACCGGACAAGCCGTTGGGCGAAATCGATTCCATGATGTGGACCACCGTTGCCGTCCACCCACCAGAAGAGACCACCGCCGCCCAGCTGATCCCCATCGCGGGACACACCAATTCCTACGAGGTCAAGATCAACTGGGGAACTAAGTGGACCGGAGAGCCCGGTAGCGATGTTGCCGCCGTGGCTGACGGTCTCCTGTCGGCCACCTGGGTCGGTCACCTCCGGGGAATGACCGATGTGACCTCACCAATCGACTTTTCACATCTCGGGATCGATTCGCCGGTTTCGTAAATGACCGGGCGCTGCCCTACCGTCGGATCCGTGACGTCTCAGGACAGAAGTATTAAGCTGGCATATTCGGTGGGGTATTGGAGCGCCGGACCTCCCGAGGACGCCTTCGAGGGAGTCATGGAGGCTGATCGACTCGGTTTCGATTCGGTCTGGACGGCCGAGGCCTACGGTTCGGATTGCTTCACCCCTCTGGCGTGGTGGGGCGCCAACACCAAGAATGTCAAGTTGGGAACGGGCATTGCTCAGATGTCGGCTCGAACGCCGGCCGCCACGGCCATGGCAGCCATGACCATGGACCACCTGTCTGGTGGCCGCATGATCCTGGGTATCGGGGCGTCGGGCCCCCAGGTGGTGGAGGGGTGGTACGGGCAGGCCTACCCCAGGCCATTGGCCAGGACCCGGGAGTACGTTGCGATCATGCGAGAAATCTTTGCTCGCCAAGGACCGGTTGAGTTCAACGGCGAGCACTATCAACTCCCGTTGGACGGAGGGACCGGGCTGGGCAAGCCGCTCAAGTCCACCCTGCACCCGTACCGGCCGGACATTCCCGTCTACCTCGCCGCCGAGGGGCCAAAGAATGTCTCGCTGGCCGCCGAAATCTGCGACGGCTGGCTGCCGTTGTTCTTCACACCGAAGGAAGACGCCTGGTATCGCGATCGCCTGAAGATCGGCTTTGAAGCGGCCGGTGATCCGGGGAAAGGGGATCGGTTCCAGGTCTGTTCTCCTTTGTGGGTTTCCCCTGATGATGACGTTGAAAAAGCCGCGGATCGGATCCGTCCCGTCCTTGCTCTTTATGCCGGTGGCATGGGAGCCAAGGAGGTCAACTTCCATTTCGATGTGTTTGTCCGGATGGGCTATGAGGCCGAAGCGACCAAGATCCAGGAGCTCTACATGGCGGGGCGAAAGGACGAAGCGATCGCATCGGTCCCCCTGAAGATGGTGGAGGACGTGGCCCTCGTGGGACCGATACCCAAGATCCAAGAAGAACTGACCGAATGGCGAAAGACCTGTATCACCACGTTCATGCTCAGCGGCCCGCCCAACATGTTGGAGTTGTTCGGCGCAGCCCTGGCGTGAACACCAGCGCCCGCGGCCCAACGTTCGCGGCTGTGCGCTTCGCTGTGCTACCAAAGCATCTGTGAACACCACGTCGGAGATCCCCGGAATCCAGATCGACACGGTCACCGAATGGATGGTGGAAACGATCCCGGGCGTGAACCCCCCTTTTTCGTTCTCGCCGATCGCCGGCGGACACAGCAACCTGACGTTCGCGGTAGCCGATGCCGCAGGGCGAAGACTGGTCCTCCGCCGACCACCGCTCACCGCCGTCCTCGCTACCGCGCACGACATGGAGCGGGAGTACCGGGTGATCACGGCCTTTGGCCCAACCGAGGTAGCGACCCCCGAGACCTTTGGCCTCTGTACCGATGTCGCCGTGAACGGCGCACCGTTTTATGTAATGGACTTCGTGGACGGCGTGGTCTTGCATGATCGCGAAATCACCGCCGAGGCCATTCCCATGAACCAACGGAAGGCCTTGAGCTATTCGGTCGTCGACACGCTCGCTGCCCTCCACGGCGCTGATCCGGATGAGATCGGCCTTGGGGATCTCGGGCGGCGATCGGGGTACCTGGAGCGGCAGCTGAAACGGTGGCAAGGACAGTGGGAGAAATCCAAGACTCGGGAGCTGGTGGAGATGGACCGGACCTTCGAGCTGTTGATGGACGCACTTCCGGAGGAGAGATACAACACGGTGGTGCACGGCGACTATCGGCTCGGCAACATGCTCGTGACCCCCGCCACCGGCACGGTTGCCGCCGTGCTGGACTGGGAGTTGTGCACCCTTGGCGACCCGCTCGCCGATCTGGGCTACCTGTTGAACAATTGGATCCTGCCTGGCGAGGATCAGATCGCTGGGGCCACTTCGTTCCCTACTTCCGACGGCGGGTTCATCTCCCGGGAAGAGTTGATCGCCCGCTACGGTGAAAAGACAGGCTTCGACGTTGAGAATGCGGACTATTACCGGTCGTTCCAGTTCTGGCGTCTCGCTGCCATCGTAGAGGGGGTCATGAGTCGCTACATGAAGGGGGCTCTCGACAACGAGGTGGATCTGGACGCATTCAAGATTCAGATCGATGCCCTCGCCGCCAGCGCCTTCGATATCGCCAGCGGTCTTTCGGCTTAGCGGCGGGCGCCCTGCAAGAGCACCCACTGGTCCCGGGTCGTCGTACTGGTCAATTCGAACGAGGGATAGGCCGCCCGGGCTCGTGATACGTGCTCGTTCAGCAGGCCGCTGATGATGAGCGTTGCCGTTGGCGACGCCAGCGCCTGAATTGCTGCGGCTTCGGACTCGTGCACTCCGATCAGCGTGTTGGCAACGATCACGCTGAAGCCGGTCGAGCCTCGAATCCATTGGGGAGTTGCCAGTTGAGTAGGCGAAGCGGCAACAAAACTCACCGTCGCAGCTACCCGGTTGCGTTGGGCGTTTCGGGTGGCGATCGCTACCGCCTCTGGATCAACGTCGCAGCCGGTGGCGGTGAAGCCCTGAACGGCGGCGGCGATGCTCAGCACGCCAGTGCCGCATCCGACATCGAGCAAGGTACTACTTGCCGGTGTCACCCTCAGGTGGGCAAGTGCCGCAAGAGCGAGGGCGGTGGTTGGGTGAGCGCCGTGACCGAACGCGGTTCCGACTTCGAGGTGGAGGGTGGCGCCGCCGAAGGTCACCGTGCTGGTGTGGGTTTGGGCCCAGTCCTCGCTGGACACCGTCTGGACCGAAGTGCTCTCGATCTCAAAATCGGCTGCTGCAGCCGCGAAGGAATCGGCATGTGCGTAGTCGTCGAACCCGGCGAGGACTTCTATCTGCGAGTCTCGGTTTGGTGCCGTCGTCTCGGCGATGCCGGTGGTGTTGTGGATGATCGCCAGGGTCGTGACGGGTTCGCTGAGCGCGGCGGCACAGCGAACCCGGACGATCCAACTCACGGCCAGATCAGCGTTGGGTAATGAATTCGGGTCGAGCGAGAGCAACCCAGGTCTCACCGGGGGTAAGCAGGATGGGGTTGCCGTTGTCGTCGGTCAACGTGGTGGGATCAGCGACCGTGGGGCGGGTCCATGTACCGGTGATGTACTTGCCATCGGTGTAGACGTGGACGCGGCCGCCACCGGCGCTGATCGCTTCCGGAGTATTGCCGTCGGCGATGCTGGGCACGTACTTGGTCTCTTGAACCACCACGTTGTCGGGAGCGATGATCGTGCCATCGTCCATGCTGTGAACTCGGCCGTTCTGGGTCCGCTGCCAACCCCTGGCAAAGGGATCCCACCTGTAGCTCACATCGTTGGCGCCGAAGTCGATCCGCACGCCGTTCGTTGCAGCACCGACGCTGGAACGAACCCCGGGCTCTCGGTATCGGAAGATTGCCTGGGGGGCCGAGCCCGCCGGGGCGCTGCCCAGAATGGTGGCGGTCCGGGCGTAAAGGTTATGAGGCGCTGGCCGGCTGTTGTTTCGGAAGTACGCCGCCGGCACGGTTTTTTCGTTTCGATTCAGCACTGCGGTGCCATCGAATTCGGACAGGATCTGCAGGACGGTGGAATTGCCGCCGCTCGTGATCAGAAGCGGCGTGTTGTAGGCCCCTAGTACCCCGAAATCGGTGGTCCGGACCGATCGAGTGGGTCCCACTATTGGCGGGATCTCGCTGTGATAGATAGCGATGAAACGGGTGATGCTGTACTCCACTTCTTCTTCGATCACGATGTCGGCGAGGTGAAGGTTCTTCTGTGGGCGAGCCGAGTCCTTGTTGTCCACCTTGACGGCGATCGCTCGGGCAGTTCTGGCCGTGGCGACCCGCTCACCCGTGAGCGGTTGTTTCTGCGGATAGAGCGCTTCCATTCGGCTGCGGTATTCGTTGCCGGTGAGGAAGCCGCCGACCACGGCCTGGTAAGAGCCGCCGTCGCGGAGAACCGAAGCCCAGTAGTTCAGGCCGTTGGTGTCGGGCTTGCGTCGCAACAACCCCACATACAGCATCGTGGCCTTGACCACCGGGTCCATACGGGTCCGGTATTCGGCGGCCTCGCTGAACGCCAGCATGACCTGACCCCGGTTGGCGCCGGCGGCCATCTGCCCCAACCAGTAGGTCCGCCCGCTGTCATCGGCTGGGCGTTCCAGGACGTTCTGATAGACCAGATTGATGAATTCCTCGTCTGAAAGGGACCCGTAGGTCACAACAAACTCGGGAGCGTCAGCGAATGCCTGGGAAACTTCGATTCGGGTGGACCCGGTGGCCAGTTGGTTGGCCCAGAACCGTAGCCCGTTGTAGTTCGGTGGACGCCTGAAATAGGCGTAGTAGAGACGGACCACGGGTGCCATCCGGCCCTCGAACTCGGGCGAGCTGGCGAGCGCCACCACTACTTCGGAGCCGGACCTGCCGCCTTCCAATAAGCCGCTCCAGAAATTGAGCCCACCCGCATCCGGGGCTCGGCCCAGGAAATCCTCGTACTGGCGTGCCACGAACTGTTCCTCGGTGCTGAGAGGCCCTACGGAGTTGCTGTCCGCCTGGGCTGGGGGAGCTACCAACGCGGTGGTTGCACAGATCAGTGCGAGAGAACACACGGCGAGGGTCTTGCGGATGCTGGTCTTCATTGAGATTTCTCCTGGGTGGTCGGCGTGGGGACGTCGGCGGAGGACCGTGGTAACGCATGGTTATCAGCCCGACGGGAGTTAGGGGATAGGCAGTTGTTAACGGGCAGGTTGGTGTGGCCGACCTAGGTAGTTGGAACAGCGGAGGGTAGCGACACCAGCACGCTGCATTGCAACGCCTCAGCCAGAAGACTGACTCGCTCCGTGGCCGCATGAACTTCAACGGAGAGGTCGACTTCCTGTGAACTGGGCAAAGGCTCGATTTCTATGGCGTCACCCAGGAGAACGCGGATTGTGCCTACCGCGCCGACATGGCGCCGATCGAGTCCGATGGCGATGCGCAGAAGACCTGCCAGGGTGCGGACTCGACCCTTGTCCTTGTCCGATAGCTCCACAAACGGCTGATGGCCGGACGATGGGTGAGACTTCCGGTGATAGCGAGCGATCTGGGCGATCAGCTCGATCTCCCGGTCGCTGAAGCCGGTGAGCTGCTCGGAGTTCCTTATCACGTAGTAGCTGTGCTTGTGATGGCCGCTGTGGCTGATGAAGAGCCCGACGTTGTGGAGCAAGCCAGCCATCTCCAGCAGTTCGCGATCAGCCGAACCAAGGCCATGAATCGACTGCGTGCGGTCGAACAGTTGCAGCGCCAGGGCGGTGCAGTGTTTGGCGTGGTGAACGTCCGGATCGAGTTGCTCCGCGAGACGTTCCACATTGCCGCGCCGTAAATCATGGAGATGGTCCGCGGCGGCACCGGGTAACCGGTCCACCAAGACCCCCTCGCGTAGGGCCAACGCACTGTAGGTGAACCCGTCCAGACCGCTGAGCTCCACAACTTGTTGGGCCAAGATGGCGCCACCCAGGATGATGTCGCTCCGCTTGCGGTCCAGACCCCGGATGCGGCCCCGTTTGGCGGGCGGTGTCTTGATGATGAGCTCCACCAGGTCGTCCAGTTGTGCTGCTGTGACCGTGGCACCGTTGAGGCTGGCAGGGTCCAAGGCTTCCTGGGCGGCGGCCATTGCAGTGAGCGTGGCCGCAGTTCCCGACGATGCGATCAGCAGTTCGGGCTGGTGACCAACAAACTCCACCCTCACACCCGCAAGAGTCTGCCGCACGAAATCTCGGCAGTGCGCAACCGCTTTCGGGTCCGCGATGATGCCACCCGGGAAGAACCGTTCGGTCAACCGGATAGCGCCGAGCCGGAATGAGCGGGCGGCGAGCAACTGGGAACCTTCACCGGCCACGATCTCGGTGCTGCCTCCGCCGATATCGAAGGCCATGATCCGTTTTCCGAACACCGGCAGCGCCTTGAGTATCCCAAGGTGGATGAGCCGGGCTTCTTCGAAACCGCTGATGACCTCTACTTCGATGCCAGCGTCGGTGCGGGCCCGCTCCAGGAACGCGTTCCGGTTGGTGGCCTCGCGCACTGCGCTGGTGGCGACGGCATACACCGTGGCGCCGAGGCTATGGGCTACATCTGTCATCCGCGTCAATGCGGCGATGCCCCGGTCGATCGCGTCGGGGGCGAGCACTTTCATGTCACCGGAGCCCGAGCCCAACCGCACCACCTCCTTCTGGGTGGTCACAACTTCATACCCCGATGTTCCGAGCGTGCGGGCAACGACAAGATGGACCGAGTTGGTGCCGATGTCGATTGCGGCGATCAGCTCGGAGCCATCGGTGTCGTTCCCGTTGTTCTGATGTTCTTCGGTCATTGATCCCCCAGCGATAGCTCGAATGTGGTGCCGCCCCAACCGCTTTGCTGATCACGACCTTCGATCGTCACCACGGTGATGTGCGAGGGGATTGTAATGCCGTTCTGAGAACGAGTGAACGGTTGCTCCGATGCATGGTCGTGAGTGAGGATTCGCTCGCCGAACACGGTTCCGTCGGGACCCACGACCCGCCATGCGTCGGCGTAACGGTCTGGACTGTCATAGGGCGAGGAAATTGTGGCCGAAATTGTCCAGGTGCCGTCAGCGGCCTGGGTGGCCGAGGCACCGATGACGTCAGGGAACAGCTCGGTTTCGCCCGACGCAGAGGCTTGTGCCATGGTGGGAGCGGTAGCTCCAGCATCGCTGGGTCGTTCGGTTTCGCCGGTGGTTGTTGTGTCGGCAGTGCTGCCACAGCCCGTCATCGCCAGTGTGATCAAGAGAACCCATAGCCGTAGCCGAGTCCCGACCTTCGAGCGAGTTGGTCTTTCGGGCGGGGACATGGCTCCCATGATGCCCCACATCAGTGGAAACCAGCGCTGAGTGTGGCATGTCCGCTCTCGCCGCACCGCCTCGACGCCCCATGTGATGGCCCCCGCGCGATGATAGATGCATGGCCACCTCCAATGAACTTCCCGCTCCGCCATCGTGGCGTGGCATTAACCATTTGGCGCTCGTTACGCCCGACATGGACGCTACCGTTCGCTTCTACGCCGGTGCGCTCGGCATGCCGCTGGTCATGACGCTCATGGCCGGGCCGATGCGCCATTACTTCTTCGAAATGTCACCGCACAACACGGTGGCCTTTTTCGAGATCGAAGGCGCTGAGACCTTCACCAAGAGTGCTGGTTCGCCAGCTCCGTATCCCGTCCAACTCGACCACCTCTCGTTCGACGTCCCAGACGAAATGGCGCTCAAGGCGCTCCGAAATCGACTGGACGCAGCCGGAAGCGAGGTCACCGAGGTGGTCGATCACGGTGTGATGAAGTCTGTCTATTTCAGCGACCCCAATGGCATCGCTCTCGAAGCTTCCGTCTGGGTGGAAGATGGCACCGGCCGTGACTTCGACCCGAGCGACGAGTCGGTGTTCCTCGACCCCAACCCGGTACCCGCAGTGGCAGAACTCGCCGCCGGCGGTCTGAGGTCGATCCCGCAAACCAAGCTGGTTTAGGCCGGGAACGTAATCCTCGACACCGAGTCCGCCCACGTCGGCCCTGCGGTTAGTTGCGTCGTTCCAGCTGCTCGTTCTCTATGTGTTGCAGAGCGATGCACTCCTTTGCGTCGAGGTTGAAGATGTTCCAGTCATGCTGGCTTTCGATGGCGAGCACGGTGGAGGCCGAACTGCTCTCGATGAGGTGGCGGTAGGCGGGGTTGACCCGGTAGCCCTCGCCTTGGGAGAGACCGACAGCCACGACGAAGTGCGTGTGATCGGCCTCGGTGACACTTAGTAGGAGATCTCGCCCGGGCCGTGTGCCGGTGATCTCGATGGAGTCGGACTGGTAGTGGTCGAAGACCTCTCGAAGCCCGTGGAATGCGGCCACACCGTCGGCGATTCGCGCGGCCGCGAGGGTGCTGCTTATCTTGATCCCGCTGATCTTGGCGTCGAGGCTCCATGCGGGGGCGGGTCGAACGCTCTCGACACTGCATATGCCGGTTTCGGAGAAGAGTTGTTCGAGCGAAAAACCGAATGCTGAGAAGGTGAGAGCGACCGCCGCATCGGACAACGGGAGCAACCGTCGGTCACGGGCGGAACGTCCGAAGAGCTGGTCCCAGTGTTCCTCGAGCAGCTGGTTGTGGCGTCGACCCTGGCGAACATCGACCGGTTCGGTGAAGGTGACCAGCGGGCTGTGCCCGATCCGGACCGCCCCGCATCGGGTGACAGTGAGACCGGTGATCTCCACCGCACCGAACACCTCGACCCGCCGCCCGGTTCGGGCGATGATGATCCGATCTCCTGGGAGCGGGAGCGACTGGGTGGGGCAGAGGTTGGGCTCGACATTGGTTCCGACATCATCGGCCGACAGAATGCCGGCGAAAATCCGGCTGGTGGCCAGCGGGGAGGTCGTCCAATGGGTGGGCAGTCCATCGGCCGAACGGAGAAGTGCATGGGCGTCTTCTCCGGCGGTGAGCTTGGCCACCCAGAGGGCGGCGGGCAAGTGGATCTCCACCGAGTTGGCGCTGGCTGGCGGAGCCGGGCGGTGGAGAGGGCCGGACAATTTGGGGGAGCCTGCGGTGATCATGGTTCTATCATGACCGGGGGGTGTGACAGTGGTTTTTCCCTGTTCAGAGCGATTTTCGTGCAGAAATTCGGGGTTGGCGATACAACGGGATCATGCGCACCGCCATCACCAGTCCCAATGCTTCCTCCGTAGGCCCATACAGCCACGCCATCGACGCCCGAGGCACAGTATTCTTGAGTGGTCAAACCCCGCTGGATTCCGCCACCGGCAGATTGATCGACGGGACGATCGGTGAGCGGACCCAAAAGTGTTTCAACAACCTCTTCGAGGTGCTTGCCGCCGGTGGGCTGACCGAGACCAACGTGGTGAAAGTCAACGTCTTTCTCACAAAGATGAGTGATTTCTCGGCCATGAACGAGGTCTACAAAACCCAGTTCTCGGAGCCGTTTCCGGCCCGCAGCACCGTGGCGGTGGCGGAACTTCCTCTGGGAAGCGATATCGAGATCGAGCTCATCGCCCAGCGATAAGGCTGGGTTCAGATGAGCTCCCACACATCGAAGCGCGGTCCATCGCCGGGCAGCGTGAGGGAGTTGTGGTCGCCGATAAGCGGCGTGAGTTCTCGGGCACCCAGAAGCGCCGGGTCGAGCGTGATCGCCGGGCCGTCGGCACGTGCGGCTCGCACCAGAACCCGCTGTTGCAGGGTCTCGCGCAGCCAGACCACTTGATCATCACCGGCAAAGACCCATCGGAATCCGCCGTGATGCAGCGCCGGCGTGTTGTTGCGCACGTGGATCAGTGTGCGATACCAGCTCAGGAACTCGTGATTCCAAACCGAGTCTTCGCCCCAGGGCATGGGAAGCCGACTTTCCTCGTTGTCGGCGCCGACAAGTCCGATCTCGTCTCCATAGAAAAAGCACGGCGCGCCGGGCAAGGTCATGAGCATCCCGGCCCCTACCAGGGCGGCCTGGTCCGAGGTGCAGATCGTTCGCCAGCGGGCGGTGTCGTGACTGCTCAGCAGGCTCATCGATCCGTTCATGACCGACCAGCTCATCGCCGCGCGCACCGCATCGAACGCCTTCATCATGGCCACCCCGTTGCGGGCGTCTTGGCCAGGTCCGGTGCCCATTCCGTGGAGCGTTCCCACCCTGCCCAGCCATGAGGTGATCGGCCGGGAAATGCCCGAATAGTTCATGACTCCGTGCCAGCCGTCGCCGGGGGTGTCGGCGGCGGCGTCGTGAAAGTGTTCGCCAACCAACCAGCGATCACCTCCAGCCGCTTCGAACGTGGCCCGTGTGGCTCTCGCCACTTGGTCGTTGAGATCCAGCTGCCGCAGTCGCCCGGTCATGTTGGCGACGTCGATCCGCCAGCCGTCGAGGTTGAAGGGCGGCCGGATGAATCGACCGATCACGGACTCCGGTCCCTCGTACATTCGTGAGGCCAGTTCCCGGCTGCGATGGTCCAGCTTGGGAAGGCTGTCTACCCCGAACCACGATTCATACTGGTCCGGATGCTTGATGAAGTAATAGAAGCCTGCTTCCACACTGGTGGCGTCGGCTTGGGCGGCATTGAACCACTCGTGAGTGTCGCCGGTGTGGTTGAGCGTGAGGTCCGTCATGAGTCTCATGCCGGCCCGATCGCAGGCCTCCCGCAGCCGGAGGAGGGCAGCGTCGCCGCCAAGGAGGGGATCCACGTAGTCGAAGGTGCTGGCGTCGTAGCGGTGGTTGGAACGACCTGGGAAAATTGGCGTCAGATAGACGCCACCGATTCCCAGGTCGGTCAGGTGATCCAGCCGTCCGATGATGCCGTCGAGATCGCCGCCATACATCTGCGTCATGGAACCGGAAACGGTTTGGTCGATGGGATCGTCCCAGTCGGCCCACTGAATCCAATTGTCGTCGACGCCGGTACTGGTGCGGTATTGGCCGCTTGTGGCGAATCGGTCGGGAACGATCTGGTACCAAACGCTTTCCGGCACCCATTCCGGCGCTTTCAAGCCAGGCAGCAGCTTGAAGTCGTTGTGGTCGTCCGGATCCCAGTTGTGGAGACCGGTGCCGTTGAGCCAATACCCACCGTGCTTGCTCCTCAGGTGGAAGCGGTACCGCTGGATCGGCTGGTCGCAGGTGAGTTCGAAAACCTGCTCGCCGGTGCTCGGGTCGCCGCTCGCGGTTGCCGGTTCGTAGCGAACCTCCCCGTCGATCACTGTTCGCAAATGCAGTTCAGCCTCGCGCCAAGTCTCGGGTAGGGCGATGCGGACCTCCACGGTCTCGCCGACGTCGGGGTTGGGGTTGGACGTATACCGAACCGACGGATCGTGATGGGGCAACCCAAGAAACTTCGTCACGAAGTGAGGCTAGTGAAGTCGGTCAGCCCTTCATCGCGATGTCTAATCGCGTGCGAGGTCGTCAGCGTAGACCTGTTCCAACGTGGCCCGCATTTCTTCGGCCGTGGTGGACGGGAACTGGCACTCGTAGATCTCGGCGAGGTCCGGCGCAGTCTTAAGCAACGCCCAGGAGGCTGGTTTCCATACCCCGGAGCGGCGGAACGCCTTTGCGCAATGAGCGAAGAGCTCCTGGGTTTCCACGACCAAAGCCATCTTCGGCGGGCGCAGATCGGCGGTGAATGAGGCCAGAAGGTCGGAGTCGATGCTGAGATGGGCCGGGCCGTTGATGCGAACCGTCTCTTCTTTTCCCGGCACCATCAGCAGCAGCCCGGCATGCGGGTTGGCGATGATGTTTTGGAAACTATCCAGACGATTGTTGCCCCCCAGGTCCGGAACGGCCACATGACGCTCATCGATCACCTTGATGAACCCGGCCGGTCCACCCCGGGGCGAAGCATCCACGGTGCCGTCGGCTCCTGCTGTGCTCAGGATGGCCAGCGGGCAGAGCGAGATGAATCGGGCCGTGGCTTCATCGATTCGGTCCCGGGTTTTCTCCGCCGCTCGCGGACTGGGTTGCCGGTAGAGCTCCCGCAGTTGGTCCTTGCTGGTGATCCTCATCTCGAAGACGGTAGCGAGGTGGCTGGGCTTCAGTCTAGGTTCAGGGTGGAGCGCTAATCTGGTTCGATGCACGATCGGCCCCAGTTGAACCGAGCGACGGGAGGCCACGATGACTTCGGCGGCCTCCACCGGGATCTGAGCGCCCTGATCGATAGGCGACAGGCCATGCGACTAGTAGGCGGGGTTGGGGTCGCAGCTCTCCTTGGCGCATGCAGTCGTGCCACCACGAGTTCTGCTCCAACCGCCGAACCAGCAACGAGCACCGAAACCACCAGTGCCATCAGCTCCGAAACCACCGGTGACACCAGCACCACGACGTCGAGCGTCGATACCTCCGCCTCCACCGAAAGCGTTTTCAGCGCCGGGGACGAGATCCCCGACGAGTCCGGCGGTCCGTTCCCCGCCGATGGCACCAATGGACCCAACGTGCTCACCGAAACAGGCGTTGAACGCCAAGACATCACCACCAGCTTCGCCGGTCTGGCGGGGACCGCCGACGGCATTCCGCTCCAGTTCCAGCTAACGGTTGTAGATGCCTCCAGTGGAGCCGCATTGCCCGGCGCGGCGGTCTACATCTGGCACTGCACGGCCGACGCTCTTTACTCGGTTTATGAGGAGGCGGACCAGAACTATCTTCGCGGCCTGCAGGTGGCCGACTCCAACGGCCTGGTGACATTCACGAGCGTGTATCCCGGGTGCTACCCCGGGCGCTGGCCCCATGCTCACCTCGAGATCTATGACGAGATCACATCTGCCACATCGGGTGGCGCGGCCGCCAAGACATCGCAGTTGGCCTTGCCCGAGACGGTGAGCGTTGATGCATATCAAGATCCGCGCTATGGCGACAGTGCCGGGAACCTCGGTCGTCTCTCACTCGCATCAGACAACGTGTTCAGCGACGGCTGGGAAGATCAGCTCGCCACGGTCGCTGGGTCGGCTGCCACCGGTTACACGGCGTCGCTTCTGGTTCGGATCTGACGCTCAAACCCCTATTCCCACGAAAGAGTGCGGGAAACAGGGTCGGCCTCAGCGAGGGTGACCGTGATCCGATCCCCGAGTTGATGACCGTTCAGCGGTACGGATGACTCGATCGCAGGATCGAGAATCTGGATGTAGGCCAGATCGCGTTTCTCATGCAGCGATACCACCGAAGCGTCGAAACGTTGGCCGACCCGGCCGGACAGAACCATCGTTTCGGCGTAGTCCACCAGCGCCCGCTCGAAGGCTGATTCCCTGCTACGAGCCTTACCCATCTGGCTGGGTAGCTCCTCGAGATCGGCGATCAGTGGCGGTCCGGGGGCGATGCCGGCGAAGAGCGCGAGGAGAACTTCATTGTTGGGTCGGTCCACCAATCGACGAAGGGGAGCGGTGACGTGGGCGTAATGCGACGCGATCGCTCCGTGTTCGCTGAGCTGGGGGAGCTCGCCGTGGATGAATACATACCCGGCCCCACGGAACGAGCGGGCCGCCTGCAACAGGAAGGCCGCCTTGCGGGGGGAGTCGGGTGTGACGGTCCGAATCATCTCGGGGTAACTCTGGTCTTCTGGCCACGGAATTTCGAGCGCCTCTGCTTCTCTCCGGAGGCGGCGGAGATCTTGATGGCGAGGTGAGGGCAGGGTTCGCAGCACACCCACTTTGGCTTCACACATTTTTCGGCCGGCCACGATGCCGGTGAGCAGTGACATCTGGGCGTTCCAGCCCTCTACTGGAATGGATGTATCGAACTGGAGGTCATAGGTTCCGTTGCGCTCCACCACCTCTTGGCTTGGAAGGTTCAGGCTGATCCCGCCCCGTTTCACCTCCTGGATTTGGCGGAGCGTTCCGATCTTCTTGAGCAGGTTCAGTGAGGCATTGATCCCGGCGTCGATCCGCCGCTGCGCCTCGGTGTAGGAGATGGCTTCGCGGACCGTCACCAGGGAGCGCTCCACCATCACGTTCACAGGGGCGCCGTGGACATCCAAGTCGATCGTCCAAAGAAGGGCGGGCTTGTCGGTTCCGGCCAGAAGGCTGGCCCGATCCTCCGAAAGCGTAGGGGGATGCAACGGAGTCCGGAGATCGGGGGAGTAGTAGGTGGTGCCGCGACGGCGAGCCTCTAGATCGATCGGATCCCCCGATTCGATGAACGCCCCAACATCGGCGATGGCGTAGAACACCCGGTACGCCGCCGCCGAATCGGTGATCGCTTCGGCATAAAACGCCTGATCGAGGTCCATCGCACCGGGTGGGTCGATGGCCACCAAGGAGAGGTCTCGACGGTCGCTTCGGATGTCGGCGAACCGGTCGACGGCAGTCTCCGCCGCGGAAAGCACTTCGGGCGGAAAGGCTCGGGGGATGTCCAGTTCGTCACGGATCGCTTGGAAGCCGGCCTCGAAAGCGCTGGGGGCGTAGAGCTTGCGGGTCTTCACTCCGCGTCAGCTGTCCTGGGTTTTCGAGCCGTAGAGACCCAGTGCTTCGGTCAGTTCCTCGCGCGCAACATAGGTCTCGGGTTCGGCGGGGAATGTCCTGTGGCGAACTGCTTGGGCGTACTGCTGCACCGATTCCAGTTGGTCTTCATAGGCCGTACCGAACCGGCGGACAAACTTCGGTTTGAACCGGTTCTCGAGGCCGATGATGTCGTGGTAGACGAGCACCTGCCCGTCACAGGCGGGCCCGGCACCGATCCCGATCGTGGGGATACTCAGAGCGTCGGTGACCATTTGGCCCACAACGTCGGGAACACCCTCGAGCAGCACCGCAAAGCAGCCGGCCGCCTCCACCGCTTTCGCTTCCCGAACCAACTCGTTGGCAGCCTCAGCTTCGCGCGCCTGGATTTTGAAGCCGCCCATCGCGTTGAAGCTCTGAGGGGTCAGTCCCAGGTGGGCGATCACCGGCATCTCGGCGGCGATGACCGCCTCCATCATGGGAATGCGTTTCGTGCCGCCCTCGATCTTCAAGCACTTTCCTCCGGCCCGAATCAAACGAGCTGCATTGATGAGGGTGTCTTGGGGGCTCACATGGAAGCTCATCCACGGCATGTCGGCGACAACCAACGCCTTCGGCCTGGTTCGGGCCACGGCTTTGATGTGGTGCACCATGTCATCCACGGTCACTTCCAACGTGTTGGAGTGTCCGAGCACCACCATCCCGAGGGAGTCGCCCACCAGGATCAGGTCTACCTCGGCCTCTTCGGCGATCCGGGCCATCGGTGCGTCGTAGGCGGTCACCATCACCAGTGGGTCATCTCCGTTCCGGACCTTGGAATCCCGGATGGCGGGGACGGTGATCCGTCGGCGGGGGGTTTCGGACTCGGCGTTGCTGGCCATTACAGAACCTTCTCGAAGCTGATGCCGCAGTTGTCGATGAGCCGGGGTCGGCCCACCCGCGCGGCAACGAGTAGACGAACATCGTGATTCAGATTTGCAGGAATCTCAAATGTCAACGGATCGATCACCGTTGCGTAATCCAGCTGAGCCAGCGGCTCACCGTTGATCACCGCCGACATCGCGGCGATCACGGCCTCGGGGTTCGAAGCGCCACCCTTGACGATTGCCTCGCCGGCATCCAGCGCCAATCGCAGCACCGAAGCGGCTTCCCGCTCCGGTGGGGTGAGATAGACATTGCGGCTGCTCATGGCGAGACCGTCGTCCTCACGAACGATCGTGCAGCCAACTACTTCCACCGGAACAGACAAGTCGTCCACCATCCTGCGAATGATCGCCAACTGCTGAAAGTCCTTCTCACCGAAATAGGCCCGACAGGGCCCGACGATGTTGAGGAGCTTCGCAACCACCGTGGCCACCCCGGTGAAATGGGTGGGCCGAGTGAGTCCTTCCAGTTTGGTGGCGAGGCGGGGGAGTCGGACTTCGGTCAACAGCGTCCCGGCGGGGTACATCTCGGCCACGGTGGGGACGAACAGAAGATCGACACCACACTCCCCGGCCAGTTCTGAGTCGCTGTTGAGGTCTCGCGGATAGTCCGCCAGGTCTTCGGTAGCGGCGAATTGGAGAGGGTTCACGAAGATGCTGGCGAGAACGATTTCGTCGGCGGCCCGGGCTCGTGTCATCAGCGAAGCATGCCCCGCATGGAGGGCGCCCATCGTTGGCACGAATCCAATGGAACGCCCGTCCCGGCGGTGGTCGTCCAACTCTGTCCGGAGTTCGGCGATGGTGGAGATCACCGTGGGGCTCATGGTGTTGATCGTAGGTCGCTGGGAGGCTCGTGCCCGCCCAGACGAGCGGCCGCGAGCGCCAGCGTCCGGTATAGATCGCGTTCGTCCGGGGGTAGGGCGGCGAGGTGCCCGGAGATCGTTGCCCAATCCGCCCGCACCGCCGGACCGGTCAACCCCAGGGTTGGGCCGACGTCGTTGACATCTTCGATCGCCGCCGCAGTAAGGGGAGCGAACAGGGCGGGGTCCAGACCCATCAAAGCAGACAATCGTTCAACCTGCGCGAGAAGGGTGACAACGTGATTGGACGCCACCACCGCGGCGGCATGGTAAAGCGGGCGGAGGTGGGAGTCGACCCGAAACGTCCGACCGCCAAGAGAGTCCGCGAGCTCGGTAACCAGCGGATGGCCCTCAACTGCGAAGGAGCACCGGTTTCGTAGGCGCTGACTCCCGATCGTTCGATTCGGGATGGTCATCAACGGGTGGAGTGCCCCCCGGCGTACGTGCGGGGCGAGCACGTCCAGCCCCAGCGCCCCCGAGGCGTGGGCTACCACCGGACCCGCCGGAACCGAAGAACTCACCGGGGCGATCATCCGGTCGGGCACTGTGATCAATACCAAATCAGCACCGGCGATGCTGGAATTGTGGGCGGGATCATCGTTTCGGCTGAGGGGTGCGGTCACCGACCAACTTGCCACAGCCTGAACGGCGTCGAAGACGGCGAGCCCGACCCGACCCGGGCCGATGATGGCGAGTGAAGGCATAGCCGCCCGCTAGAAGGGGAGCCTGAGCGTGGCGCTGTGGTCTGCCACGGAGCGCCACATGTCTGAGAAGGTTTGCAGTTCGTCATCGCCGATGTGATCCATCAGGTGGCTTTGAACATCCTCGACGTGGGTGGCGGCAGCTTGCTCCAAGAGCGAAGTGCCCTTCTTGGTGATTTTTGCGAAAAGGCCCCGTTTGTCCACCTCGTCTTTGGTGCGAACCACCAGACCGGCCTCCACGAGACGGTCCACCCGATAGGTCAGCCGACTGCGAGAGATCAAAACGTGGTCGGCGATTTCGGCCATTCTCAGCCGCCCCCCCGGAGCCTCGGACAAGTGAACGAGAATCTCGAAGTCCGTCAACGGAATACCGTGATTGTCCTGCATGCTTTGATCCAGGTGTTCCAGCAGGCGATGCACCCCATCGATGAAGTAACGCCAGGCCACCTGTTCGGTTTCGGTCAGCCAACGAGTCACCCTTCGAAACTAGTCTCTCGGTTCGCTGGGTACGGTTTTCTCCATGCCCGAACTGCCCGAAGTCGAGACGGTTCGTCGGACACTGGAGCCCCGGGTTCTGAACAGAGCCGTGCTGGAAGCGGGCTCTCACTGGTCCCAGAAGTTCACTCCCGCGGTCACCGCAACCGACGCAAAGATCACTTCGCTTGGTCGTCGCGGGAAGTTTTTGGTGTTCTCTTTGCATGACGCACGCGAGATGATCGTTCATTTGGGCATGACCGGAGTGATTTCGTTCGCTGCTCCGTCCGCCGATCTGGATTCGCCCTATCTTCGAGCCTGGTGGCATCTGGAGGAGACCGAAGACCATCCGTCGGAGATCTTGTTGTTCAACGATGTTCGGCGATTCGGCAGAATCCGGGTGGTTCCGGCCGGCGACTACAGCAGCATTCCAACGCTGGCTGCTGCCGGCCCCGAGCCGTGGGATCCTGACCTCACCGCATCGTCATTCCACCGGTCCATTCAAGCCAGCTCCCGGGCGATCAAGACCCAGCTTCTCTCCCAGCGTCCTATCGCCGGGGTTGGAAACATCTACGCCGACGAAGCCTTGTGGGCCGCCAGAATCAACCCGTCAGTCCGGCGTCTGGGCCGGCAGCGGGCCGGCGACCTTCTCATCGAGATCCGGGTGGCGTTGGAGAAGGGACTCGCCAACGGCGGCACCACGCTCAAGGACTACCGCAACGCCGACGGTGCCGAGGGGTCCAACCAACGGTCGCTTTTGGCTTACGGACGGGCCGGTTTGCCGTGTTCTCGATGCCAGACCACTCTGGTGAGCGGCGTCATCGATGCCAGGACCACCGTGTGGTGTCCTCGATGTCAACGCCGCTGACATCGTCCGATGGTGGTGTTCGGGCCCCTTGGCGGCTATCACTCAGGGTGTGAAACTGACGATTCCCGGTGACAGCCATGAACCAGCTGCGGTGGCGGCTGCCATCGTGGACTGGCTTCCCGCCAAGGCCGACATCATTCTGCCGATCGCCAACGGCGAACCCGTGGAGTTGATGAATGAGATCGAGGCCAATGCCGAAGGGCTTCGGAGTGTTCGCGTGCACCAGATGCACGCCCTCCGGGATCGGCCGTACATACGGGGCGAACTGGAAGGACACCTCCGTCACGTTTCATGGTTCCTCTCACCCATCACCCGGGCGGCATTTGCGGCCGGCACGATTGATTTCGCGCCAGCCAACTACAGCGAGGTGCCTCAGTTTCTGGAGGAGATGAATCCGTCGGTGGTGTTGGCGGCTGCCAGTCCACCCGATGCGCACGGATACGTGTCGCTCGGTGTTACGGGGAGCTATACGGCGGCGTTGATCGGCCGGGTGCCCTTCGTTCTGGAGATCAACGAACAGATGCCCAGAACCTTCGGTGGAAACCGTATGCACATCGACGAAGCCTTGGCATGGTGTCATGCAAGTTATCCCCTCGTTGAAGTTCCGGCGGCAGTGCCGTCCGGGAGAGACCTGAGGATCGCGGAGCGTGTTGCGGAACGGGTTCCCGATGGGGCGACGATGCAGCTCGGCATCGGTGGCATCCCTACCGGCGTGGCGTCGTTGCTCACCGATCGCAAGAACCTGGCGATTCACACCGAGCTGTTTGCGGACCCGATGGTGGACCTCATCGAGTCCGGCGCGGTCACCGGCATCAATAAGCGGGCCTACAACCGGCGCTCGGTTGCCACGTTCGCGCTCGGCACCAAACGTTTGTATGACTTCCTGGATCTCAACGACGCCGTCGTGTTCCTACCCGTCAACGAAACGAACGACCCGCGTCGTATCGGTCGTGAAGACAACTTCGTCTCCATCAACGCCACCCTCGAGGTTGACCTCGTTGGCCAATGCGCATCAGAGACGCTGGGTACCCGGTTCTTTTCTGGCAGCGGCGGTCAGGCCGATTTTGCCCGCGGCGCTCAATACTCCAAAGGCGGAGACGGTTACATCGTCTTGGCCAGCACGACCCGCCAAGGTGCCACCCGTATCGTGCCTACGCTTCAACCCGGGGCGGTGGTTACCACGATGAAGAACACCGTGGATCACGTGGTCACCGAGTTCGGTGTTGCAACGCTGCGGGGCCGAACCTTGGCCGAACGGGCTCGGGCGTTGATTTCAGTTGCCCATCCTGACCACAGAGGCGATCTCGAGATCGCAGCGAGAAAGCACGGCCTGATCGGTCGTTGACGGCCGTAGCGAGCTCGTCATCGACGCAGCCAGTTGTGCAGAATTGAGGTGAGTCGCGGCATCAGCACCCAGCTCAATACCCCGACACCGATGATGTTTCCCAGAAGCACACTCAAGAGGTACGGAAAATCGGCTGGAAGCAACCAGCCCAGCAACTCGTTGATCACGAGCACCATTGGATACAGCGCCAACAACACGACGGCTGCTTGCTTCCAGGTCTTCACCTGTCGTTGACCCAAGTTGAACCAGCCGCCGAATCCGCCGACGACGTTGACGTGCCGGTCGCCTTCGACCAAGTCATCCAACAGCTCCAGTTGCTCGCGCCGCTCGTCAGAGGTAAGCCAGGCGTCGAGCTGGTCTCGCGATCGGAACGAGAAAACGATCACCGTTTCATCCTGAACGTCGTCGACCGGCGGGAAGAGCTGGGCGCTCAGGAAGCCGTCGAACCGGCTAATCGATTGAAGGATCCGGTCATACCCCTCCTCGAATTCTGCCCATCGTCCTTGCTTCACTTCAAACGACGCCACTGCGGTTACGGGGTTTTCTCCAACTCCCATTGCCAGGTGCTGGACCCGGCTCTCGCCTTCGGTGAGTTCGGCTCCCTCGGCCAACAGTGCGGCCCGGACGGGAGAATCGATCCAATCATCCAGCAGTGATTGTGACTCGAACTGATAGACGATCGTCCATTCGTCTGGGTGCTCGGGTCCTGGAGCCTGGAGATCGCTGCCCAGATGACCAGGCATGGCAGCCGCCGTGGCAGTGATTCGATCCAGCCAGCGTTTGAACTCTCGCTCTTGGCCCGCCCGAGGTTTGCGGGCCACGATGACGGTGGGGATTGCGCGTTTGTTGATGGGGTCTCCTCAAGGATCGCCGTGAGACGGAAGTGTGCTGTGTGCGGGTCCCATGTTCAACCGATGGCGGCGGCAGCCTTGCGACCGGACAGGATCGCTCCGTTGATGCTGGCGTCGTGGCGGTGGTCGCCACAGATGTAGACACCGTTCTCCAGCTGTACGGGCGGGTTCTTGTCATACCCCGGGAGCTGGAGCGGTTGGGCTTGGGGAATCCGGTCGACCCGAAGGGTTTCCCATGCATCGGTGACGGGACCTACCAGGTCGCGGAGTTGCGCACGCAGAGCCGCTTCGGTTCCCTGAGCAACGGTCGGTGCCGATACAACGACGGTGTGCGTGCCGGCGGGAGAATAGGCAGCGGACACTGCGCTCATGTTCACGATGGAGTTGAGGGGCCGTTTCCCGGTTCCATTGAGCAGTAGGATCGGTTCGGTAGAGGCCGGTTCTGCTGCGGAGAACCAGATGCTGGTGACGCCTCGCCAGCCGGGGTCGGGGACATCGGTGAGGCGAGCTGCTTCGGTGGGACCGGTTGCTACAACAACGGCATCAGCATCGAAAGTTTCGCCGCCCAGGATCGTCACCTCCTTGGCTTCCACATTGACCACCTTGGTGTTGAGATGAAGCTCGCCCTCGTCCAATCGACCGGCCAGCTGTTCGCTGATCTGGCCCATGCCATAACGGGGAACCGCAGCATCGCCTTCAGCCAGCATCCGGAAGACAAAGTCGACCACCCGGCTGGATCCCCCCAGGTCGGGATCCAGCGTGATGCCGGCAAACAGCGGCTGCAGGAACCGTTCGATCATTTTTGGACTGAACCCCAGATCCTTGAACCGGGTGCGGGCCGTCACATCTTCCTTGTCCCAAAGTTCCTCGATCGTCCCTCGAGTGGTCTTCATGCGATAGGCCAGGATGCGGGCCTTGTCTCGCAGCGACCCGATTGGGGCCAGCACTGTGGGGATCAGTTGGTCGAGCGCCCGGAACGGGTCGCCCACCAGAGCGGTCTGGCCGTCGAGAAGAAGCACCTGGGCACCGGGTTTGAATGTTTTCAGCTCCAGGGCGGCGTAGTCCAACAGGTCAGCGGCATCGGGGTAGGCGGTGAGCAGGATCTGAAATCCGCGGTCGCACAGGTGGCCGTCGATGGTGTCGGTGCGAACGCGACCACCTGGCCCATCGCTGGCTTCGACCACCGCAACCGAATGACCGGCCGTTTTCAGGTCGACCGCACAAGCGAGCCCGGAGAGTCCTGCGCCTACTACGACAATGTCCACGATGATGGTCTAGCAGGATTGGAGGGCCCTTCCGCAGGTTGTTACGCTCGGCCGCCATGACAATGCCCTCCGACCCGGATCTGGTTGCCCGATACAAGGCGGCTTCGGAGGCGTTGGTGGCCCCTGGCGCCAAGTACGAGATGGTGGACACCGAGGTCCGTGGCGTGGAAATGCGGGTATTGAAGCATGCGCCGGCGAATCTCCGGGATATCTGGGCGATGACCGCAGCGTATGGAGACCGCCGCTACCTGGTTTTCGAAGATGAATCGATGACCTATGGAGAGGCCCACGCCGCCGTGCGGTCACTGGCTGCGGCTTTGGTTGGCGAATACGGCGTGGGACCCGGGGATCGGGTGGCGATCGCCATGCGCAACTACAGCGAATGGGTGCTGGCGTATTGGGCGATCCTCAGCACCGGCGCGGCCAGTGTTGGCATGAACGCTTGGTGGACCACCCCCGAGATGGAGTACGCATTGGAGGATTCCGCCCCGAAAGTGCTCATTTGCGACTCGGAACGCCTCGAACGGGTGCTCCCGATCCACGACGAACTGCAGAAACGCATTGGGCTGAGGATCATCGCGGTTCGTGCCGACGATTCACCGCTGCCCCACGGCGCCGCCCGCTGGGGTGATGTAGTGGACCCCACCACGGCGACGGAGACGCTTCCCGCTGTAGAGATCCACCCCGACGACGACGTCTGCATCTTCTACACCTCGGGCACAACGGGCCATCCGAAGGGTGCCCAACTCACCCATCGGGGTTCGGTTCACAACCTGTTCCACCTGGGGTTCATGCAGGACATCCCGAAAAGGATGACGGAGGACGCCGGTGCGCCGGCTCCCGAACCAGCACAACAGCCGTGCATCATGGCTCCAACCCCGCTGTTCCATGTGACCGCCAACAACTGTCTGCTCCACCCGGCCACGGCGGTGGGAGCAGCGATGGTGTTGATGTATCGCTGGGACCCGGCCCGAGCTTTGGAGCTCATTGAACGGGAGCGAGTCACGACCCTCAGCGGTGTTCCCACCATGTCCCGCGAGCTCCTCAATCATCCCGACTGGTCTTCCCGAGACACCTCGACTTTGCAGTCGATGGGCGGTGGCGGGGCGCCGATCCAGCCGGATCTCGTTGAGAAGATCGGTGCCGCGTTGAAGGCCGGGACACCTTCCACCGGCTACGGCCTCACCGAAACCCACGGGATCGTCACCGCCAACATGCATGCCATGTATCTCGCCAAGCCCGCTTCGTGCGGTGCGGTGGTTCCCACCTGCGACGCCGTGGTGCGAGACGAACTCGGCAACGACCTCCCACAAGGTGAGACTGGGGTGTTGTGGGTGAAAGGCCCGATCATCGTCAAGGGTTACCTCAACAAACCCGAGGCCACCGCTCAGGCCATCCAGGACGGCTGGTTCAACACCGGCGATATCGCCCGCATTGACGACGACGGCTTCGTGTTCATCGTGGATCGCGCCAAAGACATGGTGCTGCGGGGCGGCGAGAACGTCTACTGCTCTGAAGTGGAGGCGGTCATCTATCGTCATCCGGCGGTGGCGGAAGCTGCCGTCTTTGCTGTGCCAGACGAACGGATGGGCGAGGAGGTGGGCATGGCTATCGTGCTCCAGCCTGGCCAGACGCTGACCGCCGAGAAAGCTCAGGCCTTCATGGCCGAACGTCTGGCCAAGTACAAGATTCCCAGCCGAATCTGGTTCCTCGATGAACCGTTGCCTCGCAATGCCAGCGGAAAGTTCGTCAAACGCACCCTTCAGGAGCAATTGGTTGGCTGATAGATACAGACTGGCGTCGTGAAGCGTACGGTTGCCATTCCGGCCGCCCTGGACATGCGGGCCACCATTCGCGGCGCCAAGATGCCGGTGATGGTGGGTCCCAACGGAGCGTGGTGGAGCACGCGCACCCCCACCGGCCTGGGCACTCTGTTCTTACGCCGGTCTGATGCCACCGAAGCTGAAGGTGAGGCGTGGGGGCCGGGTGGGCCGTGGTTGCTGGAGCAAATGCCCGGCTTGCTCGGACTGCGGGACAACCCCAGCGAGTTCCGACCCGATGGTGTGATCGGCCAACTCTGGCGTCGAACCCCGTTTCGTCTCAGCCGAACCGACCGACCCTGGGACGCCCTCATCGGTGCAATCCTGGGCCAAAAAGTTCAGGTCACCAGAGCCGTGGCGGCACGCCGGGCGATCGCCAGAAGGTTTGGCGACCCCGCCCCTGGTCCGTCGCCCGACGGTCGATCCCGGGCCTGGGTCTTACCGTCGCCCGAGACGATCGGGGCGCTCGGTTATCACGACCTTCACGCGTGTGGCGTGGAACGGAAACGAGCCGAGGTTCTCATTCGGACGGCGCGGGAGATGCGTCGTCTCGATGCGCTCTGGGACCAGCCGCCCGCCGAGGTTCGTCACCGGCTCCAGCAGATCCGGGGCATTGGTCCATGGACCACCGCCATGATCTCGGCGGTGGTCTATGGCGACGCCGATGCTGTTCCGGTTGGCGACTACCACATGCCCAACACGGTGGCGTGGTGTCTAGCCAAGGAACCCCGGGCCGATGACGCCCGCATGTTGGAGCTGCTGGAGCCCTACCGGGGCCACCGGTGGCGGGTCATCCGTTTGGCTAAATCCAGCGGGAGCGCCCCCAAATACGGCCCCCGCCTCAGCCTCACCTCCGACGGCATGAGCTCGGGCCGGTAGCGCGGGAGGCATATCTCATCGAGAACCCCGGGAATCGGGGCCAACCGGTTCTACCGGCAGATTCGGCGCAGGGCCAGTCTTGATTCAACGACGTCGTCCCTCATCGGGAAAGCGCTGTCGTCCTGCCTCCCGCTTTCCAGCACCGTGATCCATTGAGTGGTGGTTTCGTTCAGCCACTGGATCCCAGCGTCAACGTCATCCGGTGCCTCGATCGTGCTGAGTTCGGTATTGAGCTGGGCGAGGAGCTGAGAGTCTGAGAAACTATCGGCCTCGGTCATCTCGGCAACCAGCTCAACTGCTCGGCTGCACGCTGCTGCCCTCTCAGCTTCGTTATCGCTACTGGTGCAACCGGCACCGAGCATCATCAGCGCTAAAGCGAACACTGCTACCAGTTTGGGCATCGATGGGGTTCTTTCTGTTGCCGCTTCGTAGCCGATGTTCCAGCCACGTGGTCTCCCGGAACTGCGTTCCGCGGGAGTACCAAGTAATGACCTTAGAGAAATTCCTGGTCAGGAACGTACGTGGACAGGTTACTCGCTCGGACGCTGGACTTAGTCCCAGAGGCTGGCGAGCATGGAGTCCACTTGTTCGGCCACGCCGGTGGCGGCGCCAACCGGGGTGCGGAGGTCGATGGCTTCTGCGATTTTGTCGCCGATGACGTGGAAGTGTTCCACGGTCGGTTCGACGAAGCGGCTGAGCTGGGCGTAAACGTGACGATCATCGGACCCGAATCGGTTCACGTGATAGCGGAGTGGGAACGAGATGCTCAGTTCTTCCTTGGCTCGGGTCATTGCCACATACAGGAGTCGGAGCTCTTCGGCCATGCCGTCGTTGTCGCCGATTGCCATATCGGAGGGAATGTTGCCGTCGGCCGCATGGAGGAGAAACACGTGCCGCCACTCCAGACCTTTGGCGGAGTGGATGGTGGAGAGGGTGAGCCAGTCATCGTCGAGGTGGGGTGGTCCGGCCCAGTCGCCGGTGACCGACGGGGGGTCGAGCGTGAGTTCCACCAGCATCCGGCTGCGCGAGTTGTAGGTCTCGGCGGTCGTGGCCAGCGCATCGAGGTCGGCCAGACGGGCCACGGAATTGTCGTACTTGTTGGCGAAGATCAACTCGCAAAACGGTCGAAGCCGATTGATTTGAGCGGCGGGCGAAAGGCTGGCGGACTCACTCCCGTCGCCGACGCAATCAGTCAGGGCAGACCGGAGTTCGGTGAACTGTTGGTCCGCGGCGGAACTTACCTGTCCTTCGCCAGAGAGGAAACGTCGCAAGGGATCCACCGCATCCGAACCGATCCCCAGTTCGGCCACCAGGCGCCGTTCGGTTGCCGGTCCTACCCCTTCCAGTGAGGAGAGCACCCGATGCCACGCCAACTGGTCAGCCGGGTTGTCGAGTATTCGCAAAAGCGACAACAAGTCTTTCACGTGCGCGGACTCCAGGTGCTTGAGTCCACCGTATTTCACGAACGGGACGTCTCTTCGGGTCAGCTCCAGTTCGAGGCCGTTGCTGTGGTGGCCGGCCCGGAACAGCACCGCCTGATCGCGTAGATCGATGCCGCGTTCCCGGGAATCCAGTATGTTGTCCACCACCCAGGCGCTCTGGGCGGTTTCGTCGTGGCAGGTGACCAGGCGGGGGACCGAGCCCCCGGGGATCGAGCTCCAGAGTTCCTTGGAGAAGTGGGGCTTCTTCCCACCGATCGGTTGGGCGATCACCGCATTGGCGGCGCGCAGAATGGGCGAGGTGGAGCGGTAGTTCTGCTCCAGCGTGATGGTGGTTGCGCCTTCGAAGCGTTCAGCAAAGTTCCACATGTTTGCCACCGTGGCCGAGCGGAAGCCGTAGATGGCCTGCGCATCGTCGCCTACCGCGCAGAGCTGGGTGGTGGCCGAGCACATGCCTTCAACGATGTCGGCCTGGATTGGATTGGTGTCCTGGTACTCGTCGATCAGGATGTGATCGAAAAGGTCTTGCAGCACCGGTCCCAGCGAACTTTTGGTGATGGCCCGCCAGAACAGCAGGAGGTCGTCGTAGTCCAGAACGGCATTGGCTCGTTTGCGTTTGGTGTAGGCCTCGAAGAGAGGCTTCAGATCCTCGGCATGGTCGGCGCACCACGGAAAGTCGACCTCTAGGACGTCGGCCAGTTTCGCTTGGCTGCTGACCAGGCGGGTGTAGATGCCAGCGATGGTGTTCGCCCGGGGAAACCGCTTGGACCGTTCCCCGAATCCTTCTTCGGTCCTGACCATGCCGAAGAGGTCGGTGGCATCACTGGCGTCCAGCACGGTGAAGTTGGGCGGTAGACCGGCGGACGCGCCAAACTGGCGAAGAAGCCGGTTGGCTACCGAGTGGAACGTGCCACCCCACACTTGGCCGGCCGCTCGATTGCTGGATGCTGCCCGAACCCGCTGCAGCATTTCTGATGAGGATCGGCGGGTGAAGGTGAGTAGCAGGATGCGGTTGGGTTCGGCGCCCTCTTCGATCAGACGGAGAACACGAGACACCAGCGTCTTGGTCTTGCCGGTGCCGGCTCCCGCCACGATGAGGAGGGGACCGGTGTCGTGGTGGACGGCGGCCCGCTGAGCCGAGTTCAGTCCGTCCAGCGATGCCGAGGGGACTGGCTCGGAGGCCGGGAGGACAGCATCGATGACAGTTGATTCGAACATATGTTCCCACACCCTACACAGAGGTGCGAGTCGATGGCAAGCAGGGTCAATCTGCCCTTGGAGTATTTGATATACGTTCGTTTACACTCAATGACATGCGTATAGAGGTGTGGAAACCCCGAAGGGAGCTCACTGAACCCCAACCCCGGCTGTCCCAACTCGGCGTGGGTGGCGGTCTCGGAATCGCCGTGGTGGCCTTGGCAACCGCGTCTCCTTCGGTCCGGCCCTCGGTTCTCCCCACCGACCCTGAAGTATTGGTGTCGGTCGGCGCTTGGTGGATGGCCACCGGTCTGACGCTGTGGCTGGCGCTCAGTCTCGTGGTTTGGGTGCTGGTACTTCGATCGCCCGCCCGGTCCTCAGAATTCTGGGTCCGCCGGATCACCCTTCCGGGGTCCCGGCAGCTGGCTGAAGCCATGCTGGCAGTGTCGGTCATTGCCCTTCCCGCCGCCTGTTCTCCCGGTGCCGACCAGGTGGCCCCACCTCGAATCGAAGTTCTTTCCAATGGACATGAAGACGGCGAACTTCTCGCCGACTCCGCTGACTCCGCTGTCTCCAAAGACGGCGATCCAGTGGAGCAAGCGCCCACAATCTCCGCCGGGGTCGGAACGCTGAGCGACGCTGGGCCCGCCACCCTGCTCGCCGATTCAAGCGCATCGCCGGCTGACTCAACCGGTCTTGATGTCGAGGCCGGTAGTTCGCTCGCTCCTGGTCTGGTCGATGGCTTGCAGAACGACGAGCCGGGCGATGGTGCGGCTGATCACGGGATCAGCGAGCCAACGGTCACGGCGCCCGATGCCATCGTGCACGTTGTGGTGGAAGGCGACAACTTCTGGGCTATTGCCGACGCTCACCTGACTTTCGTCACAGGCAGTTCTCCTACCATCTCCCAAGTCGCTTCCTACTGGCGTCAGCTGGTCGAGGTCAACCGCACCACCATCGCGTCTGGCAACCCGGACCTGATCTACCCCGGGGAGCAGCTCGTAGTTCCGTCGGTATTGACTGAGTAGTTCGGCCAGGGGGACCGCCGGGTTCGAGCTCGGAGTGGAACAAGACCTTGGCATCGTTGGTTTGGCTTGGGCATGACAACGATTACCGCAGAGCAAGTCGGCAACTACCGTATCGACATCACCAACGGGACCCATGTGTGGCGGGCCGATGAGCCCGTTGACCTAGGCGGCGATAACACCGGCCCCAATCCCTATGACTATCTGCTGGGATCTCTGGCTGCCTGCACCACGATCACCCTCACGATGTATGCCAAACGGAAGAACATCCCGATCAGTTCGCTGTCGGTGAGTTACACCCATGACCGGGTGCACGCGAAGGACTGTGAGCAATGCGACGATTCGCATTCGGGAATGGTGGATCGGGTGACATCGCAGATCTTCATCGACGGCGACTTCGATGAAGCGACCAGGAAACGGTTGCACGAAATTGCCCAGCGTTGCCCCGTGCACAAGACGCTCGAGAACGGCATCGTCTTCGACGAAACGGTCTTCGCCGGGTAGAAAGGTTACGGGGGACCGATCCAGGCGACGGTTTCCAGTGGAAGTAGCCAGTTGGCGCCTCGGCCATCGGAGAGTTCCAGGTGGCCTTCGGTGACGGCCTGGATTGTTCCCACGATGGCCGAACTGCTGACTCTGCCGATGGTGCAGCGCTCCTCGGCGGTCCACAGCTCTCGAAGTCTGGCCAAGAGTGTCTGCGGGTAGCCCCTCTGGACCGGCGCCGGTGCGCCAAGTGCGGGGCCGAAACGAATGGCTTCCACGCGGTTGAGCACCACTCCGAACTCTTCGTTACTAGGGCTGCGCAGGGTCACGAATTCCGGCGAGATGTGGACGATCTTGCCCCGCAGGTCCATCTCCCCGATTTCGATGGTGACTTCTACCGAACGATTACCGAGGTGGAGCAGGCGAGCTTCCAGGGTGGTAGTGGCGGCTTCGGTTTCGGCCACCGCGTTCTCAACTTCTTCCAGATACTCACGTTGCTGGAGGCGGAGTTCTTGGGCGATCCGTTCGTCGTCGCCGAAACGAGACCCGCCGGACATGGCCTAGTTGGCCTTGACTTTCTTGGCCGTTGGAGTAACGGTATTTTCTTTGAGCGTGGCGATGATCTGGTCTCGGGAGAAGTGGAACTTACGGGAGCCAGCGAGGCGGCTGGCCGGGAGGCGTCCGTCTCCCGCCATGTTGAGCACGGTGCGAACGTTGAGATCGAGCATTTCCGCTACCTGGGCCGTGGTGAGAATTGCGGGGTAGTTTGCTCGTACTGCTTCATAGCCATCGTTTTCATCGCTCATATCCCCATCCTATCAGATAACTACTGATGTGTAAGGTAGTTCCGGGACTTGGGCGAAACGGACGCAGTTAAGAGTTGAAGTCAGACGGCTGCCAGCGTTCGTTGTCTCGGAGCCAATTCCACAGCCGAGACTTGTGGACTCGACGAGTGCGGAGACTGGTGAGGGAGGTGGGGAGACCCTCGTTGCGGATGAGATTGGGGATTGTGCGCTCATGGACCTGCAAAAGGGTCGCCACCTGGGCAATTGTCAGCAACGCCGGATAGGTCGGCCAGACCTCCGGTTGTAACGGTGCGTCCGGTGATTGTTTCCGTGTCATTTGAATAGAATGAAGTTGTTTACTGTTAACGCAAGACGTTACACTTCACGCTGTGTGGTATTGCAAAGGATCCAACGGCTCTCACGACCGGCAACGAGGAAACCTACGTTGTCCGTCATGGCGATAACTTCTCGAGTCCCGGCCCGCTTCACGTTGGCCCACGGACTCATGGTTCTGGCCGGTCTCCTTACGTTCGTGCTGGTGAACGGGGCTTTGCAGGACAAATCGGAGACCGTCGCCGTGGTGTATGCCGGCGAACGATCCGAGGTCGGGTCTATTTCACCGGTGATCCGGACCATAAGCTCCAAAACTCCTGGTCTAGAAAACTTTGCTACAGAGAGTGACATCGACGGCAAGGTCTTGGTGCGCACTCTCGAAGCGGGCAGCCCGATCATGAAAAGTGACCTGATCGATGAGGATCGCCGGAGTTTCCGCATCTTCGCAGTGCCCGTCGACGCCTATCACGTGAACGCGCTTCATTTGAAACGCTACGACAGGGTGGACATCATCGGTTTCGATCAAGATCGACGTGCCGTCTATGTTGCTATCGGTCTGGCAATCGAGGGCACCTCAACGGCGGCTACCGATGGTTTTGCGACTTCGGGTGACAGCTTCATCACCGTGCAGGTTTCCGACGTTGACGCTTTGCGACTGGCCGAGGCGCAACGGGAAGGACCGCTCCACGTCGTCCGAAACACCGGATCAGCCGTGATATCCAACATTGGTGATCCTGGGACTGCAGTTCCTGGCGATTCAACCACGAGTGAATCCGCCGGAGCAGAACGACCATGAGCGCGCCCTTGCTCATAGCGGCCGCCCTCAGCAATCGCGATTGGCGATCCGCTCTGCAGCGTCAGGTTCGGGATCACGAATCGGACGTTGTCGTGGAGTTGGTCCGAGATCGCCATCAGGCAATGGCCGATCTTGTTGACATCGTGATTGTGGACGACGACACAAGCTGGATCAACGCTGGTGTCGTCAGCTCTCTCCACGGCGCCGGCAAATGCGTCGTGGGAATGTTCGATCCAACCGAGGGTGATGGCTACGGCCAGGACTTCCTTCGCGAGAACGGCATCCACCGCGTTGTCCGGGCCGACCTGCCGACCGACGCCTTGATCGCCTTCCTCCGCGACCATCGTCCAGACCGCGTCCAGGTTCAAGACGACCGAGCCCTGCTTGATGCCTATGAGGATCTCACCCCCATCGAGGAGCGGCGGATAACTGCCGTCGGCGGACCATCGGGAGCCGGTAGTACCGAGGTCGCAGTTGGATTGGCTCAGCTATGGAGCGGCGACTCAGCCGTACTCGTGGACACCGACGAAAACCATCCGGCGATCGCCCGGAGACTCGGTCTGTCGATTCATCCCCACATCGTCACCGCTGTCGATGCCGTCCGCCGTCCCTCAGCAAGTCTCGGGGACATCAGCGAACGCACCCTCGAATCATGCACCGCTCGATCCAAGTTGGGGCAAGGCGACCTGCCGTTCCACGTGATTGCCGGCCTCGCGTCCCGGGATGACTGGTCGCTGCTGCGGGCCGACGAAGCTGTCACACTGCTCGACGAGCTGACCCAGCGCTACACCCACGTGATCGCCAAAGTCGGGTCCAATCTCGAAGAACTCCCGGGCACGCCGCGCTATGAGGTGAGCCGTCAAGTCATCAAACGAGCGGACCGAGTGATCGGAGTCGCCGACGCCTCACCCACCGGTCTCCTGCACTTCGTGGACTGGCTGGTAGACGCGGTCATGCTGGCCGACAACACCCTCGTGGATGTGGTGCTCAACCAGGCGCCTTCGAACCCCTCTCGTTGCTTGCAGCTGCATGAGGAGTTGCTCAATATCACGGGCGATCGCCTGAACACCATTACCTTCGTCCCCACTGATCGCCGCGTTGAGCGGGCGGCGTGGGACGCCACGACCATCGCCAAGGGGCCCTTCCTGAGACAGCTGGCAACCCTCACCGGTGCTCCGAAATCCCGTCTGGCTTGGCGGCGAACCGCCATATTCGAGCGCGCCGTAACTCCCGCATCGCCAATTGAAAGAGCCGCCTCATGAGCCTCGCCCCCGCCGATGCCTACGAAGATCTCCGCCACCAAGCCCTAGAAGCGATCCGCATCCGGAGCATTGACCTCCGCGAACTCAGCGAAGTCCGCACCCTTATTCAGAAACTGGTCAACCAGTATCAGGCCGACGCCACCTCTGGCGGTAGCCGTCGTCCGCTCTCCGACCCATCGGGGATGATGAACCGTCTGACGCGGAGCCTGCTGGAGTACGGACCACTCACGCCCTTCCTCGACGGGTCGCTGGCATACGAGGAGCTCATCATCCACGGATCGAACGTGATGTACGTCGACATCACCGGCCGCATGTTGGCCTGGCCCGATCCTGTGAGCGAAGAGGAGGTGACGCACGTGGTCCACAAACTCTTGGCCACCGTGGGCCAAGCTGCCGATGAGAGCCGCCCCGTCGTTCAGGCCCAGATTCTGGGTGGAAGCGCCCGAATCGGTGTGGTGTTGCCTCCGATCGCCGACGTTATCGACGTCACGATTCGCCGATATCTGTCAAAACGCGAGACCTTCAAGGAACTCATGGAATGGCACGCGATCAGTCCCGCCGCTGCCAGTCTCCTCACTGCGGTCATGGCTACCCCCACCGGCGTGATCGTCACAGGGCAACCGGGCTCGGGCAAGACGACGCTGGTAAACGCGATGCTGCGCTCGGCTCCTTCCACGCTCCGGGTCATCGCCTGTGAAGAGACCCCTGAGGTATCGGTGGATCACCTTCATGCAGCTCGCTGGAAGACCCGCCAAGCCGGACCGGAAGGCGCCAACGAGGTGAACTTGCGCGATCTCGTGAAGATCTCGCTGGGCATGCGCCCCGATCTCATCGTGGTGGGTGAAGTTCGCGGAGCCGAGGCCTACGAATTGACGCGAGCCGGTAACGCCGGCGCGGGCATGATCAGCACCATCCACGCCAACAACGCCCGCCAAGGTCTTCAGGCGCTGGTTTCCACTGCGGTCATGGCTGGTCCCAACGTCGCAGCAGATCAAATCCGTTCGGTCTTCTCCAGCATCATCGATCTCGTTGTCCATACCGCCAAAGAGCCATCCGCGGCCGTCGAAGGCGGTGGCGGTGGCCGCCGCAAGATCATGGAGATCGTTGCAGTCCCATCGATGCAAACCGACGACTATGACTTCACCACGGAGCCTATTTTCCACCGGGAGTCCTTCGACCACGAACTCGTCTGGACTGGAGCACCCCTCCCCTTGGACCTTGAGCAACGAATTGATCGGGTCCTCCGACCGACCGGCCAGACACTCAATGGAGTACTCGCCGGAACGGATCGGCTCCTATGAGGTTGCTTGCAGGATTGTGCGCCGGCTTCTTCGTGTACCTGTCATTGGGCGCCCTCGTAGGCGTATCGCCTCGATATCTCGAACGTACCCCCTCAGGGGATCGGCGTCACCGGGACCGGGCGCAGGACTGGCTCCATCAAGCGGGCGCTCACGTGACGCCATTCCAATTCATCGCTGTCTCGGTGGGCATGGCAATGACGGTGGCGTTGTTGATGCAGGCCCTCACACGGGTCCTGCCGTTGTCGTTCGTCGCGGGAGGGCTGGCTCTGTGGATTCCTCGCTCGTTCTACAGTCGGCGCCGAGCAAAGATCACTCGGGAACGGATCAACGCCTGGCCCGACGCTCTACGGGATCTCATCGCCCATCTGAAATCGTCGATGTCGGTCCACACCGCTCTCGGCGAACTGGGTCGCAGTGGTCCGCCTGTTCTGCGCCCGTATTTCAACCGTTATGCAGGCCTTGCAGCCACGTTGGACCAGCGGACCGCTCTAGAGGTTGTGCGCGAAGAACTTGCTGACCCCGTCAGTGATCGAGTGCTCGAGATCATTTTGGTGGCCTTCGAACAGGGCTCATTGGTCGTGATCGACATCCTCGCCGACCTGGCCGAAGCCACAGCGGGCGACATCGCTCTCCACGAGGAGATCAAGACCGCTCAACTGGAGGTCCGCATCGAATCCCGGGGCGCCGCCGTCCTCCCGTTCCTTGTGCTGATCCTCCTAATTGCCACCGCACCGGACTACGCCACCTTTTACCGCAGCCCGGCTGGGTGGTTGGTCATCGGCCTCGGCGGTCTGCTGTGCCTCGCTGGTCTTTTTTCGATCAATCGTCTCGGTCGCATTCCCTCCGAGACTCGAATTCTCGCTTCGGGGGGCGCTCGATGAATTCGGCGTTCGTCGCCTCTTTGGGCGCGGCCGGGTTTGCCGTCTTGCTGTCTCGCGCCATCGTCCCTCCCCGGCGACTACTCGCTGGTCGGGTCCGACCGTATGCGGCGATCTCCAGGTCCCGCCTCGGCACAGGCTACGCCGACGTCTCGGTTGCGACGGTCACGAGGTACGACGATCGCACCCCGGTCGGTCGGGTGTTTGGCCCGCTGCTCGGTCAGTTGGCCGAAAAACTTGGCGGACTGGTTGATGCCGCCGACCACGACACACTCAGGCGCCGACTCCGGAACGCCGGTTTTGCCGATACCGATCCGGCTCAGTACCGAATGCGTCAACTCACGCACACCGTGGGGGGCATCGCGCTCGGTGTAGTGCTCGGCCTTGTGGTTGGCAGTATCGCGATCATGCTTCTCCTCATCAGCTGCTTCGGGTTCATCGGGGCGACGCTCCAACGAAATCGCTTGAATGCGGCCACGGAAAAGCGTGCGGAACGGATGCGTGGCGAGGTCTACACGATCGCCCAGTTGTTAGCCGTCCGCCTCCGCACCGGGAGTGGTCCCGTCGACGCCGTTCGGTCGGTGTGCAACCTGGCACGCGGCCCGGTCGTTGGCGAACTACGCGACGCCGTCTCCTGGATCTCGTCAGGCATGGCCGCCACTCGGGCCTATGACAAACTGGCGGAAGCCACCGATGAGCCAAGTGCGGCACGCCTCTATCGGCTGCTCGCAGCCTCGTCCACCACTGGTGGCGACATCGCAGGCTCGTTGCTCTCGGTTGCCGAAGACCTTCGCAACGAACGTAAGCAGGATCTGGCTCGATCGGCGGTCAAGCGCCGCACGGCGATGCTGATCCCGCTGCTGTGCCTCATTACGCCGGTGATGATCGGCTTCGTGGCGGCGCCGCTGCCCCGAATGATCTTCGGAGCTCGTTGATGCGACCCGTGAGAACCACAACCAACACAACCCACTCCGTGGAGGAGATTCAATGTCTTTGTATTTCGCAATCATGATCAGCCTGAACGCTGACCGCTCCGGCGAGGAAGGAGCTGGAGTGGTTGAGTACCTGGGCCTGGCTGCGCTCGGCGTGGCGATCGTAGCAATCCTGCTCACAGGCATGACCGACGTGACCAACACTCTCATGACCGATATCAAAAACATGGTCACCGGCGGCTAATGCCCGGCGTCCCCACGTTGCCCGGACGATCCGGCGAACGGGGTTCTGTCGCTCTCGCCGGCATTGCGGCCATCAGCATGATGTTCATTGCGTTCGTGCTCATCGCCCAGTTTGCCGTTTGGCAGTATGGCCGCGGTGCCGTGCAGTCTGCGGCCAACGAGGCAGCTCGGGCATCGGCATCCTTTGGCGCGGATCCCGGCGATTGCTACCGAAGGTTCGAGGATGCTCGGGGAGATCTCCTGGGCGGATCATTGGGTGCTGGCGTTGGAGCGCCCCAGTGCACCATCGGTGGTGAATTCTCCGAGGTGATTGTGCCGGTCACCTTCAAACGCTGGCTGCCGTTTTCGCCGGACTGGTCGTTCCAGGTCCGAGCAATCTCCGCCACCGAACGTCTCCCCGAGGCACCGTGACGTCCAGGATTCATTCCCGTTCAGTTCGCCCCTCGGACGGAGAACGAGGGGCAGCGCTCCTGGAGATGCCGCTTTTCCTAGGATTCGCAATCATCCCGCTGGCCTTCATGATCCTTACAATTCCCACCTGGCTACAAGGGGTTCACGCGGCCAACGACGCGGCCGCCGAAGGGGCGAGGGCGTTCCTTCTGAGTGGCGGAGATCCTGACTCAATCAACCGGACGGTCCGGGCAACCGAGGTGAGTAACGGCCTCCCTGTCGGCTCGCTGACCGTCAGCAGCGCCGCGCCGGTTGCCGGGGTCGGGAACGACGTCCGTATCACTGTGGATGTAACCCTTCGGGCGGTGTTCTTCTTCGATCTGGGCAGCTTCGTCTACACCGGGAGCCATGTCGAGCGCTACCCCACCTACGTCCGGACACCGAGATGATCGATGTGCATCGTGGACAGGAGGGGTCGGCAACCATCTTCGGGTTGGGCCTGGTCATCATGATCTTTCTCGTTGGTGGCATGAGCATCGATCTCTGGCGAGTAATCGCTGAGCGACAAGACCTCGTGCAGAAAGCGGATGCTGCAGCCGCCGCCGGCGCTAACCAAATCGACATCGCCGAGTACCGCCTCAACGGAATTTTGGTTTTGGACAACGCAGCCGCAACTCAGGCCGCTCAAGAGATACTCGGCCAACCATCCACATGGGATTTCACAGCGGTGAACGGCGGTGTGGAAACCCGGGACGGCGACGGCCTGGCCGACGACATGGTGGTGGAGCTGTCCCGGGAAGTGGAGTTTGCGCTGCTGGGGATCCTTTCACAAACCAAATCGGTCACGATCACCGTGGAGTCTGTGGCTTCACCGCAAAGCACCGGTTAGACGCCACAGGGGGTGCGGCTGTGGCGCCGCTACCGTACACCCCCGACATGGCAAGCAAGAAGGCCAAAACTCCCGAACCCACCACGATCTTCCTGGTCCGGCACGGCAAGACCCCCACAACGGGGTCCGTTCTTCCGGGTCGCGCCAAAGGCCTGCATCTGGCCGAGGCCGGGGTGCAGCAGGCCGGGCGCGTCGCGCAGCGCCTTGCTGCGCTGGGGTCAGATTCCTTCGCGGCGGTCTATGCCTCACCCATGGAACGCACCCGTGAGACGGCGGCACCGATCGGGAAAGCGCTGGGCCACCGAGTGCAGATCCGCAAGGGTCTCATCGAGGCTGACTTCGGCGAATGGACCGGCCGCAAACTTCGCGAACTTTACAAACTGCCCGAATGGCAGAAGGTGCAGAATTACCCCAGCGGATTTCGGTTTCCCGGCGGCGAATCCTTCACCGAAATGCAGACCCGGATCACCGGAGCGCTGCAGCAGATCGTGGGCGACCATCCCGGCCAGCGGGTGGTGTGTGTAAGTCACGCCGACCCGATCAAGGCAGCGATCGCTGACGCCTTGGGAACCCACCTGGACCTGTTCCAACGGATCGTGGTGTCGCCGTGCTCGGTGTCGGCTGTGCTCTTCACCCACACCGGACCGATGGTGCTCGCTGTCAACTCCACCGGTGATGACCTCTCAGCATTGGTGCCCAGCTGATGAGCGAGATCTACGAGTACCGGGAGCCCACCCACTTCACCGCCGGCGCCGTTGGCGAACCCGGAAACCGGATCTTCTACCTCCAAGCGGGCGACAGTTTCGGCTACCACAGCGTCAAACTGGAAAAGCAGCAGGTCATTGCGCTGTCCAACTTCTTACTCACTGTTCTCGACGATCTCCCCGCCCCCGAAGCCGCCCTCCCCACCCCGGTGGAGTTGATCGACCCCGCCCAACCGGTGTTCGTCGTCGGCCAAATCGCCGTCGGTGTAGATGAAGTCAGCAGCCGAGTTGTTCTAGTGGTCGAGGAACTCGTAGATCAGCCCACATTGGAGGATGAGCTGGCGGCGTTTACCGAAGAAGATGATGACCTGCCGGGGGCAACACTTCGGGTCCACGTTTCGGTAGAACAGGCCGCCGCGTTCATCCGTACGGCCGAAATCCTCATGGAAGGCGGCCGGCCACCCTGTCGTTTGTGCGGCCAGCCGTTGGACCCTTCCGGTCACAGCTGCCCTCGACTGAACTAAGCACGTGGCTGAGACCGAGGACTCCCTGGCACCGCGCCGGAACAGTACCGACCCGTTTGATCTTCCGGCCGACGAGCTGATCGATCTGTTCGAAACGGGAGACTTCGAGATCGAAGGCCGTATGCCGTACAGCTCGAACCTGACGTTGTTGGTCCACTTCACCGCCGAAGATGGAACCGACGTTCGCGGAATCTACAAACCGGGACAGGGCGAGCGGCCGCTGTGGGACTTCCCCGCCAATTTGTACCGGCGCGAGATCGCCACCTTCCGACTGTGCGAGGATTTGGGCTGGAGAGTCATTCCGCCCACCGCCTTGGCCATGGGCCAGCTGGGGGAGGGGTCCGTCCAGGCGTTTGTGAACGCAGACTTCGCCGAGCACTACTTCACGATGTTCGAAGCTGGTCGAGCCATCCCGGACCTGCAGCGGCTGTGCATCCTCGACTGGATCGCCAACAACACCGATCGGAAAAGCGGACACTGCTTGATGGGTCCGGATGGGCATGTGTACGGAATCGACAACGGACTGTCCTTCCATCAGCAATTCAAGCTGCGCACCGTGATCTGGGACTTCGCCGGCGATGAGATCCCTTCCGAAATGCTGGACGCTATTCAGAGATTCGTGGACACGGGCCCGTCCAACGGTCTGGCGGCCATGCTGAGCGCGCTGGAAACCGACGCCATGATGACCCGGGCGAACGCCGTTTTGCAGGCTGGAATCTTTCCCGAAGACGACAGCGACGGCCATCGCTGGCCCTGGCCGCTGGTCTGATCCTCCGACCGGCCTGAACTGGGTGTTGGTTCACTCGCTGGGCGGGGTGGGTGCTGACCGAGAACGGGGAAGAACAGAGTTGATGGGCATTCCGGGCACTCTTTTGGTTCAGGTGACCCGTCAGGTTTTGCTTCGTATTTTCCGATAGTCAACTGTGCCCGAGCCCGCCATCCCCGAAGACGACCGTCGCCCGGCCGTGGTGAACGGCGACCTTGTTTGGCTTCCGACTCTCCCGGGTTTACTGAGAAGCGGCGGTCAGGAACTTCCTCCGGTAGAGCGCGCTGAGCTGTGGGACTGCCTGGCTGCGGCGGTCAATGCACAAGCCAATTTCGATGCGGTGGGATTCACGGCGGAACGGCCGATCGATCTCCGCAGCGACGGCTCTCCAGCCGAGTAGCTTTGCAGAGTGCCGTCTGCGTCCGAATCAACCCTTCAGACCTCCTCGCAAACTGCCCTCCAACTGGCTATCCACCAGATCGGCCAGGCCGAACTGAAGGGGGCGAGCCAAGAGCGCTACCGCGAACAGATGCTGGACTTCTGTTCCGGGCATCCCGATGCTTTGTTTCGCACCTGCCTTTCCGGGCATCTCACCGGCTCGGCCGCCGTCGTGGATCCCTCCCGAGGCGCCGCGCTGATCATGCATCACGTGAAGCTGGATCGCTGGTTACAGCCCGGTGGCCACGCCGATGGCGACGGTGACCTCAGCGCGGTCGCGTTACGGGAGGCCAGCGAAGAAACGGGCCTGGCGGGTCTCACCGTCCATCAACCCGCCATCGATCTGGACGTCCACGAGATTCCGGCCCGACCCGGCGAACCGGCCCACCTTCATCTCGACGTCCGCTTCCTGGTGACCGCCCCGCCAGGCAGCGAGCCGGTAGGAAATCACGAGTCCCATGCCCTGGAATGGTGGAAGCCGGGTACGCCGATCGCTCAACCCGATGAGTCGACCCAGCGACTTTTGCGGCGGGCGCTCGCAGTGATTTCCGGCGCCTAGCCCTGACTTGCCAGCTCGGCGGCTCGGCCGAAGACTTCGTCCAGCATTTCCTCGGTGAGACGCCCGGTGAAGGTGTTCTGCTGACTCACGTGATAACACCCCAACAGCATCGTCCGCTCGCTGATGGGAATCGCCACGCCATGGCCGAACTTCGGTCGGGGTCGAATGTCGAAGTGGCGGATCACAGAAGAGAAGCCGATGCCACCCAGAGCCACCATCACCGTGGGCTGGAGCAGCGCCAACTCCCGCTCGAAAAACGGTTTGCACGTGGCGATCTCGGCCGCGCTCGGCGAATTGGCCGGTGGCGCACACTTCACCGGTGAGGTCACCCACGCCCCGGTCAGGGTCAAACCGTCATCCACATCGGTGCTCTCAGGTTGGTTGGCGAAGCCCGCTCGAAACAGGGCGCGGTAGAGCCACTCGCCGCTGCGGTCGCCGGTGAACATTCGACCGGTTCGGTTCGCCCCGTGCGCTGCCGGAGCCAGCCCCACCACCATCAGCTTCGCCTTCGGATCGCCGAAGCCGGGCACACCGCGTCCCCAGTAGGTGTCGGCCGCAAAGGACGCTCGTTTTTCCCTCGCCACCTGTTCCCGCCACGCCACCAACCGCGGGCATTTACGACAGGCGCCGATTTCGCCGTGGAGAATCTGTAGTTCCCGCACGGGCACTACAGGCCCACCCGGACTTCCTCACGAGCCCACGCCGGCCACCGCTCCCGGCTTTTCTTGGCCAGTCGGTGCATCAGAGCCACCGCCGCCGGGTCATCGTCGCCGGGCCGGGTCTCTATGTAGCCGTCCTTGATCATGGCATCAATGATGGCTCGGCCCAGTTCGGTGCGGACCACGGTGAGGGTCCAGTCGGTTTCATTGCCGATCCCGCCGGTGGAAATATCGGCGTGCTCGGCGGCGAAATCCGGGCAGAAGTTGCAGCCTTCCCGGGTCCAGGCGTGGCATTCCTTCAGCGGGATCTCGTGATAGTCGCCGTTGCGCATCCAGACTTGAAAGACGCCCTTGATGTTCATCTTGACTATGTCATCCTTGGCGAGACGGTATTTGGTCCAGAACAGTTCCTCGAACAAGGAGTCGTCGAAGCTCTTGGAACACAACAGGCCGATGTTTAGCTTGATCGGTTTGGAAACCTTGCCCACCTTGCGGTTCCACATCACCGGAGCAACCGACGTCTGGCAGCTCATACCCACCAGCGCAAGGTCCTTGAGCCCCCGTTCCACGGCCTGGTCGTAGGCGATGGTGTTGGCCGAGTAGGTGTAGCGGCTGCCGGCGGCCGACATGACTTCGTCGTAGTTGGTGGCCACCCCGGGAACGGCTTTCCAGCCGCCCGGGGATCCGTCGATATTGCCCTCCAACATCGACACCAGCGCGCCGTCGATGATCTTGTTCTCCAGGCACCAGATGAGAATGGCACTGACCAGGCCACCGTCTTGGCCCTTCGCATAGACCTTGTCATCGGCGGCGCGAACCAGAAGGATGTCTCGATAGATCCCGGACATCTCGTCGGGCTTGCGGGTGCGGCCAAACAGGTGCTCGTCTGCCGCAGTTTCCCAATCGCGAAAGCGCGGGCAGGCCCTGGTGCAGGAGGTGCAGCCGTTTTCGCCGTGACCACAATTACCGGGCCCCAACTCCGCTTCGAGGTGGAACGGCTTGTAGGCGCCCGGTTCGTGTTTGTAACCGATCACGTCGTGAGGGCAGGCGATGACACACCCGGCGCAACCGGTGCAGAGCCCGGAAGTGATGACCTCGTCGTAGAGTTCCTTCCACTGGTATCGCCAACGCTCCGGTTTCGGTTTTGGGGTGGTCGGGGCGGTCACAGGTCAGCCTCTTGTAGGACACATTCGGCCAGGGCACTGTTCATCGCTGCGCCCAGGCTGGCGTTCAGATTGTTCTTCATCCGGTCCTCCAGTTCGGTGAAGCGGGCGAAGCTGAGCCTCTCCTGTGCGGCTGCGAACGTGCACTCGCATAATTCGGTCACCAGCCGTGAGTCGTTCAATGGATCGGTGCAGGCGGCCAGGAAGTTCTCGCGGGTCTCCAGCGTGTAGTTGAGCGGCTCATCCCCACCGCAAGCGGTGAGAACCAGGGCCAGGGTTGCGACGATGCATGCTCGCCGAAGGACCATGCGCCGAATCTAGCAGCTGAGGTAGGCGAATCTCGACCGTCCACCATCGGCTGCGCGCCGCTGATGGGCTTGGAGCGTGGTGGTGGCGGCCTGGTCAGAGCTTGGCGATGATGTCCCGGGTGGTTTGGAGGCTGAAGCCCAGCGGTGTGGACACTCGGGTAGTCGTCGCGCCGCGCCGAAAGTCCAGGAGTGCAGAGTTCCCGGTGGGTTTGATCTCCAAAACCGTCTTGCAGAGCGAAGGGATGTCGTGGAGTTGATCGTCGATCACGATGGCCCCGCCGGCGTCAGCTTCGCTCAACATCTGTCGCATCCCGTTTTTGGCCACCTGCCGCATCCCGTCGATGAACAGGATCGGCAATCCGCCAATATCGTTCGGCATGTTGTCCAGCCATGCCCAGTCAGGGGTGGTCGCTTCGTCGTTCAGCAGCGCGAACGAAACGGTGTCGAAAGGGGAGAGGACTCTCAGTGCTACCGCTATCTGGCGGGCGACCGCCAGGCAGGCACCCCGCTCGCCAACGATGCCGAGGTGCCCATTGAGCAGATCAACGGTGAGCGGTACCGAGGCCAGGACCGAGTGTTGTTGGACCGCCACCACCATGGGGCCGGGGATGCGGTCCGGGCGGTCGAACGGGGGGCTCCACGGCAGATCGCCATAGGCGATCGGAACAACCCCGAAACTCTTGTCTCCGGGGCTGATGTGGCCCATGTGGTCGGGCCCAGCGAGTGCCATCTGGATCAGTTGACCGGGGTCGGGAAACTGGCTGCGGGCATGCTGCACCGCTGTTTCGCGAGCCTCAAGCAGCTTGTCGATGAGGGGGCCGGACGTCACCGGTTCGGGCCGGTCGGATGTACGTTTGCCGCGCCGTCGGATCCGAGATGTTGTGGGCGCAGGCGGAACCTTTGGTGAAACGTCAACGTAATCCGCTACACGGATTCGGGGTTGCCGGAGTGGTCCCGACGGGCCTGTGTCGGTCCCGGTAGTGACCGTACCGCCGCCACGACGGCGGGTTGGCGGCCGGGATTGGGCCACCAGGAAGCGGGCCGAGCCGGCGTCGATGATTCCTTTGCCTACCGCCACCCGACCTGAAATCGGGAGTCCCTCGAGGCGAATACCTCGCTCACCACCGGGCAGCCACGCCCGGTTCTCCGCGTCGACGATCAGCGTGAACGGTCGGGTCTGGGCATCGCCGGCCGGGTTGTTGCTGTTGTTGCCGAAACTGTGCTGACCAGGAGGAAGGGGTTGGGTGTAGCCGGCATTCAGGCCGGCAACCTGCCGAAGCTCCAAGCCCATGGTGGGCTGACCCACCATCTCGAATTCGGTGGCGTTGCCCGATTCATTGGCGCCGAGAATCCGATCGAGATCATCACCCAGCTGGGCGGCGAGTGCCTTGGCCAAGGCGGTTGATTCGGACATCTCTAGCAAAATCGGTCGTTTCGACCCCCGCCTTAACCCCTGATCGCTATTTGTTGTGAACCGCCGCTCTGGCATGGCAACCGAGCAGGTGATCGTTCACCACGCCCATGGCCTGCATTGCCGCATAACACGTGGTGGGTCCGACGAATTTGAAGCCAGACTCCTTGAGCTGCTTTGAGAGCGCGATGGACTCGGGGGTGATCGACGGCACGTCGGCGAATGTGCGGGGCGCAATCGGGCTGGTCTGCTCCGCTACACCCCAGAACAACTGGCGGAGCGTGACGCCGTTTTCGTGAAGTTCCCGGAGGCGTTGGGCGTTGTTGATTGTCGCTTCGATTTTGCCTCTATGCCGCACGATTCCGGGATTCTGAAGCAGCTCGTCCACCTGTTCAGGGCCCATCTTCGCCACCCGATCAGGGTCAAATTCGTGGAACGCCGACCGGAACTCGGGACGTTTCCGCAAGATCGTGAGCCAGCTGAGCCCGGCCTGGAAACCTTCCAGACAGACCTTCTCGAAGAGCGTGACCTCGTCGGTCACGGGCTGTCCCCACTCCCGGTCGTGGTAGTCCAGGTAGATGGGCGGCGACGCTCCCCACCGACACCGGGCCAAACCGTCGTCGCCTATGACGAGGTCGTCCGGTGGCGTCATCTCAGGAACAGTCGGTTCCCGGAGGGGGTGAGCCGGGAACGATGCCTATTTCAACGCTGGGGGTGGCGAGCGCCCCGGCGGTGGGGCCGGCGTCCGCGGGGACAGGGACTTCGGGTGCTAATACCGCATCAGCTTCGAGGGGTGTTATCCGGATGCCGGTGTAGTCGGTTCCGGTGGTGAGCGATATGCCCTTGGCGGCCGGATCGGGCACAAAGGTGGGGGGTGTCTCCAGGTAGCGAGCGATCCGCTCGGCCCCGGTTTCCATGCCGGGACCGTAAACGATCAGGGTTTCCTTGGTGGTGGGGCCATTGTCCACAAGATCGATTTCGAACCCTTCAGCGCCCAGTGCACTCTCCACTTCACCGGCCTGGCCGGGGGTGCGGCTGCCATTGAAGATCGAGAGCCGAACGGCAGCTTCTTCGGGGACGATGGGCTCGGGCTCCACCCCCCGGTAGATCGAGAGAACTGGGTTGGCTTCGGCGGGCTGAAGAGCGAGCACAGCGGAACCGCCCGGCGTCCGGAAGGGAACCGTCGGCAGAATGTGGGTGGTGATGGCATCGCCGTCGAGATCTTGGAACACCCGAGCTAACTCCACCAGCCGGTCCGGGGTGATTCCCGCATCGACGGTAAGATTTGATCCGGCGGCGCCGATGAGGCGAGCCACCGTGTCGAAATCGGTCACGTTCAGGGAGGCGGTTGCATGGTCAACCATCCGCTGGATCAAGAACCGCTGCCGGGTCGAGCGGCCCAGATCGCCGCTCCCGTCGGCCCGCCAGGCCTGCCCGTCGTAGAACTCCAGGTTGCGGCTTCGGGAGAACGCCAGGGCTTCATACCCATCGAGGACATGGCATCCCGGGATGGCGATGTTCAGATCGGCGGCGGGGTCTCGCAACGCCCGATCGAACCAGATGGGGATGCCACCCATGGCATCGATAGCTTGTTGGAAACCTACGAAATTGATTTCGGCGTAATGGTGGATCTGAATGTCGAAGACGCCTTCTACCGTGTCGATTAGACGCTGTTGCCCGCCCTCGCCGTTGAAGGCACTGTTGATGCGGCCGTCTCGAGCGGTGCCGTCGATCGGGACCCACAGGTCTCGGGGGAGCGACATCAGGTCCACCGTCCCGGAGTCGGTATCGAGACGGGCCAGCATGATCGTGTCGGTCCTTCGTCCGATCACTTCTTCTCCAACGAAGATCGCCGACCCCTCGGCGTCGGGGTCGATCCCGTCGCGGGAATCGCTTCCGACGATCAACCAGTTGGTCTGGTTGGAGCTCGGCGCCAACGCGGTGTTCAGGTCTGGATTGACGATGTCGCTGGCAACCCCGTCGAGCCACACGATGGTGCCTGCTATTGCCAACAGGCCGGCAACAACCAGTGCGCCAATGGTGATCAGGAGTTCCTGCGTATTGGTTCTTCGGGGCGGGTGTCTCAGAGCAACTTTGGTACCGCTCGGTTGGGTGGTCTCGCGGCGTTCGAGTGACGATGGCGAAGACGGCAGATTTCCGATTTGGTCGGGGGCGGCGTCGGCCGCTGGCGTATCGGTGTGGGTGAGGGCCATGGCGGCTATGACAGTAGTTTCGATCGCTTCGCGGTTGGTGGAGGGCGACGGCATCCGGACGACTCTCGTCGGGCCCCCACATTGCGGTGACTCAATGTGTTCTTCCTAGCACCTAATGTGGGAGTGCAAACGACCGATTGCGGACCGTGAAATCTCTCTCACTCCGGCGTTCCCTGATCCTCTTGGCGGCTCCCCATGGCTGATGTCAAGACCTCGGACGCGGTTGTGGGGCTCGATGAGTCGCTGATGGTTATGCGTCGGCATTGGAAGGTTCTGGTTGGCGCAACCGCCGTTGGACTGTTGCTGGGGATTGCCAGCCTGTTGGCCCAGAGCGATTCATTCTCATCGGACTCGCTGGTGGAAGTCCGTCCCCTCATCAGTCAGGGTGATTCCCCGAACCTCGACGTGACCCGGCAGGTCAATACGACTACTGAACAATCGATCGCGTCGTCACAACGGGTGGTCGAGCGGGCGCTGGCTCTCCTGGCCGCCGGTGCTGAACCGAGTTTGACCAACTTTGACGACCCGGCCATCAATGAGCAGGCCGCCGAGATCGTGGTGGACGGTGAAGAGGCCCGGCGGGTCCAACAGCAGATCACCGTCACCGTTGAAGATCAAGCCGAAGTTCTCCGAATCGAAGCTGAGGCCGGATCAGCCGCACGAGCCCAAGATCTCGCCCAGGCTGTGGCGCATGCCTACTTGGACTTCCGGGAGGAAGCCGCTACTTCGGCGACCTCCGTGGCTCGTGACCGGCTTCTGGAACGAGAGCAACAACTCTTGGCCGAACTCGACATCATCGCCGGGAACATCGTTGATCAAGAACAGGCCTTGGCCAACGCCGCCCAACCGTTGGATCCGGCGTTCCCCTCCATCCTCGCTCCCCAGGTTCGACCGGCCGCGCTTCGAAGTCTGGAAGCCGAGGAGATCGCCAAACGGACCAACCTCCAGGGGATCGGGTCCCGCCTGGCCAATATCGACGCCATCACCATCAACGTGGGCGAGATCCTCGATGACGCCGACCTCCCCGCCCGACCCGCCGGCGTTCCCGCCGTCGTCGGACCGCTGGCCGGGCTGCTCTTGGGCCTCGGCGTCGGTGTAGGCACGGCCTTCGCCCTGGATCGCTCCGATGCAACGGTTCGCGATGCGCTCAACGAGTTGCCGGCCATGGGTGCCGACATCTTGGGCTTCAGCCCCGCCAACAATTTGATCGCCGTAACCGAGGGCACCAACCTTCAGGTGGACGACGCCTACCGTCGAACCCAGGCCGCTCTCCTCTTCAAAATGGACCGAGCCGATCAACAGGTGGTCTTGGTGGCCGGAACAAACGACATCCACCGGTCCGAAGCCGCCGCCATGGCTGCGGCCAACCTCGCCGTCGCTGCTGCACGCGTCGGCCGCAAGACCCTGCTCGTGCTCGCCGATCTTCGCGACCCCGGAATCCACGAACGCCTGGATGTGACGAACCACAAGGGCTTGTCCGAAGTCATCGCCGGAAAAGCCGGCGTGACCGAAGTGACCCAGGCGGTCCCAGAGCTCACTTCGCTCTTCGTCATCACTCCCGGCGCAGACCTCACCCAGCCCACCCGCCTCCTTCAGAGCAGCAACGTTGGTCGCCTTCTCGAAAAGTCCAGAAGCAACTATGAGCTGGTGGTGGTGGCTGCCCCGGCGCTCACCGACTACGCCGATGCGGTTGTGCTCGCCCCGATGTGTGACACCGCCATCCTGATCGTGGAGCCCACGCAAACCCGACGGGCCGACGTGGTCTCTTCGGTTCGCCAGCTCACTGCGGTCGGTCTGGAAGTGGCGGGTTCGATCGTGGCCCAGCCGATCGCCCCCAAAGCGAACCGTTAATACCCGAGCCTGATCCATGGCCACCATCCAACGACCCCGTCCCGGGAACCTCCCCGAACGCCGCACGCAGGTGGATGGTCAACGCCAAGACCGGAGACAGCGACAGCTCGGCGACCGTGATCTTCCGTCCTGGCCCATCACCGCAGCCTTCGCGCTCATCCCGCTCTGGTTTTTGTTGGGTCTTCATGGCTTCATGTGGCTCGTCCTCGCCGTGCCCATCACCATTTCCCTGCTGCTGAAACCGAGGCTCGTGATCCCCAAAGGGTCGGCCTGGTGGATGCTCTTTCTCGCGGCTGTGTTGTTCAGCGCTTTGAGTCTGGACAGCCCCGGCCGGGCCGCCGGTTGGGCGCTTCGGCTGGGTTATGCCACAGCAGCCTTCAGCTACGCCCTGTACGCGCTCAACGGTGGCCGAACGCTCACCGTGTGGCACATCGTCCGAGCGCTCACCTGGCTGTGGATGGGCACGGTGGCAGGCGGGTTCCTGGCGTTCGTGATCGGCACGGTCAGCTATCGGGCCCCGCTCTACTATTTGTTCCCTGGCGTGTTGCTGGAGAACGACCTGATCAGAACGTTGGTCACCCCCAGCTTTGCCGACGTGCAAGACATCATCGGCTTCTCCGTTCCGAGGCCCAAGGCCCCGTATGACTACACCAACACTTGGGGTTCCATGCTGGCCCTCCTGACGCCCTTCGCGTTCATTTCCCTCAGCGATCGCAGGGCTGGATTCTCTTCACGCCTGATCGGGGGTGTCCTGGTGGCTTCAATAGTGCCCGGGGTGCTGTCCCTGAATCGCGGGCTCTGGCTTTCCCTGGGGATCGGGGTTGTCTACGTTGCGCTCCGGCTGGGAGTGCTGGGTGATGGCAAGTTGATCGTGCGCGGCACTGTGGTCGCATGTTTCCTCGTTGCCATCCTGGGTCTCAGCCCGCTGGGCGACGTTGCTCTCACCCGTATCGACACCGGCCACTCCAATGGCGATCGGACCGAGCTGATCGTTTCGGCGCTCGACGGCACAGCGGAACGCCCGCTGTTCGGCTGGGGCGCGCCCCGTCCCAACCGGCGCGGATTGCCGTCCGTGGGAACGCACGGCCAGCTCTGGTATCTGCTCTTCTCTCACGGCGTCATCGGGGCCATGGGGTATATCGGATTCTTCGCTTCTGCAACTATCCGGTCGTGGCGCCAGACGTCCAGTTCAGGAATATGGCTGCATTCGGTCCTGATCATCCTGGCCGTGCAGTCGCTGTTCTACCTGACCATTCCCACTCAGCTCTTCCTGGCCATGGTCACCGCAATGTTGGCGATCCGAGCCCAACGCGAACTGTAGGCGTTTGAACGTCTCCCGGAGGGACAGCCCATCCTGCGTTATCGCTTGAGGCCGAATGCGGTTCGATGCACTGAGATGTAGCCCAGCATGAGTGCACCGGCGCCTGCGGTTGTGAGCATCAGGCCGGTGAAGGTGTTTGGCGTGAGGAGAGCGAGCGGCACAACGGCCACCAGCGCTGCTCCCATGGCCCGAATCGCCGGAGCAGCGAATCCCATCAGACCGTGCCAGCGCGCCGAGAGGTAGCTGTTCACAACATTCTCGATCCCAACGCTGAAGGCCCATGCCACGGCCGCACCACCGATTCCGAACCGGCCGGTGAGGACCACGAGCAAGACGATGTCGCTCACGAGCGAGAGCGCCGTGGTGGCGAGCGTGGCCCGCGGATGGCCTCGCATGAGGAGATGGAGTTTGATGGGGCCTGCTCCCGAGCTCACCATCATCCCCACCACCAGGATCGAGAGGATTCGGGCGTCGGGCACGTAGTCGTCTTGGAGAAGCCGAGCCAGCGGTTCTGGTTTCAGGGCCACGATGAGCAGATAGGGCCAAGCGATCAGAACCATCCAACTGGAGGCCTGATGGAGAAGTGTGGTGGCCTCAGCGAAACGATGGTGTTTCAGCGCAGTTCGAAGGTTGGGCGACACCGCTTGGGCCACTGCGAACACGATGAAGTTGCCTGCGGTGGCGAACCGGCTGAGGCCGCCGTATACGCCGGCCACCACTTCGCCAAGGAGCAGGCCAACCAGGAGGACGTCCAGTCGTTCGACGGCGATCTGCAAGCCAGTGGTGAGTGCATGAGGTCCGCAATAGGTCCAAAACTCACTGCTCGCCACTACCGGTGAATCACCGGCGTGGAACCCGCCCAGCCGGGCTACTGCTGCGGCTGCAGCTACGGCGCCCAAGAGGACTGGCGCTCCCCAGGCGATCGAGGCGCTGAGGGCACTCAATTCACCGGTCACGAGCAGTCCAATGAGCAGCGTCATTTGAAGCAGCGGTCGGCCTACCTGTTGGATCACCATGGTTGGGGTCACGGTGCCAAGGCCACGGGTGGCGCCGAGCAGCGAGTTCCCGAGGGCCCATGCGGGAATGGTGGGAGCCAGCCAGCGAGCGACAGATGCCAGCTCCTCGGCCCGGTTTCCACCGAAGAGTTCGCCGATCGTCCCCGCTCCCACAAAGACCAGTGCCGCGAAGGCCAGCCCAATTATGAGCACCGGGGCGCAGGCGACCCGAAGGAGATCACGGGGGTTGGGGTTCTCATCGGCCATCACATGGGGCAGGAAATAGACCAGGGCGAGTGGAGTGCCAACGGTGGCGGTGGTTCCGAGCAGCGAGACAAGAGCCGTTCCGAGAAAGAACACGCCGGCTTCGCCAAGACCGTTTTCCGAAACCAGGCGGGCGACGCCGAACGTGGCGACCATCGTGGTTATCGCCCCGATCAAGGCGAGGCCGGATGCCTTGACACTGGATTGCTTTCCTCGGGTGAGCGTGGCTGTCACGGTGCCAACCGGTCCTCGAGCGTTTCCACCAATGGTTCTCGGTAACCGGCCATCGGCCCGTCCCAACCCTGGCCGGAGAGTCGAGACTCTCGGAGCGCCAAATCGGCGAGGTATACGTCGATCGCCACGGTCCGCTGCGGATCGCGCTCGGTGTCCATTTGTTGGAGGAAGGTTTCGATGGCCTCGTTCGGTGTTCGGTGGCCGCTTCGACGGAGGGTCTCGAACTGGATATGCAGATAGTCCTGCCCCACCGGGCGATCCGCTCCGGCGAACTCCCAGTCGAAGACGCCCAGAGAATCACCGCTGGTCACGGTATTCCAACGATTGAGGTCGCCGTGCCACAGTCCCGTTTCAAGTTCCACCTGAGCGTGCTGGTCACGAACCCTAACGACGGCGGCGGCGAGCCGCTTGCTGAGGTCGTCTTCGGGTGAACCCTGGCTGTTTGGCGGGGCCAGCCACGAAAGATCAGCAACCTTGCGGCGTCGGGTTCCCAGCGACCGGGCCAGGCTTTTGATTTCGGATGCTTCGAGTTGGGGATACTTCCGTCCCCGATTTCCCGGGAGTGGCGTCATCACGATGGTCTTGGTGGCTCCGTCCGGTCCAGACGGTGTCTCCGTGGACAGGAGTGGTGACGGGATGACGAAGGGTTCGGGCACTCGCCCGTCAAGGCGCTGCAACCAATCGAATTCGTTCGCCACAAGATTCCGTGTGAGCGCAGACCAGCCGATCTTTGCATAGGCCACCGTGCGCCCAGCCGGCGTTATCAGCATCACCGACGGCTTCCGGTTCCGGCGAGGTGGTCCGATCCCGATGGCCGGGGTCAGCCCCGAAAGACCCAGTTCGGTTGCAATCAACTTCATCGTGGCGGTGGCTGGAAAGTCGACAACCTCCCCGCCGATTCTACGGAGCTGACCGGTCCTGGTGACCAGCAGAGCCAGCTCCGAGATGGCCTGTTCCCGGAGCGAGCGCCCATCGTGGCGCCTGGTCAAGGCGGCGGCCGAGACCGCCGAAGACGAGAGCGGGATCAACAGTTCCGGGTTCGCCGAATTCGGCCGAGCCAACATGGGAATGGAAGGTCCATCGACCTCACCGCCCAAAACTTCGATCAGCCACTGGAGCGAACCTTTGGGGCTGGCCGCCCGGGTGTGCGTCTCATGGGTCATGGGAGGGCTCAACGGGTGCCTAGTGGGTCGCGATGATCGAAAACATCTGTTGCTCAATAAGTCGTCAGTGCGTGTCGACAACTTAAGGAAGTAGTGAACCAAGGCGGCGATGAAACGTGACCCTCAACTCCACCAGCGAAACCGAAGAACATCGAGTTCTTTTCGTGTGTTCCTCCGGCGGTCACCTCTCCCAGTTGATCCAGTTGGAGCCCTGGTGGCGAGATCACCACCGGCACTGGGTGACCTTCGATCTCCCCGATGCACAAAGCAAGCTGGCCGAAGAGTCATTCACGCCAGCGTTTCACCCCACTACCCGGAACCTGCTGAACGTTGCCCGCAACTATCGCTTGGCCCGGCGCGTCATCGCCCGAGAGCAACCCGATGTGGTGGTGTCCAACGGTGCTGCCGTTGCGGTGCCCTTCTTCCTGGAGGCCCGGCGGCGGAAGATTCCCACGGTGTTCCTAGAGGTTTATGACCGGGTGGATTCCCGCACCCTCACGGGCCGGCTGGTCCAACCCTTCACCACCTCGTTTCTCGTCCAATGGCCAGAGCAGCAAAAGCTGTATCCGGGTAGCCACCTCATCGGACCGCTGTACTAGGAGGCCGGACAGATGGATCACTCGACAACGCAACTCGTGATGGTGTCGGTGGGAACCGACCACCACCCGTTCGACCGTTTGGTCAGCTGGATGGACGCATGGGCCGGGGATCACCAGGAGGTCGAAGTGATCATCCAGTACGGGTCGGCGGACGTGCCGACCAACACCAAAGGCGACGCCCTCCTGCAGCATGACCGTCTCCGCAATCTCTTCGCCCGGGCCGACGTTGTCGTCAGCCACGGTGGTCCGTCAACGGTGATGGACGCCCGAATGGCGGGACGGATTCCAATCGTCGTTGCTCGCAACCCTGCCTATGGCGAGCACGTGGACGGCCACCAGATGGTCTTCGCCAACCATTTGCAGCGCCATGACATGGCTATTCTGGCCGCCACCCAAGATCAGCTGTACGAAGCGGTGGAGTCAGGCTTGGCCGATCCGACTCGGACGGCCCTGCCCGTGTCCGATGATGCTCTTCCCGCCGGTGTCGTGGCGTTCGGCCGACATGTGGACGGCCTGCTGCGAGCGCGCCAGTGACTGCGGCCGGGGTCTCCGTGGTGATCGCCACTCGCGATCGTCCAGAACTTCTACGCCGAGCGATGGCCGGGATCCTCTCTCAGGACTATGAGGGACCGATAAACGTGATCTTGGTCTTCGATCGCTCCGAGCCCGATACGTCTCTCGTCGCCAAGGATCCGCACCGTTCCGTTGCAGTTACCACCAACTCGCATTCCCCGGGTCTGGCCGGCGCCCGCAATACCGGGATCGCCGCCGCCACCCAACCCTGGGTGGCCTTTTGCGATGACGACGATGAGTGGTTGCCAGGGAAACTGAAGGCCCAGATGGGTGCGTTGAGCGCAGCCCCGTCGTGTCAATTTGCCACTACCGGGGTGTTCATCAACTACGAAGGAACCGACACGGCTCGAATCCCCGACCCGCAGAAGGTGACCCATTACGGATTTCTCCGGGACCGCATGACCGAAGTGCACCCGTCGTCCTTCGTTGCTGCCACCGAGCTGCTTCGGCAACTGGGCGGGATCGACGAGGACCTTCCCGGCGGCTACGCCGAAGACTACGACCTGCTCCTGCGGGCATCAGACCGCACAGAAATTGCCGTTGTGGCCGAGCCGCTGGTTCGCATTTACTGGCATGGAGCATCGTTCTTCTTCGAACGCTGGAAAATGATCGACGACGCTCTGGAGTATCTCGTTGCCAAACACCCGGACTTTCAATCGGTCCCGGCTGGTATGGCCCGGGTCAGAGGACAACAAGCCGTTGCTCAGGCTGCCGTTGGTGAACGGCGGCGGGCGCTCACTACTGCGATGGGAGTGGCCCGTCTGAACTGGCGGGAACCCCGCTGGGTGGTTGCCCTTGGGGTAGCGGCCGGACTTCCCGCCAATCGAGTGCTTCAGTTACTCCACCGATTCGGCAAAGGGATCTGACCAGCACCCCAGATCTGATCGCAACGTTGTGTCTCAGTCCCAGCGGCGGGAACCAGCTTTCCAATCTTCAACCTTGCCGGCCTCGCCGGTGTTGACACCAAGAGAGCGGAGCTGAGGGCGCTCCCGGAGGCTGCGCTTCATCTCGGCGAAACTGGGGAAGGCGGCGAGGGTGGTGACCGCATCCCACAGCTCTACCGCGTGCTCGTCATCGGGTACCCGGCTGATGACCGGGCCAAAGAACGCGGTTGTCTCCGCTCCGCCCTTCCCGTGGAACGCGATGATCGGGGTTCCCACGTCTCGTCCGGTCATTTCCAGAGCGGCGTCGGTGTCGGCCTGCACGATGGCGTCTCGAGTTTCATCGTCGGCGGCCGCGGCATAGCTGGGATCGTGCCCCAAGTTGGTGAGAACCCTTTGAAGGTGGTCGGTGGTCCCCAACCATGAACGAGGTTCAGAACCGGGATCCAAGCCACCTTCGGACCGATCCACATCGAACACCGAGCTGCCGAAGGCGTTGTAGAGATCCTGCATCGCTTCTTCGCCGAGGTCATCTCGAATTGCCGAAGCCACCCGCAGCATGCGGAGTCCGGCAGTGTGGCCGTGCTCGTAGTCGGGCGGAAAGTGCGCCCCGTAGTCGATGTGGGAATTCAAGAGGCGGAGTGAGATGAAACGCCAGCGCACCGCATACTCACGCTGGGCCATGACTTTGTGAATCCAGCGCGACGTGATCCATGCGAACGGGCACACCGGGTCCCAGAAGAACTCGATGTCGTAGGTGCGGGTGTCGGCCGCAGCGGGCGCTTCGATTGTCATACCGATCCCCAACCCCTCCGCTCTGGGGTTTGTTCCGACCCAGTAGAAACCGGCTTAACCCGCCACGATCCCGCCCCGATCACCAACCACCACCGACCTGAAACGCTGCGCAAAAACTGGCGGCAGCGCCCGGTCACCGGGTACGGACAACCAGAGTCGCAGTAGGTGCCGGGGCGCTTCGGGTCGGTCGGTGAACGCCGTGCGGTCGTGAAGCATGGAGTGGTTGTGAACAAATTGCATGTCGCCAACTTCCAACCGCATGTGTAAATGCAGTTGCGGGTCGTTGGCGATTTCATCGAATAGATCGAGCGCCTCGATCACTTCCTTGGTGAGGCGCGGGGCATCAGCAAACCGCTGGGCGGACTGGATGTACTGACGCTGATACATGACGGTGAGAGCGTTGGCATACCAGGTGAGCACTGGGATGGTGAAGAAGGGAAGTGCACCCGGCGGTACCTCCCCGCGACGATCGGTGGCGATCGGCTGGAACAGGACCGCAGCCAAATCCTTATCAGTCCGCAACATCTCGTTGTAGATGGTGGCTGCGCTCACCAGTAGCGAATCGCCACCGGTGGCGCCGGTCCGCAAGCAGAGGAGCCCAACAACGTCGGCGGAGTCGGTATGGAAACTCTGCCGTTCGTTGGTCTGATAGATGCGCACGTTCGGGTCGGTGGCGTCGGCCCCGACGTTTCTCACCTGACCGAGGAGATCGCCTGCCTCATTCTGGCTGCGAAGGCCGCCGAGGTGACTGCCGATGCCGGCAAATACGGCTTGGCACTGCCCTCCGGTGAGGTCGTCGACGGGAAACCCCCGTACCAATTCGAAGCCTCGTCCGTGGGTCAACTGGCGACGGAGCGCAACAAGTTTGGGACCAATGGACGGGAGCGGAAAATCGTTGGGTGTGAGGCCGGTGAGCTCGGCGTCGGACGCTTCGCAGTAGGGTTCGGCTGCGGCCAGGAGCTCTTCGATCTCCCTCGCAGTCCACCGCCAGGACCATTGGCGTGAGTCTTGAAGGTTGCAGCCTCGCCAGACCGCGGCTCCAGTTTGGTAGGGAGCCGGCGGCTGTCGCGCGGTGGTCACCTCAAACGTCCCACAACGGGTACGTGGACAAGGGAACGACCCCTGAGGCAGTCACGTGCACCATTTGTTCCAGTTTGATGCCTTCCGATCCACCGGCCGCGCCGACATAACTTTCCACCGAGAGCACCGTGCCCTCTTCCAGTTCGCCGTCATAGCCGGTCCAATGCCAGTCCTGGGGATAAGGAATTTTGGGGTACTCGTCGCTCATCCCCACGCCGTGGAAGGCGCAGGCGTATCGGTTGGCGACGAATTCCGCAGGGTGACGAAACGTTGCGTTTGAGATGTCTCTGAAGCTCGCACCGACTTCGAGCAGGCTGGTGTTGTGGCGGATCTCCTCGAGCGCCCGCTTGTACAAATCGGTTTGTGCCGCGCTGGGTGAATCACCGCAAACCCACGTGCGGGAGATGTCGGCGCAGTAGCCGTACGGTCCGATCATGTCCGTGTCGAAGGCCACCAGTTCACCATCTCGGATTCTTCGACCACTGGCTTCTTGATACCAGGGGTTGGTCCGGGGCCCCGAGCACAGCATTCGCCCGTCGATCCAGTCGCCGTCGTTGGCGATGTTCGTGTGATGAAGGATGGCGAAGAGTTCGTTCTCGCTCATCCCCGGTTCGAGCGCTACGTGCATCTGGGCGATCGCTTCCTCGGCTACCCCGACGGCGGTTCGGAGGGCGGTGAGCTCGGCGGGGAGTTTGCGGCTCCTGGCCAATTCGAGGGTTGGCTCGGCATCCACCACGGTAAGTCCGGCCGTCTCCAGGGCGCGATGGCCGGACGGGGTGGACCGTTCAACGGCCACCGGCCCATCTACCCCAAGTCCACAGGCCCGCAGAGCGGCCTGGACGTCGGCGACGAATCGTTTGGCCGCAGCTCCCAGATCCAGGCCGGCGTCGAACCCCGTGACGGAATGGGCAGTGGCACAGTGGTCGATCGTGCTCAGCCCATCGGTGTAGGCGCCGTGGAGCACGACGGGCCCGGTGATTCCAATGAGCAGGTATTGGCTGGGGATCCGGCTCTGAAATGTGGCATAACCGCGGTAGTCGGTGGCATACCGAATGGAGACCGGGTTGGTCAGGACACAAAGCCCCACACCCGCTTCAACCATGTGCCGCCGAAGGTGTTCCCGCCGAGCATGGCGCAACGCCTCCAGATCAAACGGTGCGGCATCCCGATCGGTTGTTGACAAGCTCGCTCCATTCGAGAATGTGCCAGGAGAACGTGCACTGTAAATCTATGCGGTGGTTGTTGCGGAGCAGGCAAGTGAGCTCAAGTCTTTCCACCCACCCGACGCAGTATTCTCTGGCGATGACGTCTACGTATTCCCGAGCCGAAGCAATAGACGATGATCTCGCCGACTATCTGGCCCTCCCCGGCTCCGCCCCTCTGGACTACAGCACTTGCACCACCCAGGATGTTCGGGAACAGTTCGCGGCCAACCGGAAGCCGACCGCGGTCCCCGCGGTCCATTCGATTACGAACTCCGCCTTCTCCGGTCCCGGTGGTGCCGTGGCGGTTCGCATCTATCGGATGACTGACACGCTGGCCCCTGCCATCCTTTGGTTTCACGGCGGCGGGTGGGTGCTCGGGGATCTGGATACCGGCGAGCTGCCGGCGCAGACCTTGTGCCATCAGACGGGCTGCACGGTGATCAGCGTGGACTACCGGCTGGCTCCGGAGACGCCGTTCCCCGGCGCCTTCGATGACTGTTCCGCCGCCCTCCAGTGGGTTGTCGATCAAGCGGAGGAGCTCGAGATCGATCCGGCCCGCATCACCGTCGGTGGCGATAGCGCCGGCGGCAACCTTGCCGCGACGGTGGCCCTGGCCGCCAGAGACGACGGAATCGTGTTGGCCGGGCAACTCCTGATTTACCCGGTGGTTCAGTGCGACTTCACCTTGCCGAGCTTTGTAGAAGTGGGGGAGGGCTATGGCCTGGTGACTGAGGCCATGGAGTGGTTCTGGGACAAGTACGTTCCGAACCTCTCGGACCGGAATGATCCAAGGGTGGCATTGCTGGGGCAGGATCTCTCCGGTACCGCTCCGGCGTTCGTGCTTACGTGCGGTTTCGATCCGCTGGCTTCGGAGGGTTTGCTCTATGCCGACGCCCTGCGAATGCACGGTGTGCCGGTCACCGCAGTCCATCAACCGTCGGGGATCCACGGCAACTTTGCAATGCCAAAGCGCAGTGGTGTAGAGGGCCGATCGGCGGCTGCGATTTGGGTAACGGACACGCTCTCGTAGGATCAGGGCATGGCAAATCCGAACAAGCTGCACCGGAACCTGATCGAGGGTCACCCCGTACTCGTGGTCATCGACATTCTGGAATCAGCGTTCATCGAGCAGGATGTGCGCTCTATCGACCACATGTCCGACTACGCCGACCGCATGGCGAAGGCCCGCATCGCAGTGGACAAGGCCCGCCAGCGGGACATCCCGGTCATCTTCATCCAGGAAGTTCACCGTCCCGACCTCCTGGATTTCGGTCGCGAGCTGGATGGCGACGAAGACGTTCACTGCATCGAAACCAACCCCACCACTGCGGTGGCCAAACAAACCGGATTTCTGGAGACCGACATTTTGGTCAGGAAGCGACGCTATTCCGCCTTCTTCGGAACCGATTTCGAAATCATGCTGCGAGCGTTGAACGTAGACACGCTGCTGTTGTGTGGAGGTCTCACCGACGTCTGTGTCCACTACACGTTCGTGGACGCGCACCAGTCCGACTACTTTTGCCGCGTGATCGAAGATTGCGTTGCCGGATCCAGTCAGGATGCGCACGAGCACGCGCTTCGTGCCATGGAGTACCTCCAGAGCGGCGCTCGCCGATCCTTGCCCGAGGTCCTGGAAGCCATGGACTCTTACCAGGGAGCTGGGGCGTTCTCCGTTTCCTAGCCGCCAGCTAATTGAACGGGGCCCCGCCCTTGACCGCAGTCACAAACTCAGCGGATCGGTCAGCCCAATTGCCGAAACGGGCAGGTGTTGGTGCGGCCGGGCTGAACAGCACCACGGTGGACTGATCCGAGAAAATCCGGGCCGACTCCACCGCTTCGGCAACCGTCTTGGCCTCGATGATCTGAACAAAATCACCGCACGCATGCACGAGTTGCTCTGCGATCATCATCCCGTTGTCGGGAAGGGTGGCGATGGAGAACGCCGAATGGGCAGCCATCGCCTCCTTTACTGCGGCGATCAGTGGATCCAGCGAGACATTGCGGTCGATACCGCCCACGATCAGATAGATCGGCTTCCCGAGGAACGCCCGGACCGCCGCAGCTGCACCGCTGGGGTTGGACGCCAACGAGTCATCGAACCAGTGGTGTTCGTCATACTCTGAAATCACTGGTCGAAGCCGACCCGGGAGGGCGGGCAGCTTGTTGAGCACCGCAACCGGATCAGCCGATATCTGCACCCCCGGGTAGATCTCCTTCACCCACAACGCGGCGGCGATCGCCAGTTCGGCATTGGCCGCCATATGGGACGGCATGGTGAGCCCGTCGGTGTGAAGCGGCTCCACCGTACGTACCTCGCCCGCTCGGGTGGACAGCGCGCCAATGAACTCCGGGTGGGTGAGGACGCGTCGGGCCTGATTGACGGGTCCGAGTTTGTCTGCGTGGTATCGCTCCACCGAGCCGTGCCAGCTGACGTGATCTTCACTGAGGCTGGTGAGGACGGCGAGATCCACTACCGCATCGATGTCAGCGGCCTGGTAGCTGCTGACCTCGCAGATCACTGGACGACCCTTTTTGATATTGAGAAGCGACCAGATCGGCATGCCGATGTTTCCCGCCATTTCGCTCCGACCCAGCAGCGCTTTGATCATGGTGGTGACCGTGCTTTTCCCTTTGGTGCCGGTTACCAGGACGGTGGGGTGATCCGGCCCCAAGGTGTTAAGCCAAAGATCAATTGGCGTTGTGACCTTCACGCGGTCCAACACGGGGGCGATGTCTTCCCGGTAGCGGGGGAATCCCGGTGCCCGCACGGCTATCGGGGCAGGGTCGGTCCAGCTGCTCACCGCCTTCACGACCACTTTGTGTTTGGAACAGATCCGGGTCTCGTCGGCGCTGAGGTCATCCGGGTTGTCCAGGTAGGCCCGCACGGGACCGGCCAGCTTTGAAATCCGGGGGATCAGGGCGCATATATCGATCCCCAGCCCAACCAGGTCAACCGGTTGCTGTTCGAGATCGGCCAGAGCCAGCCCGCCTCGACTGCTCATACTCCGAGCGCGCCCAGCGCTGCGTTGAGCCGTGCCGCAAACGGCGCGGGCACCGGCGGTGGTGGAGGGGTTGACGATGTTCGCCGTGGGGTTGGGTCGGGGACCGAAAGCGCGTGCTGCGCCGACAATGCCAACTCCTGAACGAGAAGGCGCGTGGACCAGTGCGGATCGTTGGCCAACGACGAAAGCGCAGTTGCTGCGTCGGTTCGCTCACCGACGCATTCGAACGGTTTCTGCTCAGACCACAATGCCGCAAAACCGTCAGCCAATTGGGGCCGGTTCAACAGGTCAGACCCAAAGATCGGGACGAGCACGTCGGGCGGCAACTCGGTGGCGAGCAGCAGGAACGTGAAGAGGCACTTTGGGCACTCGCCGCACCACCGCTGGGGTGCTTCGTTTTCACCGCCGGCGGTCCGGCCCGAGAACGCTCGGTTACAGCTGATGAGGTGGGGGAGTGCGGCGGTTTGGCGTGCGAGCAGCGCGATGATTTCGGGTTCACCGATCTGGCGCAGGAGGGAGAAGTAGCGAATCTCAATCCCGGCAGCGGCCAGAGCGGCCACGAAGAGCGCTTCGAAATCAGCGCCCTTGGACCACTGATGATTCACCGGTTCCGGCCCACTCCACAGAGTTGGTTCACTGGCTGCGGCCTCATTGGCCATCACTACAGATGTGTAGCTCGCTGCCGCCGCCAAGAGCACGCTGATGCTGGAGACGATCGCAGTTATCGGGATATGACCGTTCAGCCGATTAGGACTGGTGAGTTCGTCCAACCGGTCAAGTTTGCGGGTTACCGAGAGGAGCTGATGGCCCAAGACGTGCGCCACGGTGGCATGGGTAGTGGTGCCATTGATCGTGAGCGGCGTTGCCTCGGGCAACAGGCTGAGAACAACAGTGGAGTCTTTGCCACCGCCGAAGGGAACGAGCGGACGGCCGATTTCGTCGATGCTCGCCGACGGCCGTGCATCCTGGACGAGACCCCCCGACCATTGGAACCGGATCGGCAGCGGGATGGGGAGGTCATTGGTGTAAGCAAATTCTCGAAGGCCGTGGTCATAGACCGCTTCGGTCAACGTGCGTTCGGCCATCGTGGTGGCCACCTCCACCACGATGGTGGTGGGAGCTTGAGACTTGAAGTACGAAACTCCGGCCAGGAGCAGGAGAATGCGAGCGGCGGCATCGAACCCGGACGAAACACGAGCGCCGGCCGGGGTAGGTGGGAGTTGGATGCGTTCGGTGAAGCGGCTGGGTTGGGGCGAAGCCGCCGTCGCCGCAAAGGAGTAGCGGAGAGCAACCGCTCCGGTGCCGGGGTCGGCGGAGAAACCTTCGATGTGGAAGGGGGCCGCGCCCTGTGCACTCACCGCTCCAGCATACGCACCGCGGGCTCTGGTAAGAGTTCTCTGCGGCGGTGCTGGCCGGCTTTTCTTCGTCGTCAGCTAGTGATCGACGGAGGCCTTGCCGGAGGTCTCGCTGTGCAGCAGCTCCGCATGCCGGTTGAGACCGACCAGTTCGGCGGAGATCCCCCGTTGCGCGAACTTGGCCACCACGGTGTCCAAGGCTACTACGGCCGACGTATCCCAGATCCGAGCCTCGCTGAGGTCGATTTCCACCCGGTCAACTCGTACCGAGTCATAGTCGAACGAGTGGATGAGCTCGTTGGTTGATGCGAAGAACAACTCTCCGCTCACGGCGTAGAGGCGCTCAACATTATCGGGATCCACAACGCTGGTGACCCGCACGATGTGGGTGGCTTGCCGAACGAAGAAGACAGCAGACAACGCGACCCCGGCGATCACGCCGTAGGCCAAGTTGTGGGTAAGGACCACGATCGCCACGGTGGAAACCATCACTGCGGTCTCGGGCCGAGGCATGCTCTTGAGAGTGATCGGCTTCACGCTGGCCCAGTTGAACGTGCTGATGGAGACCATGATCATGACCGCAACGAGAGCGGCCATGGGGATCTGGGCCACCAGATCGCCAAGCCCCAGGATGAGCCCCAACAGGAAGATGCCGGAGGCCAGCGTGGAAAGGCGAGTGCGACCACCGGAGCGATGGTTGATCATGGACTGGCCGATCATGGCGCATCCGGCCATGCCGCCGAAGAAGCCGGTGAGCACGTTGGCGATGCCTTGGCCGCGCGACTCCCGGTTCTTATCCGAGTCAGAGTCGGTCATGTCGTCCAACAATTGGGCGGTGAGCAGCGACTCCAGAAGGCCCACGAGGGCGAGCGTGATCGAGAAAGGAAGCAGCAACAGCAGGGTGGCCATGGCGAAGGGAACGTCGGGCAGGGTCGGCAGCGGAAGTGAACCCGGCAGTGACCCCATCTCGCCAACGGTGGGGAGTTCCAAATCGAATCGAATGGCGATACCCGAAAGAATCACGATGGCCACAAGGGGCGACGGGATGGCTCTGGTGATCTTGGGCAGTCCGTAGATGATCCCAAGCCCGGCGGCGATGAAGAGAAGGTTGAGCCGGAAACGGGCGTCGGTGGTGCCGCCGTCATTCAGCAGAATGTGTGGGATCTGAGCGATGAAGATGAGAAGGGCCAGAGCGTTCACGAAACCCAGCATCACGGTGCGGGGCACGAAGCGCATCAGTGAACCAACGCCCAGGTAGCCCAAGCCCAGCTGGATTACACCGGCCAGGACGGTTGCGGCCAGTACATAGGCCAGCGCCTCCTCGGGATCGGGAAACATCTTGACCAGTGGGATCAACACGAGCGCCATGGCGCCCGTAGCCGCCGAGATCATACCCAGGCGAGAACCGGTGAAAGCGATGATGATCGCAATTGAGAACGACGCGTAGAGCCCGACCTTTGGATCGAGCCCGGCGATGATCGAGAACGAAATCGCCTCAGGAATCAAGGCCAGCGCCACAACCATGCCGGACAGAAGGTCGGCTTTGGGGTCCTGGATCCACTCGGCCTTGTAGCGGACAAACTTGTTGCGCGTTGGCATGGTGGTTGTTGCAGTCATTGGCACCCTTGTTGATCGGCAGCGAACGCCGATACTGAATAGGCGCTAAGGCAGGGTACGTCTGGGTAACCCCTCGGGAGCCGCTCTCGCGTCACTTACCCCGGGTCAGGGGTCACATCGAAGCTGCGAGTAGTCGTCGGTGCCGGCGTCACCGCCTAGCCGGCGGCGATCTCCAACCAGCGGTCAACGTCGCTGCGGTTCGCGGCGATCCACTCTTGGGCGTGTCGTGCCACATCTTCGGGACTGTCTTCGCCGGCGAGCATCTTCACGTTCTGGAACGAAACGTCGAGAACGCTGATCTTGACCTGCTCGAACAAGCGTTTCGCCACTGGCTGAGCGTCGAGAAAGTCATTGTTGGCGGCCACCAGAATGTCAGACGGGCTGAATCCCATGGTGCACGGGTCCAATAGGCACTGGTCCGTGGGCAGTCGGGCCGGTATGGATTGGGCTGGGTCAGGGTTTTCGACTCCGAGCCAGATGACGTCGACGCCGGGCTGGAGCTGGGTGATGAACGGGCCGGGTGTCCAGATGAATGCCAGCACCGGTTCTCCGGCTTCGAAACGGGCTACCTGTTCGGCAAATAGTTCTCCGTGGGTCCCTTTCACTTGCACCAGAGCATCCTCCCACCCGTTGTCCACGATCAGGCTGTCGATGACTTTTTCACAACCCCAGCCGACGTCGCAGCCGGCGATCTCGGCTCGCCCGTCACCATCGGTGTCGAAGAGAGAACGGAGTTCAGGATTGTTGGCGATGTCATCGAGGGTCACGATGTTGGCCGAGGTGGCCGTAGCGATATCCACCACGAAACCTTGGAGGCCGCCGAGGAGCATTTCGGATCCAATAAACCGCATCTTGTCGCCAGCTCTGGTGCCGTCTGCCATGGCGGTGTCGAAGAAACGCTGGTGGCTGATCGGCCAGCTGTTGGCCCAGAAATCGAACTCACCTTCGGCAAGCCCCTGGAAAAAGTCTTCCGGAGCCAGCTCGGGTCCCCGATCCACCGTGTAGCCCAGTTCTGTGAGCAGGTGGGCATAGATCTCGGCCTGCATGTATCCCGATGACCAGTTTGCTCGGGCCATGCGGACCTCGCCCGATGCCGCCGGACTGGTCTCGGTTGTGCCCTGATCGGTTGCAGCCTGATCCGTAGTCTCGTCGTCAAAAGCCAGGGGCTCGTTGTCGGCGGCACTGTTTTCTGCAACAGCACCCTGCACGGCGAGCGCCCCATTGGGGCCGGCCCCGATCGTTTCGCCCGCGCACCCGGCGGCCAGCGTTGCCAAGACGGCAAGAAGAATCAGCGCAATGCTTCGAGAGGAGGACACTGATTGTGTTTTCGCCGATTTCATGGGCACCTCGCAAAGCTTCTCCGGCCGCACTGAGAAACTACCTGACCGGCAGTGCTTGCCGGCGTTTATGGGACGGTTCAGGCCTGATTGCCGGGGAGATCAACACCCGCCGCCAGCGCAAAGCTCTTGGCAACCCGGTTGGGCTCAAATGTAGTTGATGCGTAGGCCCGACCCAGATTCCCCATTCGGCGGCGGCGGTCCGGGTCAGCCAGGAGACTGCGAATCGTGTCGACGGCGGTGTGGATGTCGGAAACGGCCACCCCGGCGCCGATCTCCTCCACCAGAACGGCGGACGGGTTGGACTTCTTCATCAAAGCGACCACGGGCCGGGCGGCGCACAAGTAGGACAGGATCTTGGACGGGACCAGCGCTTCGGATGCTCGGTCATCCAGCGTTCCCAGCAACACATCAGCGCTGGCGAGCACGTTGGCCAAATCACCCAAAGGCTGGAGGTCACAGAAAAGAATATTGGGATGTGAGGTGAGCTCAGGACGCCGCCGCAATGCCTCGACGCCGGGCCCGGCTGCCACGATGACCATGTCTACATCGCCGTTGGCCGTGAGCGTGAGCGCTAAAGCAGCGATTTCGTCTGGCCGGTGTTCCAGGCCCATCCGACCGCTGTAGAGAACCCGGTGACGTTCGGGGACCAGCTGATGCTTTGTGGACCATTGGTTGATGCGATGCCGGCTCGGGAGATACCGCAGCGGAGCCCAGTTAGGCAAAACGGTGACCCCATCGGCATTTCCACGTCGGGCAGCGATGGCGAACTCGGCGAAGCCGTCGGAGATGGCGATCACGCGATCGGCCGACGATGCGATTCGTCGTTCCAAAGCGGAGAACATCTTGCCCGGTAACGCTCTGCTGGCCGAGGTGGCCGAAAGATCGGCTTGAAGTTGCTGCAACCAGAGGACAACGTTCTGTCGGCGGGTCTTGGCGCCCCCCTGGATGATGACCGCTGCAGCCGGCGGAACTTGACAGAGAACCACGGTGGCGGATGGGGGTGCGAGCCGAACGAGTTTCGCGGCCGCCCAGCCGAATTGTTGCTCGTCGCGAAAACGGCTTCGAAGTCGGGACGAGTTCACCGGTCGGCCAAGGTCGATGTCGTGCACGACCACGCCCTCATTCTTGGCATCGGAGAAATCGCCGTGCGGATTGGACTCGTTGGATGAACTGAATACGTAGTTGACCTCTGCCCCTGACCGCTTCAGGGAGATGGCCAGATCGGCGGTGAATGGATGACCGCCGTAGTCGATCAGCAGAATCTCGGGATGGGCGGCCGCGGCTGACACAGGTCCACGTTAGCCATCTTTGCAGTCCCGTCCTGCCATCGTTCTCTGGCTGGCGAGGTCCGTGACGGCCACCTCGTCGGGTTGAACTACCCCCCACCATTGAGACCTTTGGGCATGTTCTGGGGCCCGGCCGGGCATCTAATCTGAGCCCAGGCGTAGTACTCAGGAGTGGCAATGACGACCTCTATTTCCCGTTCGCGGGTTTTTCTTTCTCTTCTTCTCGTGCTCGGCTCCGTGATGGCGGGCATGAATCCGGCGGCGGCTGAGATCGGCAATAACAACAACCTCCCTGATGGCGTAGTGGGGCTCGCCACTGGCACACAGACCGACTCGATCGACACCAAGGTGTGGGCCATCGAACAGATCGGGAGCCGGATCTATGTTGGCGGCCGATTCCTCCAAGTAACCGCCGGCAACACCGTGGTGAATCAGCCGTACCTGGCCGCGTTCGACTCCATCACCGGTCAGTACATTCCCAGCTTCGCACCAACTCTGGACAACTCGGTCTACACGCTCCAGGCATCACCTGATGGCAGCAAGCTCTTCGTGGGCGGAGATTTCGACACGGTCAACGGATCGCCGATCGACGCTTTGGTCGCCCTCGATCCGGTGACCGGAGCGGTGGACAACTCCTGGACCGGCGACGTAAACGGAGCCCCGGTGGTCCGCGGCTTCGATGTTGAAGGTGACTGGCTGTATGTAGGCGGCAGCTTCACCAGCGTGATCTCCAGCGCCGGCAACAATGCGGCATGGCGAGCCCTCCGTTTCAACGTGCACACCGGAGCGCACGACCCGTCCTGGCGACCCGTGGTGACCGGTGGATCGGTATGGGGAATCGCCGCCAGCCCTGATGCGGATCGGGTCTACCTCGCCGGTTATTTCTCCTCGGTGAATGGCAGCGCTGTGGCCGGCGGGTTTGCGCCTCTCATGGCGTCCACACCTTCGCTGGTGGCGGGCGCGCCGTCCCTGCCGTTCAACACCGCTAACACCAACCGCCGCTACCTCTATGACGTCGTGGTCGGCAACGGGTTCGTCTGGGTCGCCGGAAGCGAACACTTCGTTCAGGTGCTGAATGAAAGCGATCTGTCGCTGGAACGTTTCCATTTGGCCGACCCAAGAGGGGACTACCAAGATCTCGAAATCGTCGGCGACCGGGTGTATGCATCCTGCCATTGTCGAGCCGATGCAATCATGAAATCCGCCGAAGGAGTGATCTGGTTCCCTTCGCCGCCTGCCGGCGAGACCGATGCGCCCATCCTGGCTCAAGGACCAACCACCTGGGTGGCGGCGTTCGATGCGATCACCGGTGACTGGATCCCATCCTTCGTTCCCGACGCCACGTCGGCGAAGGCCGGCATCTGGGCCATTCACGGTGACCAAAACGGCTGCCTGTGGTTCGGTGGCGACATCACCAGCTCCAGCGGTTCCGCCGTCGACAACCTGATCAGGCTGTGCGAGGCCGGAACCATTGACACGGAGCGCCCGTCGGTGCCGGGTGCGGCGCAGGTGTTGGGTGTTGGTGTGGATTCGGTTGATTTGGTGTGGGCGGCGTCGACGGACAATGTGGGTGTTGCGGGGTACCGGTTGTTTGATGCGGTCACGGATGCGGTGATTGTTGAGGTGCCGGGTGCTGGTGCGACGGTGTCGGGGTTGGCTGTTGGTTCGTATTCGGTGTACGTGAAGGCGTTTGACGCCGCTGGCAACCAGTCCTACCGGTCGGGTATCCGGTCCTTCACGGTGACGGGTGCGGTAGTGGACATCGAGCGGCCGTCGGTGCCGGGTGCCCCAGCCATCCAGTCGATCGACTCCGGGACGGTGTCACTGTCATGGACTCCGGCTACTGACAATGTTGGCGTCGCCGGCTACCGGGTCTTCGACTACGCCACCAGCCTGATCCTGGTTCAGGTCGCCGGACCGTCGGGAACGGTGACCGGTCTCGCTCCGGGCACCTACCAGCTGTACGTGAAGGCGTTCGACGCCGCTGGCAACCAGTCCTACCGGTCCGGGCTCCGGACCGTCGTGATCGACTAGAGCTGTTCGTTCGGTTTCGGCGCTCCGTGGCTCCACCGCACCCAGGGCAGGTGGATTGCGCGCAACGTCGCAAGTTGAGGACCCAGGACTGCCGGTAGTCTTGTTCCCCGTATGGCTTCAAACGAAAAGAAATACCCGCTTTCCCCCAAAGAGGAGATCGTTCTGGGCGCAGTTGCCGCTTCGTCCAAAGGGCGCAAGAAGGTGCACGGGTATGTTCTCGCCCAAGACATCGGCGAGCTTCGGCCGCGTCACTTCACCATGAACTACGCAACGCTGTACCGCGTGTTGAACCGATTGGAGCAGAAGGGTTTGCTGTCGTCGGAGCTGGCGAAGCCGGGAGCATTCCCGGGGCGCAGTCGACGGTCCTACGGGGTTTCGGCCGAGGGTCGCAAAGTGATGAAGAAGTGCGAAGTAGCCGTGAAGCGGGATGAACAAGGTGATCTTTACGTAGAGTTCTAGTTCTTTGCGTTCGTGAGCTCTCTCCGTTCGGCATCACTTGGACAGCTCGACCGGGGCCGGTTCGAACAAGAAATGGATGATGCACCAGAGGCCGATCCCAAGTAGCTCCCATTCGGCCGCACCATCTCCGTTCAGGTCGAGACGCCAGGTAGGGCCATCGTTATCCATTCGGGTCCGACCGGCCACACCCCCGGTGAAGGCGTCGAAGCACCTTGCCACCACCTCACAGGCATCGTCATGGGGAAGTTCGGTCCACGGGAGCGCCGTGTAATTGAACACTGCGGCGAACAACTGAAAGAAAGCAACCCATTCCACCAGGTCTTTCTCGTAGGCCTCGTGAAGTGCTCTGGTGATCCCTTCCGGAGGGGCCGGGTTCATACCGTGGAAAGCCGCAACTCCGGTGCTCATCAGCCATCCGGGTGACGTGATCATCTCCTGAACCGCGGCCGCAGCATGAACCCGGGTGAGTTCGGTCACGGCTCGTTTGCTCTCACCCGGTTTGGTGAGGTCGAAGCGAACCAGGTCGGCCGAAACCGCTTCGGTCCGGTTTCTCACGATGGCGGACGGCCGGACGTTGGCAGCGGCGCTAACAACGTCGATCTGAAAGTCGTTCTGTGACGGCCAAATCCGGCCGTGGACTTGGGCCCGATTGATCGACACACCAGTTGTGGAGCGAATCCGTTCGAATACCCGGGCATACGTGACGTGTTCGGCCCCGTGGCCGAACCCGTTTTCGATCATCCAGCAACGACCCGCCTCCAACATGACGGCGCGCAGGCGGCTCCGCTCGATCCGTTCGCGGCGACCCGAGGTTGGGTTTGACGCGGACATGTTGTTACCATTGGTAACAACATGAGGAACTACGACGCCTTCGGTTGACTGTTGTGGGGGTGGCCGGTCTGCAACCGAGACCATCGCCTCCGCAACAGCGGCCGCTGAAAGCGACTCCACTGTCCACAACTGGCTGCCACATCTGATTGATTGGAGAGACGTTTCCACCGTCGCCCGACCCGCTGCACCGTTGTTGATGCTGTACAGGAGCTCGGCGAACAAGCTGAGACCCGACGCCGGCGACAAACCCCATACGGTCCCCACCTCTAGTGCCAGGCGCTGGGAGAGGAGGCTGTAGAGCTCCAGGAACGGCTGCAATGTGGCCCGTTGGTTTTGCTTGACCGCCTCGATTAACCGGTCATCCGCTTCGCCAGAGATGGCGTGGTCCTTGTGGGTTCGGAATGCCTGCAACGCCCATACCGCCTCGAACGCAACCGTCTCTCGATCGGATCGAGCCGCAATGGTGTTCGCCTCGACTCCGGCTCGGGTGAGGTCCACCGCCGTCTTGCGTCGCTCAGCATCAGTCTGTTCTCCAGCGCTTGGCGGTGGGACCAGAGCGTCTACTGCCTCGAGAACCTCAGTGGTGGTTTGAGCGACGCTTCGTGTGGTGTGGTACTCCAACATCGCGAGGAGGACGTCCTGCCGGTACTCATCCAGCGAACTCCAGATCCGATTGTGAATCTGCGCTCGGCTGACGGTGATACCCCGATTCTCACTGAGCCAGCGGAAAGCATCGGCATACCCGATCGGGAGAGTTCCCGCAGCCAACCCGTCTTCCAACAGGATCTCGAGGCCAACGGTCAGCATGAGCGACCTGAGCTCTTCGCGGCGCAAGCGCTGCTTCTCTTTCATGATTCTGTGGAGCGTCCCATCCGGGTCCATCCGGTTCCCACTCTCACTGTAGGCAAATCTCGTCCAGATCTAAATCGAAATGTCCGCTCATCTGTTTCGCGACCTTCACTTGTTGAAAGACCGCCGCCTACTGCGAGGATGGAGCGGTGAATCCCAAGGCCTCCCGACCCCACGCTGACTCGGTGGCTGTCTGCCCCGTTGGTTTGGAGCAGGTATGTGGGTCCGAATTGGTGGCGCTGGGCTACAAGATCGGATCCCCGACCGCTGGTCTCGTGCCCTTCCGCGGCTCCACCCGGGCGGTGTACGAAAGCAACCTGTGGCTCCGAACTGCTACCCGTATCATCGTGCGGCTCGCCCGTTTTCGGGCCACAGATTTCGACCATCTCGAGCGCCGAATGGCCGAGGTGGACCTCACCCCCTATCTCGGGGCCGGCGTCGCCCCCCGCTTTCGGGTGACCACCCGAAAGAGCGCTCTGTTTCACAGCGACGCCGTGAGCGAACGGCTGCACAAAGTTGTGGGGGCGCCCAAGGCCAGCGACACTGACCCGGAACAGTTGTTCATCATCCGCGTCGACCACGACACGGTGACGGTCAGCATCGACACGAGCGGCGAGCCGCTGCACAAGCGATCTTGGCGTACGCAGACCGTGGAGGCCTCGCTGCGACCCACGCTGGCGGCGGGTGCGGTCCTATTGTCATCTTGGGACCGTTCTACGCCCGTGGTCGACCCGTTCGCCGGCGCGGGGACCATGGTCATCGAGGCGGGCCTTATCGCCATGGACCGTCCGCCGAGCGAAGGTCGTGACTATGCCTTTCATCGCTGGCCGTCTTTCGAAGGTGGAACCTGGGGGTCCGTCACCGGCGCCGCTCAAACCCGAATCGAGGCTGCGCCGGCGACAGGGTTGCTCGAAGCGTTCGACCGGAACCCTGCCGCCGTGGCAGTGATTACTGCTAACGCGAAACGGGCCGGAGTGACCTTGACCGCCGAGGCGCGCCCGGTCGGTCAACTCACCGGTTGGGCCGGGCCGGGGCTTGTCATCTCCAACCCGCCTTACGGGAAGCGGTCGGCCACCGGCGCCAAGGGGTCGTCGGCTCTGTTCCGCCGATTCGGCGAGGTGGTTCGAGACCGTCGCCCGCAATCAGCGCTCACCGTAGTGGCGCCGCGAGGCACGCGAGATATCGATGCCCGTCTGAAGACCGTTGCCAAAGTGAACAACGGCGGCATCGACGTTCAGATTCGATGCGCGGTGCCGTCAGGCGATCTTCCACCCGCCTCCACTGTCTCAGCTGCCAAGTTGTAGTCGTCCCACCTGGGAGCCTTCGATGTCGAAGAGGGCGTAGCCGCCCGGTTCCGGAATGGCCGAAGCCACCGATTGCAAGAGGGCGATGGCCCGCTCAGCTTCTCTCCTCTCGGCCGTGGAGCAACCGCTGGTATCACGGCCTGGCAGCGAGAACGAGGTCGGGTTCCCATCTTCGGAGGCGGTGAGTGATCCCAGGATCCTTGCGCAACCGGTGCGGCCATCTACCGCCGCGGTGTCCAAGGTGATATCGAGGAACAGGTCGGTGCCCTCAAGGAGCCACACGCCTTCGAGACTCACTGGACTATTGGCCACCGACGAAGTTGAAGGGGCCGCCGGCGCCTCATCGGCTCCGCAAGCAGAGGTAAGAACAACGGCACAAACGAAGAAGAATCTGTAGACGCTGCGAAGGCTACTCACACTGCACAGGATCGCAGCTAGTTTGGTAGGTATGAAACGTCGCGGCTTCTTTGGTCAGGTTGCAGAGCAGGAGCGCACACCCCCGGCGCCGCCGCCAACGTCTCCGGCCCCGGTGATAGCCAACGTCCCACCGGCCCAACAGCCCCAGCGCAGCCCTGCGGCACCTCCTGCGACCAGTGAGACCCAACCGGTTGGCGGCGCAACGCCTGGCTTAGTGTCAGCCCATCACCGGCTGTACGCCGCGATCGCTCGCGGTCTTCCTGCGCCCAGAAGCACGCCCAAGAACTTCACCGACCTTCTGAAAAACGTGATCTGGCCGATCGAGAATGCGCTGGACAGCCCCATGATCGAAGCGGCCGCCCGGCTCGGGGCCCTCGAAGCTCTCGAAGCCGGTTGCACCACCGTCATCGACCACCACGCCAGCCCCCGCTCGATCGAAGGATCGCTTTCGCTCATCGCTCGAGCGTGCGCCGAAGTTGGCGTGCGGGTGGTGTGTTCTTATGCCGCATCGGACCTTCGCGGTGCCGACCGCGCCCGACTCGGCCTGGAGGAGTCCAGGCGGTTCGTTGAGCTGGGCGGACGCGGCATGGTAGGGCTGGATGCGTCCATGACCGCCAGCCCGGAGACCATTGATCTTGCCATCGGAATGGCCAATGAACTGGGCGTCGGTGTTCACGCCAAAGTGGCCGAAGGCATCGCCGACTCCGGTGGCGGAGCCGACCTGGTACGCCGTTCCAAAGAAAGCTGGGTCCTCGCCCATGGAGTTCACCTTCCTGACGGACTGGAAATCGCCGGCACCATCGCCCACTGCCCCCGGTCCAACATGGATCGCGGGGTTGGTTATGGCATGCCCAGCCGATTCGGCCAGCGGGTAGCGCTGGGGACCGATGGCTACGGCGGCGACCTGCTCGAGGAATTTCGACTCGCCTACGCCCGACTCCGGGAAATAAACGTCGGCACCAGTCCTCGTCAACCCTGGAGCTGGTTGGAGGCGGGTTGGCTTCTGGTGCCTGAGGCCCGTCAGGATCGGGTGCATTGGTCACTACGAGAGATCGAGCCGGAATACCTGGTGGCCAACACGGGGATTCGGCCTCTCACGGTGGTGGTGGGAGGGAAAACAGTGTTGAGCGGAGGTCAACCCACGCTGGTAGACGCCACGGAAATTCGCACCAAGGCAGCGGAGCAGACTCGGCGACTGGTAAGCCGTCTGTAAATGCTCTCCTCCGTAGGAGCAATGAAACGGGCGGCCACCGGCCTCCTCATCCTGGCCGGATTGGTCTTCGTTCTCGCCCGGCTCGGCGAGGACGGTCGACCCTGGTTGGGGTATGTTCGCGCCACAGCCGAGGCGGCGATGGTGGGAGCGTTGGCAGATTGGTTCGCAGTCACTGCAATATTCCGCCATCCCCTGGGACTCCCCATTCCGCACACGGCCATCGTGCAGAAACGCAAGGACGACATTGGGCGGACGCTGGGCGAATTCGTCCGCGACAACTTCATGACCCAAGACAACCTGGCGAAGTTGGTGAAAGACGAACAGATGGCGCTCCGATTGGGTGAAGCTCTGTCCGACCGGCAAACTGCCCGACGTATCACCGACGAGGGCTCGGCCATCGTTCGTGGACTCACCGATGTCCTCAACGACGACACCGTGCGAACCGGTTTGGAACAAGCGGTGTTCGAGCGCATCCGGGCCACCCCGGTGGCACCGTTGGCGGGTCACGCCATCGACTGGGCAACCGCCGGCGGTCACCATGAACTCCTGGTGGACAGTACGTTGATCGGCCTCGGTCGGTTTCTCAACGAGAACCAGCTGACGTTCCGGAGCCGACTTCGGGAGGAGTCGCCGTGGTGGGTGCCCGAGGCCATCGACGACCGGGTCTTCGATAAAATCTATGAGGCGGTCAATCGATTCATCGACGAAGTCGGCGGCAATCGCGATCACGAACTTCGCCGCCAACTCAATCTTCGCACGCTCGATCTTGCTGAACGGCTGAAGACCTCGCCAGAACTGGAGCTGCGGGGCGAGGAGCTCAAAGAGGATTTCCTGGCCAACCCGGAAGTGCGGGCCTGGGTGGGGACCTTGTGGGATCGCATCAAAGAGTCGGTTATCGAGGGGTCGCACAACCCAGATTCCGTGTTCCTTGAACAGGTGACCGAGATGATCATGGAGGCCGGAGCGTCGGTGAAGTCTGATCCGCAGCTGCGCAACACGATCGAAGGCTTCCTGGAGAGCGCGGCGGGCCACATCGCCGCCCAAGGCGGCGACCTGGCCGTGAACACGATTGCCCGCACAGTGGAAAGCTGGAACGCTGAGGAGACCACTACTCTCATCGAGGATCGAGTTGGCCGGGATCTTCAGTTCATTCGAATCAACGGGACGATCGTTGGTGGTCTCGCCGGTCTGGCTCTCTACATAATCTCACGATTCCTGTGAACCGGTTCGGTCTGATCGTCGCAACGATCATGGTTGTCGCCACCGGGTGCTCAGGAGCCAGCGATTCGGCACCCGAGGCCGCAGTTGAGGGCCCCATGACCGGTGTCGAGGTGGTGGTGGGCGGGACGACCTCGGCCACCGACCAGATCATGAGCGCCATGATGGTGGTGGCATTCACCGAGCGCGGTGCCACTGTCATCGACCGCTCCAATAGGGCCGACGATGCGCTGAATAGAGATGATCTGGTAGCGGGGCGGCTCGACGTGGTTCCCGAGGACCTCAGCACAGGATGGTTCATCCACCTGGGCGAGACGGCCGAGTTCGCACGGACCGCTGAGCAGGCCCAGGCATTGCGGAGCGCCGACCGAGCCAACGGGGTGGAGTGGTCTGACCATTCAGCGTTTGACGACGCGATCGCTCCCATCGCCACGGAAGCATTCGGGACCGACAGCAACGGAGAGCCGCTCACAATGGACCGGCTGGCGGTGCGTTTAGAGGGTGACTTCGATGCCAGGGTTTGTGTGGACACAGCAACGCTGCAAAGCCCCGACGGCCTGGTCCGCTTCGAACAAGCAACGGGGTTCACGGTCCCGGCCGAACAACTGGATGTCCTGGCCGAGGGCGAGCCACTACGCCTGGTTGTGGACGGGCAGTGTTCGGTGGCATTCGCCTCGGCAGTTGAACCCGAACTCCTGGGGGCCAAGGTCGCAATCGTGGATCGGCTCGATTCCAGTGCCGCTCCTCCTCTGGTGTTCGCGCCCCGCAACGCGGCCTACATGTTCAACGCCGAGCTCTTCGCTGAACAAATCGAGTGGCTTCCATCGTTTCTGGAAGCGCTGATGGTCACATTGGACCGCCCGGCCATGACGGCGTTGAAAGCCGATTTGGCCAACGGAGCCCTGGCGGTGGACGTCGCTCGGTCTCATCTCGAGGCATCTGGCCTCTCTCTATCGTGAGCGACTTCGGATCATGATCGACTTCGGATCAGGACGTTTCGCCCCCAGCCCCACAGGAGACCTCCACGTTGGCAATCTTCGGACGGCGCTGGCGTCGTGGCTGGATTGTCGATCCCGGGGGGCGCCCTGGTTGGTGCGGTTTGAGGACCTTGACCAGGCGGTGGCAACAGTCGAGGCGGGTGAACGACAACTGCAACAGCTGGCAGCGCTGGGGATGGAACCAGACGTGCAACCGCTGTGGCAATCCCGGCAGCCCGATCGTTATACGAGCCCCATCGATTCTCTGGTTGCCAGCGGCCGCACCTATCCCTGCTATTGCAGCCGTCGGGAGATCCGCGAAGCCATCGCCGCCGCGGTGAATGCTCCCAACGGCCCGGAGTCCGGGCTGTATCCCGGGACCTGCGCGGCACTGGGTTCATCGGAACGAGCGCGCCGGGCGCAGTTTCGGCCGCCGGCGTTGCGCTTTCGGTCCGACCAACCCGCCGTGGACTTTCATGATGACAACTTTGGTGCGCAGTCGTTCATGGTGGACGACTTCGTAATACGGCGAAACGATGGTGTCCCCGCCTACAACCTGGTGGTTGTGGTTGATGACAACGCCGCAGCGGTGGGAAGCGTAGTGCGGGCGGATGATCTGCTTTCCTCAACGGCCCGGCAGATCCTGGTGGGGGAGGCGTTGGGGTATCCCGTACCGCGTTATGCCCACGTCCCGTTGGTCGTGAACGCCGACGGGGTTCGCCTGTCGAAACGTGATCGCTCGATCACGCTGGATGACTTGGCCGCTGACGGAGTTTCAGCCGGCGAAGTGCTGGAACGTTTGGCCGTGTCCATGGGGGTCGCCGCAGTGGGGGAGCGTCCGAGCGCGGCGGATCTGGTGGACCGCTGGGGATCGGTTCATGTGACCGGTTGGCGAAACACCTGGCCGCTGGTCGCAACGTAACCCAGCTGTGACCCGTAAAAAGCTGTCGCTTGCTAGCGTCGCACGGCGGGATCGGTTTGGGTCACCTTCATGCGGACTGTGAAAACGCTGGCGCCGCTGAGAACTCCACCGCGAGCGAACAGCCGCCCAAACTGCCAGTTGGAGAGGCCAAGTTCCGGCTGATCGAGGGCATACTGCCCGTCCACCCAGCGGGTGAACCCGTCGCCAACAAAGGGTGCATCGATGGATGCGAAGAAGTTCTCCTGCTCGGCCGGATCATCGCTGATCAACGACGCCGCAAAGCGAGGCGATTGCTCGTTGAACAGTTGCACCGCCTCGGCGACTGATGCAACCCGAACCAGCGTGATCTCGGGCGACTCTTCCCACTCCCACTCGCGACCCAACTGATCCCGAGCGATCGACTCCGCTCTTGGCTCATGAACGTTTCCCTCCGCTCGCGCGATGGGCACCATCTCGGTGAACCAATTGGACGGGACTGAGTTCTCGGCGCCGGACACCACGTGAACCTTGGGATTGGCGCGGCGCTCGGCGGCTGCGTCGGTAAGCCCGGCGATGACAGCTGGGGCGAACTGGTCGAAGTGCTGATCCAACACACAGACGGTATTCACGGTGTTACACACCTTCCGGTCGAGCGAGTTGGCAACAACGGTTCTGAGCCGCTCCGGATCACAACTGGCGCCGGTGATGATCCAAGCTCCACCGGTCCCGTGCAGGCTCACTGGAGTTCCAGTCTGTTGGGCGATTGCACCGAGTTGGGCCACCGCTGCGCCACTACCCCGCGCTACCGCCAGCGCTAGACGGTCATCGGAGAAGAGGGCCCAGCCAGCCGACCGTTCGGGCGAAGCCACCAGGCTGGCGGCGCCAGGTGGTAGGCCGGATTGAGCGAGCGCGGGATCGAGGGCATGCTCCACGATGGCCTCAGCGGTGCCGAGAGCGTCTGAGCCGATGCGGAAGACCACGGTGTTGCCGGTGCGGATCACTCCGCAAGCATCGGCGAAAACGTTGGGCCGGCCCTCGAAGACGAAACCGATGACGCCGAGGCCCGCCGAGCGTTGCTGCACGCTCCAGCCGTCGTGGTGAATCTCCTCGATCACCGCATTGCGAGTGCTGGCGGTGTCTCGCCACATCTGGAGTCCGCTGATCATGTCGGCCCGCATCTGGGGACTGAGGACAAGTCGAGTCACGCTGCGCCCTCTCGCTTGGGCAGCCGCTACGTCGGCATTGTTGGCGGCCGATATAGCCGCAAATGCGGACTCGTCTGCGAGCCGCCGTGCGAAGGCATCGAAGAATGTACTGATGGCATCGTCGGTGACCGACCCCATCTTTGCGAAGGCGGCCGACGCGCTCGTCACCGCGTCATGCGCTATTTGGTGAACCGACGCTGGTATGCGAAGAAGTGCCCCGGAATTGGCCACCACTACTAAGTGGTCGCCCGCTACGAAGTCCGCGGCCAAATCTGCTGAAACGGTGGCGAAGCGGTTGCCACCGAAAGGGATGGCCTGTCCCGCCTTCAGGGATATCAAATCGCCAGAAATCTCGGTCACCTGAGAGAGTATGCCCTCGAATGAGCTCCCTCGACGCGCTCCCTCAATGTGCGACCCTGGACGAATGCGTCGTCGTGACTTCATCGCCGCCATCACGGCCTCTGTTGCGGCGGCGTGTTCCTCGGCAGCCCCAGAGGATGCTGTTGGATCATCGACGACCGCACCTCTCCCACCCCCGACTGAGCCAACGACCGCGCTTTCGCCAACCATCTCCTCTACCGAGCCGCTTGCGGTTGATCTGGTCACGCCGGCCACGGTTCCGTCCACCGGTCCGGAGCTGTTGGACGTGCCGTTCGGACTGGGTGTGGCGAGTGGAGACCCGGATCACGAGAGCGTGGTGTTGTGGACCAAAGTGTTCCCCGTCACCGGATCCGTCGTTCCGGTCTCGATGGCCTACGACATAGCCCTGGACGACGGTTTCACCAAGGTGGTGGGCAGCGGCCTGGTGGAGGCCGCCCCGAGCGATGCATTCACGGCCCGCGTGGTCGTCTCTGGGCTCGGTTCCAATAGTCGGTTTTGGTATCGCTTCCGCACGCACGATTACACCTCGCCGGTGGGTCGGACAAGAACTATGCCAGCCCCGGGAGAACTGCCCGATCGGTTCGGGCTGGCGGTCAGCTCATGCCAATCGCGGGCGTACCCGGAGTTCTGGGACTGGCACCTGGAGCTTGCTACAGACCAGACCGTGGACATGGTGGTCTGGCTGGGGGACTTCATTTATGAACGGAGCGACTCTCGGTCTGTGGATGACTATCGCGACCTGTACAACACCTATCGCGGCGATGAACGACTCCAGGCCAGTTCTGCTGCTCACCCGTGGATATTCACCTGGGACGACCACGAAGTGGCAAACGACTACACCCGGAACGTGGACCGGGAGCGACGTGCCGCCGGGTACCAGACCTGGTGGGAGCACACCCCAACCCGGCTGCCTCGACCGACCCTGGAAGGGCTTACCGTCTACCGCTCCCTGGATGTGGGTGGGTTGGCGCGACTCTTGCTGCTGGATTGTCGGCAGTATCAGGACGGTGACACCGTGCTCGGCGCCGACCAACTGGCATGGTTGGCCCGCGCTTCTCAGCACGATCGTGTGCACACCATGGTGTGCAGCCCCGTGATTGCGTCATCCCTCGAGGTTGAAGATGTCCTCCCGCCATACGCGTTCGAAGCTCATCCCGCCGACCAGCAGCAGCTGTTGGCCATACTCTCACAATCCCCCAAGCCATTCATCGTGAGTGGGGACTTGCATGCTGCGATGGAAATGGAATTCGCTCCGGGCATTCCCGAATGGATGGCCCCGCCGCTTAGTTCGGTCTTTCCCGCCGAGTTCGTTCAGTATCTGCCGTTCCTGCCGTTGGTATCGCCCGCCGTCACCAGAGCCGAGCCCAGTCATGGCTACCTGCAGGTGGAGCTGACCCCCTCGTCCGCCACGCCCCGCTTCCCCGCCGTTCCCTAACTGGCAGCTGAGGATGTCGATGGAGCGAACTTCCGCTGCCACGTTGAGGTGGCGTGGCGTTCTGGCAGCTGAGGATGTCGCTGGCGCGAACTTCCGCTGCCACGTTGACGGATCTAGTCAAGGTTCGAGCCGAAACGAAGCAGGTTGCCGCTGGGATCTTTGATCGAGAACTCTCGCATGTTCCAGGGGGTGTCATCCAGGGTGCTGGTGTCGGGGTGGGTGGCACTTATCCGCTTGTGCCAGGCGCTTACGTCGGGCACATGGAAGTAGCCGGCCGCAGCGTTCGCCGACGGGTCCAGTTCGGGCACCAACGCCAAGTGAAAGAGCTCACCGTCTTCGTAGTGGATCCAGGCATAGCCATCGTCGTACATGATTACGTCAAAGCCAATCGACTCATAGAAGGCCACAGCGTCAGGCATGCTCTTCACCGGAAAGATGATCTTGGTCACGAGCTTGGGTGGCATTTGGCCGCCCGCCAAGGAGATGGCGTGGCACCGAGCCGATTGGAGCATGGCCTTCGGATTCATTGCCCCATGATGCCGGACGAACGAGCGGTTTCTCGTTCTGGCCGCTGAGGATGTCACTGGCGCGACCCTGCGCTGCCACCTTGAGTGGGTTCTCGTTTTGGCCGCTGAGGATGTCGCTGGCGCGAACCTGCGCTGCCACCTTGAGTGGTTTCTCGTTTTGGCCGCTGAGGATGTCGCTGGCGCGAACCTGCGCTGCCACCTTGAGTGGTTTCTCGTTTTGGCCGCTGAGGATGTCACTGGCGCGACCCTGCGCTGCCACCTGGGTCAAGAGATCTTGATGCCGCGGACGCGGGC
>JABDIY010000166.1 GCA_013003535.1 Acidimicrobiales bacterium | reverse complement strand
GATCCGGGTCAGCCGACTATCCGGTCCTCGAATAATGCCGGCCCGCTGCCAGTTGGTGACCGCCACCAACCATTGCCCCTGTGGGTATGGCCGGATCCAAGGCAACTGTTCGTGCGGCGCAGCAGCGATTCCGCGATACCTCTGATTGCGACCCAGGCTCCGTCGCCCAGTCCACGCCAAGTCCACGGGAGTCCACGAAAGCGTGCGTTTCTGTGCGAAATGTTGCGGAGGTGTGCGTAGTGTCAGAAGAGCAGAAAGCCCAGTAACGACAAGGGCTTCAGCCCTTGACCAGCACCTTCGGCGGGCCTTCAAATGCGAGTGGGGCGATAAGCGGGATTCTGTCGTTGGACGATCATCCATCTATGCGATCTACCTGGGGTTACCGGCCGGAGCCGGGGACGGACCGCCCGTTCCCCTGTTTGATCTTGCTCCGCATGGGGTTTACCGAGCTAACCGAGTCACCCCGGTTACTGGTGCGCTCTTACCGCACCGTTTCACCCTCACCTGTGACCGGTTTCCCGGCCCATCGGCGGTCTGTTTTCTGTGGCACTTTCCTGCGGGTCACCCCGACTGGCCGTTAGCCAGCATGCTGTCCTTTGGAGTCCCGACTTTCCTCGATCCCACCACCATTGCTGATGCTGAGACCGCGATCGCCTGCCCCACTCGCAGGGCCGAGTGTATGCCGCTATTTGGGCAGTTGTCGGCGCATCTCGGCAACCGAGACGGGCCGACCCGAACGTCGAATCCAGTCTGCGAAAACGGCGCCGAACACCCCGCACCCGGCTGCGATCATGGCTTGGAGCGGGTATCCCAGCCAATTGATGTCATCGCCGGAAACAAGTCGACGCAGCACGCCGAAGCCCTGGATCACTACCCAGGTTCCCATCGCCCCGAGCGCCCCATGGGCCATCGGTGCGTGCGGCGCCATCTTCCCGGCGCCATATCCTGCGGCTGCGAATCCGAACATGGTGAGGCCGAAGAATGCCAACTGGGCGTAGCTGGATGATTCGTCATCTATCACGAGCAGCGACAGGATGGTGATGGGAACCAGCACCGTGAGGCCGGCGATGGTTGCGCTGCGAATCACGCTCCAGTCGAGTTGAGGCACACCTAGATGGTAGGAGCTGCGTCTGGCCAGCGACCATCCCTATCGCATGCAGGGGTCACGTAATCCGGTCGAGACCCTCGGCGAAGCGCCCGGCATGGGACTTCTCCGCCCGAGCCAGGGTCTCCAGCCACTCCGCTACCTCGTGAAAGCCTTCTTCACGGGCGGTCTCGGCGAAGCGAGGATACATCTCGGTGGCGTCATAGGTCTCGCTCAGGATGGCGGAGCGCAGATTGTCCTCGGTGGGCCCAATCGGCTGGCCGGTGGCGGGATCGGCATACTCAGCGAGGAAATCGAAGTGGCCGAAAGCGTGGCCGGTCTCGCCCTCGGCCACCGAACGAAAAAGGGCGGCGACGTCCGGGTAACCCTCGACATCGGCCTTCTGCGCAAAGTAGAGGTAGCGCCGGTTGGCCTGGCTTTCACTGGCGAACGCCTCCTTGAGGTTTTCCTCAGTCTTGGTTCCCCTGAGATCGGACATGGCTTGCTCCTGGCTGTTCGGAAGACTTCGGGGGCCATAGTAGGGAGCTGAAGTTCCACCGCAACGAGGTCTCGGAGCGGATCCACTCGTCCAGCGGGTGCTTCGACACGGAATTGGCGGAAACAGATGCCAGGACGAGGTCGCCTCAGCTCAGTTCTCACAGCACAGTTCCCAAGCGCAACGAACCCCACCACGAATAGGGTGAAAGTCATGAGCGCCGTGATCCCCCTCGATTGGTCCGCACTCCTCGGCACGATTGCAGCCGGCGAACACTTGACCCGTGCCGATACGGCGGAGGCGATGCGAGAGGTCTTGCAAGGCGACGCCGATCCCGTTGCTCTGGGCGCGCTGCTGATGGGCCTGCGCGTCAAGGGCGAGTCCGATGAGGAGATCCTCGGTTTCGCCGATGCGATGTTGGAGGCCGCCGAGCCGCTCATCGTTCCCGAGGGCACGGTGGACATCGTGGGCACGGGAGGCTCAAAGCATCGCCAGGCGCATGCCCTAAACGTCAGCACCATGGCTTCGTTCGTGGCTGCGGCAGCCGGCGCCACCATCTGCAAGCACGGAAACGTCAAGGCGTCCAGCACCAGTGGGTCGTTCGATTTCCTGGCCGCCATCGGCGTCGATATCAACGGGACTCCGGCTGACATCGAGCAGCAGCTCGCCACCCATGGTCTGGCGTTTGCGTGGGCCAAGACATTCCATCCTGCCATGCGGCATGCCGGTCCCGTTCGTTCCGCTCTCGGCCTGCCGACAGTGTTCAACATTCTTGGTCCGCTGGTCCACCCCGGTCACGTGAAGCGGGTTGTGCTCGGTGCGGCCACGGTCGAACGGGCCGAACAGCTGGCCCGCATCCTCACTACTCGAAACATGGCTTGCGCCTGGGTGGTGGCGGGCTATGAGGGACTCGACGAGCTGTCCACGCTCGGCCCCAACGACGTTTTCGAAGTGGTTGGCGCCGACATTACGCACTCGGTGGTGACGCCGGGCGATCTCGGCCTGCAGTTGGCCAGTCCGAAGGACCTACGGGGTGGTTCAGGAGATGAGAACGCCAGGATCTTCTACGAGATCATCAGTCCAGATTTCGATCGCGTACCGGACGACGCTTCGGCAGCAGCTGACATCGTTGTCCTCAACGCTGGCGCCGCGTTGGTGGTGGCCGGAGTGGCCGTTGACCTAACGGCGGGAACCGAAGCTGCTGCCCATGCCCTCTCCTCGGGGGCGGTGGAGGCGCTCTACGAAGCCTTCACTTCGCCGGTTTGAACGAGGGCAGTCTCGGAATTGCCGAGACCAGCGCATCAGACCCGGCGAGCAGGCGAGCGTTCGGGCCGTAACGATCCAGCCAGGCGCCAACGCAGAGCTGCTCGTCCAGCCCAAGTTCGGCGGTGTCGATCCGAACGACCCCGGAATCGAATTCCAACGCAATCGAACCGATGCCGTTGACCATGCTGATGCGGCGGCTGCGGGCGATCACAGAGGCGAAGGCGCTGGCACGGTCGCGGACGGCGGCGGCGTCTTCGAAGCGCTCGTCCACGGCCAGCTCGTTCATTCGTTGTGAGAGCCGGTCCAGAGTGATGTGGGGTTGAGTGGTCATGAGGCGGGTGGCCTCAGCCACAATGGGCTGATAATCCTCAACAGCAAGTTCGCCAGTGCAGGGGCAAGTGGCCACGCCAATCTGGGCCGCCGTACACAGTCCGTCACGCTTGGGTCGGCGGTTGCGACCGATCGATGTGGTGCAGCGCCGCAGCGGTAACACGGTGTGGATGGCGTCGACTACCAGGTCGGCCGTTCGCCGGTTGTTGATCGGTCCGAGATAGACACCGGGTCCTTTGGTGGAGCGCACTACCGAGAGTCGGGGGAACGCCTCCCCGGTGGTCAGCTTCACCCAGCAGGATTTTGGTGGCCGTTTGTTTCGGCTGTTGAATCGGGGCGAATGTTCTTTGATCAGCCGCAGTTCCAATAGCTCGGCCTCGAGCGAGTTGGCGCAGACGTGGTGGCCGATGGAGTGGGTTTCCCGCAACAACGCCGGAATCTTGCGGCGGGTCTCGGAACTGAAGTAGCTACGAACCCGAGAGCGAAGGTCGGTGGCCTTGCCAACATACAAAATGTTCTGGTTCTTATCGACGAAGAAGTACACGCCGGGCCGGCGGGGCAGGTTTGTGGTGAGCGACAGTTTCTTCCACTGCGGGTGTCCGGCAACCGTCGGCAGGGCCACGAGATCGTCCAATCCCGTAACGCCCCATGCACTGGCTCGTTCGATCAGAAAGTGGAGCAGGTCTACCGTGGCCCACGCATCCTCAAGAGCGCGGTGGGATGGTTGATGGGGGAGTCGAAGGCGCCGCGCCAGCTCACCCAAACTGAATTTCGGCATCTCGTCAGCTAGGAGACGACGGGCCAGAGCAAGCGTGTCCAGCTTCTGGTTTCCCATCATGGGCCCTCCCCAGCGCCGCACCGCAGCGTGGAGGAATCCGACATCGAAGCGAACATTGTGGCCCACGATCACCGCTCCACCGATGAAGTCGAGAAACGTTGGCAGCACGGCGCTGATCGTGGGGGCGTTGGTAACCATCATCTGGGTGATGCCGGTGACCACGGTGATCTGCGGGGGAATTCCTCGTCCGGGGTTCACCATCGTCTGGAATGTTCCCAGCACTTCGCCGCCGCGCACCTTGACCGCCCCAATCTCGGTGATGGCATCGGTCCCGGCATTTCCACCGGTCGTTTCGAAGTCCAGAACGCAGAACGTGGCGTCGTGCAGTGGTATCCCCATATGATCGAACGACGGCTGGAACAACACCTGCGTCAGTAAAGCGAACAAACGTTCGCGTGTCAAGGTGATGGGCGCTCTCCGGCCTCGGATTAGGGCGGGTTTCCCACCGGCCAAATGGCTCCAACGGCGATCGGTCGCTAAAATCGGCAGCGGGCGCGGACGAGCGAAAATCAGGACGCAATCGGATTGCTACTGAACTTCGCCCTACAAACGTCGATGTAACAACTAGGCACCAAGGCCCTCGTCGTTGAGCGATGTAATTTTCGGGAGTACCCAAGTGATGGATTCACAGGAGATGAACAAGGCATGCGAACTGGCCTTCCTCGTTGCGCGGGAAGGTGTGGAACAGGATCCGCCGATCGATCCACCGGCTTCGATGCGTATGTTCCTCTACGTCCGCCAGTTCCCCCAGCGCGCCCTGACGGTGGCTCGCCAGACTCTGGCCGAGGACCCGATTTTCAGAGCGCGCGTAGCAGCTGCGGCCACGGTTGAGAATACCGGCCCTGCTGTCGTTCAATGGCTGCAGCAGCCCGGTGTCCTCGATCTCGATGAGCTTGCCATCAGCGACTCGGGCACTTCGTTCGCCGTCGACACAGAGACCGAGCCCGTGACCAAGGAAGCGATTCGTACGGAGCTGGACGAGCTCAAGAGCTTGGTAGGGCAGCTGGCCGACGAGCGAGCCTCGGTCGATGACGAGCTAGCCGATTTGGAAACCAGACTCGACGACGCCGACGGAATCGACGACGCTTCAGAGACTCCAGCTCCATCTGAAGATGCGCCGGCGACCGTTGCCCCCCTCGCAAGTTCTGCAGCCTCCGCAGTAAGCACGTCGCTGGCGGCGCAGATCCGAAGCCTTCACGCTGATTTGAAACAAGCCCGTCATGATCGCGAAGCCGCACAGGAAGCCAAGGAATTGGCCATCCTCGAACAGGCCGAGATGGTCGAGGAACTCGAGCGGTTGCAGACGATGGCCAGCAGCGCCAACGAGCGACTCAATGAACTCGAGGCCAAGATCGACGATGTCAGCGGTGAGAAGGCCGCACTGGAATCAGAAACGGCCCGCCTGATCCAGGAGACAACCCGGCTCAGTGACGAGGCCGCATCGGTCAGTACCGAACGCGATGATGCGGTTGCCCGCACACAGTCTCTCGCCGCCGAACGAGAGGCTGCCGAAGCCAACCTGGCCCAAGCCGAAGCCAATCTGGCTCAGATCACCGCCGAACTCGACGACATCCGATCCAGCGCGGGCGCTTCTGTCAATGACCTCCAGGCTGCCGTCCGGGCTCAAGAAGCCCTCAGCAGTCATGTAGACACTCTCACCGCAGCGCAAGCGAATGCACGGGCTGAGATGGAACGAGTCAACTCTGCCATGGCCAGCCGATCCGCTACCGACGCTGAGAAAATCAGCGCATTGCAGGCCGCACTGGCCAGCGTCGTAACCGAGCGAGATGCTCTGCAATCCAAACTCGACTTGGTGCGCAACAGTGTGAACTCGGTGCAGGGTGAGATGGCCAACCTCGACTCCTCCGTCCAGGATGCCGAAACGGCAGCGTCGGTTCTGGGTGAAAGCGTTGCTGGTCTGGGAGCGTCAGTCGAGGGGATTGCCTTCGATGAAATCACGCCCGCCGACACTTCCTCCCTAGACACCCCCGATGCCCCTGCTCCAGCTCTGATCGAGATTCCCGAGCAGACCGCGTCGATCGACTCCTTTGCCAACGTTCCCCACGAGGCACCTGCGGAGGATCCGGCGCCTGAGATGGTTGCAGAGCCGGACGTGGGTGTAGAGGATGAGGCGCCTGATGCGCCTGAGGTGGTCTCCGAGCCTGAGGTGGCTGTGGAGGATGAGGTAGTTGCCGAAGATGCCGAGGAGCCCGCTGAGCTTGATTTCACCGCAGGACTTCTCAATGATTTCCCCGACACCGCCACCACCGCCGCACCGGCGGAGGACATTGATGAGGTGCACGCCCTCGTGTCCCAGACCGTGGCAACCTTCGACGATGCCGAGAACACGGCGACGGACTCCGGTTCGACCGAACGAGGAGGGCTCACCAGTCTGTTCACCAGCACGGCCGCTCCGGTCGTGTCTTCGGTGCGCGAGTCCGAGGAGCCGTCGGTCGAACCCGACCCACCGGTCGAGGCTGACGCAGCACCGGAGGTCGAGATACCAGTCGACGATGACGCAGCAGCCGTAGGGGCTGAATCGGAACCTGACACTGATATTTCCGAAGAATCAACCGCTGTTGCCCGCCGACCAATTTCCATTCCCGAAGAGATCATGAGTGATCCGGTTGCAGTCGCCCGTCACATTGTTCACACCGAAGATGTTGTGTTACTCATCGATGGGGATCCGGTGGCGGCGATGGGTTGGCCCAGCGTGGATCGCATCGATCAGCGGCGCAACCTGGTCCATTTCTTGAGTGCCTTGGCGGGCAGCAGTGGCGCTGCACCCGATGTACTGTTCGATCGGGACCACGGCGTCGATCGCCTTCCTGATTCCCGCTCGGTTCGCGTGCGAGTCACTAGCGAAGAAGGCTCCGTGGCTGCTCAACTGAAGCGGTTGATCGAAACGTACCCGAACGAGTGGCCGGTCGTGGTCGTCACCGACAACATGGACCTCGCATCTGAAGTCGCCATGAAAGGCGCCACAATTCTGGACAACGGCCAGCTCCTCGACCTCTTCATCGCCTCCTAGGCCGTCGTCATTGCCGGTCAAGCACCAGCCGCGGGCGGTTGTGTGGTGCTTTTCCCTCGATACTGCCCCTGAGAATGGCGCCGACGCGCTACAAACAACAGGGTGACCTTGATCGAGACCGAAACGACGGCTTCGAAAGCGCCCGTCGACCTGCAGTCGGCGGTGAATGTTCGTTCGGCTGCCCGGGTGGTCGTCGTGGATGGTCGACGTTTCGCTCGGCTCACCCTGCAGGGATCGAGGCCAGACAACACCCTCACCCAAGCTGATTGCGGTGTGGTTGAGGCGGGCCTTCGAATGGCGCGCGAACAGCGTCTCCCCGTCATCTTCATCATCAATGCTGCCGGTGTCGACGTTGCTGAAGGTTTGGCGCCTTCGGTGGCGTGGAGCCGAATCGCCAGAGAAATGGTGCGGTCCAGTGGTGTGATACCACTCCTTGCCATCGTCGATGGCGCAGTCTTGTCAGGCCCAGCGTTCTTGCTCGGATTGGCCGACATCGTGGTCTTCACAGCCAATTCTTCTTCGTACCTGTCCGGACCGCGCATGGTGCGCGGCTTCACCGGTACAACCATCAGCGGTGAGGAACTTGGTGGAGCCGGCTCGCATCAACGGAGCTCAGGCCTAGCGGCGGCAGTTGTTGAGTCCGTCGAAGAGGGCGAACTGTACCTGTTGGAGATCCTTTCCTTCCTGCCCGACCACGTCGACCAAATCCCGCCGTTTCTTCCGACCCACGATCCTGTTGAACGCCCCACACCCGAGGCCGCTGAGATCCTTCCCGTCACGCCCACTGGTTCTTACGATGTGCGACACGTTGTGGCGGCCATCGCCGACCACGGTGACTTCGTAGAGCTACGGGCGCAGTGGGCACCCAACCTCGTGACCGGATTCGCCCGTTTCGGTGGATTCTCCGTGGGTATTGTTGCCAACCAGACCCAATCCATGGCCGGAAGCATTGATATCGCAGCAAGCCAGAAAGGCGCTCGGTTCGTCGGGTTTTGCGATTCGCTGAACGTGCCGTTGCTAACGCTGGTTGATACGAGTGGATTTCTCCCTGGGAAGGATCTTGAATGGCGCGGCATGATTCGCCACGGCGCGCAACTGGCCTTCGCATACGCCCGGGCCACGATTCCTCGGGTTGGCCTGATACTCCGCAAGTCCTACGGGGGTGCCTACATCGTGATGGACTCGGTGAACATGGGGAACGATGTAATGCTGGCATGGCCTTCGGCCGAAGTGGCCGTCATGGGGGCAAAGGGTGCGGTTGAAATCCTCTACCGACAAGCCGACGAAGAGGAAAAGCTACGGTTGGTGGCCGAGTACGAAGCGACCTACCTGACGCCTTATCCAGCTGCCGAACGCGGCAGTATCTCCGCAGTCATCGACCCCGCCGCAACAAGGTCCGAGGTCGTGAGCGCCTTCTCGATGCTGGCCTCGAAGCGGGAGCAACTCCGTGACCGCCGACACGACAACATTCCGCTCTAGCGATATGACCAGTTTCACACTAAGTGACTGGTCTGAGCGACATGCAATGAGTTAGTATTTGTATTGCATCTTCCCCCTTTGATGCAGTTCCGACGCCGAGTCGGTTTCCCCCTTTCCTACCGGCGTCACTGAAACCGGCCACGTTCGTGGCCGGTTTCTCATTTTTCTTGCTTCCTACCTGCGACGAGCTGGTCTTCTACAACTCGTGGCGGTACGGGGGATCGGCACCGGCCCGGGAACACGTGATTCCAGCGACTTTCACCGCGAACCGCAAACTGTCGGTCCACCAATCGAGTGTCAGGCGAGAAAAGGAATCCCTCGTGACACCGTGCTCGGCCAGCCGTACCAGAACGGCGCCGCAGAACGAATCACCCGCTCCCACTGCGTCCACAAATTCGATCTTTGCACCGTTGACGTGGGTTCGTTCGCCGGACGAGAGAACGATCTCGGCACCGTCATCTCCCAAAGTCCGGATCACCGCCGCTACTCCTCGACTCAAGAGGTCCTCGACGGTGACGCCCATCCAGTCAAAATCCTCGTCGCTCCCGCGCACCAACTGCGCTCGAGCGATCCAACGATTAGCGTAGTGCCACCACTGGTCGGGGTCGGTTATGAGCGCCGGTCGGATATTGGGATCCAAACTCACGATGCCGTCGAAGGTTTCTACGTACTGCGCCAGTGTTTCGGCGGTGCGGCCGCGAAAGAGCCCGAGCGTTCCGCCGTGGAAGATGGTCGGGCGCTCGGGCAGGAATGCTTCGTTTACGGCGCTGAGATTCATGTCCGCGGTGTCTGTGCCCGAGAACACGAATCGCTGCACCGGATTGGTGATCACCTCGGCGGTGGCGGTCGGTTCGTCGCCACGCTCCACGGCATCCATGAGAACGTCGCTGCTCCTGACGTGGTCCCAGATCAGCTGGCCGAAACGATCATTGGAGATGCGCCCACAGAACGCGGCAGGGACGCCCAACCGGGCCACCGTGAGCGCCACGTTCATGGGCCCACCACCGGGGACCGGGATCCGAGCCCCGTCGTGTTCACCCGGGAGAAGGTCGATGAGCGCCTCACCGGCAGACATGATCAATGGCATGGACCGAAAGACTAGCCGGGCAGGGTCCTGGCCAATTCCGCTTCGGTCGGCTCGTGCGGGACCCGCGCCTCGGGGGGAAGAAGGTCCACGATCTTGTCCATGAGGATGGCGGTCTCATCTTTCACGGACCCGGTGGGGTGGTAGGGCTCACCGAACCGAATCAGGATTTTCGGCGGGTTGGCCAGGTTGAGAAGGTAGGGCAGCTTCCGGTTTCGAGGCCAGGCCGCTTCGGTTCCCCAGATGCCAACGGGAACAACCGGAACACCGGTCTGGAGCGCCAAACGAACTGCGCCAAACCGACCCTTCAGAACCGGGTTGAAGAAGTCTGCCCCACGTGGAATGGTTCCTTGCGGGAAAACCGCAACCAGCTCACCGGCCCGGAGGGCACGAGCTGCCTCGCCCATCGGGTCTCCCGTCTTGGACTGTCGGTCCACCCGAATTGCCCCCATCGCCGTGGCTATGGCACCGGCGATGGGAACGTCGGTCACTTCCTTCTTGGCGAGGAAGCGAACCTGCCGATGGGCTCGGCTGACCGCCTGGCTCAAGACCAGCGGGTCCAGATAGCTCCGATGGTTGGGGGCGACGATCACACCCTTCTGGCCTTCAAGGTTTTCAAGTCCCTCAACGTTGATCTTGATCCAAGGCATGAGTTCGGTTCGCGCTAGGTCAGTGGCAATTCGCTGCGGCTCGATTCCAAACGGCTTTGGTACGCCCGGCGGGGCCGTGAAGTAGAGCACCGGGATCGACGCAACTTGGGCGTAGGCCCAGAGCCGTGGGTCGGGGTTGACTGCAGTGGGGTAGCCGACGCACCGCAAAAGAGGAAGATCGAAGATGCTGTCGGAGTAGGCGTAACTGTCGGCCAGTTCCACGAGGTTTGCTCGGGCCCAAGCTTTGACACATCGGGCCTTGCCTCGGTTCCACACGAATTCACCGTTGACCGTGCCGTCGTAGGTCTGGCCGCCGTCACTGCTGCGGTAACGGGTGGCCAGCACATCATCGAAACCCATGAGGTCGGCGAAGGGCTTCACGAGCTCATAGGGAGTTGTGGTAGCGAGAACCACCTTGGTTCCAGCGGCTACATGGTCGGCGATGAGTTCTCGGGCGAAAGGTTCCACGGCATCGGCGAGATTCTGGGCGACGTGCTGACCAGCGGCCCGGAGGCGGGCCACGCTCCAGCCTTTGGTGGCTCGAACGCCGATGCGCGTGAGGGCCATTGACGGAAGCGTCTCGCCGACCACGTTGAAGACCCCGAAAAGGAGACTCTCGCCGCGGATCGGCTTGTCTGGCAGAAGTCCCTCGGCCCGGAGTGCGGTGGAGATCAGGGGACCGCTGGCACCCCGCAGCAACGTGCGGTCAAGATCGAAAAACGCAGCAGCGGTCATAGGTGAAAACCTATCGGCAACCCCGCCTTGGCGCTGAGGTGGGGTTTACGCCAGGTTGCGGCGGATGACGTTGAGGGCACTGCCGGCCTTGAACCATTCGATCTGTTCGGGGCTGAAGGTGTGGTTGCCGTGGAAACTCCATGCCTCACCATCAGCCGGAGTGACGGTGACCGTGAGCGGTTTGCCTGGCGTTAAATCGGCCAGCCCCGTGACCCCGATTCGGTCGTCTTCATTGATCCGGTCGTAGTCGGCGGGGTCGGCAAAGGTCAGCGCCACCATGCCCTGCTTCTTCAGGTTGGTCTCATGGATGCGAGCGAAACTCCGGGCGATTGCCACCAGGCCCAGCCGGAAGCGGGGCTCCATGGCAGCGTGTTCTCGGCTGGAGCCTTCGCCCATGTTCTCGTCGCCGATCACCACCCATGGCTGATTGGCCTCGTGATATGCCTTTGCCACATTGGGGAACGTATCGGTTTGGCCGGTCAGCTGATTCTTGCCATACCCCACGTCGTAGGTAGAGCCGTCCTGCTTGCGGAATGCATTGACCGCACCGAGGTAGAGGTTGCCGGAAATGTTTTCAAGATGACCTCGGTACTTGAGCCACGGTCCCGCCATGGAAATGTGGTCGGTGGTGAACTTGCCCTCCGCTTTCACCAGGATCGGCAAGTTGGCGTAGTCGTTACCATCCCAGGCAGGGAAGGGTGTGAGCAGTTGCAATCGGTCCGAGGTGGGCGAAACGGCCACGCTGATATCGGCGCCCGATTCCGGCGGTGCGACAAAGCCGGATTCGCCCTCGTCGAAACCCTTCGGAGGAAGCTCGATCCCTACCGGTGTGGATAGGGAGACCTCCTCACCGGCAGCGTTGGTGAGCGTTCCGTTGACCGGGTCGAAATCCACTCGACCGGAGAGCGCCAGCGCCATCACGGTCTCGGGAGAAGTGACGAAGGCGAGGGTGGCAGCATCGCCGTCGTTCCGTTTGGGGAAGTTTCGGTTGTAGCTGGTGACGATCACGTTGGTTTCGCCTGGTTGGCGTTCGTCGGACCGATCCCACTGCCCGATGCACGGACCGCAGGCGTTGGCCAGCACGGTGGCCCCGAGTGCCTCGAAATCAGCCAACAGCCCATCCCGTTCGATGGTGGCCCGAACCTGCTCTGAGCCGGGTGTGATCATGAGTTTTGTCTTGAGACTGAGTCCTTTGGCCGAGGCCTCTCGTGCGATTGAGGCGGCCCGGGTGATGTCTTCGTAAGAGGAGTTGGTGCAGCTCCCGATCAGTGCGGCGCTGATCTCCAGCGGCCAGCCGTTCTCTACCGCTTCGGCTCCGAGGTCCTTGACCTCCCGAGCGAGGTCGGGCGTGTGCGGCCCATTGATGTGGGGCGTGAGTTCGGAGAGGTTGATCTCGATCACCTGGTCGTAGTAGTCGCCAGGATTGGCCAGTACTTCATCGTCAGGGCGCAGGTGATGAGCCACGTTGTTGGCCGCATCGGCGGTGGCCTCCCGCCCGGTGCTCTTGAGGTAACGAGCCATAGCATCTTCGTAGGCGAACAGCGATGTGGTCGCTCCGATCTCGGCTCCCATGTTGCAGATGGTGGCCTTGCCGGTGGCGCTGATGCTGTTGGCCCCTTCGCCTATATATTCGACGATTGCCCCGGTGCCGCCTTTTACGGTGAGGATCTCGGCAACCTTCAAGATCACATCTTTGGGGGCGGACCAGCCGCCGAGCTCACCGGTCAGCTTCACCGCGATCGCTTTGGGCCAACGGACGTTCCAGGGAAACCCGGTCATGACGTCCACGGCATCGGCGCCGCCGACTCCGATAGCGATCATGCCTAGGCCGCCACCGTTGGGGGTATGGGAATCGGTTCCGATCATCATGCCGCCCGGAAACGCATAGTTCTCCAGCACGACCTGGTGGATGATGCCGCTTCCCGGCTTCCAGAAGCCGCCGCCGTACTTGGCGCTGATCGAGCTGAGGAAGTCGTACACCTCTTCGTTGGTGTCGATGGCCCGGAGGAGATCCTGTTTCCCTTCCACCTTGGCTTGAATCAGGTGATCGCAGTGTGTGGTGGTGGGAACTTGAACTTCGGTGAGACCAGCGGTGTCGAATTGAAGCCACGCCATTTGGGCCGTGGCGTCCTGCATGGCTACGCGGTCAGGCCGAAAGTCCACGTAGCTGACGCCGCGTTCCACCTCAGCATCGGGCTTGTCGAGATGGTTACCTAGGATCTTCTCGGCCAGGGTGAGACCTCGGCCCAGCCGAGATCGAAGGCCACCGACCCGTTCATCTAGCGTTGCGTACACACCTTCGATGAGTTCAATGGGGGTTTCGGGGCCAACGGTCATTGGGTGCTCCTGGTTTTCTCGGGCGATCACATCGGTCTCGATACAGCCGATGTGATACAACTATAATACAAGTTGTGGTCTTCGTCTACCCGAAGACCTAGATTCGAAAGAGGGATTTCGTGCGACAGATCCGATATCAGCAGATTTCTGAGGCCATACGGTTGCGCGTGGCGGGCGGCGAGTTCGATCCTTCCGGCCTGCTCCCCAGCGAGGCCGAACTCGGCCAGGAGTATGAGGCCAGCCGGGTGACAATCCGCAAGGCACTCGAGGTGCTCCGCCAAGACGGTCTGCTCGACTCTCGTCAGGGTTTCGGGTGGATGGTGGCCGTCGCCCCAGTCCGCCAGCCCCTGTCGGCACTCACAACGATTGAGGCCCAGCTTCGAGCATCCGGGCGCCAACCGGAGCGGCGAATCATCGAGTTCTCGTTCAAGGACGCAGCCGATGCTTCCCTTCCCGCCGTCGCCAAGCTGGGCGACCGTGTCTTAGAGGTGAAGCGTGTGAACCTGGCCGACGGTGAACCGTTTGCTCGGGTGTCGGTGTGGTGTCGGGATGACCTGGGCGCCGAGCTGAGTCGGAAGCAGGTGGCCGAGCACAGTTTCTATGAACTGCTTCCAATTGCACTGGCCGGCGCAACGCAGACGATCGGGGCTGCAGTGGTTGAAGCGGACGATGCCGCGTTGTTGGGAGTTCCGCTCGGGTCGGCCGTGCTTTCAGTGGAACGGACCACCTTCGACGCCGATGGTGCGGCGGTGCTTGTGGCCCAACACATTTTCCCTGCTCACCTCACCCAGTTCGTGGTGGATCTACCTCTGGAAGAGATGATCGTGGGCGAATAGGCTCAGAACTCGCCATTGTGAGCAACGATCTGCCGTACGGCACAGCGTTGCTCCAATAGCGCAGTGGTGATGGTGCGGGCCCAGAGCCGGTGCCCAGCATCGTTGGGATGAAACCCGTCGCCGGCCATAAGGCCTCTCCACGACGTCAGCGCAGCCGCAACGTCCGCGATGGGTTGACCCAGTCGTTCGGCTTCGCTGCGAAGGTGGCGGTTCATGGTTTTGGCTGTGACGCTCTTGGCGTCCGGGATGGTGGCCATCACGATTCCCGTTGGCAGTGATTCCAGCACCGCAGTGAAGCGGCGGCGGGTCTGCCGCAGTCGGCCAGACCTGACCAGGTCATTGCTGCCCACCGTACAGATGCCACCGATCACCGAGTTCGGAACGCTGGCAAGAGCAGGAAGCTGTGTTTCCAGAACGTCGCCAAGGCGTGCACCGGAGCGAGAGAGGTTGAGGATTCGGAATCCCTGTGGGACTTCTTCGTGAAGCCGATCGGCCACGAGTTGCACGTAGCTTCTGGCAACCGA
>JABDIY010000163.1 GCA_013003535.1 Acidimicrobiales bacterium | reverse complement strand
CGGCCCCGCGGGGCGGGTATGGCGGGCCCCCATCCCAGGGCTGGCGGCGCTCGACGCCGATCTACAGCCGCTGCGAAGCCAGTTGGGAGTGAGCGCCAAGCTTCGGCCCGTTATCGCTCGCCATGTTGACCAGGTTGATGTGGTCCACGTCTACACCCATAACGCCGGACTGCTGAGCACCAAGATCCTGGCCGGGATCCCTACCGTGGTGTCGTTGGATACCACCAATGCGCTCAACGCCTACCGGATCCCGTATCGGTCGCCGGGCCCAGGAACCCCCTTTACCGTCCGGCTCACCAAACCCATCGAGAAGCGGGTGTATGACAGCGCCGATCTGATCGTCGCCAACAGTGAATGGTCCAAACGTAGCCTGCGGGAGGACTACGGGATCAGTGCATCCAAGATCCGGGCGTTTCCATTCGGGATCACCCCGCCGCCGGTACTGCCACGGCGGCCACCGGGGAGCTCGATCCGGATCGGCTTTCTCGGGCGTCAGTTCGTTCGTAAGGGCGGCTCGGTGTTAGTAGACGCTTTTCTTTCCCTCGGTGCCCAGAATGCCACGCTGGTTCTGATCAGTCCCGACCCCCTGGCCGCCGAGGCCGCCGCGGCCCACGATCGAATCGAAGTGATCGATGATCTGTCACCTGGCGACGATCGGCTGTGGGAACTACTCGCCGGTCTTCACATCTTCGCGTTCCCCTCTTCGATCGACCAGGCTCCCAACGCCGTTCTGGAAGCGATGGCGGCCGGTCTGCCAGTGGTCGGGGCCAACGTTGCGGCGGTGCCGGAGATGATCGATCACGGTGGTACTGGTCTGCTGGTGCCGCCGGAGGACTCGTTGGCTTTGGCCGCAGCGTTACAGGAGTTGATAAAGGACCCCGAGCGGGCCGCCCAGATGGGTTGTTGGGGCGCCGAGCGATTCGCCGCCAACTACACCGCCGCAGTTGGGGCGGACCGGTTGATCGCCGTTCTGCGCGAAGCGGTCGATCTCCACGGGCGGAGAGCATCATGATCGTGTTCCAGCCGCTCGTGGATCGTCTGCGCGGTCCGCTGTCCGCTCTCGTCGCCAAAACCCGCCACCGCCTTGGCCCTGGCCATGTGGTGCTGGGGTACCACGATGTACTGGCCCCGGGGGAACCTTCGGTGGGCCTGAGCGTTGGTGCTCACGATCTGGCGCGCCATATCGCCCAGGTCCGGGCGGCGGGGTACACCATCGCCTCGCTCGATCAACTGGTCGATGCATTGCAAAATCCCGACTCGCCGCCGTTGGCTGCCATCACCTTCGACGACGCTCTCGGCGGGCTCTACTCCAATGGAATGCCCGTCCTTGCCCAGGCTGGGGTCCCGGCGACCGTTTTTGTGGTAGCGGATCATCTTGGCGTATTCCCACCCTGGTGGGAGGGCATGCCAGCCACGATGACGGCCCAACAGCTGGGCGAATGGGTAGCGGCAGGGCACACGGTGGGCTCTCACACCCGAAGTCACCGTTCACTCCCCCGTCTAACCGACACGGATCTGGCGTCGGAACTCAGCGAGTCCAGAGTGAAACTCCGTGACATCCTTCGTTCGGTGGGCGCAGAACAACCGGTGGACCTGCTGGCCTACCCGTCCGGCCATCACAACGCCTGGGTTCGGGTCGGGGCCGAACTGGCCGGCTACCGAGCGGCGTTCACCTTTCTCAACGGCCGGGCCGAACCCGGCAACGACCCCCTACGACTACCTCGGATCACGATGGGGGATCATTCCACGGAGCGGCGCTTCAACTACCACTTGCACCGTGCAGCCGATTCATGGCCAAACCATCAACTCGACGACGTCCGTTGAACGAACTCGGTGGTGGTTCACCCGGTGGTTCCTGCCCGGGAACCCTGCGCAGGGGAGTTACTCTGGGGGCGGCGGAACGCTGAATCCCCGCGGTGCGGGTCGGGCCGATGGGGGTTTGCGAAAATTGGACCATTCCATCAGGTTGCTCACTGCGAAGTAGCCGGCGCCGAGGGTCACGAACACATACCCCATGAAGTAGGCGGCTAACCCCACCGGGATGGCAACTGCCGCCGACACCAACCGGGCCAGCTGAATCTGGTTCTTCTGGGTCAGGATGCTGGCGCCTCGAAAGAAGATGTTGCCGCCATCGAGCGGGAGGACTGGTAGAAGGTTCACCGCTCCCCACAAGAGGTTGAACCAGACCAGGCTTCGGACCACCACGTCGGCCGTCCCGGTGAACGTGCCCTGCCGGCTGATCAGAAGTGCGGGCAGACCCAGACCGACGATCTGGGTGAACGGCCCGGCCAGGGAGACTACCAAGTCTTGTCCGTTGGAGAGTCGCGTGCCTTGGACGGGCATGGTGTAGCCGCCCAACCCGTGGAGGACGATCGAGGATTCGAACCCGTAGTGACGGAATGCGAATGCGTGCCCTAGTTCGTGCACCAGGATCGACGCGCCAACGGCAGCCACGATGGCCGCTCCTCTGACGTAGTCGGGCGAGAAGCTGGCCATCACCCAGGCCGCCAACAAACCGAAGAAAATCTCGATTCGAATTCCAAATCCGAACAGCGAGAACTGGGAGGGCTTCACCCGTTCAACAGTATCGCAGCCCTCGGAGATGCCGCTTTCGGGCTGATCTGGAGGCATTGTCGGATGCGAATCCGCTCACCGAGTGATTGAGCCCCGAGCGGACCGAGGTGGTGTGAGCCCCGCGCCGGAGGGTCGGTGCGGCGCACCAACCCTCCGGCTCCGCCGATCTTTTTAGAACTCCTCCCCGAAGGCGACTTCGCCCTCGATGCCGGTCTGATAGCTCGACACGGTCCGTTCGAAGAAGTTGGACAGGCCCTGCACATCCTGGAGTTCCATGAACGAGAACGGGTTCTTCGCGCCGTACTCCGGCGCGTAACCCAGCTGCCCGAGTCGCTGGTCGGCCACGAACTCGAGGTAGGTGCGGGTGTCACGCAGGCTCATACCAGGCACCCCTTCGCCCAGCACATCAGCGGCGAACAGATGCTCGGCGTCGATGGCCTCCTTCAACATGTTGCGGATGTCGGTCTCCAACCGATCATCGAACAATTCGGGCTGTTCCCGGCGGACGGTGTCGACCACCTCGAGAGCGAAGTTCATGTGGCAGCTTTCGTCACGGAACACCCAATTGGTTCCATCGGCGAGACCGTTGAGTAGACCCTTGGACCGAAGAAAGTAGACATAGGCGAACGCTGCAAAGAAGAACAGGCCTTCGATGCAGGTGGCGAAGCAGATCAGGTTGAGCAGGAATGACCGGCGGTCCTCATCGGTTCGGATCTCGTCGAGGGTCTCGATGCTCCCGATCCATTTGAAGCAGAATTCCGCTTTGGCCTTTATGGAGGGAATGTTCTCCACCGCATCGAAGGCGGCTTCCCGCTCGGCCATATCCGGAATGTAGTTGTCCAGCAGAGTGAGGTAGAACTGCACATGCAGCGCCTCTTCGTACAGTTGCCGGCTCAGATACATTCTGGCCTCAGGGGCATTGATGTGCTTGTAGAGGTTCAAGACCAGGTTGTTGGCAACGATCGAATCACCCGTGGCGAAGAACGCCACCAGGCGGCTCACCAGGTGCCGTTCGGCGGGCATGAGCCGCCGGTCGAGGTCGGTGAGGTCATCGGAGAAATCGATCTCGTCGACGGTCCAGGTGTTCTTGATCGCATCCCGGTACATCTCGTAGAAGGCCGGATACCGCATGGGTCGCAGGGTCAGGTCGAAGCCTGGGTCCAAAATGTTCTTGCGTTCCTTGCGGGCAACCGCATCGAGAGGCGCTTGCGGAATCGGCTCTTCGTCGAGGTAAGAATAGGTTTCAGCGAGTGCCATGAGTGAGTGTCTCCAGGGGAGGGTGGGGATAAGGGAAGGTTGCGGCCGGCCTAATCACAGGCTTCGCACGCCTCAGGGTTTTCCAGACTGCAGGCCAGGGCCTCCTCGTCGGTGAAGGTCTTCTCGGGTGCGGACAGAGTGGTGGGATCGGGGCGGCTCGGAGTTTCGTTCGCGGTGGTGGCTTGGTTGATTCGAGTGGCGGCCCGGCTGCGCAGGTAGTACGTGGTTTTGAGGCCTCGCTTCCAGGCGTGCAGGTACATGGAGGAAAGCTTGCCGATGGTGGGCGTTTCCATGAACAGGTTCAGCGATTGGCTTTGGTCGATATAGGCGCCACGGTCGGCGGCCATGTCGATGAGGGCACGTTGGGGGACTTCCCAAGCGGTCCGGTAGATCTCCTTGAGGTCGGCCGGGATCCGATCGATGTACTGCACGGACCCTTCGGCCTTCTTCAGTTCGTTGACCATCTGTGCGTCCCACAGGCCCCGTTGTTGGAGCTCGTTGACCAGGTACCGGTTGATCTGCATGAACTCACCACTCAAGGTCTCGCGCTTGAAGAGGTTGGAGACCTGCGGTTCGATGCACTCATAACAACCAACGATGGAAGCGATGGTGGCCGTGGGGGCGATGGCGATGAGCAAGCTGTTCCGCAGCCCGTGCTTGGCGATCCGAGCCCGGAGAGACTCCCAATCGAGCTCGGCTGGCGGTTCCACGTTCCAGAGGTCGAACTGGAGATCTCCGCCGGCTGCCCGGGTTCCCTCCCAGGCTTCATGCGGGCCGCTTTCGACCGCAAGCTCGGTGGAGGCCCACAGCGCGTGGTAGTAGATGTGGGCGCTGATCTGGGCGGAGAGCGCCTGGGCTTCAGGGGAATCGAAGGACAAAGACTTCTTGAAGAAGACGTCTTGGAGGCCCATCAACCCCAAGCCCACCGGACGCCAGACGCTGTTGGAGGTTTCGGCTTCGGGGGTGGGGTAGAAATTGATGTCGATGACCCGGTCGAGAAACGGCACCACCTGACGGACAACCTCGCCGAGGCGATCGAATTCGAATTCTCCGCTCGGCGACACGAACGAACCAAGGTTGAGCGAGCCGAGGTTGCACACCGCGGTGTTCTGTTGGTCGGTGATTTCCAGTATCTCGGTGCACAGGTTGGAGAGGTGAACTACCCGAGGCGAGCCATCGGGGTTTACCGAACCAGTCTGATTGCACTTCTCGTTGGAGGAGTCTTTGAACGTGATCCAGCCGTTTCCGGTCTGGGCCAGGGTTCGCATCATCTTGCTGTAGAGGCTGCGAGCCGGGAGCTGCTTTTCGAAAAGGCCGGCTTCTTCTGCCGCCAGATAGGCCTGCTCGAATTCGGCTCCGTAGAGATCGACCAGGTGGGGGACCTTCTTGGGGTCGAACAGAGACCACTTCCAGTCATTCTCGACCCGCTGCATGAAGAGGTCGGGGATCCAGTTGGCGAGGTTGAGGTTATGAGTGCGGCGGGCGTGGTCGCCGGTGTTGTCACGGAGTTCCAGGAAGTCCTCGACGTCGGCGTGCCACGTTTCGAGATAGACACAAGCCGCTCCCTTGCGGCGGCCGCCCTGGTTGACGGCCGAGACCGACGAATCCAAGGTGCGGAGCCAGGGAACGATGCCGTTGGACAGGCCGTTGGTGCCCTTGATCAGGCTGCCCGTTGAGCGGACTCTGTGCCAGGCGACGCCGATACCGCCGGCGAATTTGGAGAGCCGGGCGATGTCGGTGTACCGCTTGTAGATGCCCTCGAGGCTGTCTTCGGGAGAGTCCAGCAGGTAGCACGAGCTCATCTGGGGGTGCGTGGTGCCGCTGTTGAACAGCGTGGGGCTGGAGGGCAGGTACGACAGAGACGACATGAGATCGTAGAACTCGATGGCTTCGTCCGCGGTGGTGGACAGACCACATGCCACCCGTAAGAAGAAATACTGCGGTGTTTCGATGACTTTGCGGGACTCGGGGTGACGCAAGAGGTACCGGTCATAGACGGTGCGAAGTCCGAAGAACTCGAACTTGCGGTCACGGTCGGAGTTGATGGCGGCGTTGAGCGCCGGGGCATTGGCGTTCACGAATTCCAGCACGCTGGGGGCCACGATGCCGAGCTGGTGGCCAACGGCGATGGACTCGGAGAACCATGGGATCTTCTGGTTACGAACCTCTTTGTCGATAACGGTGGCGAGAAGACGAGCGGCCAGGCGAGAGTAGCCGGGCTCCTCCATGATCAGCCCGGCGGCGGTTCGGATGGACAACTCGTCGAGTTCGTGGGTGCTGGCACCATCAGCGAGCCCGGAGATGGTTCTGGTGGCGACGCGCATGGGGTCCACACCGAGAAGTCCCTCTGATGCCCGAGCGATGGCGTTGACGATCCGATTGATGTCGACCGGTTCCAAATTGCCATTGCGCTTCCGAACCCGCATTCCTGGGGTGCTATCCACATGGATACCGTCCCGTCTGGCGGAGTTTCGCTGGGCTTCGGCTTCGGTTTCCTCGATCAGTGTCACTCGCATGCTCTTTCTGGTTTGGACTTGCTTGCCACTACATGTGGTGGTCTGGGTGGTGTTTGTGCGATCTGAACCCACATCTTGTGGTGTGGCTAGAGGATTACACCATTGAAATTACATCTGCGCAACCCCATGTGCTCAGAAACTTTCCTCGCATAACCAGTTACTGCCCCACCGTCGCGGGTGGCGCGAGAATATGTCCTGGGTGTGCAGCTTTCGATGCCGAAAGCCCCTTTTGGCGTCCCATGAACGTAGTTCTGATGTCCGCGGTCCGACCAGTGGATGGCCTTGGGGATTGTGGGGGAAAACCCGCTCAGAAACGGTGTACAACCCTCGAAATTGTCCCCAACATGTCAACTATCTGCTCCCCCCGACACTCATCGGGACCGTTAACAGACATGACCGACTTGTTGCCCCAGCCGAGATTTCGCAAGGAATGTTGAAACTTACTGTCCAGTGGCTGCGTCTCTTAGTCGATGAATGTTGGGTGCAGCATCTGGCTGCACCAGTCATGAAAGGAACGCCATAGATGTCAGCCCTTACCGCCGCAACCGCCGCTCAAACTGCCGCACAAGCGGTATCAGCAGCTGCTCAAGCCAAGAAGCGTCGCGCCCTGCACGCCTATCTCAGCGACGCCGCTCACGACACGTGGCACCAATTCGCCGCCAAAAACGGTGTGACCGTCAGTGCCGCCTTGGAGGCACTTGCTGCCGAACTTCACGACCGTGACCCTGCCGATGGGGGTATCGACTTCGCCCCGATCATCGAGCGAGCGCGCAAAACCGATGCCAGCCGTCGTCGCCGTCGCAGCTGAGCCGATCCAACCGATGTAGTACCTGCTGAGATGCCATTTCGGTCAAGCGTCTGCCGTTGGTGACCCGGGCTCCGGGTGCAACAGAAATTTCGGGGGAGTCGCTGGGCGGTAGGGTCAAGGAGTGGTGCAAGACAGGATTTTGGACGGGCTGAATGCGGCACAACTGGACGCCGTCACCCACACCGGCGGTCCGCTTCTGGTGATTGCCGGTGCGGGCTCCGGCAAGACCCGAGTACTTACTCGGCGGATCGGGTGGCTCATCGACCAGGGAACTTCACCGTTCGAGATTCTGGCGATCACCTTTACCAACAAAGCCGCCGGAGAGATGAAACATCGGGTGCAGGAACTCGTGGGACCGGTGGCCCAAAAAATGTGGGTGTCAACCTTCCATTCGGCTTGCGTTCGGATTCTGCGACGAGACGGCCGAGCGCTGGGTTATCCCAGCAACTTCACGATCTACGACCAGGCTGACGCCACCCGCCTGGTGGGGTACGTGATTCGTGATCTGGGCCTCGACGCCAAACGCTTCAACGCCAGGGCCATCCACAACTCGATCTCCTCGGCCAAGAATGAAGGCATGGATGCGACGGCGTTTCACGACAGCGCCCAACACATCGCGGCCAAGAAGACCGCCGACATTTACTCGGAGTATCAGCGTCGCCTAGTGCAGTCAGGAGCGATGGACTTCGACGATCTTCTCCTCAACACCGCCAGGTTGCTCCGCACCGTGCCTGACGCCTTGGAGCACTACCAGCAGCGGTTCACCCACGTGTTGGTAGACGAATTCCAAGACACCAACGCAGTGCAGAATGAGATGGTGCTTCGGCTTGCATCAGAGCACCGCCAGGTGACCGTGGTAGGCGATGATGCACAGAGTGTCTATGGCTTTCGGGGGGCCGACATTCGCAACATCATGCAGTTCGAAGAAGCCTTCCACGACACATCGGTTGTGCTGCTCGAACAGAACTACCGTTCAACCCAGAACATCCTTACCGCTGCTAATGCGGTGATCGCCAACAACTTTGGCGCTCGCCCCAAGAATCTCTGGACCGAAACCGGCGATGGCGAGAGCATCCAACACTTCGTTGGTGAAGACGAAGTGGACGAGGCGCAATTCGTTGCCAATGAGTTCAGCCGACTCCATTCCTACGG
>JABDIY010000150.1 GCA_013003535.1 Acidimicrobiales bacterium | reverse complement strand
CTGGTGCAGGCGCCGCCGTTTCGTGCTCCGCATCATTCCGCATCCACAGCAGCGCTGATCGGCGGCGGCGGCGTTTCACTTCGTCCAGGCGAAATCTCGCTTGCCCATGGCGGCGTGCTCTTTCTCGACGAATTGGGGGAATTCAGCGCCGGAGTTCTTGATTCGCTTCGTCAGCCAATGGAAGAAGGACGAATCAGGATCAGCCGCCTGTCTGGTCCGCGAATAATGCCAGCCCGGTTCCAGCTCGTTGCCGCCACCAACCCGTGTCCTTGCGGTTACGGCCGGATCCAGGGCGAGTGTTCGTGCGCCCCGGGCGCGATTTCGCGATATCTCCGTCGGCTGTCCGGACCGTTGCTCGATCGATTCGACCTCCGCATCCAGGTGGAACCACCGGATCCACAGCTGCTGTTGAGCTCGGGAAATGAGGAGACCACCGAGGCCGTGGCCAAACGAGTCGCCGCCGTTCGAAGCCTGGCCCGGGATCGCGGGATCGTTTCCAATGCACTTACCCCGCCCGAACTCATCGACACGGTAGCCCCGATCACTGCAACCGGTCGCTCCCGCCTACTGGAGTCACTGGAGAGGGGCGAGCTGACTGGGCGGGGTGTGCATCGAATACGACTTGTCGCCCGGACCATGTCCGACCTCCAGAAGGGACCAGTGAAGCTCGGGGCTGAATACATCGATCGAGCCCTCACCATGCGGAATCTGCCCAAGGACGTCGCGGAGCGAGCATCGTGAACAACCACAATCCGCTCAGCGTTCTCACCAGAAACCGCTCGTCGTTCCAAGCCACCTTGCGATTGGTGTCGCTCACCAACCTAGGAGTGAGTCGCACGCGTTGGCTCCTCGGGACCCATCCGCCCGAGCTCGTCGTGGAATGCCTTCTGCGCGGCAGACTGCCCCCGCACCAGCCGCCGCCACCCGTGTTCGAGGTGAACGAGATGATGTTGGAAAAATGGCGCCACGGCCTCATGGCTCAGGACGTCGACCAGATCATGCGGGCGAACCAGGGAGCATTGGTGCTCGACGCCGGCCACGATCGGTGGCCGTTTGCCCTCGATTCCGACCCGCCGGTGCTTCTGTTCGTGGCCGGCGATCCCGAGCTGCTGGTTTCGGGTCGGCGGGTGGCCGTCGTGGGCACTCGGCGCTGCAGTGCGGTCGGTCGGTCGGTCGCGCGCGAAATCGGGCGGACCCTCGCTCAATCCGGAGTCTCCGTGGTGAGCGGTTTGGCGTTGGGGATAGACGCCGCTGCCCACCAGGGGGCAGGACGTATCGCCACCCATGGCGGTGCGCGGATCGGGGTGGTGGCCAGCGGTCTGGATATGGCCTACCCCAAACGCAACACCGCTCTCTGGGAAGAGGTGGCCCGAACTGGTGTGCTCATTAGCGAGACGCCGATGGGTGAACGGGCGACCCGCTGGCGTTTTCCGGCTCGGAATCGGCTGATTGCCGGCCTCTCCGAGTTGGTGGTGGTGGTGGAGAGTCACGCAACGGGAGGTGCGCTCATCACCGTGGACGAAGCGGCGATCAGAGGCATCGATGTGGCGGCGGTGCCGGGCTCGGTCAACAGTCCGGCCTGCGCTGGCAGCAATGAGCTGCTCTTGGATGGCGCCACACCAGTGCGAAATGGCCGTGATATTTGTCAGATGCTGGGGCTCGACACCCCCGTGGCAGGCCTCGATAAGGTCGGGCAGCAGGCCATGAGTTTGGAAGCTGGGACTCCTGTGCCATGCAAACCTGCAGCTCCAAGTCCTGTCGGCGCGGACGCTGAACAGACCCTGGAACAGGCGCTTGTCTCGGAAGTGGCTGGCGGTCCGTTGCACTTGGATGCCCTGGTTGTCGCCCTGGATCTCCCGGTCATCCAGCTCCTCGCCCTGGTGGCCAAGCTCGAACGAGATGGCAATATCGTGATCGAAGGGTCGATGATCGGCCCGGCCCACAACTAGGGGTACAATTGACCTCCTGTGACTCTAGGTGTTCGGGCCCGTTACCTCCAAGCGCTGGGATTTCAGCCGATAGACGAGGTGGAGATCGATCTCACCGACGACATCGACTTGACGATGGGTCAGGCTCTCAGAGAAAAATCTGCTCTCAATCCTCACGAGGTGTGGTTAAGTGCCGACGGAGCGTGGGTACGAAGAACCGACGCATTTGCGGACACAAACACCTTGGCGGGAAACGTGGGCGAGACAGCACAAATAGGCAACCCAACTCAGGCAGAGGAGGTGTGGTCCAATTACAAGAAAGACGCGAACCAGGCCGATCGAGATCGGCTGATCGTCTTCTACTCACCGTTGGTGAAGTATGTGGCCGGTCGCGTTGCGGCCGGGCTCCCTCAGAACGTCGACCAAGCCGATCTGGTGAGCTACGGGATGTTCGGGTTGATCGATGCAATCACCAAATTCGATCCCGAACGAGGCTTCAAGTTCGAGACGTATGCCATCTCGCGTATCAAAGGCGCCGTATTGGACGAGCTGCGCTCGATCGATTGGGTGCCGCGTTCGGTACGGGCCAAGGCGAAATCGGTCGAACGAGCCATGGCCAAGCTCGAATCCAAACATCATCGAGCCCCCACCGACGAAGAGATTGCCGACGAGCTCAATCTCTCCAATGCCCAACTCACCACGTTGTACAACCAGATTTCATCCCTCGGCATGGTGGCACTGGACGAGATGTTGAGCTTCGGGAGCGGCGAGTCGATGACACTGGGCGACACGCTGGCCGACCGTCGTGACGGTCCAGGCGGCCAGTTCGAGAGAATCGAACTACGGCAGATGTTGGCCGAGGCGATCAACAGGATGGGCGAGCGCGAGAAAATCGTCCTCACGCTCTACTACTACGAAAGCCTCACGCTCGCCGAGATCGGCAGCGTCTTGGGGGTCACCGAATCCCGCGTCTGTCAGATCCACACCAAAGCGGTTCTGCATTTGCGTAGCCGCCTTGCGGCCCAGGAGCGCGAAGCGGTCTAACCCCAAGCGGCGCCGCTGGTTTTTCATCCTCGTCGCCATATTCACGCTCGTCGTTGCGCCGCCAGCGGAGGCCGAAGAGGTGGAATGGTTGGCCCCGGTGGATGCCGAAGTAGCCGATCCGTTTCGGGCACCGAGCAGTCCTTATGGTGCCGGTAACCGCGGCCTGGAATACTTGCTGGAAGGTCCAACCGCCATCCGGGCTGTCGATGACGGTCAAGTGGTGTTCGCCGGATCGGTCGCCGGTGATCTCTTCGTGGTCATCGATCACGGAAATGGCCTCCGATCCACATTGGCATATCTCAGCGAGATCTCGGTTGTCCGTGGCCAGCATGTGCGGGCCGGTGATGCGGTTGCCATAGCCTCGCAGGGATTCCATCTGACCGCCCGTTGGGGCGAGGTTTACATCGACCCGGCGATGTTGATCGCTGGTGTCGAAATCGGAGTAGCGCTCGTAGCGGGCCCGGCACCTGCTGGGGGAGCACGGGTTCCTGGCCGAAGGGTGGGCGAACCTATCGCTCGGGGCCGATTTGACCCCCCTCTCGCAGTCTTGGACTCGGCGATTCACCTCAGCCCAACCGTGATGGCAATCTCATCCGCCGAGGCGGCCCAGACCTGGTACCAACAGGACTGCACGCCGGTATCTGGGGGAGTGGCAACCGGACCTGCTGGTGTTATCGACTTGAACCAGATCCCCGTCGTCCCGGATCGGATACTCATCCAGGTGGCGGGGTTGGGCAGCTCCAGCGACGATGGCAGCATCGGAAAGCTCGAACCGGTTGCGTTGGGGTATTCCGCCGACGATGTGGTGGGGTTCTCCTACAATGGTGGCTGTATTCCGCAGCCGTTTGGTGTGGCCCCGGAGGCACTAGGCCCGGGCGCACTTTCCCATTTGCTTGGGCCAAACGTCTACCAAGGATCTGACACGTTCACCGATATCCAGCTCTCCGCTCTGCATCTCGCCGATCTGGTGGAGCAGGCCGCAGCCGAGCGTCCCGGTGCCAGCATCGATCTGGTCGCCCACAGCCTGGGCGGAGTAGTGACCAGCACGGCGCTCGAGATTCTCGATCAGCGGGGTAGGTCCGAACTCCTCGGTACGGTCATGACCATCGGATCACCGCATCAGGGGGCGGATCTGGCCACGATCGGATCGGCGGCCGCAGGTGGGCTTCCCGGTGTCAATGCAGTCCTTCCCCATGACGGCGAGATACGGGCAGCGGCTTCGGTCATTCAACTCTCCGAGGTAGGCACGCACAGTCTCGACCCACCCGGCCCGCCACCCCCGGGCGTGAACGTGGTAGCTGTAGCAGGTGCAATGGATCCGGTGGTCGCCGCACCGGCGGCGATTTGGGATGCCGCCACAAATGTCCTGGTTCCTTCCTCCAATCCCATCTCCGCGCACGGCGACCTTCCCGGTCTCGCGCAAGTTCGCGAGGCGTTTCTGCTGGCTCGAAGCGGATTTGCTCCTGCCTGTGTTGGCCTGGGTGAGGTCATTGTGAACTCCGCCGCCGGAGCAGTGACGGCGGCGGGTGAAGATCTGGTCACAGTGGCAGCAGGCATCGCCAATTGGCTTGGCTGATCAGCTACGGCGCAACAACCCGCGGGCGGCGCTAGCCTAAGGGCGCTCTCCAATCGGTGAGCGTCACCACACAACACAGGCCGCTGCCTAATTCCACGGTCACCTTCGGGTGCTCGGCAGCGGGTGCAACCGGAGGAAGAAAATGTCAGCAGTAGTTACCATGAGCCAGCTCTTGGAGTCCGGCGTTCATTTCGGACATCAAACCCGACGCTGGAACCCAAAGATGAAGCGGTTCATTCACGGCGAGCGTGGCGGCATTTACGTCATCGATCTCGTCCAGACGTTGTCGGGTATCGAAAAGGCCTACATCTATGTGCGCGACACGGTCGCCAATGGTGGCTCGGTCTTGTTCGTTGGCACCAAAAAGCAGGCCCAGGAGCCGATCCGTCGGCATGCCAACAGCGTGAATATGCCATTCGTCGATCAGCGTTGGCTGGGTGGAATGCTCACCAACTACAACACCATCTCCAAGCGGGTGGCCAAGCTCGTGGAGTACGAGCGCATGCGTTCGGCCGGCGACTTTGAGCACATGCCCAAGAAGGAAGCCCTCCTCTACAGCCGCGAGCTGGCGAAATTGGACCGCAACATTGGCGGTATCAAGAACATGGTGAAGCTACCGGATGTGGTATTCATCATGGACACGATCAAGGAACACATCGCCGTCACCGAGGCCAACAAACTGGGAATTCCCATAGTTGCGGTGGTTGACACCAACTGTGATCCAGACCTCATTACCTACCCAATTCCTGGGAACGACGACGCCATTCGCGCTACCGAACTCATGACCCGGGTGATCAGTGAAGCGATTGCCGAGGGCAAGCTGATGGCTTCGTACCGCACCGGTGCCCCCACCGCTCCGACCGAGCGCAGCGATGAAGAGATCGCCCGGATCAATATGGAACAGGCTGAAGCCCGTCGAGCCGCCGCGGCCGAAGCTGCGGCCCGTGAAGCTCGACTGGCCGCTGCTGCTCCGGTCGAGGATGTCCCCGTGGCCGATGCGGCTGTCCCCGTGGCCGATGCGGCCGTTCCCGAGGCTGTCGCTGCTGTTCCCGAGGCTGTCGCTGCTGCTCCCGCCCAGGATGCCCCGGTCGCCGGTGAGGCCGGCGAAGCCGCCCTCGGTGCTGACGCCGACGCCGCTCCTGACGTGGACGCTGCGCCAATTGGCGAGGTCACGCCCGGCGGATCTGATGCACCCAACCCTGATCCAGAAGAAGCCGGCGGCACCACCATTCACCCGCCCGCCGAAGCGTAGTCAAAGCCCCCATCACCACGAGGAAATAGCAGAAAATGGCAATCAGCGCCAAAGACGTACAGGAACTCCGCAAGTCCACCGGGGCCGGCATGATGGATGCCAAGAAGGCCTTAACGGAGGCCGATGGCGACTTTGATGCAGCGGTGCAGATTCTGCGCGAAAAGGGTCTCGCGAAAGCGGCCACTCGGGTGGACCGAGATAACACCGAGGGCCTGGTTGTAATAGTCGAGAACGATGACGCCGCCGCCATGGTGCACGTGAAGTCCGAAACCGATTTCTCCGCCAAGTCTGAGGATTTCGTGGCGCTTGCCAACGATATTGCGGCGGCGGTATTGGCGGACGGAGAAGGAGTGGTCGCTGCATTTACCGAACGCTTGGATGATCTCAAACTGAACATCAAAGAGAACATCGAGCTCGGAGCCGTTGTGCGGTATGCCAAGTCCGATGGTGCAGAAATCGACGCCTACCTCCACGGCGGCGGTCGAGCGGGGGTGCTCGTCGAGGCGGAGGGCGTTGACCCCGAAACCCTTCACGAGATCGCGCTGCACATAGCATTTGCCAAGCCGCGCTACCTGAGCCGGGATGAAGTTTCGGCCGCCGAAGTGGAAAAGGAACGCAGCGCGCTCCTGGAGATCACCAAATCCGAAGGGAAACCCGAGGCCGCCTGGGACAAGATCGTAGAAGGCCGTGTGAATTCGTGGTTCGCCGATTCGGTGCTGCTCGAACAGGGGCTGTTTGGTGACAAGGAAACGGTCGCCAGCAAAGTCGGCAGCGGCAAGTTGCTTCGGTTCGACCTGGCGATGGTCGGCTGACAAGATGAAGACGGCGGGCGAGAGAACACTCCCGGTCACTACGGCCAAATATCAACGGGTCCTTCTGAAACTCTCCGGGGAGGCCTTTGCCGGCGAAAAAGGCTTTGGCATCGACGGCGGAATCGTCAATTCGATCGCCGACGACATTGTGGAGGCCCGAAACGTTTTGGGCGTCGAGGTCGCCGTTGTTGTGGGTGCGGGCAATATCTGGCGCGGTCTGACCGGTGCCGAGAGTGGCCTGGATCGCGCTCAAGCCGACTACATGGGAATGTTGGCCACCGTGATGAATGCGCTGGCGCTGCAAGACATCCTGGAGCAAAAGGGCGTCCCCACCCGGGTGCAGAGTGCCATCGCAATGCCGCAAGTGGCGGAGGAATACATACGTCGTAAGGCCATTCGCCATCTCGAAAAGGGGCGCGTGGTCATCTTCGGTGCCGGCACCGGCAACCCGTTCTTCACCACCGATACCACGGCCGCTCTTCGAGCTGTCGAGATGGATGCGGAGGTGCTGTTGAAGGGAACTCACGGCGGCGTTGATGGAATCTACACCGCCGACCCCAAGACCGACCCGACGGCAACCAAAATCGACCGTCTCACGTATCTTGACGTGCTCAACAAAGACCTTCGGGTGATGGATTCCACTGCGATAACCCACTGTCGTGAGAACGAAATGCCTATCGTGGTGTTCGATCTTTTGGGTAAGGGAAACCTAAGAAGCCTGCTACTGGGGAACTCTGTAGGTACTCTTGTTGCATGAGTGAGTTGGTAGAGCTGGTCCTAGAGGATGCCAAGGACCGTATGGCAAAGGCCGTTCACCACACGCGCAACGAGTTCTCTTCGGTTCGAACCGGGCGGGCGAGCCCAACGCTGGTGGAGCGCTTGAACGCCGAGGCATATGGCGTCACCATGTCCGTCCTGGAGTTGGCGTCGATCTCGGTGCCAGAGGCTCGGCAATTGATGATCACACCCCACGATCCGGTCAACCTCGAGGCTATCGAACGCGCTATCAGGGTGAGTGATCTCGGACTCTCACCCAGCAACGACGGCCGCACGCTCAGACTCAACTTTCCGCCCCTCACCGAAGAACGCCGCAAAGAGTTGGTGAGGCTCACCAAATCAATGGCCGAAGACGGTCGGATTGCACTACGCAATATTCGGCGAGAGTCTCGCAAGGACCTTGAAGGCGGCGAGAAGGACAAGCAGATTTCCTCAGATGAACTGGAACGGGCCGAAAAACAACTCGACCAGCTCACCCAGAAATACGAGAGCAGGATCGACAGCGCCCTGGCCGACAAAGAGGCCGAATTGTTGGAGGTATAGAAATGGCTGATGACGACACCCCAAGCATCTACGATGTTTTTGGTGATCCGCCCGAGGTGGATCCCACTCGATTCGGGCCTGTGCCGGTAGTACCCGATGAACGCCCCGGCGCGCCCGGCGCCGCCCTCCCGCATTGGTCCGCGCCTCCAACCGGGCAGGTCCCACCGGTTCGGGGTGACCGCTACGACGACAACGACGAGCCCAAGGTTTGGGATGACCTGTCCGGCCCGCGGTGGCGGGGTGAAAAGTCCGGATGGGCCGACGACGATCTTGAGGTCGTGTTCGGCGATGAAGGATCACCGGTCCGTCACGATGACATTCTGAATTTCGACGACCCACGTCTCACCAGCCCTGCTCCGCCCCGACCAGACCTCGATCTCGACGATCCATTTGGCGATGTGTTCGATATCGAGACACCGCCGGAGCCGGCTGGTCGCCGGTCCGTTGTGGCTCCGCCCGAGAGCGGTTCGGTTCCCCAGGCCACCGACCGGCCTCGTAAACGTCAGCGCCAGCGAACCCCTGCCGCTGCTCCAGCGGCACCCCAGGGAGATACGCCGGAATCGAGCGGAGGCATGGGACGAAACATGACCCAAGCCGTCGGCGTTGGGATCGGTCTAGCCGGCGCCGCGCTCGTGGCCATTCTCATTCACCCGCTGGTGGGCGCATTCCTGATTGCCGCTGCTGCGGGGCTTGCCGCCGTGGAATTTTTCGACGCGGCCCGCCACGGTGACCATCATCCGGCCACAATGCTGGGCCTCGCCGGTGCCGCACTGTTGCCTCTGGCGGCGTACTGGCGGGGGGAACAGGCCTATGCCGTTGTCATGGCCGTCACCGTGGTCTTTGCCGGTCTGTGGTACATCGTGGGGGCTGATTCGGTTCGTCCCCTCGTCAACATGGCCATCACGATTCTCGGCATCTTCTGGATCGGCGGAATGGCAAGTTTCGGAGCAATGCTCCTCAGGCTCTCCGAGGGCCAAAAGCTACTGATCGGGGTGATAGCCGTGACGGCCATCGCCGACACGGCCGCCTTGTTCGGCGGCCGGGCCTTCAAGCACGCTCTGTTCGGCGTTCGCCAGTTCAACGCGTGGAGCCCAAGCAAATCGTGGGAGGGCACCATCTTCGGACTACTTGGCGCAACAGTTGGCGCGCTGGCGCTGGATGCTGTGTTTTCCGTTGGTGCCGAGTGGTGGCACGCGGCAGCGTTTGGTGTCGCCATCGGAGTCTTGGGCGTAATCGGCGATCTCTTCGAAAGCATGATCAAACGAGACTTGAAACTCAAAGACATGGGCACGATCCTGCCAGGCCACGGGGGCATTCTCGATCGGGTCGATGCGCTGCTGTTCGCCCTTCCGGCCGCCTACTTCGTCGCCCGCATCCTCGATTACGTCTAAGAGCTCGTCGGGGCTGTGCCTCGGCCACCGCATTCACACCGTCGGCGCAGCTCAAGAACCACCGTAGGAATGGCTGTGAAGACCGTAGCAATTGCCGGCTCAACCGGATCGATAGGTACTCAGACCCTGGAAGTGCTCGCTGCTGATCCCGACCGGTTTCGGGTGATCGCGCTGACCGCAGGCTCGTCGTGGGAGGCGGTTGCCCAGCAGGCAAGTCTTGTCCGACCCGACACGGTGATTCTCGATGATGGAGCCAACGCGGAAAGACTCCGTGCGGCGGTACCGAAGGGTACGACGGTGGCTGTTGGCGAAAACGCGCTCCGGGAGGCGGTGGCAGAGGCCGACGTAACAATCAACGGCATTGTGGGATTCGCTGGTTTACCCGCAACCCTGGCCTGTCTCGGGTCCGGTAAACGCCTGGGGCTTGCCAACAAGGAATCGCTGATCGCCGCCGGTCCGGTTGTTCAGCGGGCTCGACGGACGGTCGGCGCAGAGCTGGTTCCTGTGGACTCTGAACACGCCGCTATCCATCAGTGTCTGCGTTCCAATGATGTAGCGGAGCGCGTCATGCGACTCCAGATCACGGCCTCGGGGGGGCCGTTCCGAGGTATGACGAAGGCCGAGTTGATGGAGGTCACGGTGGCCGGCGCGTTGGCGCATCCCACCTGGGCGATGGGTCCCAAGATCACGGTCGATTCATCCACTCTCATGAACAAAGGGCTGGAGGTGATCGAGGCCGTTGAGCTCTTCGGCGCGCCAGCGGGGCAACATGGCTATGGGCTTGGCTTCGATGACATCGACGTGGTGGTCCATCCTCAATCGATTGTTCATTCCATGGCCACATTTTCCGATGGTTCAACCATCGCTCAACTTTCCAACCCTGATATGCGCGGGCCAATTGGCTATGCGCTGGCGTTCCCGGACCGCCTCGACCACCCCTTCGGTGGTATGGACTGGACAGAACCACTGACGCTCACGTTCGAGCCGCCCGATCGGGAAGCCTTCCCCTGTTTGGATCTCGCGTTCGCGGCTGGGCGAATCGGTGGCACCGCCCCCGCCTGGCTGAGCGCATCGAATGAGGTCGCTGTGGAGGCCTTCCTGGATGGCCGAATCCGCTGGTCAGAGATCTCTGCAATAGTGGCTGAGGTCCTGACCTTTCATGACGGGGGAACTGGTGAGACACTGGAGGACGTTCTAGACGGTGACCACCACGCCCGTCGCCTAGCTACAGAAGCGGTGCTGCAGCGCTCATGAAAACCCTTGGATCGAAAAACGAATGAACAATTCTGACCTTGAAGTACCACCACCCGGCAGTGAACGAAGCCGGGCCGCTGCGATCGCCCTGGGTGATACAAAGCCGTCCGAGGAGCCCGGTGTCAACTATCTCGCGCTGATCGGGCTGCTGGCGTTCTTCGGTTGGCTCCTTTTCGTGGCGGGCTTCGTGTATTTCCTCGTGGCCTGCGGCGTGATCTTCATGATCTTCCTCCATGAACTCGGCCATTTCATGACGGCCAAGTGGACCGGAATGAAGCCCACAGATTTCTTCCTGGGCTTCGGCCCAACGATCTTTTCATGGCGGCGAGGCGAAGTGACCTACGGGGTGAAGGCCATTCCGGCCGGCGCCTTTGTTCGGATTGTCGGTATGAACAACCTCGATCCAGTGCCGCCCGGCGACGAAGACCGGGCGTATATGAACAAGAGCTACCCGCGCCGGATGCTTGTGATCACCGCCGGCTCAGCGATGCACTTCATTCAGGCCTTCGTGATTCTCGTCCTACTCAGCTCGGTTATCGGGATCGGATTCCTCCACCCTGATTATGACAGCAGTGGATGGGTGGTCGACGAGGTCAGCGTTGGCGATTCGGAGCCAACGACCGGTGAGGTACTCGGACTCCTTCCCGGCGATCACATCGTTTCTGTCGACGGCGAGTCCACGGATCAGTGGTTTGGCCTGCTCGATGCCGTCCGCTCCCGGCCGGGCGAGACCGTGGAATTCGTGTATACGCGAGATGGCGAGACTCTCACTCAGACTGCCACGATCGGCGAGACCGAGACCGGTTTCGGCCGCATTGGGGTAGGTGCAGATTTCTCCGCCGTTCCCGAACGACAACGTCCCGGGGTTGCCGCCGGGGTGGAGGAATTCGGCGAGCAGATGAAGGGGGCGGTAACGGCAATCCCTCGGTTCTTGTCGCCGAGCACGTTCTCTGGGCTCATCAGCAGCTCCTTTGCAGCAGACTCCGCAGCTGAGCAAGACACCGACCGACCGGTTTCAGTGGTCGGGGCGGTCGGGGTTGCGGGGCGTACCGCCGGCACCGACTGGACCTTCCCGATCTACCTGCTCGGCATCATCAACTGTTTCGTTGGAGTCTTGAACCTTCTGCCGCTTCTGCCGTTGGATGGGGGGCATGCGATAATCGCCACTTACGAGCGCCTCCGGTCCTTCGGCGGCCGCCGGCACCAGGTCGACGTGGCCAAATTGTTGCCGCTCACCTATGGCGTCGTCGCCGTTCTCGCCGTGCTGGGCCTCACCACCATCTGGCTAGACGTCATCCTCCTAAGCAGCTGAGCTCCCCTTTCGGTGACTCAACACTGCCGCCCTGCGACTCGAAAGCGGAGAGTACGTGACCACAAGCACTGGGGCAGGCTGACCGTCCAGGCCGAGACGGGCTTTGGGAGACGGTGACGATCAGTCACCGAAACCGAGCCCCGGAGCTCCCTTCAGTCCGGCGACTTCGGCAATATGGAGCTGTTCAGATGCTAGTGAAGAAGGCCGGGCAACCTCCGGGACGTGAGCTTCATCGGGAAGCGCGAACATGGTCGCGTCTGTGCGAACCGCTACGTTTGGCTCGGAGCGTTCACGCTTCAACTGAGGGCTGCTCCTCTCGGCAGAATGCACATCGCTTGGCGGCCTTGGGGATCGTTGACAGGCACGAACCACACACCACCGTAGGCGCAGCTTCCCTCGCCAAGAGTGCGTCGTAGGCTCGCTTCGGTCGAACGACGGCCAAGAAAACAGTGGCCGCCACCAGCACGAATGCGAGAACGTCATTGATGAACAGCCCGTAGAGGAACTCGCTGCCTCGGAACTTCACCGAGAGCTCGGAGAAGTCGAAGTCGCCGACCACTGACAGGAGTGGACTGACCAGGTTGTCGACGAAGGACTTGATGACCGTGCCGAACGCGACGCCGATCACAACGCCGATCGCCAGGTCCAACGCCCGCGACGTGAACAGGTAGTGCCGAAAATCTCGTAGCAATTCCATAAGTAGATGACCCTAGTGAGCGCGGCTCCCAGATTGGACAGTACGGATTAGCCACCGATCCCCGTCCGCAGGGCACACTGGAGGCATGGACGCCGGTGCCGTAACGTTTCCTCGCAAAAAGACCCGCCAGATCATGGTGGGCGACGTGCCAGTGGGTGGCGACGCGCCGATCACCGTGCAGTCGATGACGATTACCAAGACCGCGGATCACGAAGCCACTTTGCAGCAGATCTATGCACTGGCAGCTGCGGGGGCCGACATCGTTCGGTGTACGTGCAATGAGCCCGCCGCGGCCGAGGGCCTGGCTCGGATCGTTCCTCGCAGCCCGGTGCCGATTGTTGCGGACATTCATCACCAATACCGTCGGGCTCTCGAGGCTCTCGAAGCGGGCGTGCATTGTCTGCGGCTGAATCCGGGCAACATCCGCAAACCTGAGCACATCAAGGCGGTCGCTCAAGAGGCGAAGGATCGAAACGTCCCGATCCGCATCGGCGTGAATGGTGGCAGCTTGCACCCCGACCTCTACAAGAAGTACGGCGACCGAGTCACGCCCGAAGCGATGGTGGAGTCAGCACTCACCGAGATCCGCTATTTCGAGGAGGTCGACTTCGACTTGATCAAGATCAGTGTGAAAGCATCCAATGTGCCGCTGATGATCGAGGCCTATCGTCAGTTGTCGGAACAGGTGGACTACCCGCTGCACCTCGGCGTCACTGAAGCCGGGCCGCCTCCGGCGGGAATCGTGAAGGCAACCGCCGGCATTGCCACCCTGCTTGCCGAGGGGATTGGCGACACGATCCGCTACTCGCTGACGTCGGATCCGGTTGATGAAGCGAAACTGGGCCGCCAACTCCTGGAGGCGTTTGGTCTGCGGGAACGTAAGAACGTAGATCTCATCGCCTGCCCTAGCTGCGGGCGAGCCGAGATCGACGTGTTCAAAGTGGCTCAAGACGCGATGGATGCCTTCGCCGACAAGAAGATCCCGCTCCAGGTTGCGGTCATGGGATGCGTTGTGAACGGGCCTGGCGAGGCTCGTGACGCCGACATCGGAATCGCCGCCGGAAACAAACGCGGTCACCTCTTCGTCAAAGGAAACAATGTGGCGGTGGTCCCCGAGGCTGAGATGGTCAGCACGTTGGTCGAGTGGGCGGAGTTCATCAACGAGCATGGCATCGACGCCGCCGTCAAGAGAGCTGAGGCCAGTGCGCCGGCGGCCCGCAAGGCCGCTGAGGAGGACCGGCTTCGAAACCTGAATGAGCTCGGCGAGGACGCCAACAACACCGAACAAAAGGTCGCCCTGATCCGCAAAGAGCGAGCGCACGCCGCACCGGACTAGGGCGGCGTGCGGACTCGGCGTGTCGCGTGGTACGCGGCGGGTTCGGGATTCCCTTGGTTAGCGAGCCGGGCGTCAGGTTTGGGTGCCGTCGCCCACTTCATTGGCCAGGTCGTTGAGTGCCTTGGCGGCTTCGGAATCGTTGATGTCAGGGCGTTCTGAAGCTGCGACTTCGTCGCGAGCTTCGGCTTGGGCCTGCTTCCCTTCGATCCGGTTGCGGACTTCGGCGAATGGATCGTCGCTGATCTCGTTCTGGATTGTCTCGAGCCTCTGTTCCGGCGTGGCCTGTAGATCGGCCTCCCGCTTGTCCATCTCGGATTCGAGCGAGGCCTTGAATGAGGTCGCGCTTTCCTTCACTTCGGCCGCCTCGTTGGCGAACCACGATCGTACGGAGTCGAAAAAGCCCACAAACCGAGCTTAGTCCATGCTCGAGTGCGGCTATGATGTCGCTCAACGTCTTCAGGCGTGGGCTTTTGCCCACGCTTGTGTTGTTTCTAGGGCCCGGTGCGGTTCTGGAGTGCCCACCACGCTATTGCTGCCGCAGATCACGAGGAGAAGGAGGCGACCATGTCCAGTTCAGCTCTTGAGGATCGGGTCACCGCCCTCATCACCGTTCCAGTCGAGCGGCTCGGTGTTGATCTGGTGGACGTGGAGTTTACCGGTGGAACTTTGCGCATTTCGGTAGACACGCCGCACGAGCCGCTCGAAGGGGGCGTGGACACAGCCACCCTCACCAACGTCAACCGAGCCATCGGGGCGATACTCGAAGAGGACGATCCGATTCCCGGCCGGTACACCCTGGAGGTTTCGAGCCCGGGGGTGGAGCGTCGGCTCAATCGTCCAGACCATTACACCCGTGCCATTGGCGAAATGGTCGTGGTGAAGATGAAGCCCGGTACTGGTGAGGTGCGACGCGTGAAGGGCACGCTGACAGGGGTCGAGCCAGATGGATTTACGGTGCTGGTAGCTGAGCGAGACGGCAACGATCTTTCCGAACCCGAGCCCGTCACCATTTCTTATGACGATGTTGATCGGACGAAGACAATTTTCGTTTGGGGCCCTACCCCCAAGCCCCATCCGAATTCCAAGAAAAAGCGAGGAAACCGCTAATGGCGAATGAGATGACTGAGGCTCTTGCAGCCCTGGCCGAAGATCGAGGAATCACGATCGACAAACTGTTCGGCATTCTGGCCAATGCTTTGGAGTCCGCTTACAAGAAAGACCCCGACCACTGGGAGTTCTCCTGGGTCACTATCGATCCCGGGACCTTTGAAATCACAGTGTTCGCCCAGGAACTGGATGAGGAGGGCGAGCCGTTCGGCGAGGAATTCGACGTCACCCCTGAGAACTTCGGCCGAATCGCTGCACAGACCACCAAGCAGATCCTGCTCCAAGGCATTCGCGAAGAAGAACGCGAGATGAAATACGAGGAGTACGCAGGCCGCGAAGGTGACATCGTCACCGGCATCGTGCAGCAGACTGATGCCCGTTACACCCTGTTGGATCTGGGTCGCGTTGATGCGCTGTTGCCGCAATCGGAGCAGGTGTCAAGCGGACCGCGCCCCAAGGCGGGGGATCGGCACAAGGCGTACATCGTCGAAGTTCGAAAGACCGATCGAGGGCCTCAGATTGTGGTTTCCCGCACCCACCCCGGCCTGGTGAAACGTCTGTTCGAGCTGGAGGTTCCCGAAATTGCCGATGGAATCGTGGAGCTCAAGGGTTGTGCTCGCGAGCCGGGTCATCGGACCAAGATTGCCGTGGCCTCCAATGATCCCAACGTTGATCCGGTCGGCGCCTGCGTCGGCGCCCGTGGTTCCCGCGTGAGGATGGTTGTGAACGAGCTCAACGGCGAGAAGGTCGACATCATTCCCTTCTCCGACGATCAGTACGAATACGTGGCCCGAGCGCTCTCGCCGGCCAAGGTGAAGGAGGTTCGTCTCCACGAAGACACCGGCACTGCTGAAGTGATCGTGCCGGACTTTCAGCTGTCCTTGGCGATCGGTAAGGAGGGTCAGAATGCTCGATTGGCTCACCGCCTCACCGGTTGGCGGATCGATATCAAGTCTGAAACGCAACTTGCCGAGGAGGCGCTGGCGCCCGTCGAGGACTACGAGTCTGAAGAGTGGGCCGATGGTGCTTGGATCGAGGATCCCGAGACCGGCGAGCAGAAGTGGCAGCCCGCCGACGGTTCGCCGGCGATGACGCTGGATGAGTACAACGCTGCTCTTGAAGGCGAAGTCCAACCGGACCCTGCCATGGAAGAAGAAACCATGGCCATCGACGAGGTAGCCGTGGAAGAACCCGAAACTGCCGCGGAGCCGGAGCTTGCCGCGGAACCGGAGCTTGCCGCGGAACCTGAATCCGTTGAGGAGTCCGGCGAGACTCATCCGGAGGTTTAGTGGAGCGCCGGAGGCGGAGCCTCCGTGGCGGCGAACGGCCCCTGGAGGGACAGCATTTCCGCTGAGGAGTCCGGCGAGCCTCATCAGGGGATTTAGTGGGGAGCCTCCGTGGCGGCGAACGGCCCCCGGAGGGCGAGTCTGCCAGGAGATGACGCTATGAGCCCGATGCGAACCTGCATTGGATGTCGCAAGGTGAAACCGGCGGAAACCATGCAGCGAGTCACGAGGAACAAAGTAAGCGGCGATTTGGTGTTTGGTGGTCCTAGTCTCGGCCGGGGAGTTTGGGTGTGCTCGGAGGCTTGCAGAGAGCGAGCATTGGAGTCCGGTGCGTTCGACCGGTCGCTGAAAACGCGGGGCAGGAGTTCCTAGGCCGTCGACCTGGGTGGCGACCACCCGGCCAGCGGGTAGTTCGACACCGAGAACCAGCGTGACCGACACCGCTAAGTCCATCGGCCACAAGGGGTTGAATCACCGGTCGTGCTCATTAGCATGAGGGGCCGATACGCAGGTGCCCCGCGCCCTGCCTATACCCCGAGGTTGTTGTACGTCTGTGCCTTCAAAAGTCCGTGTCTATGAACTCGCTCGTGAGCTGGGAATGTCGAACGCGGAGATCCTCGATCTCTGTGGCAGTCTCGGAATCGGCGCCAAGAGCCATTCCTCCAGCATCGTCGAGCCACAAGCTGACCGTCTGCGCCGAAAGGCCGAGCGGGAGGGACTTGTTCGAGACCCAATTCCGGAGCCGGTAGATGAGAAGGCTGCTGAGGAGCCCCCGAAGAAAAAGAAGGCCGCAAGAAAGAAGCCGCCCCCGAAGCGACCGGTCAAGCCGGTAGCCGAACCAGCGGCGGCGTCCGCCCCTGCCGCCAAGGTCGCCAGTAAGGCATCTTCCCGTACCGTGACCTCAGACCGCACCGTCCCTGAGCGACCAGCGGCCACTACCACCGGCGCGGCACCAATTCCCCCTCCACCTGGGACGCTTCGGGCTCCCGCAGCTGCACAAACGGCTCCACCCAAGCAACGCGCCCCTGAGCAACAAGCCCCTGCCCCAGAGGTAGTGGCCCCCGCTGCGGAAGTAGAAACCCCGGCCGTTCCCGCGGCTCCTGTGGTGGAGCCGGCGGTTGCCGAGGCCCCACCTGTCGAAGCTCCCTCACAAGCAGAAGTTGTGACCCCTCAGGCTCCCGCGGCCGAGCCTGTGCCCGAGCCAAAAGCGCCAACCGGTCCGGCCGGCAAGCCCATTCCACCACCGCCTGGCCCGCCACGAGGGCGTGCCGGAAAGCCTATTCCACCGCCTCCCGGCGGTGGCAAGCCGTCTCCACCTCGCCCCGGCGGTGGCAGCAGGCCCGCTGGTGGTTCTGCGCCCGGTACCTCGCCGTACCGAACCGCGCCAGGAAGCACGCCTGGCCGCGCCCCAGGTGGGGCCCCGGGCGGTTTCCCCGGTCGTGGTGGTCCTCCGGGTCGTGGTGGTCCCCCCGGGCGCGGGCCCGGTAACCGGCAACAGCGTCGCCCCAAAAGGCGTAGGCGTCGTAATGCCGAGGATTTGGCGCCGATCGACGCCCCGGCCTACACAGCCGATGATGCTCCCGTGCCAGAGGGCACCATCGTGGTGGAACGCGCATCCACCGCCCAGGACCTGGGCCCCAAGCTCAACCGCACGGCTGCCGATGTTGTTCGGTTCATGCTTACCAACGGTGAGATGATCACCGGTACACAGTCGCTGAGTGACGACATGATCGAGTTGTTCGCCGCTGAAGTTGGCGCCGAAATCCGACTGGTGGATCCTGGCGAAGAGCAAGAGGTCGAGCTCCGGAAGGTCCTCGAGTTCGACGACGAAGACGATGAGGAAATCATCGCAACCTGGCCGCATCGCCCGCCGGTCATCACCGTAATGGGCCACGTCGACCACGGAAAGACGCTGCTTCTCGACCGAATTCGCAATGCCAACGTCGTCGCCGGTGAGGCCGGCGGAATCACCCAGCACATCGGGGCATATCAGGCAGTTACCGAAGCCGGTGCCACACTGACCTTCCTCGACACCCCTGGTCACGAGGCCTTTACCGCCATGCGTGCCCGTGGTGCCGACGCTACCGACATCGTGGTTCTCGTGGTTGCGGCCGATGATGGTGTGATGCCCCAAACGGCTGAGGCCCTTGACCATGCCTTGGCGGCCGACGTCCCTATTGTCGTGGCCATCAACAAGATGGACCGAGAGGGAGCCGATCCCGATAAGGTCATGAGCCAGCTGGCCGAGCGGGGCCTGGTCCCCGAGGCGTGGGGTGGCGATTCAATCATGGTTCCCCTGTCCGCTATGACCGGCGAGGGCGTACCCGAGTTACTGGAGAATCTCTCGGTCGTTTCCGAACTCGAGGACCTTCGGGCCACGCCCAAGGGTCGGGCCGCCGGAGTAGTACTGGAATCCTTCCTCGACACCGGCCGCGGTCCGGTCTCCACCGTTCTCGTAGAACGAGGCACGCTTGCCGTGGGAGATCCGATGGTGAGCGGCGCAGCGTGGGGTCGTATCCGGGCTCTCATCGATGACAAAGGCAACAACGTCAAGAAGGCTGGCCCATCGGTCCCGGTGCAGGTACTTGGACTCTCCGACGTTGCCAGTGCCGGCGACTCCTTCGTAGTCGCTCCCAGCGAGAAGATCGCCGCCAAGGTGGCGTCCACCCGCGAGCACTGGCACCGTTTGGCCAGCCTCGGACGCGATGCCGCTGCCACCAGCGGTGGTGCCAAGCTCGAAGACATTTTCGCTCAGATCCAGCGCGGGGAGACCGCCACGCTCAACCTGATCGTGAAGGCCGATGTCAACGGTTCTCTCGAAGCCGTCACCGATTCCCTCCGCAAGCTCGAACGCGACGAGGTCAAACTCGCTTTTGTCTCCCGCGGCGTAGGCGGCATCACCGAGCGCGATGTGTTGCTGGCGTCCACATCCAATGCCACGATCCTCGGCTTCAATGTCCGCCCGGATCGCAAGGCCCGGGAGATGGCCGACCACGAGCAGGTCGAGATCCGTAACTACGAGATCATCTACAAGCTCCTCGAAGATATCGAGAATGCCATGATCGGCATGCTCGAACCCGAGTTCGAAGAAGTCGTTACGGGCGAAGCCGAGGTCCGAGCGATCTTCCGAGTTCCGCGCCAAGGTGCCATCGCTGGTTGCATGGTGCTCAACGGCACGATTACTCGCAACTCCAAGGTCCGGTTCCTCCGCGACGGGGCCATCATTTGGAAGGGATCGATCCAGTCGTTGCGTCGTGAGAAGGACGACGTGCGCGAGGTCCAGGCAGGATTTGAGTGCGGCATCGGCCTCTCAGATTTCCAGGATCTCAAAGAGGGCGACATCATCGAGACATTCGAGGATCGGGAGATCCCCCGCACCTAACGGGCCGCTGTGCACGTTTGCGTTCTTACCATCGAGCTCCACCTGCCAATGTCTGGATCATTGAAAGCCAAACGGTCAGTGATCCAGAGCGTGGTTCGAACCATCGACCGCTGGAAATCGGTTGGAGTTGCCGAAGTTGGCCATCTCGATTCGTGGCAGCGTTCGCGATTGGGAGCAACCGTGGTGGCGGGCTCTGTGAGTCATGCCGAAGAAGTGGCTGATGCCATCGAACGCCGCATCTGGGCCACCCCCGACGTTACGGTGCTATCGATCGAACGAGATTGGTGGGAAGCCCCATGAGTAAGCGACAACCCAAGAAGAACAAACGGCCTGCAAGCACCAAGCACTACCCGCGTACGGCGCGGCTCAACGCATTGTTACAGCAGATCGTGGCAGAACACTTCGAGCGGCTCGACGATGAGCGACTACCGTTCATCACCATCACTGGTGTTGAGGTCGACAGCGATTTGAACCGTTGCGACGTGTTCATCAGCACATTCGAAGATCCCGACCCTCTGCGTGACCGGGAAATCCTGTCGATCATGATGGAGCAGCGCATTCCGCTTCAGTCGGCAATCGCCAGACAGGCCAAATTGCGAAAGACCCCGGAGGTAGCGATCCAATTCGATCCTGCGGTCCGCGTGGGGGCCCGTGTAGACATGATTCTCGCCTCGCTCGGGCTCGAGTCAGAGCCGGCTGAGGGCGCCGAGGAGGAGCTCCCCGAAAAGGAATCGGCAGAGATTGATGAGGCGGAGGAGTGGGATGGCTCGGCGGAGTGACTCCGGCGCCAATGGATTGCTCGTTGTAGACAAGCCCGCCGGTTGCACGAGCCACGACATCGTTGATCAGGTCCGCAGGAAGCTCGGGACCCGAAAGGTTGGCCATGCGGGGACGCTCGACCCCGACGCCACGGGCGTCCTTCTGCTGGGGGTCGGCAAGGGAACGAAACTGTTGCAGTTCTTGACGGGGACCGAAAAGCAGTACCAGGGACGGGTGGTTTTCGGGACAACCACAGATTCGTTGGATTCCACCGGGACCACCACGGGGACATTCGAGATGATCCTCACTCCTGCGGAGGTTGTGTCAGCGGCGCAGCAATTTGTGGGAGATATCAAACAGATCCCGCCCATGGTCTCGGCGATCAAGATCGACGGGAGACGGCTGCACGAGTTGGCTCGCGAGGGGACCGAGGTAGACCGGCCTGCTCGTGATGTGACCGTGCACGAACTTCGGGTTGAGCCAACCGAGGATCCGCTGGAATATGAGCTGTTCGTCCGCTGCTCGGCGGGCACCTATATCCGCTCGCTCGCCGCCGACCTGGGCACCGCTCTCGGCGGAGGGGCACACCTGCATGGCCTGCGCCGAACTGCGGTTGGCCGCTTCACCGAAGCTGATGCGGCTCCGGTTGAGGACGCGGAGCTGCAACCACTCGAGCAGATGCTTGCGCACCTCCCGTCGATGGCGGTCGATGACGAGATCGCCCAGAAGGTACGGAACGGTCGGTCGTTGGGCTCCAGCACCGGCTCAGGTCGGCTCGTGGTACAGGGACCCGGCGGTGAACTGCTGGCGGTGTATGAGTCTCGCGATGGCGAGTTCCGGCCGGTGAAGGTATTGGTAGGTTGATGGGTCGATGATGAGAATCGTTCGTAATCCTCAGGCCGATGAATGCCTGGCCGAACCGCATGCGGTTGCGATCGGCGTGTTCGATGGAGTCCACCTCGGTCACCAAGCTGTTATTCAGGCAACCCGTCATCGTGCGGACGAACTCCAGGCTCGGTCGGCTGTTGTTACCTTCGACCCACATCCCGCTCGTATCACCCGTCCCCAGATCGCTCCGAGAATTCTGACCGGGATCGAGCATCGGTTGGAGCTCTTGGCGAGCTTCGGAGTGGACACTACGGTGATCATCAACTTCGACGAGGCCCAGGCCAAAGAGCAGGCCGCCGATTTCGTAGAGCGCGTGATCGTGCGTTGTCTCCAGGCCAAATCGGTCACGGTGGGGGACGACTTCCATTTTGGCTATCGGCGAGAAGGCAACACGAAAGTGTTGGCCCAACTAGGCCTTCACTTCGGCTTTGATGTAGAAGCAATGGGTCAGGTGGAACGCAGCGACGCCGCCCATGAGCCGATCTCGTCAACTGCGATCCGTCGGGCCGTTGCGGCCGGCGACGTTGTCACAGCGGCGGCGTTGTTGGGTCGCCATCACGTCGTCGATGGTGTGGTGGTCAAAGGTGATCAGCGGGGCCGAACCATTGGCTTTCCAACCGCCAATCTGGATGTGCCGGCCGATCGAGCGGTCCCCGCCGATGGTGTCTACGCCGCGTGGTATGTGCTGCCTGACGGGTCGAGGCACAAAGCAGCGGTGAATGTTGGGAAACGGCCCACCTTCTACGCCGACGCCGACCGGTCTCTGGTGGAGGCGCACCTGATCGATTTCCGGGGTGATCTGTATGGGCACAAAGGACGGGTGGAGTTCGTGAAGATGATTCGATCGGAACAGCGCTTCGACGGCATCGACGTATTGAAAGCTCAGCTCGCTACCGACATCCAAGTAGCCACCGACATCCTGAGCTAGTTACATCGAGCTGTTCCCGGCGGTGTGCACTACGGAGCCGGCCGCTTTCGTTGGGCCGCCACCGGGGAGCCGTGGTGATGCACGACCTTCCATTCCCCTTGGATCTTGAGAAACACGTTGGTGGCGGCGATCGTTCCCGTTCCGGATGCGCTCATCAGGTTCTCATCCAAGGTGATCCACGCAACTCCTTGGCCGATGTTCAGCTGCTCGTTGGTCACGATGAACTGATTCTCCGCAGGACCGGCAAAGATCCTGCGCCAGCTTTCTCCAACGGCCTCCCAGCCTCGAAGGATGGGCCAGCCGGGATGGATGCAAACCACGTCCTTGCCGTGGCTCCATAGGGCCGCCATTGCATCGAAGTCTTTCGCCTCATGACTGGCATAGAACGCGCTGTTGAGATCCCGGACTCGTCCGTGGTCCAGATCCTGTTCGGGGTCTCCCGCCATGGCACCAGTCTATTGAGCGGGCGATCTGCTTCTCGTGAGTTATGCGAATGACCGACCCAAGAGTGTTTGGGTCCCGTGGGCGATCACCCCGAGTTGGTCGCAGAGTGTGTTGGAACACACACCGGTTCCCCGAGGGCCGAGGCGGGTGGTGGCGTCGGTTCGGAGCCACTCGCCGACCGGTGGTCGCACGAAGGCAACGTCGAGATCGGAGTTGATCATTCCGTAACCGCTGGCCATGGAGAGGACTGCGCTGACTCCACTGGCGAGATCGGCCAGCGCCATCACTCGCTGTTGGCCGCTGGGCTCTTCGCCCGCGATCACCTGCTTGTTGAGCCGCTGCCAACAAACCGCTGATCCCGGTGAATCGAAGTCGCCGTCCTCCCAGCGGTGATCTACAGCCTTTTGGTGGAACGTGAGGTGGTCTTGCCCGATCAACCAAGCTGGTGCTTCACGCTGAACTTCGGCTCCAGGCAGTAGGAACGGTCCATCGGTCTCCGGCGACTCAGAGAAGATCGGCTCGGATTGGCGAAGAATCCGGGCTCGTGCCCGGGCTACGACCCTGCCATCGCTGAGCAACTCGGCACCCGCAAACTGCACCCGACGGCTGAGTTGTTGGAGTTCGGTGGTGAATGTCAAAGGCGTGAGCGGTACCGGTGCCAGCAGTTCCACCGACATGCGAGAGATCCAGTGGTCTGGTTCTGTGCAGTTCTCGATCAGTCGTTGCAGCAGAGCGGCTGGTGGACCGCCGTGCTGGGCGTCGGCCATCCACGGACCCCGCGAATATTCGGTTGGCCGGAAGAGCTTGCCGTCAGCCAGGTAGAGAGCGTCCACTATCGCCACGGCATTTCGAGGTGGAGGAGGTCGCCGTCGTACGGGTGCGAGCGAGCAACATCCTCGTTCAGCTCCACCCCCAGACCTGGTGTGGTTGGGACGATCACGTGGCCATCCGCCCACTGAAGAGGAGACTTCAGGAGCTCCGCATGGAAACCGCCGAAGTCCAGAATGGCCTCGAGGATGAGGAAGTTCGGTGCCATCGCGGCGACGGCGATGTTGGCCGCCGCCCCGATGGGGCCGTTGTAGAGGTGTGGCGCAATGTGGGCGTGGTGGGCTTCAGCAATCGCGGTCACCTTCCGGGCTTCCAGAATTCCGCCCACCCGGCTGGTGTTCAACTGGGCGATCTGTACAGCGCCCGAGGCGAGCAGTGGCGCGAATTCATACTTGGTGGCTAGTCGTTCGCCAGCGGCGATGGGGAGGTTGGTGCCGGCAGCCACCGCGGCCATGGACCCCACCACATCAGGCGGAACCGGTTCCTCAAACCACAGCGGTTCAAAGCGTTCGATCCGGTTGGCGAGCCGCAGGGCTCCGGCCGGGGTGAACTGTCCGTGCGTGCCGAAACAGATGTCGGCACTGGAGCCCACCGCCTCTCGAATAGCTCCCACCATCGCCTCGGCCAAGTCCATCCGGCCCAGCGACGGCATCCGGGGATCGCCGGCGTAGTAGCCGCCCATCGGATCGAGTTTCACCGCCGTGTGGCCAGCCGCAACATAGGCCGCGGCCACTTCGGCAGCAATCGAGGGGGTGTCGTAGACACCGGTGTTGGCGTAGATGTCTTCGCCAGGGTCCAGGGGATAGAGATAGGTATAGGTACGCAGCGAGTTCCGTACCCTGCCCCCCAGAAGTTCGGTGACCGGTAGCCCCACGGCTTTGCCGGCGATATCCCAGCAGGCCATTTCGATGCCGCTGAAGACCCCCATCAAGGACAGATCAGGCCGTTGCGTGAACCCTCGGCTGTAGACGGTACGGAACAGTCTTTCTATCGATCGGGGGTCGGTTCCCAGCACGTCCCGTTCGATCACGTCTTTGGCCGACGCGGCAACCGTGTGGGGCGCAAAGGTGGCAGCATAGATTTCGCCGTACCCAACGATCCCGTCGTCGGTCACCAACTTGACGAAGATGAAGTAGCGACCGCCATGATGGGGTGGGGGAGTCCCAACAACGAATATTTCGTACTCGGACAGCTTCACCCGGTGAACCGTATCGGTCCGCCGCTATCCTTTCAGGCTGCTGTCCCGTGGTGTAACCACGATGACGGCTGGACCCGAGGACCACCCTCTTCACAGCTACGAAAGAGTTTCACCATGAGCAAGCCCGCCGCCAATCTTCCCCCCAAGGCTGACACCATCACAAAACACGGCCGTGGCGAAGGCGATACCGGGTCACCTGAGGTCCAGATCGCTCTCCTGACCGACCGGATCGTTCATCTGACCGATCACCTGTCGACGCACAAAAAGGATCACCACAGCCGACGTGGTCTGCTCATGCTGGTCGGCCGTCGCCGTCGCATGCTCGATTATCTCGCCGCCATCGACGTGGAGCGTTACCGCTCCCTCATCGCCGAACTCGGTCTCCGCAAGTAATACTGGTTCCGCTCGCCTGCCGAATGGGTGTGTTGCCCACGATCGCTGGAACGTGATTGCGCGAACGTGATTGCGCGAACCCGGGTAGACGATGCTTGTCGCCTTTAGCGGGGCCGTTCCGTCGCCACGGAGGCGCCGCCTCCGGGCCAAGCAACAGCTGCAGCGTTATCTGCAGTTGTTTTCTAGCCGCCCTCAGCCCTCCGGGGGCCAAAGGCGAAGCGAAGCCTGTTGAGCAGTCCGAGTGTCAGCTTTTGACGTAGTTAGTGGAGCGCCGAGTAGGCCCGCCTCCGTGGCGGCAGAACGGCCGCCGGAGGCGACAGTACAGGTTCCGTGGGTTCGCGCAAACATGTTCCAAGCGACAAGCATCGTTTCCGTGGGTTCGCGCAAACATGATCCAAGCGACAAGCATCGTTTCCGTGGGTTCGCGCAGTCACGTTCGAGGCGACAGCACAGGTTCGCGCAGATCATTTTCCAACGTCACGATCCCCATGAGTCACACTGCGACGCAGTTGCATTCATAACGAGTAGAGTTATGCCGACGGGGAAACCGTCACGGTAGTTGCAGAGCCTGGTTTCTGGCTCCCGAGCGCTCATAGAAGAGTCCGGTTCGGTGGCTGCAATCTAGGATCTGACGCTGCCGCAAGCTCCAGCGAGGGTCGCTGGCGCGTCAATTCAAGACAAAGGAGCATCAATGGCTGATGCTGTAGTAGTAAGCGGAACCGTCACCTCTGGTGATGGTCCCGACATGCGCCTGGAAACAGGCAAGATGGCCGGTTTGGCCAGTGGCTCGGTAGTTGCCCGCATGGGTGACACCCAGGTGCTGGTAGCGGCAACCGGTGCCCGTCACGTCCGTGAAGGAATCGACTTTTTCCCGCTCACCGTGGACGTTGAAGAGCGGTCCTACGCTGCGGGCAAGATCCCCGGCTCGTTCTTCCGGAGGGAGGGGCGGTCCTCGGACCACGCCACGCTCACGTGCCGTCTGATCGACCGGCCGCTGCGCCCGTCGTTTCCCGATGGATTCCGCAACGAGGTCCACGTGGTCGTCACCGTTCAGTCGGCTGACCAGAAGAACCCGTATGACGTTCTCGCCATCAACGCTGCGTCGGCCGCTTTGATGATCTCCGACGTCCCCTTCGACGGCCCCATTGGCGCCGTTCGTTTGGCCTACACCACCGACGGTGAATGGCTACCCCACCCCACCTACGCCGAGGGTGATGAATCCTCCTTCGAAATCGTCGTGGCCGGGCGCCAACTGGACAACGGTGATATCGCCGTGATGATGGTGGAAGCCGGTGGCACCGCCACCCAATGGATGAACGGCGAGAACGGCGCTCCAAAGGTCGACGAAGCGGCCCTGGCTGAAGCCCTCAAGGAGTCCGAGCAATACATCAAAGAAGCGATCGCTCTTCAGAACCGACTCGTCGAAGCTGTGGGTGGCCGCAAGCCGGTCATGGATTTCGTTGCTCAGGTGGACTACACCGATGAGCAGATGGCGGCCGTTACCGAATTGGGCGAAGCGCGCATGGTCGAGGTCATGAGCATGGCAGATAAGGCCGAACGTGGCGCCGCAGAAGGTGCGCTGAAGACTGAAGTGCTCGAAACGCTGCTGCCCCGCTTCGCCGATGGCAACCCGATTGCCGAAAAGCAACTCAAAGCAGCGTTCCGCTCACTGAGCAAGGCCGTCGTCCGTCGTCGAATCGTGAACGACGGTGCCCGCATTGACGGTCGCGGCCCATCCGAACTTCGACCCCTCTCCGCCGAGGTTGGCGTCCTGCCACGCGTGCATGGCTCCGGCCTGTTCCAGCGGGGCGAAACCCAGGTACTCAACGTCACTACGTTGGGCATGGGACGGATGGACCAGATGATCGACGGTATAGATCCGCTGGAACGCAAGAAGTACATGCATCACTACAACTTTCCGCCCTTCTCCACCGGTGAGACCGGCTTCATGCGGGGCCCGAAGCGTCGTGAGATCGGCCACGGTCTGCTGGCCGAGCGGGCCTTGGTGCCAGTCATCCCTTCCCAGGAAGACTGGCCCTACACCCTTCGGCTGGTCTCTGACGTTCTCACCTCCAACGGCTCCACCTCCATGGCGTCGGTCTGCGGTTCTTCGCTGAGCCTCATGGATGCCGGTGTTCCGATCAAGGCGCCGGTCGCCGGCATCGCGATGGGTCTGGTGTATGCCGAAGGCAAATACACCACACTCACCGACATCCTGGGCGCCGAAGATGCCTTCGGTGACATGGACTTCAAGGTGGCCGGAACCTCCGAGTTCGTCACCGCACTTCAGCTCGACACCAAGATCGACGGCATCCCCGCCGACGTTCTCGCCGACGCATTGAATCAAGCCAAGGAAGCCCGGTTGGCGATCCTGGCGGTCATGAACGAGGCAATCTCGGCACCACGAGCCGAGGTCACCGAGTACGCACCGAAGATCATCTCCTTCGAAATCCCGATCGACAAGATCGGTGAGGTCATCGGCCCCAAGGGCAAGGTCATCAACGCCATCCAGGCCGAGACCGGCGCCAACATCAGTGTTGACGACGACGGCATGGTTGGCATTGTGTCCATCGCATCCCCGGACAAGACCATCGTTGACGAAGCCGAGCGTCAGATCAAACTGATCCTCGATCCGCCCACCGCTGACGTGGGCCAGACCTACCCCGGCAAGGTGGTGAACATCACCAAGTTCGGTGCGTTCGTCAACATCCTTCCCGGCCGCGACGGTCTGCTGCACATCTCCAAGATCGGGGGCGGCAAGCGGATCAACAAGGTAGAGGATGTCCTTGAACTTGGCCAGTCGGTCGACGTTGTTGTTGAGGACATCGATCCCAACGGAAAGGTGTCGCTCCGGATGGCCGGCGATGCAGCCTGTGAGAAGGTGCAGGAGCGGGCCGAGCGGGCCG
>JABDIY010000138.1 GCA_013003535.1 Acidimicrobiales bacterium | reverse complement strand
GAACTCGTGCGTTCGGTAGTGACGCTGGGTGGCAGCTTCGTGAATTCGTTGCAGGACGGAATCGTCGGCGAAAGCACGAAGCAGTTCGAAGTGACTTTCTCCGGGTTGATGTACTCCCGTCAGAATCGTGTCGACCACCTGCAGCGTGGTGTCCGCACCGATGCGGCCGCGAGCGGTTCCTTTCCCGGCACGCACAGAACCGTCGCCGGCGGCGGCCGATTCGAGGGCCCTGGCGACCGTTGTTCCAATAGCGATGACCGCGCCACCGCGCTCGCGGGCTGCGGCGATTGAATCGGCTGTGGTAGCGGGGATGATGTACGGCTCGTCAAATGGCAGCCTCTCATCGAGCTTGGGATCGCCGGTGGAGGAGATTCCGGCGGCATGGGTGAGCGTCGCAAACTCGATGCCACGCCTTTTCCACGTTGAGAGTGCATTCCAGCTAAGCGCAAACCCTGCTGAGGGTGCCTCAAAAGCGAAAGGCTCGGCGGCGAGGTTCGTCCACACGTCCCACAGTTCCAGGCTCTCCGGGACGTGTGAGTACTGGATTGGCCGACCGTGCTTCGCTAGCCCCGCCCTGACCCGCGCAGGCTCGCCGACGAAGTGAACAGCGATGAGTCGTGGGTGATCGAGCAGGCGCTCGACCAGAGCGATCAGCGGTCCCAGCAGCAACCGGTCTCCGGGCGCCAGTGGTGGCGGATCCGGCCGGTCCTCGGTTCGCATCTGGTAGTCGCCTTCTCCGAAAACCACTGCAACAAACCGGGTCAGGTGGCCGACCGTTGGTTCGTCAGTTGGAAGGAACCCGGCCAGCCTTATCTCGATGGGTTCGCCAGTCAGCTCATGGCTACCGCGCAGGCTGGCCGGCAGCGTCGCCGCATCGTTGGCGACCACCAGGTCGCCTGGTCTGAAGAGCTGTCCGATCTCCAACCGATCCCGGTCTTCGATATGACCGTCGGATGTGACAACCATGAGCTTCCGAGACTTCCGGCTCGGGCGGTTGGCGGCGATCATCGTCGGCCTACCGATGGGAGGGTGGCGGCGGTCGAAAGAGCGTCCAGAATTGCTTCGAGAACCTCAGAGGCAGAGTCGGCCGGGCGCTTGAGCGTGGCAGGGTCGGCCTCGGGGTCGGCGAGCGCATGGAGGGGAGTGTCCATATCACCCGGGTCGATGGAGAGGAAACGAATCCCCGCCTCGTTCGACTCTTCTTCCCATATGGCGGTGAGATGGTGGAGCGCCGCCTTGCTGGCGCCATAGGCTCCCCAGGTGGGGTACGCATTGACCGCAGCGTCGCTGGAGATGTTGATCACGACCGCTCCACGGCCCTGTCTCGCCGATGCCGCCAGCGACCCGAACAGTGCCTTCGTCAATCGGAATGGCGCGACCACGTTGATCCGCAGTGCTTCCTCGAGATCCTCACATTCGGTGTCGGCGAGGGGAGATAACGGGATCGGCCCGAGACTGGACGCATTGTTGATCAAGACGTCCAGTCCACCGAGGTTGGCTGTTATTTGGAGCGCCAGCGGGTAGGCGTCATCTTTCTCGCCAACGTCACCGACAATTCCGACGGCACCCGTTTCTGTCGCCACTCGCTCCACGTCGGCGGCGGTGCGGGCGACGAAGGCAACGTGCGCCCCACCCGCAGCCAACAATCTCACAAGTGCAAGGCCCAGGCCCGATGTGCCGCCGGTGACCGCCACGCGCAAGCCGCTGATGGTCGCGTCGTTGTGTGTCATAGTTCGTTCCTTTCTCGTTGGGAGACAAAATACAAGTTCAAGTAAACTTGAAGTCAAGCCTTTTCTCAGATAGGGTTACAGAATGGAGTCGGTTCTCACCATTGGAGAAGTTTCCAAGCGCAGCGGGGTCGCCTCGTCGGCCCTTCGCTTCTATGAGGACAAGGGCCTCATCAGCTCGCAGCGAGCCGGCTCCGGGCATCGCCGCTACCACCGTTCCGTCCTGCGGCGGATTGCATTCATTGTCTTTGCGCAACGGATCG
>JABDIY010000126.1 GCA_013003535.1 Acidimicrobiales bacterium | reverse complement strand
TGCGGAGGGACGGAGCAGCCCACGAAGCGTGTCGTTCTGGTTGAGCGGAGCGAGCCGTGAAACGACCCGGAGTGAGGAACGAACGAAGGCGAGTGGAACCAAAATTACAGCGCTACACCCAGGGCGGAGCCGAGGCCGTAGGTGACGGCGCAGGCCACTGCTGCCAGAGCAACTTGGCGAGCGGCGGTTTTGATCTTGGATCGTTCAGTGAAGGTGGCCAGGGTGATGCCAACTGCAGCCGACGCCCCCAGTCCTGCCATGATCGAATACAGAACTGCAGAAGTGCCGTCGGTGACGAACCACGGCAGCAGCGGGATGAGCGCCCCAATGGCAAAAGCGGCAAATGAACTCAGCGCTGCCCCCACCGGGTTTCCGATCTCGGCCGGATTGATCCCCAGTTCTTCTCGGGCGTGTACTTCCAACGCCACATCAGGGTCGGCCATGACCGCGGTAGCCATGTCCCGGGCCGCGTCGGGCGCCACACCCCGTTGTTCATAAATCGTGGCTAGCTCCCGGGTTTCTGCCCGCGGATTCTTGGCCAGCGACTCGCGTTCCCGGTTGAGTTCGCGTTCCACCAGCTCGGCCTGGGCCTTCATCGACACGTACTCCCCTGCCGCCATGGATGCCGCTCCGGCCAGGAGGCCGCTGAGACCCGCGATGACGACGCTGTTGGAGGACTCTGCGGCGGCCGCAACCCCGAGAATCAGGGCAACGTTGCTGACGATTCCATCGCTGACACCAAATACTGCGGCCCGTTCGGCACCGCCTTGCACGTCACGGTGCTGATGGACCATGTGATCGTGCGCCATGTAGCCAGGATACTGGCCGCGCCGGTTCCAGCCATCAGTTGGGCGCGGACTATTGGTAGCTGATGAAGGTCGGGTCCGGATTCGTGCGAAGGAGCAGTTGATCGGGCGTCATGGTGGGCGAGTCTTCGTCGTAGAAGATCTTGATGCCTTTCTCAAACCGGTCGGGCAACAAGTTGTCGTAGTCGGCGAGTTTGGCTGCTGGCCCTCCTTCACCGTCGGCGTGGAAAAGGATCCGGACTCCCGGTGGGCTCTCGATGAGATCGGTGTTGGTGACCATGTCCGGTTTGAATCGATGGATGATCAGGATCTTGGGGGGAATGCCTTTTTGTTGGACGAGCTGGGAAAGATAGGCCGAAACCCGGTTGATTTCGCGGGCGTCCAGGGAACCGATGCGCCCACTGGGGGTTTGGGTTGGTCCCACAACCCATTCAGGGTCTATCGCCAGCCCCACCTCGGGCTCGCTCAGAAGCGATTCGTGGGCCATGGCCTCGTCGAGGACGTCAGCCCGCCCCGGCTGGATATCCAGGATCAGCCGGCCGTCAACCGTTCTGATGGTGTTCAGGTAGCGACGAAGTTCTTCCTCGGTAGCCCGGCTCCGGTAGAGACGGTCGGGGCCGGGGCTTGCGGTTACAAGCGTGGCGATCATTTCGAAGGCCGGAACGATTGGCCTCCCAGTGACCTCATAGGGGGCGGCCTGGGCCAGGAGCCGTTGCAACGCCTGGTCCGGTGGGCCTTCTCCAGCTACGCCCAGAACTCCGGTTCGCGGGTGCCCGTAGAACGCCACAATCAATTCGCCCTCAGGGTTGTTCCCCGGTCGTGAAATGGGCTTGGCAGAGTAACGAAACTGATAGTCCACGGCCTCCACCACACCTTCGCCGGTCGCCAGATCGGAAGCCGCGAACACGGTCACGATCACAGCAGCGCCTTCGGTGGCCCGGACGGGTTGGTCGGCAACGAAGAGGAAGACGCTGCGGTCAGTCATGTTGTCGGGGTCCGGCGCCAACGTACCCCTCACGCGCTTGCCGTCTACCGCAACGATCACGGCGGTGGCATCTATGTCGATGTCTCGATCGAGATCTATCCGCATGCGGTCCGGGGATCCGGTCCCATTTGGTGAAGGAGCAGCAGCCTGCACCGAAAGGTCGGGCTGAAGGATCCCCTCCGTGGAACGAAGGATCTCCTGCGCTATTGCCCCCCGCCCCACTCCTTGATCAACCAACCCGGACCAGTATCCAAGACCACCGGGATCGGGGTCACGATTGAGGATCACTTGATACATCGCGGTGACGAACGACGTGTTGTTGCCCCCGGATCCGAGAAAGAATTCTTCGGATGCAAACAGTTCCCGGCCCAGGGAGGCACCGGTGAAATCATCGATGATGCCCTCTGACCAGTACCGGAGACCGTTCGCGTCCGGTTCCCTGCCGAGAACGCGACGGTAGTAGCCGGCCGTCACGAACTGTCGATGCTCATCCGCATCGCCGATCGCCGCCACCACCGAACCAGCGGGCACGCCACTCTCGAGCAGCCCAACCCAATAGTCGAATCCTCGCGAATCGGGTTCCCGCCCCAGCAATCCTTCATAAGCGGCTCGGACGACCCGCTGGGAGTAGACGGGGATGTCGGGCGGATCCTGGGCCGATGCGGAAGTGCTCGGGAGGGCAACTCCGAGGAGAGCAAGCAAGCCAACGATCAGATACGAACCCCGCATCGCTCTATTCTTCCAAATCGCGCCGCCCGGAGCGGTGATCGGCACCAGACTCAGGCCAGCTCGTTTCGGACGACCGTTACAGGTGCTCGTTTTGGGCGACCGTTACAGGTGCTCGTTGATGGCGGCGATGAGGCGGGAAGATACTTCCTCTTCGGTTCCAAGGCCGTCGACGGTGACCAGGAGGCCCTTTTCTTTGAAGAAGTCCAGCACAGGGCGGGTTTCTTGCTCATACAGATCCAGGCGACGGGCGATGCCGTCATCGGTGTCGTCAGCTCGCCCTCGGCTCTTCATTCGTGCCGTCACCTCTTCGAGCGGAACATCGAGATCGATCACAGCGTCAAGATGATTGTCGCCAAGGAAGTCGAGCAGCGCTTCGGCTTGGTTGATTGTGCGGGGGTATCCATCCAGCACGAAGCCCGGACCCGTAGCGTCATCTTCCTGGAGTCGTTCGGCAACGATCCCGTTGATGATGTCATCACCCACTAGATTCCCCGCCCGCATCACGGCTTTGGCCTTCAGGCCCATCGGAGTCTCAGCCTTTACTGCTGCTCGCAGCATGTCACCGGTTGATATGTGCGCCACACCGTAGGTATTGACGATGTTGACCGCTTGGGTGCCTTTGCCAGCACCCTGACGACCGAAGATCACGAGCCGAACTGTCATTTGAGAAATCCCTCATAGTTCCGTTGCATGAGTTGGCTGTCGATCTGCTTGAGCAGTTCGAGGGAAACGCCAACACCGATGAGGATTGACACACCCGAGAAACCGATCAGGCCGACGTTCCCGCCTCCCCCTAGGTACCACGCAAGGATGGCAGACGGAACCAGTGCCACCAACCCCAAAAAGACGGCGCCGGGGAGAGTGATCCGGTTGAGGATTTTCGCCATGTGTGCTTCGGTTTGAGATCCGGGACGGATCCCGGGGATGAAGCCACCCTGTTTTTTCAGTTCATCGGCCCGGCGAATCGGGTCGAATGCGATGGAGTTGTAGAAGTAGGCGAAACCGATGATCAAAAAGCCAAAGACCAGGATGTATCCCAGGTTGGTGGGCTGATAGAGGTTGTTGGAGACGAAGTTACGTACCGCATCGCCCCAGTTTCCGTTGGCGGGATCTCCCGAAGTTGGGAGCACGTTCACAACCAACGACGGGAGCTGCAAAAGCGAGGACGCGAAGATGACGGGGATCACGCCGGCCTGGTTGACCTTGAGCGGAATGTAGGTGTTATTGCCCCCCATGACACGCCGTCCCACCTGCCGTTTCGGAAAGTTCACCGGGATGCGGCGCTGCCCCTGCTCGACGAACACGATTCCTACAACCAGGAACGCAAGGAGAAGGAGGGCGATCCCCAATACCCCGAACTGGGTGATACTGGAGACCTTGCCTCGTTCCCACAGTTGGATACCGAGGGCCGGAAGGGCGGCAGTTACCGAGGCGAAGATGATCATGGACATCCCGTTGCCGATGCCTTTCTGGGTGATGAGTTCACCCAACCACATGACAACCGCGGTGCCGACCGTAATACACATGACGGCCAGGAAGATCCGAGCTGCGCCACCGTTGGGGAAGATGTCGACGCCAGAACCGGCACCGAAGAACTGCTCGGGGTTGCGGTTCACCAGGAACACGATGCCGGTGGATTGAACGAGAGCCAGGATGACCGCGATGTAACGGGTCCATTGCGTGATCTTGCGCTGGCCGACCGCCCCTTGGCTCTGCCATTCCTCCAGTTTGGGGATGGCCACGGTGAGGATCTGGATGATGATGCTGGAAGTGATATAGGGAAGAATGCCCAGGCTGAAGAAGCTGAGGTTGGCGATACCACCGCCGGAGAGAAGATTCAGATAGCCGAAAATGCCGCCCGACGTGGCGTCCTGGTTGTCTCGTAGTTGGACCAGTTGGTCCAGGTCTACGCCGGGCGCAGGGATCTGTGCACCCAGCCGGTAGACGCCGATGATGAAGAGCGTAAACAGGATTTTGTTCCGCAGGTCCGGGGTGCGGAGCACATTACGAATCGTTGTAATCACGTGGTAAACCTAGTTGATGATCTGGGTTGGCCGGTGCCAGCCAACCGTGTGCGAATAACGAAAATGGCTCGGCGCCGGAACGCCGAGCCACATGGAAAAGACGGAGCAGCGAACCTCTGCTAGCGGTTCATGTGCTGGTTGCCGCTGGCGGGCGGACGCACACTGAAGGGCAGCGGCACAATCTCCACCGATCCTCCAGCGTTAGTGATCGCTTCAGAAGCTGACTTGGAAATGGCGTGGGCCTTCACCGTGAGGGCCTTGTTTACCGTTCCCCGTCCCAAGATCTTCACCAACGCACCTTTGTGGAGCAAGCCGGCATCGCGGAGCGATTCGGGGCTGATATCGGTGAGTTTGGCCTCTATCAGGGTGTCGAGGTTGATGCCCTGATACTCGACGCGGAAAGGGTTCTGGAAACCACGAAGCTTCGGCAGACGTTGCTGCAGTGGCAGCTGTCCACCTTCGAAGCGAGCTGGGATCGTGCCACGGGCCTTCTGACCCTTGTGGCCGCGCCCGGCGGTCTTACCGCTGCCGCCGGCGATACCGCGGCCCTTGCGCTTCTTACGGTGAGTTGAGCCCTCGGCGGGCTTCAGGTCATGGATCTTCATCAGACTTCCTCGACGGTGATCAGATGCGAGACCCGGGCGATAGAGCCTCGAGCCACCGCATTGTCTTCCAGCGTGTTGCTTTGGCCGATGCCACGAAGTCCCAGCGACCGCAGCGAGCCGCGAGTCTTTGGCTTGGAACCGATCGTGGATCGGATCTGGGTTACCTTGATCTTGCTCATGTGGCCGCCTCTGCGGTGTTACGGCCCCGGGTGCGTTCGGTCTCGTTATACGCCTCGAGCATCCCCTTGGGGGTGAACTCATCAGCGTCGAGTCCGCGCAGCTTGGCCACCTCATCGGGTCGCATCAAGCTCTGAAGGGCGTTGATCGTGGCACGGGCCACGTTGATCTGGTTGGCCGAACCCAAGCTCTTGCAGAGAACGTCGCGAATACCAGCCTCTTCCAGAATGGACCGAGCGGCGCCACCGGCGATAACACCGGTACCGGGAGCGGCCGGCTTCAAAAGCACCCGTCCCGCGCCCTGGGTGCCGATCACGGGGTGGGTGATGGTTCCGCCCGCCATCGGGACGTCGAATTGGAGCTTCCGGGCCTCCTCGGTTCCCTTCTGGATCGCCAGCGGAACCTCCTTGGCCTTTCCGTACCCCAGACCGACACGGCCGTTCTGATCACCTAGCACTACGAGGGCGGTGAAGGCGAACCGTCGGCCACCCTTGACTACTTTGGCGACCCGGTTGATGGTGATGACTCGAGACTCACGACCGTCACCACGATCGTTACTGCGTTGTGGTTGTGCCATTGCTAGAACTCCAGTCCTGCTTCGCGAGCAGCGTCTGCCAGAGCGGCAACCCGCCCGGCGTAGCGATTACCGCCACGATCGAATACCACGGTGGTCACTCCGGCCGCTTTGGCCCGCTGACCAACCTCAGCGCCAACGGCCTTGGCTGCGGCGACGGTTCCTGAACCCTCGCGCATCGCGGCCTCGTAGGTGGACGCAGCAGCCAGTGTCTTGCCGGCCGAATCGTCGATCACCTGAACGCTGATGTGTTTGTTGGAACGGAACACCGCCAGGCGGGGCCGCTCGGGTGTTCCGACGACCTTTTTCCGGACCCGGAACTGGCGTTTGTTCTTCAACGCCGTCTTCTTTGCCGTTGCCATTACTACTTGCCTGCCTTTCCGGCCTTGCGGATGATCCGCTCACCGGCGTACATGACACCTTTACCCTTGTAGGGCTCGGGCTTGCGAAGGGCGCGGATCTCGGCAGCGACCTGGCCTACGGCCTGTTTGTCGATTCCGTTTACCACGATTGTGGTGTTCTCGGGCACCTCGAAGGTGATGCCATCCGGAGCCTTGACTGTGATGGTGTGGCTGTAACCGAGCGACATTTCCAGCGTGGTGGGACCCTTGGCCAGGGCGCGGTACCCGACGCCGACGATCCTCAGTTCCTTCTTGAAACCTTTGTCGACGCCGATGACCATGTTGTTCACGAGTGACCGTGCCAGGCCATGAAGGGCTCGGCTTTGACGCTCGTCGTTCGCCCGGTCGAGGGTGAGCGTGGTGCCTTCTTGGGAGAGTGAGATCTGCTCGGGGAGATCGATGGTCAGCGTTCCCTTGGAACCCTTGACTTCAACGTTGCTTCCCGCCACCTTTACCTCGACGCCGCTGGGCAATTCGATTGGCGATTTTCCGATTCGAGACATACGAGCTCCTACCAGACGTAGCAGAGAACCTCGCCGCCGACCTTGGCCTTGCGGGCCTCCCGGTCAGTAACAAGTCCCTTGTTGGTGGATAGAACAGCCACACCGAGCCCGCCATAGACCCGAGGGATCTGTGTGGAGGCGGTGTAGACCCGGAGTCCGGGCTTGGACACCCGCTTGAGTCCGGAGATGACCCGGGCCCGCTCGGGCGAGTACTTCATGTTGATCGTCAGCGTGCGGCCTGGGGCGTCCTGGTTGTCGGCCGTGCTGAAGGATCCGATATAGCCCTCTTTGTAGAGAAGGGCCGCCAGGGACTCTTTCAGTTTCGACGCTGGCATTGCGACCTCGTCGTGCATGGCGATGTTGGCGTTCCGAATGCGGGTCAGCATGTCGGCGATGGGATCGGTCATTGTCATGGTTTCTCCCCTACCAGCTGGCCTTGGTCACGCCGGGGATCTCCCCGTTGTGCGCCATTTGACGGAAACAGATACGACACAGACCAAAACGCTTGTACACCGACTTGGGTCGGCCACAGTTCTGGCATCGGGTGTAGGCCCGAACCTTGAACTTGGGCTTCTTCTGCTGCTTGTTGATCAGTGCTTTCTTGGCCATTACTGGGCCTGCCCTTCGCGTCGGAACGGGAAACTGAAGGCGTCGAGCAACGCCTTGCCGTGTTCGTTTGTCATCGCAGTTGTCACGATGGTGATGTCCATACCGCGACTCACGTCGACGGTGTCGTAGTTGATCTCGGGGAACATCAGCTGTTCGGTGAGACCGAAGGTGTAGTTGCCCCGACCGTCGAAGGATCTGGGGCTGAGACCGCGGAAGTCACGAATGCGGGGAATGGCCAACGTGACCAGCCGATCGAAGAACTCCCACATCTGATCGCCTCGCAAGGTGACCTTGGCACCGATGGCATTGCCCTGACGAAGCTTGAAACTGGCCAGCGATTTCTTGGCCTTGGTGACCACTGCTTTCTGACCGGTGATGACGCCGAGATCGGCGACGGCGTTCGTGAGGTTCTTCGAATTTTGGAGAGCCTCGCCCACGCCCATGTTCACGACGATCTTCTCCAATTTGGGGACCATCATCACATTGGGCAAGCCGAGTTCTGTCAGCAGTTGCTGACGGATCTCGTCGTTGTACTTTGCCTTCATCCGAGGCACGGTGAGTTCAACTGCGCTCATCAGGCTTCTCCATCTGGAATCTCTACGCCGGTCCTCTTGCAGACACGGATTTTTTCGCCTTGTTTGTTTGTGCTGTAGCCGACGCGGGTCGGTTTGTCGTCTTTGGGGCTCAGCACGGCCACGTTGGACACATCGATCGGCATTTCCTTGTCGATGATGCCGCCGGGATCTTCAGCCGAACGGGGCTTGGTGTGTCGCTTGGCGATGTTGATTCCTTCAACGATCACCTTGTTGCGGGTCGGTATCGCGGTTTTCACAACACCATCTCGACCCCGGTCCTTGCCGGTGAGCACCCGAACCTTGTCACCTTTGCGGATCTTCATGTCAGATCACCTCCGGGGCGAGCGAAACGATGCGCATGAACTTCTTGTCCCGAAGCTCGCGGCCGACCGGGCCGAAGATGCGTGTTCCACGTGGTTGCTTCTGCTCGTTGATCAGTACGGCCGCATTCTCGTCGAAACGGATATAGCTACCATCGGGGCGGCGGCGTTCTTTCTTGGTGCGAACAACAACGCACTTGACGACCTCGCCCTTCTTGACCGCTGCGCCGGGAATGGCGTCTTTGACGGTGGCGACGAAAATGTCTCCGATGCCGGCATAACGACGCTTTGAGCCGCCCAACACTTTGATGCAGAGCACCTCGCGCGCCCCGGAGTTGTCGGCCACCCGAAGTCGGGTTTCTTGCTGAATCACCGTGCACGCTCCAGGACATCCACCAAGCGCCAGCGCTTGTTCTTGCTGAGCGGACGGGTTTCGGCGATCCGAACCCGGTCGCCGGCGTTCAGGGTATTTTCTTCATCGTGCACGTAATAACGAGCCCGGTGCTGAACGGTCTTTGAATACTGCGGGTGGCGAGACCGGCGGGTCACTTCCACAATTGCGGTCTTGTCCATTTTGGCGGAATAGACCACGCCTTCACGCATCTTCCGAGTGTTGCGCTCAGTGCCGGTTGCACTGTCTTCGGTTGCCATTACTTGATTCCTGTCTCAGCGAGTTGGCGCCGGCGTTGTTCGGTACGAACACGGGCGACGCCCTTCTTGATCTCTCGGATGCGAGCGGGGTTCGCGAGCTGTCCGGTGGCGAGCTGAAACCGCAGGTTGAACAGCTCTTTCTTGGCATCGGCCAAACTCTCCAGGAGTTCGGCGTCAGATTGTTCGGTTACGGCATCAGCCATCGAAGCCATCCTCTCGGGTAACGATCCGGGCCTTGATCGGTAACTTCTGGATCGCTCGGTTGAGGGCCCCCCGGGCGATCACTTCATCTGGGTACGCCAACTCGAAAAGGATCCGCCCTGGCTTGACGACGGCGACCCAATGCTCAGGGTTGCCTTTGCCCGAACCCATACGGGTCTCGGCCGGTTTGGCGGTAACGGGCTTGTCGGGAAATACGTTGATCCAGACCTTGCCGCCACGCTTCACATGACGGGTCATGGCAATACGGGCGGCCTCGATTTGCCGGCTGGTGATCCAGCCCGGTTCGACGGCCTGAATGCCATATTCGCCAAAGTTCACTTGCGTGGAACCCTTGGCGGTGCCGCGAGTGCGACCCCGGTGGTGTTTACGGTGTGCCACCTTCTTGGGCATGAGCATGATCAGTCACCATCCGTGGGTCGGAACGAAAGGTCTTGGTTCTTGTCCTTCAGGGAAGCCTCGATGGCTTCTTCTTCGGCCAGCAGACGCTCGAATTCCGGGTCGGCTTCCCGAACCAGCGGCGCCGGCTCTGCGACTGTTTCAGCGTCGGTTCCCTTGGTTGGGCGACGGGACGACACGACCTTGCGAGGTGTGTCGGTTGTTCCCTCTTCGATGCCAACGACGGCAGCAGCTTCTTTGGCGGCCTTCTCGGCGGTGGAGGACTTGTAGGGAAGAATGTCGCCCTTGTAGAGCCACACCTTCACGCCGATCCGTCCATAGGTGGTGTGCGCTTCACGCAGCCCGTAATCCACATCGGCACGTAGCGTGTGAAGCGGCACCCGGCCTTCGCGATACCACTCGGTTCGGCTCATCTCGGCGCCACCGAGACGGCCAGAGCACTGGATCCGGATACCGAGTGCGCCGGCTTTCATAGCCTGCTGCACGGCTCGCTTCATCGCCCGCCGAAAAGCCATCCGACCGGCCAGCTGGTCTGCGACACCCTGAGCGATCAGCGCAGCGTCGAGCTCCGCGGACTTGATCTCAATGATGTTGAGCTTCACGCGGGGGTTACCGGTGAGCTTGGAGAGACCCTGACGGAGGCGATCGGCCTCTGAGCCTTTGCGCCCGATCACGATGCCCGGGCGAGCCGTGTGCACGTCGATCTGCAGCTTGTCACGGGTGCGCTCAACCTCGATACGGCTGATCGCGGCATTCGGGAGCTCCGTCATGAGATAGCCGCGAACGTTGCGGTCCTCGATGAGGTAGTCGCGGTACTGCCCACGGTCGGCAATCCACCGTGATTTCCAGTCGGTGGTGATGCCCAGGCGGAAGCCGTACGGGTTTACTTTCTGGCCCATTTACTTGTCCTCTCGCTGGCTTGGCGGTAGTTCGAAGCCAGCGGCTTCTGCGGCTTCGGTGCTGGCGAACCAGACTTCGGCCTTGGTGCGGTTGTAAAAGGCACTACCGGGAACGTGGTAGAGCTTGGACGAGGCGTTGCCCTTGATTTCGAACCCATCGGGCATCTGCTCGGGGTCGTCATCTATCAAAGCGTGCGAGCCCTCACCATATGGGGAGGCGTCATCGGCGTTCACCTCGCCGTCATCGTCGGAATCAATTGTGGTGGATTTGGCTTCGGACTCCGACTCAGGAGCTTCGATCTGGGCCTCTGGCTGATCGGCCACTGGCTGTTCAACCTCTGCCTCGGTCTTGTCCGCCTTCTCGGTGGCTTTTTCTGCTGGCTCGGTAGAGCCAGTTTTGGCGGTTGCGGCTGCGGTTGTGGCTTTGGTCTCATCGACCTCGGCCTTGTCCGAGGCGGCCTTGGACTTGGCGACGCGCTTGGAGCGATCGGCACTGGGCTTCTTGGCGGAGGTTCCACCTTTGGCTTCGAGGCGGGCGTTGCGACGAGAGATTTCTTCGTCGGTCATACGGGCAACTTCCACGGTGATGTGGCAGGTGCGCTTCATGATCTTTCCGGCCCGGCCACGAGCCCGGGGACGGAACCGTTTGAGCGTCGGTCCCTCGTCGGCGTAACAGGCCGACACATAGAGCTCCTCGGTGGGGATCTCTTCGTTGTGATTGGCGTTGGCCACTGCGGAACGAAGGGCCTTGGCAATGTCTTGGGACGCCAGCCGTGGACTGAGCGCCAGTGTCTCGATGGCGTCGACCACATGCTCGCCGCGAATGAGGTCCATGACCACACGGACCTTGGAGGCCGACATGCGAACGAACTTCACCGTGCAACGGGCGTGCGGGCGATCATGGGTGGGGGCGATGGTCATCGACGTCCGCTCTTTTCCATACCGGCGTGATACTTGAACGTCCGGCTCGGTGAAAACTCACCGAGCTTGTGGCCCACCATGGATTCGGTGATGTACACCGGGACATGTTTCCGGCCGTCGTGGACAGCGATCGTGTGGCCCACCATGTCGGGGATGATGGTGGATCGACGGGACCACGTCTTGATGACCTTCTTCTCGTTCTTGTCGTTCAGGGCATCGACCTTCTTCAACAGGTGATCGTCGATGAATGCACCTTTTTTCAAACTGCGCGGCATCTCTTACCTCCGTCCGCCACGTGTCCGCCTGCGGCGGATGATCTGGTCATTGGACTTCTTGGAGCGGTCACGTGTGCGTCCTTCCGGTTGTCCCCATGGGGACACTGGGTGTCGACCACCCGAGGTCTTGCCTTCGCCGCCACCGTGAGGATGGTCCACAGGGTTCATGGCTACACCACGGGTCTGCGGGCGTTTGCCCTGCCAGCGGTTCCGGCCGGCCTTGCCGACCTTGATCAGCTCGAACTCGGCGTTACCGACCTCGCCGATCGTGGCAACGCAGTCCATCATGACACGGCGCATTTCGGTGGATGGCAGGCGGAGCGTGGCGTTTTCGCCTTCTTTTGCTACAAGCTGCACGCTGGTACCGGCCGAACGAGCCATCTTGGCACCACCGCCCGGTTTGAGTTCCACGTTGTGGAGCACGGTGCCGACCGGGATGAAGCGCATCGGCATGGCATTGCCGGGCTTGATATCGCTCCCCGGACCACTCTCCACCGTGTCGCCAACGGTCAGGCCCCGGGGGGCCAGGATGTACCGCTTCTCACCATCGTGGTAATGAAGCAGAGCGATGCGACAGTTTCGGTTGGGGTCGTACTCGATGGAAGCGACCGTGGCCGGCACACCATTCTTGTTGCGACGAAAATCAATGACGCGATAGCGACGCTTGTGACCACCACCGCGATGCCGGCTGGTCTTGCGACCGTGGTTGTTGCGACCACCCGACTTTGATTGCTTCACGATGAGCGACTTTTCTGGAGTCGACGTTGTGACGTCGGCGAAGTCGCTGCTCGTCTGGAATCGACGTCCGGCACTGGTGGGCTTGCGTTTGCGAATAGCCATACTTCCTGCCCCTCTCAGCTGCTGTAGAGCTCGATCGAACCCTCGGAGAGGGTGACGATGGCTCGTTTGGTGTCGGACCGCTTGGACAAGCGGTTGTTCTTGCGGTTACGAATGGATTTTCCCTTGCGGTTCATCGTGTTGACCTTCGAGACCTTGACGCCGTCGAAGATTGCTTCGACCGCGTCGGAGATCTCGGGTTTGGAGGCCGACGGGTGCACCACGAAGGTGTAGACGCTGAGGGACTCGGCTTGGCTGTAGGTCTTTTCGGAGATGATTGGCCGGATGATGATGTCGTGTGGATCGCGCATGAGCTGAGCCCTTCCTACTTCTTCGCTTCGGCAGCGCCGGCGGCCACGAGGGTCTCGGCGTCGAAGACCAGGTAGTCAGCACACAGCACGTCGTAGGTGTTGAGCTGATCCACGCTGATCACATGGACGTTGTTGAGGTTCCGGAAACTCTTCCAGACCGCGTCGGCACCCCGGTCGATAACCACGAGCGCCTTACCGTCAACCTTGTTGGCGGTGAGGACGGCCTGAGCGGATTTGCTGCTGGGAGCATCGATGCCCCAGGAGTCGACGACGACGACCTTGGAATCCGAGGCCCGGTCCGACAAGGCGGAGCGAAGGGCGAGCTTCACCATCTTCTTGGGGGTCTTCTGGGAATAGTCGCGAGGCTTGGGGCCGTGGGCTACACCGCCACCGACCCAGTGTGGTGCCCGAGTAGAGCCCTGGCGAGCCCGGCCGGTGCCTTTCTGGCGCCATGGCTTGGCCCCGCCGCCGCGTACCTCGGCACGGGTTTTGGTGCTGTGCGTTCCAGCGCGGCGAGCAGCCAACTGTGCCGTCACCACCTGATGCATCACAGACATGTTGGGTTCGATTCCAAACAATTCGCTATCCAACTCCAGAGAGCCGGTCTTGGAACCCTTGGCAGAAGTTACCGATACTGCAACCATCAGGCCTGCACCTTCTTCTTCACTGCGTTCTTCACTGTAACGAGGCCGTTCTTGGCGCCGGGAACGGCACCTTTCACCATGAGAGCGCCGAGTTCGGTGTCAACCTTCACGACAACCAGGTTCTGCTGGGTGACCTTCTGGTTTCCCATGTGTCCGGCCATCTTCTTTCCCTTGAAGACTCGCGCCGGCGTTGCGCACTGGCCGATGGAACCGGGCATACGGTGTACGAGGTGGGCGCCGTGGGTGGCGCGCTGTCCGGCGAAGTTGTGACGTTTCATAACACCGGCGAAGCCCTTGCCCTTGCTGATACCCGAAACGTCCACCATGTCGCCGGGTTCAAAGGTGTCGAGCGGGATCTCTTGGCCCACTTCGAATCCGGAAACGTCGTCCATCCGTAGTTCGAGCAATTCGCGACCCGCCTCGACACCGGCGGCATCGAAGTGCCCTTGCTCGGGCTTGTTGATCTTGCGGCGAGCAGCGCCAAATGTGACCTGAAGGGCGTTGTACCCGTCTTTTTCGACCGTCTTGACACGGACGATGCGCACGGGCTGGACTTCGATCACGGTGACGGGAAGGAGATGGTTGTCTTCACTCCACACCTGTGTCATGCCAGCCTTGCGGCCGACGATTGCTTTTACTGTCATCTGCTTGCACTTTCGTCAGCGGGCTCAGCCGAAACTGGGCCGTAAACGGGCGAATAAACTACTTCCGGGGGGTTCCCCGCACGCGACGTGAGTCTCTTTGCGCAGGGCCTACCCAGAGGCGAACCATGCAACGATAACGCCGGAAGAGCCGCGCTCCCACCTCGAATACGAGGATTTCGGCGATCTTGGCTGTCATCCGATCCTCGGTAGCGCTGACCGCAACGCCCCGACATTCGACATTCCTGCTTGACACGCCCAGCACGCGCATTAGGATCCGCGCTGCGGGCGTTCCAAACCATCACCAAGAGAGTGAGTTGAATATCATGTTCACCAAGCTGCGGGTCATTTTCGGAGTAGCTACCTTGTTATGCCTGGCGGTCGTTGCGATGCCCAACATCGCCGACGCAAAGTCACCGGCCTGCGACACGCGGGTCAACAAC
>JABDIY010000120.1 GCA_013003535.1 Acidimicrobiales bacterium | reverse complement strand
TGGCCCTAGATCGGGCGGATGCTTCGCAAGTCTGCAGATGCGACCCGGATCACCTGATCGACACATTGGACGCTCACGCCCGTCATGCCAACCGCAAGGATTGTTCCAGTAATCACGCCGGTCCCGGTGTGGACTTCAGAGTTTCGTCCGAGCAATCGGGAGGGATCAATTGGGGTATGCATTGATGATTTTACCTTTTCTGACCGCGCTCCGTTGAGCGGCCGTACCGTCACACTACGACACCATTTGGCATTCATGTAGGCAATCCGTCCGAATGACTCATACTGTCAGGGAATCGTTACCTACGGGCTAGAGAAATGCGCCCGGGGCTGGCGGCGGACAGCCCCGAACGCGAGCCGGGTCAGGTACTGACGATCCAATCGTGTTGCTGCAACAATCTTCGGCAAAGACCACAGAGGGCTTGAGAGTTTTGACCCCGACGAACCCAGCAATTAGCGTCCGCTGTCCATGGGACCCTTACACGACGTGACCATTGTGGAACTTGCCGGAATCGGGCCCGGTCCCTTCGCCGCCGGGCTGCTCTCCGACATGGGAGCCACGGTGATTCGGGTGGATCGCACTACTGACAACCCGAACTCGCCTCATCCTGCCGCCGCGTTCGACACCCTGAATCGAGGCCGCAAATCCATTGCTGTGAATCTGAAGACTCCCGAAGGCCGAGATCTGGTTCTCGAACTGGTTCGCAATGCCGAAGCTCTGCTGGAGGGGTTTCGTCCTGGGGTTACTGAACGCCTCGGTTTGGGTCCTGATGACTGCCTAGCTGCCAACCCTGCGCTGGTCTATGCCCGCATGACGGGCTGGGGCCAGGATGGGCCGTATGCCGCCTCCGCTGGCCATGACATCAATTACATCGCGTTGTCTGGAGCACTCCACGCACTCGGTCGTGCTGGCGAGGCCCCCGTCCCCCCGATCAACCTGGTTGGGGACTTCGGTGGCGGCGCAATGTTTTGTGCTTTTGGGATCGTCTGCGGGATTCTGGAAGCTCGAGGCAGCGGGAAGGGTCAGGTGGTAGACGTCGCCATGGTCGAAGGGGCTGCCAGCCTCATGAACATGATGTGGGGTTTCAAAGCGATGGGCATCTGGTCCGATGAGCGCGGGACCAACATGCTGGACACAGGTGCGCACTTCTACGACGTTTACCAGTGCGCCGACGGAGAATACGTGAGCATCGGATCGATCGAACCGCAGTTCTACGCCCAGCTCATGGAGATCACGGAACTGGTCTCTGATCCGCAATTTGCCCACCAGATGGACCGCGAGCGGTGGCCAGAGCTGAAGGCGAGGCTGGCCGAAGTATTCGCTCAGAAGACCCGAGCGGAATGGTGTGACCTCATGGAACAAACCGATGTGTGTTTCGCCCCCGTTCTGTCCATGGAGGAGGCCACCCGACACCCGCACAACATTGCTCGCGGGGTGTTTACCGAGGTCGGCGGCGTCACCCAGCCAAGCCCGATGCCACGGTTCACCAGAACGCCCGGAGCGATCCAGGGGCCGCCTGTGGCCCCGGGCGCCGACACCGCCGAGGTATTGGCCCTCATCGGCTGGGAAGACCGGCTCAGCGAGCTACGGGCGTGCGGCGCCATCGGCTAGAGAACGGGCATTGGTTGCGGCACGGTGCGACCGAGCGCCTGAAGCAATCGAGCTTGGGGGTCGGTCGACTGGCCCGTTCCGCGAACTGAGCCGAACATGCCGCTCGCCTGGAGCTGCTCGATCTGCGGCTCGATGACAGTTTGGCACGCCTCGACGAGGCTGGGATCGAGGGCTGGCTCCTGCCCCGTCGCCACGGCGATGTCCCACCCGTGGATCAACACGTCGAGGAAGCGATGTCCGAGGTACACCGAGCCCGGCACTGGTCCGTAGGAAACGGCACAAGGCGCTCTGAGAACTCCGGGAGTCTCGAATGCGTGAGCCGCCATCTCGGCGGATCGGTCGAAGGCCTCGATGGGATTGTCTCCGAGCTGGTTCCCATTGAGCCGGTCGCCCACGTCGTCGATTGTTCGACCCGAGGCAAGCTCTGCCGCCCACAGATTGCCAGCCACGATGTGATTGGCAACAGACCTGACGTCCCAGTCATCGCACGGGGTCATGTTGCTCCACTGATTCGCCTCGACAGCAACGAGGAACCTGCGGGTTGAACTCAGCGCTCGACGATGCAAGGCAGGGAGGTCAGTCTCTCGGAGCGGAGTGTGAGTAGTTATCATCAACCTTTCACATAGGAGAGTTTCTCGGCTACGAGGCCATCTCGTACCCGATAGACATCGACACCACGCACATGACCGTCGGCCCAGTTATAACGCCAGAGCTGGACGACTCGGTCGCCGGCGTCGATCGTTTCTTCGATCTCAAATCGACTTTGGGGATCGTCGAAAATTGGCTGCCAGGCATCTCGTATAGCGTCTCGCCCCTGGCATCGAACGCCATTCGGGGCAGGACTTGTAGTCTCGAAAATGCAGTCAGTGGTGATCAGCCTCAGAGATGCGTCGAGATCATGGCTTGCCCACGCGAAGCCGAACTGATCCACGACCTCCCTTGCGTTCAGTTGGTGTTCTGTTCTATTTGGCATACGAGGAGGCCCCGAACCAATCGACGACAGTGACCGGCTCGTCGCCCACAACCCAGGCATCATGCCCGCTCGGTAGTGACGTCACGTCACCGGGTTGAGCAATGAACTCGGTGCCGTCATCCATCAGTATTCCCAGCCGGCCACTCACGTGGTACTGGAAGTGGGGTGCTTCGCAGCTCGCGGTGTTGGCAAGGGGTTTCACGTCGGTAGACCACCGCCAACCAGGCTCGAAGATCAGTCTCCCAATTTCTCCTCCGCCAATCTTGACAATTTCGGCGCGACCGTGCGGGAACTTGCGCGTCTCGTCTGGCTCGCCAAAGCTTCTGTGCTCTGTGTTGTGCACCTTGACACCTTCCAAAAACTGGGCCCCCGCAGCAAGCCTTTGGGTGGGTGCACGAGAGCGAATGAGTCGGATTTTACTTACTGGTAAGTCAGTGGTCAAGGTGTTTATGATGGGGTATGTCGAAGTTCCAACCATGAACCAAAACGCCGCACAGGAAATCGAGACCTCGGAGCGCATCCTCGACGTCGCCGAGCGACTGGTCCAAACCCGAGGGTTCAATGGGTTCAGCTATGCCCACATCGCAGCTGAGCTAGAACTAACGAAACCCGCCCTGCATTATCATTTCCCCAACAAGGCCGAAATGGTGCGTTCGCTGGTCGCCCGCTACACCGAGCGGTTCGACCGGTCGCTGGCTGACATCGATGCTCTGCGTCTCGATTCCCGGGGCATGCTGGCGAACTACACGCAAATCTATGTGGACGTCGTCCGAAGTGGACGAATGTGTTTGTGCGGAATGCTCGCCGCCGAATACCAAACCCTACCTTCGGCCGTTCAGCAAGCCGTTATGGAGTTCTTTGACCGTAACGAAACGTGGCTCGCACACGTACTCGATGACGGGCGGTTGGACGGATCACTACGATTCGAGGGTCAGACCAGCGAAATTGCACGGTTTGTGCTCAGCGAACTCGAGGGGGCGATGCTGCTCGCCCGTCTACATAACGACAGCGAACAATTTGAAGGTGCAGTTGGACGACTTCTCGCAGGGTTCACCGCAGTCCTGAAGACGTAGGAGCGGCACCGCGGATCCCGCCCGGACGAAATCTGTCACACCCCCTGGTCATGCTGAACCCATGAACGATCACGTGTTATCCCCAACGCCCACTGACGTGGCCGGCGCGGCGGCCCGGCTCATGGCCGCCTTCGGTCCTATCCAATGGGTCGACCCGGCGGCCGCTGCAAAACCGCGGCTGATCTCATCAAACCCTCACCCATCTTCGTTGCCATCACAGAAGCGGGCGGCCTGACGCCTTTCTCAGCTGGAGTACAGAGCGTCCAATTGTTGCTTGTAGTGATCGGCCACAACCATGCGCTTCACCTTCAAGGTGGGGGTGAGTTCACCGTTCTCAATAGAGAGATCACTCGGCAAGATCGCAAACTTGCGGATCGACTCAGCCTTGGAAACAGACTTGTTGGCTTCATCTATCGCAGACTGCACCTCGGCTCGCAGCGCCTCGTTGTCTGCGGCGTCGGCCATGCTGAGATCTCCAAGATCGTTGGACTTCACCCACCCGGGGAACGAATCGGCGTCAATAGCGATCAAGCACGCGATGAACGGTTGATTGTCGCCCACCACCATCGCCTGACTGATCAACGGATGGGCCCTGAGGCGATCCTCCAGCGGAGCCGGCGCCACGTTCTTGCCGCCTGCCGTCACGATCAGCTCCTTTTTCCGTCCCGTGATCTTCACGAAGCCGTCGGGGTCGATCTCACCGATGTCGCCAGTGGCGAACCAGCCATCATCGAAGACTTCGGCGGTCGCCTCAGGATTCTTCCAGTACCCGCTGAACACCTGAGGCCCTTTGGCCTGTATCTCGCCATCTTCGGCGATACGAATCTCGGTATCAGCAGATGGCATGCCCACAGTACCGGGTCGCCAGGCCTTGGCCGTATTGATCGTGAGTGTGGGCGACGTTTCTGTGAGTCCATACCCCTCGTAGATCTTCACGCCGACGCCATCGAAGAACGAACACAGCCGCTCACCGAGTGGACCGCCACCACTGACCGCAACCCGCATCTTGCCGCCAAAGGCTGCGGCCAGTTTGCTGTACACCAGCTTGTTGAAGATCGCATGCTGGATCTTGATGGGAAGCGACACGCTCCCGCTCTGCTTCTGACGGCTATACGCAATTGCCACGTCGGCAGCCCGGTCAAAAATCTTGCCCTTGCCCTCGTCGTACGCCTTTTTCTGGGCACCGTTGTAGATCTTCTCGAAAATGCGAGGGACCGCCGACATGAATTCGGGCGAAGCCATCTTCAGCTCTTCAGCGAGATGCGCTACGTCGGTGGCAAAGATAACTCGAACCCCTCGCTGAAGGCAGAAGAGGAACGTGGTCTTGGTGAGAATATGGGCCAAGGGGAGAAAGATGAGAGCCGAGTCACCATCTTGAAACATGTCGTCGGTAGCACTGACCCCTTGAGCAACGTTGGTGGCCAGATTGCGGTGCGTGAGCATGCACCCCTTTGGACGGCCAGTTGTGCCTGACGTATAGATCACCGTGGCCAGTGAGTCTGGCGTGATCCCCGCGATCCGGGCCTCCACCTCAGACTCGGGAACCTCGGCGCCGCGGGCAATCAAGGTGTCCAACGCTCCTCCCTCGATCACCAAGCGTTCACGGCAAGAGGAAAGTCCTGAGGCGACGGAGTCGAATTCTGTGGCCATGGCGTCGGTTTCCACAAGTGTCAGCACCGACTCGCTGTTTCCCACGATCCATGCCACCTGCTCGGCGGAAGAGCTGTCGTAGATAGGGACGGTGACTGCTCCCGCAGACATGATGGCAAAATCGGCGATCGCCCATTCCATGCGGGTGGCACTCATGAGAGCAACCCGATCCCCCGCGGCAACGCCCGAGGCGATCAGACCCTGGGCAACCGCCCGGACCCGATCCTGGAAGTCTTTGGAGCTCACGTCCCTGAAGCTGTCTCCGTCCCGGGAGGCGGCGATGGCCGCTCCGGGATCCGCGGCAACTGCGTCGCTCAGGATCTGGACGAGATGCGGCTTCGGGGTAACGGTCAACTTCGGGCCGGTGAAGGATTTCATGGTCCTATTGTGCCAAGCACCACATCCGATTGTGCACGCCGCTCAGTAGTTACAGCACACCTGCTGCCGGAGGCAAGATCTCAGCCAACAGCACATCCCAGCTGTTGATGCCACACCCGTTGGTCCGGTCAACCACGATATCCACCGGCCGGTCATTGACACGACCGACGAGGTGGGCGGTGTCCGGGCCACCATAGATCTCAGTGCAAACTTGATCTGAAGGCGGGCCGTCCACCAGATAATTCTCTACCTCGAACCGGGCCAGGGCCGTACAAGCAGGCGGGCCGGAAACTCCGGTGATGGCGTCAGGCGTGAGGGTGGCGGTATCTCCAAAACACGCCAGCTCGTAGCTGATCGTCTCTCGGTCAGGGTGCTCCACAACAACGGTGAGAGTGGCAATAGCGTAGGACCCACCACCCAGAGGATTGCCGTCGTCAGCGGGCAGGCCGCCATCATCGCTCCCACTCTGATCATCATCGGGTGGTCCGGCGCCATCAGGATCAGATGCACCGCACGCCGTGGCGGCCATAGCCAAAGCGAAAAAGAGAACGAGAACGGCGTTGCGCAATTGTTGGGTGTTCATGATTCTTCTGACGACGGCCCGGTCCGCTTGGTTCCGCATTGTTAGGAACCCGGCAGCGCATCACAGTGTTCTAGCGCCGCGAAATAGAGAGAGTAGAACGAGTCGGTCGTGTTGCCCGAATAAAGGACGCCGAGATCGTCGGCGCCCATCTCATCGGCAATGCGGGTGGCCACGCAGGAGGCATCGTTGCTGCTCACCCCTTGGTTGATTAGCTGCGGTTCGAGCTGCTTGGCAATTGTGGAGCGATCACCGCAGTTGAAGATGGCCTCGAACTGGCGCCGCTGGAACCGAAGACTGTCATCGGCTTCGATCAGCCGATCGGTCAGTTCCCAAAAACCAAACTGTTCCTGTAAAAGACCGACCGCACACGATGCGGTCTCGCCGCTGACGTTGTTGGCGGCGGCGAACGACTCAACGAGCGCAGGCGACACCTGGTCCTCGAGGCCGCACGACCGGACGGCGGCGAATTGGACAGATGAAAAGCCCGACTGGTCCGGCCCGCCGGCGGTGTTGCTGCCCTCCTCATTGGAGATCAGAACTGCAAGCTCCTCATCGGTGAAGGCCTTCTGCAACTCCCCAACAACGCATTGAGCATCGGACTCACTCAGGTCCGGACGAGCCTCACGAAGCGCTCCAACGAAGTCTCCACCGTCTGGATCTTTTGAGCAGCCAGCAAGCAATGTGACGATCACCAAGACCAGCAGAACGCAGCGGGACATAGACGGCCAGGGTACTGGACTGCCTGACCCTCGGTCGGTCTCCTGACCGGCCGGCCTAGTTGACCAACTTCTCTCGATCGGCCCAGTAGGGTTCGCGCAGCTTGAACTTCTGTAGTTTGCCCGTTGCCGTGCGCGCCAGTTCTTTCCGTGTTTCCACAGATGTTGGACATTTGTAGTGTGTGAGCCGTTCCCGGCAATGCGCGATCAGTTCGTTCTCGGTTGCGGTGGAGCCTGGCGCAAGAACTACGAGAGCCTTCACCGTCTCACCCCACTTCTCGTGCGGCACGCCAATAACCGCCACTTCGTTCACATCCGGGTGCGAGAAGAGCGCGTCTTCCACCTCAATGGAACTGACGTTCTCGCCCCCGGAGATAATCACGTCTTTCTTCCGATCGGTAATTGCGTAGTATCCCTCCTCGTCGCAGATTCCGCCGTCGCCGGTGTGGAACCAACCTCCCTCCAGTGCTTCCCTGGTGGCCTCAGGATTGTCCAGATAGCTCTCCAAAACGTGGTTGCCCTTGCCCAACAGTTCACCGCTTTCGGACACCTTCATGGCGATGCCGATTGCCGGTACACCAGCGCGACTCAAGCGACTGGCTCGCTCGCCGGGAGTCAAATGATCCCACTCGGATCTGTTGCGATTGATCGTAAGTAGTGGAGCGGTCTCGGTTAAGCCATAGATCTGAATGAACTCCCAGTCCAATTCGGTCTCAACGCGCTCGATCACCGCAGTTGGAGGAGGCGCCCCGGCTACCACCACCCGCACCCGACCCGCCCCGGGGACCGGGCCATCCCACTTCTGCGCCGCGTCCAACACCGCAGCAACCACCGCCGGAGCACCACACATCAACGTGACTCCATGCTTCTCTACTCGACGGAGGATCTCGGCCCCGTCGACCTTGCGGATCACGACGTGCGGAACACCCATGGCTGTGACGGTGTAGAGCATTCCCCACCCGTCGCAATGAAACATTGGCAACGTGTGAAGGTAAACGTCTCGATCATTCACGCCGGTGTGCCATCCGAAGGTGACCGCATTGACCCAACGGGCTCGATGGGTCTGCTCAACGCCCTTGGGGCGGGCGGTAGTTCCACTGGTGTAGTTGATACTGGCAATGGCGTCTTCGTTCGGTTCCCACGGTTCAGGCTCACCCTCGGCGCCGAACCATGCCGCATCAGACTCTTCGCCGATGATCCACTTTCGTTCGCAAGCGATATCACCAAGTTCATCAGTCAACTCCGGATCGATCAGCAAAGCCTCGGCACCGCAATGCTCCACGATGTAGGCGACCTCGGTGCGGTTGAGCCGGAAATTGATCGGTACGAAGATCCTGCCATTCCCACTGACGCCGAAGAAACTCTGCAGCAACCGCCCGGAGTTGTGAGAAACCATGGCGACCCGACCTCCAAAAGGGATCCCCATTCGGTCCATTGCCACGCCCATCTGACGGCGCCGGTCGGCCATCTCTGCATAGGTGATCGCCGGCATCGGCGGCGCTGGCTGGTTCGGCTCATCGATGATCGCAACCCGATTTGGATAGACCGCAGCCGCCCGGTCGAGGAAGTGATTGATCGTCATTTGCACCTTCATGGCCCCGAACCTACTTGATTACTGACGGGGAGGAAAAAAGTGCCGATAGAAACTCGTGGCAGCCATCGCACCCCCCGCCGTCGGATCGGTCTGGATCAACACACCAGCACATCGTTGGGAAGACCTTCACGGGATTCCCACCGTTCTGGCCTTCTGGTCGATCGGCTGTGATGCGTCCGTCGTCCTACTCCGGAAGCTCCAAAAACTCCAACACCAGTTTGGTGCTTCCATACAGGTTATCGCAGTTCACAGCCCTCGATTCGAGGCCGGTGGCGAGGTGGAACAAGTCGCCGAAACCGTTGCCAGCCTCAAGCTTTCCATACCGGTCCTGCACGACCCCCAGTTGGAGACTTTCCACCGATACGCGCCGGGCGGCTGGCCCGCCACCGTCTTCGTTCACGCAAATCAGCGCGTGGCTGGAGTTGTGTTGGGGGCCGAGTCCGACATCCATGCCGACGTGGTTTCGCACCTGCAAGTCGAGCCGTCACACCAGCCGCCGAAGTTTCGGGTTGGTTACAAACCGCCCCGTCCCGCCACGGAACTGGCGTGGCCCAGTGGCGTAGCCCTCCTCAACGGCACAGGCTTGGTGGCGATCTCCGATCGGGGGCACGACCGGATCGTCCTCGCCATCGCCGACCCGATCAGCCATACCGTCACCGTGACCAGCATCCTGGAGGGCATTTCGGCCCCCGGCCGATTGGAAGCCACCGGAGATGGCTCCTTCGTGGTGACCCAGCCCGACGCAGGCACGGTTTTACTGGTCAACCCTGACAGTCGATCGGTCAGTCCCTTGTGCACCGGCATGGTTCGACCAACCGCAGTTTGCGTGGATCTGGACGGATCCGTCGTGGTGGCCGATGCCGGCGCCGACAAGCTCTTTCGAATTCCAGCCGAAGCCGTGGCGTCGGGGACCGAATGCACACCGCTTCATATCGCCGGCAGCGGGTTCACCGGACAAAGCGATGGACCGGCGGGACGGGCGAGCCTGTCACAACCGAACGGTATGTGTCGTACCACCAAAGGTGTCTTGTTCACCGATTCGGCCAGTCACAACATTCGAATTCTCACAAACGATGGCAGGGTCTTCAGTATCACGAACAACTCCCCCACTCATCACGGTCTCGTGGATGGTCCAGCTCCTTCGGCGCTGCTAACTCGACCGGCCGATATCGCCGGCCGACCCGATGGCTCGCTGGTAATCGTCGACCAGTTGAACAACCGATTGCGGTCGCTTCATGGAGGACGGATCGCCACGATCGGCGCACGAGGTTTGCTCCGTCCCGAAGCTGCGTGTGCGCTGATCGATGGTTCCGTGATCGTAGCCGACACCGGCAATCACCGTTTGGTGCTGGTGGACGCCGATCAGTCATCGGCCTGCGTAATGCGGCTCGACGGGATGGAGCGGGTGCTGTCCATGGGCGCCGCTCCCACTGTCCGGGGTAACGCCGGACTTCCGTTGCGACTGGGCTATCCAAGTCCCGGCAAAGGGCCGTGGGAAGTTTCGGTTGCATCCGATCCGCCCGACCTCCTCGTTGCACCGCTCCGAGTGGTCCGCACCGAGGCGGGTGGTGAGGTAGTGGTGAACCTGGGCAAACCCGGCGAAGGAATCTTGACTGTCACCAGCGTTTCCACTGGCGCACAACGTTCGATCAAACTGCCGCTACAGGTCCGTTGACGCTTTTTTGACGCTCATTGCCAGCTGTGTTTGCGCTGGAGATACGAACGCTGGACCCGGCGAACCAGTGAACGACGGGGACGCGGCGAGTGCCGACCGGGTGGCACCGAATCGGGAACCTTGGGCAGCGGTTGGTCTTCCCACGATGTCCTGCCGCCCAACAGGACGTCGGTAGCGGCGTCTCGACCTCGCGTGATGGCAATAAGACGGGCGCGAAGCGTGCGGTCATCTTCGGCAACGGTGGTGCGCCACTCCTCCCCCATCTCGCTCAACCGCTGACGAGCCCGTTCCGGGCTATTGACCGCTTCTCTTGAGATCTGGAGGGCGCTTCGCGATTTCTGAGCCGATTTCAGGGCCGTACGGGTGGCTACTTGGGCCGTTCCCGCGGTGCGGAGAAGATCACCGGGCAAAGCATCGGCGATACTTACGGCACGATCGGGTAGTCGATCTGCCAACTCGTTGGTGGCCTCGGCGATCTGGCGTGCCGTAAGCCGCTTGGCCAACTGTCGGCCGGCGGCACCGATCAGCATCCACCGGAAACGACGGATGAAGAAAGCGATCATCGCGCGGCGTTCTGGGCCCGCCGCGATGGTCGTCCCATCGCCGGGGATTCCACCAGGGGCGGGAGAACTTCAGCAGCGGCGGCACGGTTCTTCTTACGCCGACTCCACAACCAGGCACGACCCATTTTGGACGAACCCGAAGCGAGGGCCAGCGTTCGTATCACCGGGTCCTGAACAGCTTCGTGAGTTCGGCGAGAGGTCTCGGAAATCGCTGAGGTGGCATGATCGGCACGGTCCAGGACAAGGTCCACCTTGTCCAGTTCAGCATCGGCATCGGCGATCAACGCCCTGAGTTCGGTGAACGCGGCCAGCCCTTCACCTCGCAATTCCTGTGCCGTGTCGGACAACCGAGCGAGCGTGTTGTTGAGGTTGTTCACCGCCACGATCAGGAAAACAGCCGTAGCCACAACGGCAACCGCCACGATGATGGCGGCAAACTCGGTAACACTCACTCCCACAGGATACCCAATCCCAGCAAACAGAGGTCAGGGTGGGTGCAAACCCCTTGGAGGCGACTAGCGATGGACGTCGCGACTTGTGGGTTCGTAGTACCGGCGTTTGGCCACTTCGTCGGGTCGGTACTCCTGTTCGACGTAGCCATCAGGGTGGTTGTGGGGGTAGTCATATCCCGCGCCATGGCCAAGTTGCGACGCCCCCTGATAATGGGCATCGCGCAGGTGCATCGGCACCTCACCAGCTGGCAGATCAGCCACATCTTGTATCGCTCGGTTGATGCCCTGGTATGCAGAGTTCGACTTTGGCGCCGTCGCCATATGAACGACGGCGTGGGCCAAGTTGATTCGAGCTTCCGGTAGTCCCACGAACTCCACAGCATGGGCCGCGGCATTGGCGATCAACAAGCTCATAGGATCGGCCATTCCAATGTCCTCCGACGCCAGAATCACCAATCGGCGCGCAATGAAGCGAGCATCCTCACCGGCGACAATCATGCGCGCCAGCCAGTACAGCCCGGCATCAGGGTCTGAGCCCCGGATGCTCTTGATGAAAGCGCTCACGATGTCGTAGTGCTCATCCCGGCCATACCGCAGCGACTTCAGGTCCGTAGCCGCCTCGGCGTGTTGCAGGGTAATTGGACCCGGCGGGTCGGCCGTAGCGGCAAGGGCGATCGCCACCTCCAGGGTGGTCAATACCTGTCGCCCATCCCCGGCAGCATTGTTGGAGAGATGTGCAATCGCTTCGTCCGACGCTTCCGCCCGCTCCATCTGAAGGCCTCGACGGCAGAGCTCGGCCAACTCCGTGGGTTCCAACAATTCGAGGCGAAATAACGTGCTGCGACTTCGCAACGGAGCATTCACTTCGAAAAACGGGTTCTCCGTTGTGGCGCCAATGAGTGTAAGTACGCCGGTCTCAACCGCAGGCAGCAACGCATCCTGTTGAGCCTTGTTGAAACGATGAACCTCGTCCAGAAACAGGATGGTTCGTCGACCGTCCGTGCCTAGCCGGTCCTTCGCCGCTTGGATCGTTTCCCGAACATCCTTGACTGTTGCGTTCACAGCGCTCAGCTTCACGAATGCGGCCGTGGTCTCGTTGGCGATGAGTTCGGCAAGGGTGGTCTTGCCGGTACCAGGTGGACCCCACAGCAAAACGCTCGTCAGGCGGTCCGCCTTGATCAGTCGCCGTAAGGGTCCGTCGGGGCCTAGCAGGTGGGCTTGGCCAACCACGTCTTCAAGCCTGCTCGGGCGTAGACGGGCTGCCAATGGAGAACGGCTCTTCAACCGCTCCTCAGCGGCGGCAGCAAACAGGTCAGCCACGGCCGGCGTCGGTGAGAGCGATTCGGGTGGATACGAATGTACCGTCTTCGTGGGCCTCGACTTCGAGCGTGAGGCAGTCGCTGTCCTTAACCGCCCGGGCCGCATTCGCTCCCATTCCAATAAGCGTGTAGCCCAGGCGAACCAGTTCGTCTGACAATAGCTGGGCCATCTCCTCCGGCGTTTCGACGTTGGTGGTGAGGAGCACGGGGTTGCCAACCTGGCTGGGCGGGTCTGGCTGCCAGTGCGCAGGAAGCCTGATGCCTTCCAAGGCCGCAGCCATCGGGCGCTTGGAAGGGAGGCCTCGGATTGCCGTGATGGTGGGAGGCCGTGCACCTGTTACCCCGGATCGAGTGGACCTGGTGACCTGGATTTGGCGCTGGTCCTGCTGCGTCTTCCTGACCCAGAGGAGGAGCGCAATTCCAAGGAGGACCGTCAGCGCGTAGAGCCCGTAGCGGAGCAGATCCATAGTTGCAGACGACACAATAGGGATGGTAGTAGCCGACTACTCCGTCGGGGGCAGAACGCGGAGCCCAAGCTCTTCGAGGTGGGCCGAACCAACCTCGGTCGGAGCGCCCGTCAGTGGGTCAAGCCCGCTTTGGGGTTTGGGAAAAGCTATGACTTCGCGGATGTTTTCTTCACCGGCCAAAATGGCGGCGAGCCGGTCGATTCCGTAGGCGAAGCCGCCATGAGGTGGGGCGCCGTAGGCAAAAGGCTTCAGGAAAAATCCGAACCGCTTGTCGGCCTCCTCAGTTGTTATGCCCAGCAGTTCGAATACTTTGCTCTGCAGCGCAGGATCATGAATTCGAATGCTGCCCGAGCCCAGCTCCCACCCGTTCAGCACAAGATCATAGGCCCACGCCCGCACCGACATCGGGTCAGTTTCCATCTTGGGAATGTCCTCAGGAACGGGGTGACAAAACGGATGGTGACCAGGCTTGGGCTTACCGGTCGCCCGGTCTATTCCCACGAACAGCGGGAAATCCACCACCCACACATACCGGTATGGCCCTTGGGAGACTGGCGGCCGGGCCACCCGATTTCGCAGCTCGCCCAATACTTCGCAGGTGGTGGTCCAGTCATCAGCGATGATCAACAGAAGATCGCCCGGGCTGGCTTCAAGGGCTGCGGCCAGGGCAGACTTTTCGGCGTCAGACAGGAATTTGGCAACCGGGGATTCGAGGGTGCCATCATCGGTCACCTTCAGCCACACCATTCCCTTGGCGCCGTTCGACTTGGCGAAGTCGGTCAATGCGTCCAGCTTGTTTCGGCCGAATTGAGCGGCACCCCCGGGGTAGTTGATGCCCTTGATGGATTCGGCGGTTCCGAATGCTTTGAATTCTGTCTCGGCGAAGATCGGGGTGAGCTCTTTCAATTCCACACCGAAACGGAGGTCCGGTTTGTCCGAGCCGTAGGTGTTCATCGCATAGTGCCAGGTGATCCGCGGAATGGTGGGAGGACGCTCGCCGGTTACCGCCTCGGCCGCATCGAGGACCCCTCGCTCGACGGCGGTCAATACGTCGTCGACCTCGACGAAGCTCATCTCCATGTCCAACTGCATGAACTCGTATTGGCGGTCGGCCCGCAGATCCTCGTCACGTAGGCAGCGAGCGATCTGGTAGTAACGATCGAGACCGCCCACCATCAGGAGCTGCTTATAGAGCTGAGGTGATTGCGGTAGTGCGTAGAACGAGCCGGGCCGTTGACGGCTGGGGACCAGGAACTCGCGGGCGCCTTCGGGTGTGGACGGCATGAGCATGGGCGTCTCCACCTCCACGAAGTCTTGGGCCACCATGGCGTTGCGGATAGCGGTGTTGACCGTGGAACGAATGCGAAGATTCTTCTGCATGCGATGGCGGCGAAGGTCGATGTAGCGGTGCTTCAAGCGGATTAGCTCATCAACGTCATCGGCCCGTTCGTCCATGGGAAAGGGAGGAGGTGTGGCCGAATTCAAAACCTCCACGGTGCATTCCCGCACCTCAATAGCGCCAGTTGCGAGATCGGCGTTTTCACTACCTTCGAACCGCGCCTCCACCGTGCCGGTAATTCGCAGCACATACTCGCTGCGAACATCGACGTCGTTGTCCACAACGCATTGCACCAGACCGGTGTGGTCCCGGAGGTCCACGAAGGCCAGATGTTGGCTGTGCTCCCGGCGGGTATTGACCCAGCCGGTGAGGGACACCGTCTTGCCGATGTCTTCGGCGCGGAGTTCACCGCAGGTATGGGTACGCATCATGGTTACAAAAACTCCTGAACTGCTTGCACGATCTGTTGGTTGTCGACGGTGGTCTGATCGCCCTGTCCCCGCAACGGTTTGATTCCGGCTTGCTCGTCTCGGACCTCGTCTGGCCCTATCACGACGGCAACCGCGGCCCCACTCTTGTTGGCGGCCTTCATCTGCGCTTTCATGGAACGACCCGACTCGGTACGGTCGGCCCGAATGCCGGCGCGTCGGAGCCGATCGGCAACCTCCAGGCCCTCGATTCCTTCTGCGGTGACCACCACCCAAACCTGCGCCGTAGTGTCGGGTCCTTGCATAGCATCTTCGGCATCACAGGCAAGAAGTGTCCGATCAATGCCGAGAGCGAAGCCGATTCCCGGCTCATCCGGACCACCAAGGTTGGCCACCAGACCGTCATAGCGACCACCCCCGCCCACGGCATTTTGGGCCGCATCCAGCCCGGGGGCAACAAACTCGAAAGTGGTGCGGTTGTAGTAGTCGAGGCCCCGCACCAACCGGGGTGCTATCTCAAAGGGAATTGCGAGTGCCGTGAGTCCGGCCTGCACCCGGTCGAACGCGGTCCTGGCGTCGTCGGACAAGAAATCGCCGAGCAGCGGCGCAGCATCGATGATCGCCTGATCGGGCTGGCGCTTCGAATCCATCACCCGCAACGGATTTCGGTCGAGCGTTTCTCGCGATTGCTCCGTGAGACTGCCCCGGTGTTCGGTGAAATGGGTCCGGAGCGCATTGGTATAACGACCGCGATCGGCCGCATCGCCCAGCGAGTTGAGCAAGAGGGTCACGTTGGTCAGGCCGATTCGCTCGTAGAACCGCCAGGCCAATGCGATGATTTCGGTGTCGATGTCGGGGTCGGAGGAGCCGATGACCTCGGCCCCCACCTGGTCAAATTGCCGGTAACGCCCCTTCTGAGCCTGCTCGTATCGGAAGTTGGCACCGAAATACCACGCCTTCCATGGCGTCAGCGGACGGCGTTGGACAAAGACTCGGCACAAACTTGCGGTCTGCTCTGGCCGCAGAGCGATCGTCCGTCCGCCCTTGTCTTCGAAGGTGTAGAGCTCTTTGTTCACGACGTCAGTGGATTCGCCGATTCGCACGAACACGCCAACATCTTCAAACATCGGTGGTGTGACCTGACCAAAACCTGCTTTGGTGGCCTCGTCTGCGAATATCGCCACCATCGCTCGCATTCGGTCGGTGACCGGCGGCATGAGATCCCTGGTGCCCGGGGGAGCTTGAAAGAGGGGCTGCGCCATGAACCTTTGAGGCTATGCCCTTGACAGAGTATTTGCAGTGAATTGGTTCGGCCGAAGCGTTATCGTTCACCAGACCACGCGGACGTGGTGGAATTGGCAGACACGCTAGGTTTAGGTCCTAGTGCGCTAACGCGTGTGAGGGTTCAAGTCCCTCCGTCCGCACTGGAGATCTCAGACTCTCCCGTAGATCTCGAGCTCTCGGGAAGACCTCGGTGCTCCGGGGGGATGATCTAGCTGCTGCCAGGGAGTATGCGGTGGGCGTCGTAGACCGCCTCGATACGCCGCAGCCTTCCCAGCAACGTGTCAAGGTGGCTGGGGTCGGCGAATTCGAACTCGAACTGGAAACGGGCGATGCGGTCGGAGCCGGTGACCGTGCTGGAGCCGATGATGTTGATTTGATGCTCGGCGAACACCGAAGAAAGATCGCTCAAAAGGTGGGAGCGGTCATAGGCCTTCACTTCGATCGCGGCCACGTAGAGATCGTTGGCCCCGTCACCGGACCAGTCAACATCAATCAGACGGTCATTTTGTGATTGCGTGAGTGAAACGGCATTCGCGCAATCCGCCCGGTGAACCGACACGCCTCTCCCCCGCGTTACAAACCCTTGGATTTCATCGCCGGGTACCGGCGTGCAACAGCGACTCAATCGAATCAGCACATCGTCCAAACCTTCAACGTGGACGCCGGTATCGTTGCCCTTGCGCCGCGAGCGCCGAGCCGTAATGGCTGGCACGAAATCGGCCGCTTCCTCAACCGGACCAGCCAGCATCCTTTGGAGCCTTTGGATCACCGCTTCGGCGGAAACGTGATGTTCCCCTACCGCAGCATAGAGCGCGGCGAGATCGTCGTAGTTGAACTCGACCGCTACCTGGTCGAGGATCCCATCGTCCACCAGCTTTCGAGCGGGGAGGTTCTCCTTTCGCAGCGCCTTGGACACCGCCTCGGTACCACTGGCTATTGCGTCGGACCGTCGTTCCTTGGAAAAGAACTGTTTGATCTTGGAGGTTGCCCGTGGTGTGGTAGCGAAGTTCAGCCAATCCCGACTGGGCGATGCACCTTCGGCCTTCGAGGTGAGGATCTCGATGGTCTGGCCACTCTCCAGTTTCTCCGACAGCGGCAGGAGCCGGCCGTCAATCTTGGCACCGATGGTCTTGTGGCCAACGTCGGTATGAATGGAGTAGGCAAAGTCGATAGCCGTGGCACCGCTATGCAACGTCATGACATCGCCGGCGGGGGTGAACACATAGATCTCGTCGTCTTCGAGATCAGTCTTCAGATTACTCATGAACGCCGACGGATCTGAAGTATCGGTATCCCAATCGATGATGCGCTCCAGCCATGGAGATGCCTCACTGTCTGAGCGGTCCTTGTACGCGAAGTGGGCCGCCACCCCGCGCTCGGCTCGATAGTGCATTTCCCTCGTTCGGATCTGCACTTCGATTGGCTTGCCGAGCGGCCCGATCACAGTGGTGTGCAACGACTGGTAGAGGTTGAATTTCGGCATTGCGATGTAGTCTTTGAATCGCCCTTGCACCGGTTTCCAGGTGGCATGGATGGACCCCAGGGCGGCGTAACAGTCGCGGATCGACTCGACCACGACCCGAATGCCGATCAGATCGTGAATCTCCGCAAAGGCCCGATCTTTGAGCATCATTTTTTCGTAGATGCTGTAGAGATGCTTCTCTCGACCATTGACCTGACCAACGATGTTGAGCTCGTGAAGCTTCATCTCCACCTCGCCGACCAGCTGGGTGAGAAGGAGATCCCGTTCGGGGGCCCTCACGGCCACCATGTCTTCGATCTCGGCATACCGCTTGGGGTGGAGCGCCGCAAACGAGAGGTCTTCCAGCTGGGTCTTTACCTCTTGCATACCAAGGCGGTGGGCGAGGGGTGCGTAGACCTCGAGCGTTTCTCGGGCGGTTCGCTGCTGCTTCCACTCGGGCATGGCACCAATGGTCCGAAGATTGTGGAGGCGATCGCAGAGTTTGATGATGAGGACTCGGATGTCTTTGCTCATCGCAACGAGCATCTTGCGGAACGTGGCGGCCTGCTGGGCTTCCTTGGAATCGAAGCGAATGCGGTCGAGTTTGGTAACTCCATCGACCAGAGCTGCAACGTCAGCGCTCACTTGGGCCTCGATGTCGCCCAAAGTAATTCCCGTGTCCTCGACGGCATCGTGGAGAAGTGCAGCAGCCACCGTGGTGGCGTCGACTCCGAGGCTGGCCACGATCTTGGCGACCGCGATCGGATGGGTAATGTAGGGTTCGCCGCTCTTACGACGTTGAGGGGCATGCGCTTCCGATGCCATCTGATAGGCCCGCATGATGAGATCGTGACTGGCTCGACGGTTTGGTCCGGTGAAGGCTTCGAGGACTGGTTCTAGGGCGACCTCCGGTAACGGGCGTTCCCTACGCCATGGAAGAACCCGCTGGACGGTCATGACCATATTCACAGTCTAGATCAAGGGTTGGGGACCTTGGCTCCCCAAGATCGGGCCCTTTTGGCAGTACCGTTTCCGGCGTTATGGAAACAATCATTCTTTTTGGCCTGTTTCTCGTTGTATACGCCGTTCTTGTACTTCCGGGTCTCAAGCGGAAGCGGGAGGCGCGGGACTTGTTGGCGTCGCTCAGCGAGGGAGACGAGGTGATATTGGACTCAGGCCTCCACGGGATCATCACGGCCCTGGACGGAGGAATCATTTATCTGGAGGTGAGCGAGGGGGTGGAAATGAAATACGCCCGCAGCTCAGTAGCCGCCCGCTTGTTGGGCGATACCGATGAGTCCGGAGACGAAAAGTGAATTCACAGTTCGCCCGAGCGATGGGGCTGGTCATCATCAGCATTGGACTCTTCGCGGCCACCCTCATCTCGGGAAATGAACCGCTTCTCGGCCTGGATCTCCAAGGCGGTGTTTCGGTGGTGTATCAGCCCACCGGCAACCCCACCGAGGAGGCCCTCGATGAAGCCACCGACATCATACGCGGCAGGGTGGACGCCCTCGGTGTTGCCGAACCCGAGATCAGCCGGCAGGGGAACACAATCGTGGTTGATCTTCCAGGTGTCGAGCAGCAACAACGAGCCCTGGATCTGGTTGGCCAAACCGCAGAGCTTCGTTTCCGACCCGTGCTCATCGATTTTGGTCCGGTCGGACTGGCACCTGAGTCCGACGACACGGGCGATGGCGGCTTCACTCCGGACATCGATCCCGATGCGGTGGACCCTGACGCCGCCGATGGTGGATCCGAGGAAGGTCTAGCGCCACTTCGGCGCAGCCGTCAGACCGACGAAACTCAGCCGGAGGAAGAACCCGACCCAACTGACCCCGCCACGGGCGAAGAAGAACCAGATGTTCCCGCAGAACTCACGCCTTTGGAGGCCGCTATTACCGAACGCTGCCTTTCCACCGGCGAACTCACCCCACCAGAGGAAGACATCGCCGATCAGGTGGTGCTGCTCGCCAGCGAGGACGGAAGCTGGCTCTGTTTGGGACCAACCCTGCTCACAGGCACCGCGTTGGAGACCGCATCGGCCGGAACCGGTGGCGGCGTGGGCTGGCAGGTGAACCCGGTCTTCAAGGAAGGCCCCGAGGGCATCGATCTGTTCAACGCTGCCGCGGCCCTCTGCAATGCCGGAGCTGAGCAGTGCCCGCCCACCACGTCCTCGGTTGGCCGATTGGCGATCGTGCTCGACGGTCTTGTGCAGTCCGCCCCCGCTATCAACTCACCGTTCTTCAATCGAAACCAGATCGAAATCACCGGCGATTTCACGCCCGAAGAAGCTACTGATCTGGCCACCGCACTTCGCTTTGGTGCCCTGCCGGTGGAGCTGGAAGCTCAACAGATCCGTACGATCAGCGCCAGCATCGGTACTGACGTTCTGGAGTCCGGTTTGATCGCCGGAATCATCGGCGTGCTCCTCGTTGCGATCTTCCTGATCTCCTATTACCGCCTGGCCGGTCTGATCGCCATCGCCGGACTTCTCATCTCAGCCATGTTGTTATGGTCCATCGTGGCGCTCATGGGCCAACAACTAGGCCTCGCCCTCTCGCTTTCTGGAATCGTGGGTCTGATCGTGGCAATCGGTGTCTCAGCCGACTCCAACATCGTGTATTTCGAGAACGTGAAAGACGCTGTTGCGAGCGGCAAACGGGTTTCCACGTCCGTGGAACGCGCCTACCGCAACTCGATCTCCACGATCATCAAAGCCGACGTGGTCAGTCTCATCGCTGCCGGTCTCCTTTACTTCCTCACTGTCGGCGCGGTGAAGGGATTCGCTCTGTACCTGGGGGTGGCCACACTTCTTGACCTTCTGATCGCCATGGTGTTCATGAAACCGATGTTGTTGTGGCTCGCCCAGCGTGCCGCGGTTCAGGAAAACCCCCGCCTGCTCGGCCTACCCGATAACGCCATCACTGCGGCACTCATCAAGCAAGGCGTGACCGCCAAACCCGGCCGTCCATCGGCGGAGCCCGAGAAGAAACCCGGCGCTCCGATGAAGAAAAAGAAGGCCAAGAAATGAGTCTGGCAACCGACCTCTACAACTCCCGGTCCAATATCGATTTTCGACCAATCTGGAGGAAATCGCTGCCGCTCTCGCTGGGCCTGATCGTCCTCGGTCTCCTGATTGTGTTGGTTCGCCCCCTGAATCAGAGCATCGAGTTCGAGGGCGGCGCCCTGTTCGATGTACCCGTTGCAGCCTCAACAGAAGTGGGCGACGTCCGCAGTGCGATCGGCGTTGCAGAAGCACGAATACAGCGGGTCGAAAACGCTGACGGTTCGGTCGGCATGCGGGTCCAGATCCCAACGGAGCTCTCCAGTCAGTTTGACGAGATCGGAACCAAACTGGATGAGCTCGTCCTACCGGGTGAAACGATCAGCCGAGATCAGGTGGGCCCAACATGGGGTGATCAGATCACCAACTCCGCGATCCGAGCGTTGCTGGCATTCTTCGTGGTGGTGGCTATCTACTTGGCTGTGCGCCTGGAACCCAAGATGGCCTTCGGCGCACTGGTAGCTGTGGTGCACGATCTGATCGTGACGGTGGCCATCTATGCTCTGTTCGGCTTCGAGGTGAGTCCCGCCACGGTGATCGCATTGCTAACCATCCTGGGGTACTCGCTCTATGACACCGTCGTCGTTTACGACAAGGTGCTGGAGAACTGGCGAGAAGTAACCGGTAAGAAGCCCGACTACACCGAACTGGTGAACCGGTCGATGAACCAGGTCATCATGAGGTCGATCAACACCACGATCACAACAATCTTGCCGGTGGCGTCAATGTTGCTGATCGGTGCCTTCGTCTTGGGTGGCGACAGCCTTCGCAGCTTCGCGATCGCGTTGATGATCGGGCTCTTCCTGGGGGCATACTCGTCCGTCTTCTTGGCGGCGCCACTGCTGGCTTGGGTCAAGGAGCGTTACCCCGATCCGCTACCAGAGCGGGTTTAGCCTCTCCGCCTATGGGAACAGCCCTCCCGATCACGATCCATCACACCGACGGGGCGGCGCGGACGGGCACCATCTCTACGCCACGAGGCGAAATCCAAACCCCGGTCTTCATGCCGGTTGGCACCCGGGGAGCGGTGAAGACACTCGATACCAGAGATTTGGAGGCGCTCGACACCCAGATCCTGCTGGGAAACACCTACCACCTCATGGAACGTCCCTCCGCCGAGGTCATCGAAGAGTTGGGTGGGCTGCATCGCTTCCTTGACTGGGGTGGCCACCTCCTCACCGACTCCGGAGGATTTCAGGTCTTCTCTCTGAAGCCCAAGGTGTCCGAAGATGGGGCAACGTTTCGTAGTATCTACGACGGCTCACTGCAGCATCTGACCCCGGAGCGAGCGGTGAAAGTACAACAACAGTTGGGGGCCGATATCGCGATGGCGCTAGACGTGGTGCCCGCCCTCCCGGCACCCCATGAGGTCGTGCGAGATGCAATGGAACGCACGTTGCGGTGGGCCGAGCGGAACAAACAGGCTCACTCACACCCGACCCAGGCTCAATTCGGGATCGTTCAAGGCGGCACCAACCTGGACCTGCGGGCGGAGTCTGCGTCGCGAACGGTTGAAATTGGATTCGATGGATACGCCGTAGGGGGGCTGAGTGTTGGCGAGTCTCGTGATGTCATGGTCCCCGCGTTGGCGGCGGCGACGGCGGAACTGCCCGAGCGCCTCCCGCGTTACTTCATGGGGCTTGGCGATCCCATCGGGCTCGTCGAGGCAGTGAATCATGGAATAGACATGTTCGACTGCGTGCTTCCAACCCGCCTAGCCCGCCATGGCACCGCCTTGACCTCTTCGGGTCGGCTCAACCTGAAACGAGCCGAATTCCAGACTGACGACTCCCCTATCGACCCGAGTTTCAAACACCCTCTCAGCGGTCGCTACAGCCGGGGCTACTTGCGCCACCTTCTCAAAACGGGCGAACCCACTGCAGGACGCATCATCACACTTCACAACCTCGCCTGGTTGGCTGATCTGACCAACCAGATGCGAACTGCAATCGCCGCGGGGACGTTTCGAGAACTCCGCGCCGAGATCTACTCGGTCTGGGATGACGGCCCGGCGGTATAGTTGCCGTTGCGGCTACGGAGAACTCAGCAGCCGACGCCAAGCCAGACCGGCAGTGGGCGGGAGGTTCCAGCCACCGTTGCCAACCCGCCCTCGTTGAACTCGACCGAGCCACCACCGTCCATCTTCATGATGTCGGTGTAGCCCTTGGCCCTGAGCCAATCGACCATTTGCTGAGCGGTCATGGTAGTAGTGGAGCCAAGCATCACAGTGCTGGGTGCCTTGAAGGCGGCAAAGGAGTGGCGGGTGGTGTCGAAGGTGTACGACTGGCCGGCTGTGACGACATTCTGTTGGCCGGCGACAACCATGGAGATCCCGCCAACGGCCCAGTCCCAGCCGTCTTCTTGGCCACCAAACTTCGCTTCGTCGTACCAGGGGTTTGGTGATCCGTTGGCGAAGGTGGGGCTGTCCCAATAGTTGGCGTGGAGCTGAAGCATGCTGCTGTTCTTCTGCGTCAGGTTGCTCAGCAGATTGAGTGGTCCCACATTGGCGTCGAATGTATGAGTGAAGTTCGGGACTTCGCCACCCTCACCGAGTCGACGAGCACCGAAAATACCCCGACTGTTGTCATCGTTCACGTTGCCACGTGACGGAACGTTGACGCCGTCGATATTTGCGAAGCCGATGTGCTCGGAGAATGGAACGGCTCCATCTCGGTGGACCCAGTTGGTATTGATCGACATCACAGAGCAACGGGTGGCCGATGTTTTCAGATCCGTCGTGCTGTAGTCGATTTCCAGGGCTCGACCACCCGGAATGTTTTGAATCTGGTCCAGCAGAGCGCATTGCGCCGGCTCATTCACCGGATGCCGGTCGGTCAGTTCGGGTTGAACGACCCAGAACTGTGAGAGGTTGGAACGCTCGTGGGTCTTGAGGAGGCCCACCCAGTATGCGAAACCGGTGGAATCCGGCGGGCGATTGAGCAGGTTGTTGTAGAGCAGACCGCTGACGAACTCCTCATCGCTGACTCCGTCCCACTGTGCTCGATACTCCGGCGACTTTGCCATCCAGAACGCTACGTCGTCATAGCTCCTGGTCTGCTGGTAGATGCCACTCCAGTAGGTGAGGCCTCTGGTATCGGGTTCGCGGTTGAAGTAGAGGCGGTACAAGCGGGTGGTGACTTCGCCGGGTTGACCGCACAAGACCGCATCCAGAGGGGGCAAGCTCTCCTCTGCTGAGACCGGCTGCAGACCAACCACTGCGCTGAGCAGGCAGGCAAGAGCAACCGAGGATGCACCGATTCTCCGCCGCAGCCCGGATCGAGAATTCATCGAGCGGGAGCCTACGGGGTTCGAGAGATTGTGCACACCTAGTAGTCGGTTGAACGCGCCACGGATCTTGAGTCCGGAGTGGATCTGTTGGGTAACCCTGCTTATGCCAGAGGGTCGCTTTCGGCCGATTCGGCCCGCTCGAGGAGCATCGCGTCACCGAAGGAGCCAACTCGGTAGCCCCGACGAATGGCATCAGCATAAAGCTGGTGCCAGCCCGGACCAACGAAGGCCTCGACCAGCACCAGCAAGGTGCTTCGAGGCATGTGGAAGTTGGTGAGCAACAGGTCTACCACGGCCCATCGGAAGCCTGGACGAATGAAGATGTCGGTTTCGCCGGCGAGGGCACCCGTCTGAGCGATGGTTTCTACGGTCCGGACAACGGTGGTTCCGACCGCCACCACCCTCGGGGCCCGTTTGATTCGGTCCCACGTTTCGGGTTGAACGGAATAGGACTCGGTGTGCATGACGTGCTCATCGAGCGTGGCGGCCGTAACGGGTGCAAACGTTCCAAGCCCTACCTCGAGATCGATCGTTTCTACGTGGACCCCTCGCCTGGTCAGTTGATCCAATACTTCGTGGGTCAGGTGGAGGCCCGCGGTTGGAGCCGCAACAGAGCCGACTCGGTCGGCATAGACGGTTTGATAGCGGTTCGGATCGCGAGGTCTCTGACGAATGTACGGAGGGAGCGGTAGCACGCCGATGCTTGATACGAGGGTGTCGTTGAGAATCCGGACTTGTCGTTGTCCAGTTCCGTTCGCGGCACCGATCTCCACTACCGGTGTCTGATCGGCCAGGAGCACGGTGCCCGGCGGCAGTCGACGTCCCGGCTTCACCAGCGCTGTCCAGATCGCCGGATCGCCGGTCGGTGCCAGGAGAAGCACTTCGGCCGCGCCGCCGGTTTCCTTTCTCAGCTGCAAACGAGCCTGGCGAACTTTCGTGTTGTTCACCACCAACACGTCGCCTTTCTTCAGCAATTCTGGGAGGTCGGACACCGTACGATCTGATGGCTCCTTGAGCTGGCGGGCGTCGAGCAGTCGGGCCGAGTCTCTCGGCTCTGCAGGGACCTGGGCAATCGCCTCGGGAGGCAAGGCATAGTCGTAGTTGGATATTTCGGGAGTGGGCGCACTCACTGGTCGAAGATAGAAATCTCGATACCGTCAGAGGTTCTGCGGGGGGTGAGGCCCAAGTGATTCCAGGCCTTTTCGGTTGCCACCCGACCGGTTGGGGTACGAATCACGAAACCTTGCTGGATCAGGAAGGGTTCGATCACATCTTCGACCGTGTCTTTGGGTTCACTCACCGAGATTGCAAGGTTAGATAGACCCACCGGACCGCCACTGAACTTGTTACAGAGTGCGTCTAAGAGCAGAAGGTCGACCTTATCGAGACCACCCTCGTCTACTTGATTCATTTTCAGACCCTCTCGAGCGGCCTCGAGATCCACGCTGCCGGTGCCTCTGACCTCAGCCCAGTCACGTACTCGGCGGAGCAGTCGGTTGGCGATACGCGGTGTGCGTCGGCTCCGACTGGCAATCTCGTTGGCGGCTTCTGGGGTGATCTCGACCCCGAGGATCCCTGCGGTTCGCTCGATGATGGCGCGCAGGTCGTCGGTAGTGTAGAAATCCAACCGGAACACATCACCGAATCGATCGCGAAGCGGGCCGGCGATCATGCCGGCCCGGGTTGTGGCGCCGATCAACGTAAACGGTTCCACCGGCATTCGAATGGAACGGGCCGCCGGACCCTGCCCGATCACTACGTCGATCATGAGGTCCTCCATGGCCGGATACAGCACCTCCTCCACCTGGGTGGGAACCCGGTGGATTTCGTCCACGAAGAGCACGTCACCGGTCTGCACCTTGGAGAGGATTGCCGCTACGTCGCCCGGTTTCACCAAGGCCGGACCGCTGGTGATCTGCAGCTCGGCTCCCATCTCGTTTGCGACGATGCCAGCCAGTGTGGTCTTGCCGAGGCCAGGCGGCCCCACGAAGAGAAGGTGGTCGGCCGGCTCGCTCCGAGCATTGGCGGCTTCGAGAATGATGCTGAGCCGCTCCTTCAGCTGGGACTGGCCAACGAACTCGTCCATGGTTTGCGGCCGAATGCGGGTTTCGTCGAACTCAATCGGGTCTTCGTCCGGGCCATCCGCAGCTCCGAGAGTGAAATCTTCGCGACCCATCAGTTCCCCGGCTCCATGTACTGGAGAGCCCGTTTGAGAAGTCGGCCGGTGTCTCCTTCTTCCAGGAGATCCGACGGCAGTTCCTTTACGGCGGAGCGGGCCGAAGCAACGGTGTATCCCAAAGCCAGTAGTGCATCGGTGACGTCCGTGGCTGCGTTACCAACCGAAGCTACATCGGCTGAGCCGATCCGGCCCACTTTGGGATTGGTCAGATCTACGACCAGTTTGTCCTTCATCTCGACCAGCAACCGCTGTGCTGTTGTCTTTCCTACCCCGCTCACATCACAGAGGGCCGCAACGTCGTCGGTGCTGACGATGATGGCGAGCTCTGACGGACCGTAGGTGTTGAGAATGGACAAGGCCATCGAGGGGCCGACCTTCGGGGTGGCTACCAGCGTCTCGAGTGTCACTACTTCGTCTCGCGTCAGGAAACCGATGAGACGCTGATCACCCTCTCGTCCGTACTGGTGGTGCGTATACAAGAGTGTCTCGCCGTTCATGTCGATCTGACTCATGGTGCGGTCGTTGAGAATTACTTTGTAACCAACACCGGAGGGTAATTCGATCAGGGCCTCGTGTCTGCTGCGATCGAGGTGAACCACTCGGCCGCGGAGCGATGCGATCATGCCACAACTCCTTTCACGGCCGAATCAGCCATCTCCCGCTGGCCCAACAACGCTCCAGTGGGGTCGAACGCGAGATGGCACAGCGCGACGGCCGCCGCGTCTGCTATATCGGCGGGTTTCGGAGGGCTGGTCAACCCCAACAACTGCTGAACCATGGTTTGCACCATCACCTTGTCTGCTCGGCCATCCCCGGTGACAGCCGACTTCACCTCGTTCGGAGAGTACTCCCGCACATGACACCCCATGGCCGCCGCCTCGGTAATAATGATGCCGGCGGCCTGGGCCACGCGAATCCCGGTGCGGGTGTTCTTCTGGAGGAAGAGTCGCTCGACCGCCACGATCTTCGGAGTGAATTCGTTGATCAGGTTGCGTATCTCACGTTGCAACTCCGACAAGCGGTAGGCGGCTTGCATGGCTGGCTCTGTGGTGACTACTCCCATCGCGATGGGACGAACCGATCCGCCGCGGCCCGGCTCGACGATGGCGAATCCGCACCGGGTGAGTCCGGGGTCGACCCCCATCACGAACATACGTTTGATTGTAGTGGGCGGGGCCTATGCGGGGGGTGATCGCCCTCAGGGGGCAACTGGGACTCGGCCCAGTTGGCTTCGCCGGGGAGCAGCTGCTCGGGATCGAGTGGCCATGCGCTGCATCAGAAGGTCGATGAGGGAAACGAGCACCACCTTGACCTCCTCCTTGTTGTGAGCAACAACGTGCATCACCGGCACCGAAGCCGCTAGAGAAAGTCCTTCGCGAATGTCATTGGGAGTCGTGACCGGCGAGCCGGGGAAATCGTTCACCGCGACCACGAACGGGATACCTCGAGACTCGAAGTAGTCGACCGGCCCGAAGGACTCCTCGAAACGCCGGGTATCCACCAGAACCACCGCACCGAGAGCGCCATCCGAGATGCGGTCCCACATGAATGAAAAGCGGGTCTGGCCTGGTGTGCCGAAGAGATAAAGAACGAGTTCTGGAGAGACCGTTATCCGACCGAAGTCCATCGCAACGGTGGTCGACACCTTCGAGTCAATCTTGCTCACATCATCGATTCCCGAAGCAGCACTCGTGAGGGTCTCCTCAGTGCGCAACGGCGGAATCTCCGAAACAGCTCCAACGAGCGTGGTCTTGCCGACCCCGAAGCCGCCGGCAACTACGAATTTCGCCGAGGTTGGGCGACGGCGATCCGGCGCCGTCGATGCTGGCGGAGGACCAGGGTTCCGGTGAGTCGGCGGCGGTGTGTTTTCGTGGTTCATCGGTCCTACAGACTCATGATTGCGGCGCGAATATCAGACAGGGAAGACAGATCTATTTCAGAATCGAGCGTGTCGTGGGCATGGAGCACGTCGTCAGCCACCAGATCCGAAACCAAGACTTGGGTTGTCAGAATCGGCAAGCCGAGAGCGGCCGATATCTCCGCAACAGAGATGACCCGCTCTGACTGTACGTATCGGGTGATGTCGAGTCGTTCGAATTGGAGCGGCACGTTGGGCTTCATCCGTAGTTCCACTCGTGTCTCGAACTTGAGGTCGATCACCGATTCACGAGGCTGAGTCCGGCCCCGCGTGAGCACGAAGGAACGAACCACGTCCTTCCCTACTACCTCATCGTCACCAAATCGCATTCGTCGTCATACTCCCAGCGAATTCTTGAGACGTTCGATGACCTCGGGCGAAAGCATCGTCCCGGCTTTCTCAGCCAACAGCGTCATCTCGTATCCGACCAACCCCAGATCCACCGTAGAGTCGCAAACCACCCCGAGACTGGCTCGATCGTTGATCCGAGCAACGAGAATCCAGCCCCTGGCCGTCTCGATGACCTGCCGGACCACGGGCGCCATATCGAATGTTTCGGCCGCGGAGTCCGTAAGACTGGCGAGCCCCGACGTAATCGCCGCGAACTGGTCGGCCTGGGTTGTGTCGATCCCTGAGCTTGAAGCCAGATGCATGCCATCAGCGGACACCGTCTGGGCATGCGTGACGCCAGGCGTTTCCTGAACGAAACGCTCGAGCATGAAGTCTAGGTCTACTGCGTTCATGAATGGTCTCCGGGGGAGGCATCATCGGCTTCAACCGATGTCTCAGTGGTGCGTTCCGTATCGGCACGTTTGACGCCGCGCTGAAATCCGGAGATATTGTTCCCGAATTCGGAGGCCGATTGACCACCCGCCGGAGGGGACGGCAATTCGCTAGCCCTGCGTTCAACCGGAGGGTTCGGTTGGGGCCGACGAGTGAGCGCCGACGCACCAGGAATCCGCTTGGACGTAACGAAGGGTAGGGGTCCAGCTGGCGGCGCGGGGCTAGTCATCCGGTGACTCGGAGCCGCGGGCAAGTCCGGGTGGTTCAGCGCACTGTGATGCTGGGGAGCACTCTGCTGCTGGGGAGCACTCTGATGCTCAGGTGCACTCTGATGCTCAGGTGCACTCTGATGCTCGGGTGCACTCTGATGTTGGGCTGCGCGGCGCTGGGGGGCAATCGATGCTGGACCGGGATCGGCGGCAGCAGCGGTGGGTCGGCGACGTTCCAGTGGCGGGCCCTCGGACTGCAGCCCCAAAGGCGACATCTGAGCGGCGGCTGAAACCGGGGCTCGAGACGCCCGACTAGAGGGCCGCTCGCCGTTTTCCGGTCCCACGTTTTGGAGCGAGCCGGTCGCAGAGTCTGCTCTGGTAGGGGGCGGTGCCACGTCAACAGGGGCAGCCGGAGGAACCGAAGCGGTGGTTCCAAGATCATCACCGAACCGATTCTTCTCAGGGAGTGGATCACAGAGGTTTCCCGGAATCGTGATCCGCGCGAGAAGACCGTTTGGTACACCGCTGGTCAGTTGCACCGAGAGATGGTGACGGGCGGCCAGGCGGCCAACAACATAGAGCCCCAGGAATCGGGACGGTGTTTCCGAGTAGCCCGCAGCGCTGATTATCCGTTGGTTATTGGCTTCCAATTCGGCGGGCGTCAGACCAATGCCGTGATCCCCAACCGTGATGACAAGACCATCATCTGCCTGTATGGCCACTACCTCGACTGGAGTTGACGGGGGTGAGAACTGAAGAGCATTCTCGATCAGTTCAGCCAAGAGGTGAGCAACGTCGGACACGGCTTTACCGTTCAGGAGTGCCTGCGAATTATCCCGCACCGTCACTCGTTCATAACCCTCCACTTCACTCAGCGAAGCCCGAACCACGTCACCAACCGGCACCGCCCGGCCGAACGAACGACTGGTTTTGGCGCCCGCGAGAACGAGGAGAGACTCGGCATTCCGGCGCATTCGTGTAGCGAGATGGTCGATGGTGAAAAGCTTCCGCAGTGTTTCGGGATTCCGCTCCGTTTGTTCCAATTGCTCGAGTGAAGCCAACAGTCGCATCAGAAGCTTCTGGTTTCGCCGGCCCAAATTCACGAACATTTCCGAGACCGTCCTGCGGGAAGCAGCTTGCTCGGACGCCAACTGCACCGCCGTACTGTGGAGTTGGTTGAATGCATCAACCAACTCACCAACCTCATCGTCGGTTTCCGCGATGATTGGCTCGGGCATTTCGATAAGAGCATCCCCGCCCAGCTCGCGAATTGTCGCAACCATGCTAGGGAGATCAGTTTTGGCGATTCGGCGTGATTGATTCGTGAGTCTTACCAACGGTCCGCTGATGGATTGCAAGAGGGAGACCGTCATGACGGCGATCATCGCCACCAACAAGACGACCAACCCGACTGCAGCGAGGAGGGTCCGGATCGCTTCAGAAGCCTTCGCTTCCGTTGCCACCGTGGCGTTGGCGACGAGAGTGTCCTGGGAGGCGGCAATGTCTTTGAACAACTTCTCAAAGGCCGGCATCAAGATTGGAGACGGCGCCAGGTCAGCGTCGAGTGACTTACCTGCGATACGGGTCCTGAAGATCGTGAGCAGCTGATAGTTCTCACTCGTAATCACGGTGCGGAATGTCTCCTGCGTAGCGTCGTCACCCGTGGATAGCAGCTGGCGCTGGAGGCCGAGAGTAGACCCGGCGGTTCGGATTGCGGTTGTGCGAGCTCGTTCCGCAGCCTGGGGACCGTCGGCTCGGCCGATGGCGACATAGGCCAGCAACTCGCTTCGCACGGATACGTTGAATTCAGCCAGCAACTGAACGGCCGCAGCATCGAGCGCTACTTCTGGGTTGGCGAGGCGATCGGGATCAGCACGCACGAGGACGGTTGCACGGTCGGTGAGGACGTTGAAACGCTGGAATTCCTCGAACACGTCGCCAGCCTGTAGGCCAACGGCCTCGTCCTGCATCACCATCATCTCGTCCAAGCCGCCGAGAAGCTCCCGCAAAGCCTGGAGTTCAGATTCGATGGCCGAGAGTTCGTCCTCATCGTCCGCTGCTAGCCCGAAGTCTCGGTAGACGTCGATGGCAGCGTCTGTGGCGGCACGGGCCTTTTCCAAGTCCCTGGCGCTGGTGACAGCGCTGAACGCCCGATCCCGTTCGGCAACGAGCGCCTGGGCCAGGTCGGCAGCCACTCCGATTCGATTGATCTCGCCCTGCTCGGTACGTGCGTCGTTCCTCGCCTGCAAATTCGACAAGATTACAAGTCCGCCCAATATCGACAGTCCCAGCAACGGAACGACTGCGAGGAGTGCAAGTTTGGACCGTAGGGGCAGTCGAGCCAGTCGCTGAAGTGGTGAGGGCATAGGGGTCTTTCGGGCAAGCGGTATCCGCGTGGGCCAAACCCACAACTTCTGTATCGGCCAAGCCCTGCATCACTTGATTTTTCGGCGGGATCGATTCCCCATGGAAAATCTCGCATCATCGGCCGAAGGTGTTCTACCATCTTGAACACCAAGAGGAAGGAGGTGGTCCAGATTCACATAATTGTCGGGACCTTGGAGGTGGCTGGCCGCTAGCGGCACAGCTATTTCGCTGGCGGAAACCCCGCCGGTCACCCCAGCCCAAACGTCGAGTGCGTCCCGCTCGATACAAAAAGCGTTCGGGTATGGATTAGCAAAGTGGTAGTGGAGTGGCATAGTGAGCCGCTCCACTACTGCGTTTTGGCAGCATGGTGGGCCATGCAGACGATGAGTCACGAGTTGACAATCGGGTGTGACTACGGTGGCGCCAATGGTCGTTTACGCCTTCGATGTCGGCGAGACCCTCGTCGACGAGAGTAGGCTCTGGCTGCGATACGCCCACCAGATCGGTGTTCCGCCGCTCACTTTCATCGGCGTCTTGGGCGCTGCCATAGCAGAGGGCCGCGACCAGCGAGACGTCTTTCAACATTTCGATGTGGATCTGGATCGGTTTGAGGCGAATTTGGCGTGGCGAAACCGGCCCGAGGATGTGATCTTGCCAGACGACTTCTACCCAGATGTCATTCCAACCCTCGAAACACTGCAGCGCGTCGGTCATCGGGTAGTGGTGGCCGGAAACCAGAACAAGCGCACCTCCCATGCACTGGACGCGATGAATCTTCCGGTCGACCTCATCCGGGGGGCAGAACAGTGGGGCGCACGAAAACCCACGCGTCGGTTCTTCCGCCGTCTGATCAGAGAGGCCGCGGTCCCGCCGGGAGACATCGTCTACGTCGGCGATCGAGTGGACCACGACATCCTGCCGGCCCTCGACCTAGGAATCCGGGCGGTGCTGATCCGTCGTGGGCCTTGGGGCCACGTGCACGCCTCCTGGCCAGATGCTGCCCGGGCCGATGCCGTGATCGGCTCGCTGCGGGCCCTGCTGTAGATCGCTCACGCGCCATTCTACGCTGCTGGTGGTTGACCCGTCAGCTCGCAGCATCCGCCTTGATGGTCACACTTGGCTGTGGCGGTCCATCCAACCCAACAACATTGCGAGCGCACGAGGATCATGTCGTAACTGATGACCCGCTCCGGTGATGATGCGCAGATCGGCTCCGCCGTGGGCATCAGCAACCGCCCTGGCATCGAGCGTTGGAACAAGATCATCCTCGGATCCATGCAGCACGAGCAGAGGCCGCTCGCGAAAGCCTCCAGCTGCGGTTACCGCGCGAATCTGTTGGAGCTCATTACGCCAGCCCTTGCGGTCCTCGGGAAAGGCCGGATCCTTGATCACCGAGACCTTGCGACTGTGCACGATGAGCTGATCGGGTCGATTCGCCCAGTCCTCGAAATCTGCGGGGGTCGCCAGAACGGCCGCCCCGGCAACCTCTGGCAGTCTTCTCGCCGCCTCGAGCCCAACCGCTCCCCCGGTGCCAAAACCAACGATGTAAATAGGAGAGTCCGGAAAGTTCACGGCACTGTAGTTCGCTGCCGCCATCACGTCGGAAACCCAGCCAGCCAGGCTGAAGTTCCCCTCACTGGTACCACAGCCCCTCAGTCGCGGGCAGATTGCCTGCCAGCCCATTGTGATCGCCAATCGGTCGCCGAGTTCGGGAAGATCGGCACCAATCTTGGAGGCGTGCACGGTACCCGAGGGGAATCCATGCACCAGGATGGCTACCGGCGGTCGTCGCGTCCGTCGAACCGGGTGGGATACCGTCGCTTCCAGGGTCAACATCGCTGTCGGCGGTTGGACCCCGTTCGCCCGGGAAACGAGTTGAATCGACTCAGCCAGCGCCAGGGCCTTCATAAAGGCGGTAGCCGCGATTTCGAGCTTCCACGACGGTGTCAGGTGCGAAACAGAGAAACGTGCGAGCCTCGAGCAGTTCGTTCATGATCGACTGGTCTACAAGTCTGTCGACGTCATAGACCACGAGGGTCCGCTTGTCACCGACGAAACGATGGTGGGCGAAGTTCGTTGGGCGTTCCACGGAAACCAATACTACGCAGTTGGATCGGTGGAGGAATCATTTGCCGGCGGTATCGAGGGAGTTTCATCGCCGATCTCCAGAATGCCGAAGTCCGTCAAGTCTCGCGTAACCAACTCGGGATCCTCTATATGGACCGCCCCAGTGAACTGGAAATACGCCAGGTGTGCGTCGATGACTTGTTTGGCGTGATCGGCCGAGATTGGTAGACCGGTGACGGCGGCCCGCTCCATGACGTAACTCAGTGCGTCATCGCTGTTGAAGACGATGGGACCCTCGGGATCACCGTCGGGGGTGAAGTGGTATGCCTGTATCCACTCCAAGTGCAAGCGAAGGGTTCGGCGAAGATCGTCGTAGGAGAGGGTGGCAGTAACGTTGTCCGGAAGTGCCTCAGCGCAGAAGTCGATGCTCTCCATCACGTCATAAACCACTTGGTCGGGCATCGCCGCGGTTTTGGCCACGCCACCGCCCACCGCTACCAATGCGATTGCGACAACGGCCAACACTCCGAGCCCCAGTATCAGAACGACCATGCCACAGCAGGCTACTGGGTGGCATCGAGTGCGCTGATCACCTCGAAGCCCAACTCTGCTGCGGCCGGAATCTGCTGACGTTCCAGCGTGAGAAAGCGGGCAGGACGGGGCAGGCGATCGGCGGCAGCCAATTGCAGTGCGTCGATTGTTCCAAGACCGAATTGTCCCCCGATGTCAACGGCGCGGTTCAGGCAGCGCTGATCAATCGGAACTTCCCAAAACGCGTCCCATTCACCCCGGACCGTCGCCCACAGCACCGAGAGTTGTTCGGGAGAGACAACAACTTCCTGCAGTGCGAGCAGAATTTCGGTGCGAGTGAGGGTGGATGCCACCCAAACGCTGGTGGCCTCCATTGCCTCGACAACCATCAGCCTGTGCGGTGCAGCCACATACCGTCGGAGCAGCGCAGATGTGTCGACGTAAAGCAAGCCGCCGCTCATGAGCGACCGCGGAGTTGGTCCAAGACACGGTCAATACGAACATCGACAGGTAGGAGCAGCGGCGCAGGAGTGGCTGGCTGGTCCCGCCGGCGCGGCGGCTCCACCAGGCTGGCGGCGGCGAGTGTGTCCAAATCCGGCCGAGTGCCCGGGCGGGGCTCGGTTGGCCCCAGCACCGCCACCGGATTCCCGCGCATCGTGATGGTGATTCGCTCACCCGCAACGGCGGACTGAACAATATGGGCCAACTTTTCACGAAGCTCCCGTACTCCGATGCGACGAGACGGGTGGTCGGCCATCCCTCCATGGTACCGATCTCGTACCAGCAATGAGTACGCATGCGTACTCATTGGAATTTGGTGCCGGCCGAACGGTCTGCTTTGATCTCTGCCATGAACTTTGCCTTCTCCGAAGAACAAGACCAACTTCGCGAATTTGTGCGGGCATTTCTGACTGAGAAGTCCTCGGAGGAAGCGGTACGCGAGCAAATGGAAACCCAGGCTGGCTACGACGTAGCGGTCTGGAGCCAGATGAGCGAGCAGATGGGGTTGCCCGGTCTGATCATTCCCGAAGAATTCGGTGGCCAGGGCTTCACATTCGTCGAGCTCGGCATTGTGCTGGAAGAGATGGGACGGGCGCTGTTGTGTGCGCCGTTCTTCTCAACGACGCTCGCCACGTTGGCCCTTTTGCATTCCAGAGACGACGACGCCACAAAGACTCACCTGCCCGGGATCGCCTCAGGCGAAACCCTCGCCACCTTGGCCTACACCGAGGAAAACGGGAAATGGGACGCATCGGGAATCGAGGCGACCTCTGACGGCAAGACCGTCACTGGCGCGAAAAGCTTCGTGATCGACGGCCAGATCGCCGACTTGTTCATCGTTGCCGCACAAACCAGCGCCGGAATCAGTCTGTTTACTGTGGATGGACAGGCCGACGGTGTGTCGGTGGAGCCACTGGCCACGATGGACCAGACTCGCAAGCAGGCCAAGGTCAACTTCCACCGCTCTCCGGCCACTCTTATCGGAACCGATGGGAAGGGGTGGGAGATCATCCAGCAGGTCTTGGATCTGGCGGCAATTGCCCTGGCAGCCGAGCAGGTTGGTGGGGCTCAGTTCGTCCTGGAGATGGCAACCCAATACGCCAAGGATCGGGTCCAATTCGGCCGCCCCATCGGATCGTTCCAAGCGATCAAACACAAGTTGGCAGACATGTTGGTGGAGGTGGAAAGCGCCAAGAGCGCTGCTTACTACGGGCTGTGGTGTGCGAGTGAAATGAACGACGAGCTTCCCTCGGTGGCGAGCCTCGCCAAGGCCTATTGCTCCGATGCCTACTTCCATGCCGCAGCCGAGAACATCCAGATTCATGGTGGGATCGGCTTTACCTGGGAGCACCCCGCCCACTTGTACTTCAAGCGAGCCAAGAGTTCGGAGTTGATGTTCGGCGACCCCGCCTACCATCGCGAACAGCTCGCCCAACGCATCGGGCTCTAGCCCGCCACTGCAGATCACGTTCCGGCAGCTGAGGTTCGCGCTCACCCGTTCTGGCAGCTGAGCTTCGCGCTGGCGCACTTCTGCGCTGCCACGTTCCAGGATTGCCCTGCGATTCTACGATGTCAGGGAGCTGTAGTCTTTGGCGTGTGGGCCGATCAAGAGGTATGCGCAAGCTGATCCTCCTCCTCATCGCTTTAGCCTTCGTAGGTTTAGGCATCCCGCCGGCTGCGAGCCAGAGTGACCCCTCGGTTCCCGGCGAAATGGAATCACTCACCCCAAACGAACTGCGGATCACGCGCTTCTACCGTGCCGTTCTGGATCGCGAGCCCGATACGAAGGGCATGGCCTACTGGTATTCACTCCTGAGTACCGGAGCGGATCCGGTCCAGATTGCCGATGCGTTTGCCAAGTCAGCAGAATTCGCATTGCGCTTCGGGGTTGTCGAGGGACCATCGGGGGATTTGCGCTTTCTTGATCAGGTGTATCTGAACGTTCTTGGACGATCGCCTGATGCGGCGGGTCGCCAATACTGGAATGACTTGCTCGAGGCCGGAGTGCCCCGATCCCACATTGTTTTGTGGTTCTCCGAATCCGCCGAATTCTCAGAGAGGACCGGACTCCAGGCTGGGGCACTGCCGCCGTTCCAGTCCAGCGTCAGCCGCGTTACCGAAGCGGATCTGGGCGTCTCGTGGCAACCCGGGTGCCCGGTAGCTCCCAAAGACCTCCGCTTGCTGACTGTGTCGTATGTGAATTTCAGCGGAACGGCATCAACCGGCGAGATCGTGGTCCATGCCGATTCGGCGGAGGACATCTCGGTGGTTTTCGAACGGCTCTTCATTGCCCGTTACCCGATTCAGTCGATGCGGACCATCGACGAGTTCGGCGGATCCGACGATGCCAGCATGGAGGCCAACAACACCTCGGCGTTCAACTGCCGCAAAGCGGTGTTCAGCACGTCGTGGTCGGCACATGCCTACGGGCAGGCGCTCGACCTGAACCCGTTGGTCAACCCGTATGTGAAAGGTTTCGTGGTACTGCCGGAGGCCGGGCGTAAGTTCGCGAACCGGTCCGTTCACAGCCCCGCCCTCATCCGGGAGGGTGACGCGGTGGTGGAAGCGTTCGATTCAATCGGTTGGGCTTGGGGTGGGCGATGGAACAGCTTGAAGGACTACCAGCACTTCAGTCTTGGAAACCGTTGATGGTGACCACTACCCCTTTCCAAACGCCTGGTCCTGCGCCACTCTAGGCCCATGGCGGAGTTCGATCGATCGGAACACAAGCGGCCCGACGCCGTAGTCGATGCTGAGTACGAAGACTTCGATGATTCGAACGACCGGCACCGTCGCCGCGTGGCGATGGCCATCGGCGGACCGCTGTTCGCACTCATCCTCGCCATGGTTGTCCTGGTCGCAATTCAGGCCCGCGACGGGAGGAACGAAGACGTCACCGGGCCCGTGGCGCTGCAGGTGGAGCTGCGCGCCCGCGAGGCGCCGCTCCTGATACCTCAGGACGATCAAATGATCGCTCGTCTCCAGGAGCTTCGCGTCGAACAGGAAGTTTTCACAGCGGTCGAGGGGACACAGGTACGCTCGCTCAACCAAGCGGACCTCGCTCCAGGGGTGCGAGCCATTCCGGCCGGAGATCCATGGTTCCTGGGCCCCGGACTCCTGTGGTTACTGTTCCCGATTCTGGTGATCACGTTGATTCCCGTGCTTCGGCGACAGCGTTGGGACCCAAGCTGACCCGGTCCGCTACCAGGTGTCCCAGTGAATCAAGTCTTTGGCCGGCAACCGCTTGGCCGGTTTGAAGTCTGTCCCTTTGGTGTAGGCCACGGGGAAGAGGCCAGCCTGGGTGTAGTCGTCATATGGGATACCGATGATCTCGGCCGCTTCGGCCTCGCTGGGCAAGTGCAGTGTGGTCCAGGCTGAGCCCAGTCCTTGGCTGCGAAGGGCCAGCATGAAGCTCCAGACGGCCGGAAGAATTGATCCCCAGGTTCCGGCCTGAGCTGCGGAAGGGACGCCTTCGCCCATCCGTCCCGCGATGCACGGAATCACCAGGAAGGGCGCCTTCGAGAAGTTCTCTGCCAGATAGGTGGCCGAATCGACCACTTTCGGCATCGACTCCCTTCGGACATCGCCCTCGCCATACTCTGGCCGGGGCCCCTTCGAGTAGGCAAAGTAGTTGGAGGCGTAAAGAGCGCAGATGGCATCTTTCTTCGCCTGGTCCTCGACAACCACCCACTGCCACCCCTGGGAGTTGGACCCCGATGGGGCCTGCAACGCAAGATCGATGCATTCCACCACGATCGATCGGTCGACGGGCCGATCGAAATCAAGGCGTTTCCGTACGCTTCGCGTAGTTGTGAGCAGTTCTTCGGCGGACAGATTCAGACCCATCCCAGAATCCTAGGAAGGCGGATCGGTCAAGAGAGGATTTCGTCTCCAGGAAGTTGACCATCGCCATGAAGTCGCGATTGAAACTTTCTCATGGCACTCAACCAGCGATCAGGATCCGCCGCCTTCATCTTGATGTATTCCCCAACCTCAGGATGAGGCAGGATGTGGAATCGTTCTTCGGCCATCGCTTCGATGCACAACTGCGCAACGTCATCGGCTTCCACGATCCCATCGGCCGCAGCAACACCAAAATCATCAATGCCAACAGCCTGACCCGGTACCCGATCCGGCGAATTGGCGATGATGTTGGTACGGACAGCCTGAGGGCACAGGACACTGACTCGGATTCCTTGATGGTGATGACTGATCGCCAACCATTCCGCCAGTGCCACCGCTGCGTGTTTGGTCACCGTGTAGCTCATGGAACCGATCTGGCTGAGCAAGCCGGCGGCGCTGGCAGTGTTCAGCAGGTAGCCCTCGCCTCGAGCGGCCATCGATGGGATGACCGCCCGGGCTGCGTAGATGTGGGCCATCACATGCACCTCCCACATCCTCTGGATGCTGGCGTTGGGGTCTTCCAACCCGGCAACGGTCACGTACCCCGCGTTGGATACGAATATGTCTATTGGCCCGCGGCTTGACTCGGTGGACTCCACCAGGTCGACCACTTTGGCTTCCACTGCAGCGTCCACCGACGCGGCGCTTGCGCTACCGCCCGTTGCAGTGATCTCCCGTGCCACTCGCTCGGCCGCAGAGCCGTCCAGGTCGGCGACCACGACATGCCGAGCTCCTGATAGAGCAAAGGCCTTCGCCAACGCTTCCCCGATCCCCGACCCCGACCCGGTTATGACTGCCACCCGATTCTGTACGTCCATTTGATCGACAGTACTTCGCGGCCCTGGCGAACGACCTAGCCGCAGTCGTCATAATTGTTCGGCAAGTTGGACAGGCCAGCTTTGCGGGCGTTCGATCGAAATTCGGCAAGCTCGGGAAACTCAGCGAAGAAATCCAAACGTGGCTGGACGTCAGGTAGCATTTCGACGCCATACACGAAGGCCGCAAAAGACTCGGCAAAATCTTCTTCAGGGTGGGACGCACCGTAGGACCCGGGGAAGGCCGAGTCATTCAGACATCGCTCATCGCCTGCGTCCTGGTCGGGACTGCCGTCATCGGGAAGCGCGTCGATCGCGGCCTGATCCCAGAAGCGGGTGACCCAAAGATTCACGTAGCTCTCTTCGGCAAAGCATCCAAACCCGTTGTGGAATGTCTCGCAGTCGTCTCGAGCAACATCCGCGAAGAACTGCGACGAGTCTTGGCTGAAGACGTGGGCGAGTTCATGCATCATCGTGAGGCGCAGTTCCTCCGGGTCAGCTACTGCGGCGTCCACCTCGAGCGCCACGGTGAAGTCGAGGCCCCGAAAATCGATCGGACCGGCAAAGGCCATCGTGTCAACTGGCCCATCGAAGTCATATCCCGCCAACGACACCACCGGCTCGAGGAACGGTGACGGCGCCACCACCTCGAGAGCTTCCCACGCACCGATAACCGCGGGATTGGCCCGGCCAAAACACAACGAACCGAGTGCAGAATCGTTCACCTCATAGACCGCCACGACTGGACCATCCTGCTCACCGATCACGTCGGGATCGCACCGGAACTGATCGCTTTCTATCGCCGGTGGTGTTTGCACCGGTGACGAGGACTCCTGATTATCTGCATACGCAAGAAAGGCCGCGAACAGCGCACCAAAGAATATGGCGGCGCAGAGCAGCGATCCCACGATGATCAACGCCCTCGCCAGCACCGACAAGTGCGCCCCTGAGCTTTGTTCGGAGGAGCGAAGTTCATCGATTTCCACGGTGACAGTATGGGCTACCCAGCGAGGTCGGCATCAACTCTTACGCACGGGCTCGACTCTTCTAGTCTTTCGCTATGGCTGAAAGAGTCGTTGTCGTAGGTGGTGGGATCGCCGGAGCGAGCGCAGCCGCGTTCCTGTCCGAGAACGCCGATTTCCACGTCACGTTGGTGGAACAAGAGCGAAACCTGGCTCACCACACGACCGGCCGATCGGCGGCTCAATGGATCCAGAACTACGGCGTGCCCGCAACTCGTGCCCTGACAAAGGCAAGTTTCGATTTCTTCGCCTCCCCTCCAGAAGGGCTGGTTGATAGCGCACTGCTCCACGACCGGGCTGTGCTGCTCATTGGGAACGAGCACCAAGAGGAGGGATTTCGCGAGTTGCTCGCAGCCGGACAGGACTCGGTCCCGCCGGCTCGTCAGTTGACGCCCGAGGAGGCCGCCGTCCTCAATCCCGGTGTAGATCCTGAGACAACCGCATTCGTCATGATCGAGGACGGTTCATTCGATATAGACGTCGCCGCCACCCATCAGGCGTTCGTCCGGATGCTCAAGCGAAACAGCGGCACGATCGCAACCTCTACGAAGGTCAACGCAGCCACGCCCACGGCCGATCGCTGGTCGGTTCACACCACTGCTGGACCTATCGTCGCCGACTACCTTGTCAACGCGGCCGGAGCGTGGGGGGACGTGGTAGCGGAGGCCGCAGGGATTCAACCAGTGGGTTTGCAGCCTCGCCGCCGCACCGCCTTCATGGTGAACGGATCGGCATTACCTGATGCCGATATGTCGCGATCATCAGAATGGCCAATGCTCATCAACGTGGCGCATGACTGGTACGTGAAACCCGATGGACAACAATTCCTATGCTCGCCGGCAGACCAAACTCCATCGGAACCAATGGACGCCCGACCCGAAGAACTGGACATCGCCCGGGCCATCGACATCATCAACAAGTACACCCGTTTCCAAATTCGTTCGGTTGTGTCATCGTGGGCCGGACTGCGTACGTTCGCTCCCGATGAGTCCATGGTCATCGGTCCTGACCCAGCCAACCGGCGGTTCATCTGGTGCGTTGGCCAGGGTGGAACTGGGATCCAAACGTCCCCTGCGGCGGGAAGACTCACGGCGCTGCTGACTTCCTGTGAGCAATTGCCGATCGATCTGGCCGCCGTCGACCTCGCCGCCATTCTGGCCGACCGGTTCCGATAGCAGTGGATGGGACCCGTAGCTACAAGACCTCGATGGTGCCCGCAAGGTCGGTGGCAACGTAAAGCAGGTCGCCATCTTTGGGAAGCGCCGTTTCGATTACGTGCGCCCGACCGGGGTGCGCCACGATGCCAACCGACGGCCCTGAACCGCTCAACCATGCGGCAGCCGCTCCGGCGCCAATCGCTGCCTCATACGCCTCAGCCGAGAGAGGCTGCAACGCGAAACGGCCGGCCTGATGCAGGCGGTCACCAGTGGCCTGATGGAGAAGGTCGATGTTCTGCTCATACAGCGCTGCTAGCAGAAGTCCCAATCGGCCCAGATTGAATACTGCGTCCTCCCGGGCAACCGTCGGGGTGAGCGTGGCGCGATTCTCATCGGTGGAGGTTGACGCCTCGTGGGGAACCCAGATGAGAAGTTCGCCGGGAAGCTGGGCCGCCAGGCGGTGGCAACCTTCGGACGTTACGACGTGGATCCCGCCAAATACGGCGGGCGCGGCGTTGTCGGCGTGACCCTCCAGCTCGGAAACGATCCGGTAGGTCTCGTCTTGAAGCTCTTCGGTTTCGGCTCCTTGCTGGGCAAAGGCCAGACCGGCCCCGGCGGCGCGAGCAGCTGCGGAGAAGCCCATTCCCCGGGCTGGTGGGAACTCGAAGCGAAACCAGACATCACCCTTGCCGCCGGCAAGTTCGTAGGCGACGCGAGCGATGTGATTATCCCAGCAATGGTCGGCGGAGCCGCCGCCGTCGCCCTCGTCGCTGGCGTACGCGTACCGGTCCAGGGCCAGGCCAAGCACATCAAACCCCGGTCCCAGGTTGGCCGAAGATGCAGGGGCTCGAACGACAGTCACGAGCCTCAATCCTAGAGTTCCAATCTTGCGCCCTCCCCAAATTCCTGTTCTCAGCCACAATTGTCGTTGCTACTGACAGGGATTTGACCCGAATGTGGTCCTACACAGGTATTTGGATGGCGCTCAGGAGCCGTCGGGGTACTCGCACTCCTCGAGTGCAGGACTCAACTCTTCGGCGACGGCATTCGACTCAATCGCAGCCTGAACAGCTGCGTCAAGGCGAGGCAAAGGCCCAACGTTTCCCTGACGAGCTACTAGGCAGTTGAGGACATCCAGCGGAGCAACATCGGCGAAGCATCGGTTGCCGGCTAGTCCGCTGGCTCGCTGTCGGCGTCGATCACCCTCGATCTGCCTTCCTAGGATGTAAACCCGCTCAAATTCCTGTTGGTGACCACAATCAGGTGAAATCCCTGTTGACAACCACAATTAGTGTAGCTATCAACAGGAATTTCAGCGAAGGTTTAGTCGAGGGTGAAGTGTTTGAGCGATTCGGGGTTGGCGAGGGCTTCGGTATTGTTGATGGGCCGACCATGAACGACGTCGGTAACCGCCAGCTCGGTGATCTTGCCCGACCGGGTGCGGGGAATGTCGGGCACCGCCCGAATAATGGCCGGCACATGACGGGGCGTGCGTTTGGTGCGGAGTTCTGTGCGAATCTTTCGCTCCAGAAGGTCGTCGAGCACAGCACCCTCAGCAAGCCGAACGAAAAGGACAACTCGGGTGTCATTGTCCCATTGCTGGCCGATGGCGATGGCCTCGGCGACCTCCGGGAGCTGCTCCACCACGTTGTAGATCTCCGCAGTACCGATACGAACGCCCGACGCGTTCAGCGTGGCATCGGACCGGCCATGGATCACGATGCCACCGCCAGCTTCCCAGCTGGCAAAGTCGCCGTGCGCCCACGTATCGGGAAACCGGTCGAAGTACGCGGCTCGATAGCGGACATCGCCGGGGTCGTCCCAGAAATGTAAAGGCATCGACGGGAATGGTGTGGTGCATACCAATTCACCTTTCGTGTGAAGGTCGGTGATCGGCCGGCCGTCGGGATCGAAGATATTGATATTCATGCCGACACACTTGCCCTGTAGTTCGCCCACTACCACCGGCTTCGTGGGGTCGCAGCCAACCAGACAGCCACACAGATCCGTTCCGCCACTGACTGAAGCAAGATGGACATCTTGTGCAACAGCGTCATAGACCCAACCGAATCCATCGTTGCTCAAAGGGGAGCCAGTGGAGCAGATTGTTCGGACCGAAGCGAGATCGAAGGACTGGCCCGGAGTCAACCCGGCCTTCAGCGAGCCGTCGATGAATTTCGCTGACACCCCCATGAGGCTGAAACTGTGGTTCTCTGCTTCTTCGAATAGTCGCGTTTGCGAGGGGTAGACGGGATTTCCGTCATACAGCACGATGGTGGCACCCGTTGCCAGTCCGCTCACAAGCCAGTTCCACATCATCCAGCCACACGTCGTGAAGTAGAAGACTTTGTCGCCGGCATGAACGTCGCAATGCAGCTGTTGTTCGCTCAGATGCTTGAGCAAGACCCCACCGGTGCGGTGGACGATGCACTTCGGTTTGCCGGTGGTACCGGAGGAGTAGAGGATGTACATCGGATGATCAGTTGGAAGCTGCTCGAAGGTGAGTTCGGCGCCTCGGAGCGCCCCAACTGCATCGTCCCACCGATGCACGGCCGCATTGGTCTCGCCGACGGCGGTCCCGGAGCCTGATGGTCCCTCCACAACGAGCACGTGCTCAACCGATGGCAGGGCGGTGGCAATATCCGCGGCCCGCTGGCCCAATCCGAACGGCTTCCCGCCGTAGGTGTAACCATCAGCGGCCAGCAACACTTTGGGTGCAGTCTGACCGAAACGGTCCACAACACCATCGACTCCGAAATCGGCCGACGTAGTGGTGTAAACGGCGCCGATGGACGCGACAGCCAAGAACAGCACCACTGTTTCCGGTAGGTGTGGCATCCATGCCGCTACACAATCGCCCTTTTCTACACCAACAGAACGCAACCAATTTGCGGCGGCGGCGGTCTCGGAGCGGAGTCGACCCCAGGACCAAATGTCGGTTGAACCGTCCTCGGCGATTGCGACGATGGCATTTGGCCCTGCACCGGCCCGTCCTGCAAGAAGATTCTCAGCCATGTTGAGTTTGGCGTCTGGCAGGAACCGCCACTTCCAGAATTCGTTGGCCGACTCAAGGTCACGCTCGCCCGGGTCACCGATGACGCCGCAGTAGTTCCAGACAGCTCGCCAGAACTCACCAGGGTTGTCCACTGACCACTTCCACAACTCATCACTGTCAGCCAGCTCAGGCTTCACGGCCCGCCGGAAGCGATCCATGTGAGACCGCTCTACCCGTCCCGGCGTTGGCGTCCAAAGGAGCTCGGACAGTTCGTTGGCTGCGGTCACGTTCGGAGACTTCCTTCCGGTCCTCAGACCAATTCGACGCTTGCTATCCGCGACCTCAGCACCTCAGTGGCCGTGGGGTCAAGCTCAGAGTCAACAATGAGAACATCGGCCCGCTCGAGCGGACAGATGGTACTCAACCCGGTCACGCCGAATTTCGTATTGTCGGCGACAACCACGAGTTCGGCGGCACTGCGAATGAACGCTTGGTTCGTTTCGGCCTCCAGGAGGTTGGGGGTGGTGAAACCAGCCCGCTCTGTCATCCCATGAACACCCATGAACAAAACGTCCACATGCAACGACGAGAGGCTGGATACCGCTACGGGCCCGACCAACGCGTCGGATGGCGTTCTCACACCGCCCGTCAGCACGACGTCCAAAGATGGCGACGCTGCGGGATAGAGGACTTCAGCCACCGAGATCGAGTTGGTGACGACGGTCAACGGACGCATATCCAAATACTTGGCCAACATCCACGTAGTGGTACCGGCGGTCAGCCCCACGGAGCTGCCCGGGCGGACGCGAGCCGCAGCATGCTGCGCGATCGACTCCTTGACGCCTGTTTGTAGTCTGCGTTTCACATCGAAGCCCGGTTCATCCGTAGTTGGTCGGCCAACCAAGATTGCACCGCCATGAAACTTCTCCACGATCCCAACGCCCTCCAACAATTCAAGGTCTCGCCGAATCGTCATCTCGGAGACGGAAAGCTCCGTTGCGAGCAGCGAGACCCTCACAACTCCAGAGTTTCGGAGGATTTTCACGATTTCGTCATGTCTCCGGCGGGCCAGCATCAGGCTCCCTTTCTGGAAGGAAGCATGAAGCCCCAATCGAACACGTTTGAAAAGCGATAGCACACACCATCACAAACAGCCTTCGAAGGCGACGCTGCATAGACAGCGGAAATCGGAACGAAGTGACCGGGGGCCCGCAAGCGCCCGACGACGATCTGAACATTATCGAACATAGTGATGAATGATGACGAACGCCGGCGAAGAACACAAGCGATGCATGGAAACCGTTGATTTTCCGGCAATTCAACGGCTCAGCGGAAAATGTGGCGGCGTCGGGTACTTGACGAGGGCGTCCGAATCTGAAAGATTCTGTGGGATTGTCCGCACGGTGCGGGACGCCGAGAGATGCAGATTTCTCGGCGGTAGAACAAGCGTTCATCGCTTTGAGATCAGGGGAGAAATATGACTGCAGAAACCCAACAGTCACCTAGTCCTTCAGAGGTCGGTTTTGTGCTCGGCCGTCGCAATGCCATCAAAGGCGCTGCCGCCCTCGGCGGCATGGCTGCCTTCGGTGGCGTCCTCGCCGCCTGCGGCAGTGACGACCCAGCCAGCAGTGGCGACGATGGCAGTGCCGACGGTGGCGGAGAAATGGCCAGTGGAACGGTTCGAGTTGGCTCGAACTACTCCGACGCCATTCCCAACGCCGCCCTTCGCGCCGCTCTCGACGTTCTTCCCAACGAAGACCTCGTTGTGGAGCTGAACGAAGTTGACCACAACACCTACCAGGAACAGATTGTTGCGTACCTGCAGGATCCGCCAGATGACGTGGCCCCATGGTTTGCCGGTTTCCGGCTCCAGGCGCTCGCTTCCCAGGACCTCCTCCTCGACATCAGCGATGTCTGGACCAACCAGCTCGACGACGTTCTTTCCGGCGGCTTCAAGCAAGCCTCTACCTATGACGGCAAGCAGTACTTTGTTCCGTGGACCTACTACTCGTGGCAGGTGCACTACCGGCCATCGGTCTGGGAAGAGCTTGGCGCTACTCCACCGGCCACGTTCGACGAACTTCTCACACTGTGCGAAACGCTCGACGCTGCCGGGGTAACACCATTCGCTCTTGGCAACGATGGTCGCTGGCCCGCCATGGGGACCTTCGATCAGCTGAACTTCCGTCTCAACGGCTATCAATACCACGTAGACCTGATGGCCGGTAAGGAAAGCTGGACCGACGACCGCACCAAGGAAGTCTTCACCAAGTGGGAACAGCTTCTGCCCTACCACCAGCCCGATCCCAACGGTCGTGAGTGGCAGGATGCTGCCGCCGCACTAGTCAACGGTGAGGCCGCCATGTACGTGATCGGTGGATTCGTAGGGTCGCAGTTCCCCCAGGACGAGCTGGACGACCTCGACTTCTTCCCGTACCCGGAACTGAATCCCGAGCACGGCCAGGACACGGTGGAGGCCCCGATCGATGGTTGGGTCGTGGTGGCCAACCCTGACAACGAGGCAGCCGCCAAAGAGGTAGTGGCCCACTTCGGCACGGCCCTAGCTCAGGACGCCTATCTCGCTGGCGACCCCTCCGTTCAGGCTCCGAACTCCAACGTCGACACGTCCAAGTACAACGCTATGCAGGCCAAGTCCGCCGCCGCTGTGCAAAACGCCACCAACGTCACCCAGTTCCTGGACCGTGACACGCTGCCGGCGTTCGCAACCGAAGCGGGTCAGGCCATCGCGGACTTCCTGGCCAACCCGGCCAATATCGACACAATCCTGGCCGATCTGCAGGGCAAGGCTGAAGCGCTGCTGTAAGGAAGCAATCACCACTTTGGTGGGCAGGGGTCCTCACCGGTAGTGTCCGGTGAGGACCCGCATGAATTCAAAAGGGGAATCTTATGACAACGGCTTCGCCGCTTATCACTGACGACGATGCGGATATCTCGAGTTCCGCCGATGAAGCAGGCCGCGTGTCTGGCGGCAAAAAAGGCGGCCGGTCTCAGTTCACCGGCAGGGATCGCACCGTTTTCATCGCCATGGTGGCGATTCCCTCGATCATTCACATCGCCATCGTGTGGATACCTACGTTCCTCTCGATTCTGTTGTCGTTCACCAAGTGGAATGGGATCAGGTTCTCCAGCCTCGAGATCACCGGCGTCGAGAACTACGACCAGACGCTGTTAGGCGCATTCAAAGGCGACACGTACCAAGCGATCCTGAACAACTTTTGGCTCCTCCTCTTTTTGTTCTTCGGACCAACGCTGTTAGGGATGTTGCTTGCCTATCTCTTGGACAAGAATCTCAAAGGCACCCGGATCTATCAAAGCCTGTTCTATACGCCGGTAGTGCTGTCGCTCGCCGTGGTTGGATTCATCTGGCAGAACGTGATGTATGACCAGCAGTACGGACTGGCCACGGTGGCCTTCGGTGGTGGCGGCACGGTGGACTGGCTCGGCAACCAAGAGTTTCTGTTCAGCTTTGGCGGCTACGGCTTGTCCAAAAACTTCATCGCCATCCTCTTCGCCATGGCATGGAGACACACCGGTTACATCATGGTCCTGTATCTGGCCGGCATGAAGAGCGTTGATGCCGCCTTACGAGAATCGGCTTCGCTCGATGGTTGTAACGAATGGCAAACGTTCCGGCACGTTCTCTTCCCCACCCTCAAACCCATCAATGTCATCGTTGTGGTGATCACAGTGATCGAGGCTCTGCGGGCCTACGACATCATCGCCGTGCTCAACGAACCACGGAACACGGAACTTCTTTCCCACCTCACCACCAACGCTCTAGTGGGTGAGGGGGCAGACAACATCGGCCGAGGTTCCGCCTATGCCACCATGCTGTTCCTGCTCTGTATCGGCTTCGTTCTCTGGTACGTCACCAACCACTACCGCAAGCAGGAGAACACGGTATGAGCTCCGACACTGCAAAGAAGACCACCAAGACCGTCACCACGGCCGAAGGTCGAACGTTCGAAACGAAGACCACGCCGCTGAAGCCGGCCCGCGTATTTCTGCATCTGTTCCTCGCGACGCTGGGCGTCTTGTGGATGGTCCCTCTGCTGGTATCGCTCTATGCGTCGTTCCGCCCGTTCAGCGAAACGATCAACAAGGGGTTCCTGTCGGCTCCGGACTCCTTCAGTCTCGAGAACTACCGGGCTGCACTTGATCAAGGCGACTTCATCGACAAGTACTGGAACACTGCCCTCATCCTGATCCCGTCACTCATACTCACGCTCTTCCTGGCCTCCTTGATCGCCTTTGCTGCCAGCCGATTTTCATGGCGCTTCAACATTTTCTTTCTCGTCTTGTTCACCGCCGGCAACCTGCTCCCCCAGCAAATCATCGTGGCCCCGTTGTTTCAGGCGTTTCGACGGATCCCGCTGCCGGAATTCATGTCCAACTCGGGCAACCTCAACGGTTCTAACTGGGCGATCATCCTCCTCCATGTAGGATTCCAGTCCGGCTTCTGCACCTTCGTGCTGAGCAACTACATGAAACTGCTCCCCAAAGAGCTGAACGAAGCGGCAATGGTGGACGGCGCCAGCCTGTGGACCCAGTACTGGCACATCATCATGCCGCTCACCCGCCCGGCCCTGGCGGCCCTGGCCACACTGGAATTCGCCTGGATCTACAACGACTTCTTTTGGGCGGTTATTTTCGAACAACGCGGCGACGACAGACCCATCACTTCAGCCCTATCCAACCTCGGTGGAGAATTCGTGACCGATACCAACGTGGTTTCGGCGGCATCCATTTTCGTGATCATCCCGGTGATGATTGTGTACTTCGCGCTTCAGAAACATTTCATCGCCGGCCTCACCCTCGGAGCCAACAAGGGCTAGGGCCTGGACTGCAAACAGCCTGCGGCGCAACGTGAGTTGGCTACGGGAATACGGTCCCTCCGGGGCCGTTCGCCGCCACGGAGGCTCGCCAACCCGGCCCGGCAACAGATCCTGCGATCACCGAGCTGGAACTGCTCACTGCTGGGCGCTTCACCCGCCTTCGCGCGTGCCCGTTAGACGCGGGTGAGGTGGATAAGGAGCGCTCGTTCGGGCCAGAAGGTGGGCATGGATAGGCCATGGTTGCCGAGGAACTCTGCGGGCAGGTCGGCTCCGTCGGCCATCCAGGCCGGTGGCGCATAATCCTTGCCTGGTAGTTCGCCGCCGATCAGTAACGGTTCCACCCGATACGTGCCGGTCAGTCCCGGAATCACCAGCGGTGCGGACGAGGTGGCGGTACGGGTATGGATCGACGCCACGCTGAAAAGGCCTTCACTCCCGTCATGAGCCAGAACACCGTGGGCCACGATCGAATTGTCGGGGTGATCCAGCCGGATCACTTGCCCGGAATGCAGAAGCTCACGATGCCTCTTGTAGAGATTCACGACATCTCTCATGCCCGCCCGTTCGTCTTCGGTCATCTCCAGGACATTCCATTCGATCCCAAAGTGACCAAACAGCGCCGTAGCCGCCCGGAACCCGAAGCTGTGGGTTCGACCGGTGGTGTGGGTGGTCGGTGGTCCGATGTGGGCCCCCATCAACTCGGGCGGGATCAACAGCGACGCGCCCCGCTGAATCAGTTGGCGGTCTCGGGCGTCATTGCTGTCGGAGGTCCAAACCCGATCGGTATGGGCCAGGATCCCAGCATCGATTCGGCCACCGCCGCTGGCGCAGGACTCCCACTCGACCTTTGGGTGTTTCAGGCGAAGCTGATCGAGCAGTTCGTACAAGCCGAGAACATGTTTGCGCACGCCCGCCCGTCCATCGGCGCCGGATCCCTGAACGATCACCCGGTTCATGTCCCACTTGACGTAACTGATGTCATGGGTGGAAAGAATCGCATCGATTTGATCGAAAATGTTCTCCCGAACCTCTGACCGCCCGAAATCGAGAACCAGCTGTTTTCGGCCGAGCACCGGCTCGTAGCCATCGGTGGTGAGCGTCCAGTCGGGATGAAGTCGAAAGAGGTCGGAATCGGCATTCACCATTTCAGGTTCGAACCAGATCCCAAACTGCATCCCGTGGCCGATGACCCGTTCGATCAGGGGGGTCAAACCGTTCGGCCAGACGTCAGGACTGACGTACCAATCTCCGAGACCCTTTGAGTCATCCCGACGGCTGCCGAACCAGCCATCGTCGAGAACGAAACGTTCCGCTCCGATCTTTGCGGCCTCATCAGCCAAGTCCATGAGAACCGACTCGTCGTGATCGAAATACACCGCTTCCCACACGTTGAGATTGACCGGCCGGGGCCCCAATTCTTTCGGTCGCAACTCATTTCTCAGATAGGCATGGAAACGATTGGTGGCCGGCGTTAGTCCAGTGGATGAACACGTAGCGATAACCTGGGGCATGTCGTACGCCTCCCCCGGCTCCAACTGCACCTCGCCAGGGAGGAGCAGCTCACCCAATTGGAAAAACTTTCGACCGTCGCTCAGTTCCTCGGCGATAACCGCGAAGTTGCCGCTCCATGCCAGCTGTGCACCCCAGACCGTCCCGGCCTGTTCGTTGAACGCCGCCGAGCCCGCGAAAACCACTGGTGCGTTCTCGTGGCTGGTTCGGCCACGCCGGTTTTCCACGATCATCTGACCCTGGAAAGGGCGGCGATTCATCATGAATTCCATGGTCCAGCGGCCCGACAGTGTGAGCAGGTCGGTGGCCGCCGACGGCAACGGCAGGGTGGGGGCCATGGTGGCCAACGTGTAGGAGGTGTCTCCAACGTTGGTGAGCACGGCATCGATCGTGATCGCGCCACCGTCGGAAATGACCACGGCGGCGATCACCTGCAGTCCGGCTCGATGGTCCTCCAGTACGAAGGACACGCCATCGGGCTGGACCCGTTCTTCGGTGCGTACAAACCGTGGTGACCAACCGGTCCCATCGGGGCGGTGACCGCTGATGCCGGGTCGTCCCGGAAAACCCAAGGACTCTTGGGCGAACAGCCCGATCGGTGGGTGATATTGAAGTGTTGCCGGTGGAAGACCGGCGCGATAGTGCTCATAGTCGACTACCGGGCCCCCCGCCACCTCACCCGACACTCCCCACTCCATGACCTCGGGCATCCTGGACCCGCCGCTGATGACCATGGCCGTTCCACCGTTAGAAATCCTGTGCACCCCCAAAGGCTAGAGGGCTCTCCCGGTGGTAAGAACGTTCCGAACAGACCGAACTAGCGAGCGGGCCCGTGTGTGGCGATTCGGCCCGGCAGCGGATGATCAACCGCCGCTCGAAATGCGGTGGCGCACTGGAGCAACACATCGAGATCCACTCCGGTTTCGAGATTGGGATCATCGTTGGCGAGATGCACGAGATCTTCGGTTGCAAGGTTTCCACCCGCCCCCTCAGCAAACGGGGAACCGCCGAGTCCCCCCACTGCGGTGTCGAAGCGGGTGACGCCCAGAGCAATAGCGGTGTAGGCATTCACCAGCGCAGTGCCCCGCGTGTCGTGCAGATGCAGCCCAACGTCAATCCCGGTCTTGTGAAGGACTCTTTCGATTCGGTGCGGTGTGGCCATTCCCGTGGTGTCGGCCAGTGTGAACCGATGAACTCCCTGGTCAGCGAGTTGTCCCATGAGGTCCGGAACGGTGGCGGTGTTCTCATCGCCAGTGTACGGAGAGCCAAAAACACAGGAAATCACTGCGTCCACCAATCGGCCGTCGGCAATTTGAACGATCTGACCGATTGCATCAACCGATTCAGGGATGGAACGGCGGACATTCTTCTGGTTGTAGACCGGGCACGCCGACACGGTCACCGTAAGACTGTCAACGTTCGCCGCGACCGCCATTTTCGCGCCTCGGGCATTGGGCACGAGCGCCCAAAGTCGCACCTCGGATCGGCGGTCTACCAGTTCGAGGACCGAAGCGGCATGAGCCATCGCCGGCACCGCTTCTGGCGACACAAAGCTGACGGCCTCGATGTCGGCGAGGCCGGTGCGACACAAAGCGCTGATCAACTCGGCCCGGAGCTCAACGTTCACCGGTTCCTCGTTCTGCAGTCCATCCCGCGGACCCACCTCACGGATTGACAGATTCGGCACCCAATCAGATTAGTGGTTCAGTCGAACTTCGAAGACTCGACGCACCCTCAGGGTGGCAGCCCACAATCGCGGCACGCCCTTCTGGCAGACCACAATCGCGCCAGCGCCAACCTCCCATGCCAGAACCGACCTACGCGAACCTCCGCTGCCGCCCTCACCGGTGGCAGCCCACAATCGCGGCACGCCCCCATCGCCCTAGGATCGGATGATGTTCGATCGTCATGGCTGGTCGGGAAAAATAGCATTCATCCTGATGGCGCTGATCGCTCCGCTGGCGGCGTGGGCGGGAGCGCGCTGGTTGTCGGGCGAGCGGATCGACAGCTATTGGACTTCGGTTCAGGTCTCCCAGTCCAACGAACCGGCAAGCATCGTCGAGGTCATCGACTACGACTTCGGGCTCTCCGCCCGACGCGGAATCCTTCGCACCGTGCCAGGTCTTGATCCGATCAGCCCTCTGACCGTCACGTCGGCAACTGCTCCTGACGACGTTCTCATCCAAAGTGGATTCACACCTACCATTCGAATCGGTGATCCCGATATCACCATCCGCGGCCGCCACCGGTATCAGTTGGAATACATATTGAACACCCTGGTAGCCGGCGACCAATTCTCCTGGAATGCAGTGGGCACCGAATGGGAGGTACCAATCTCATCTAGTGAGATCCATCTGATCTCCACCAATGAGTGGTTGAATCCAAGATGTGACACAGGGCGGTTTGGGAGCATTGGCGGATGCACTGCCGAGCAGGTCTCGCCCGGTCACCTGCTTGTGGAAACTGGCCGCCTGGCGTCCGGAGTAGGAGTTACGGTCAGCGCCGGGATCGGTGCCAGCCTCACCCAACTTCCAAGTTTGCCGAAACCGCCACAACCCGAGCCGCTCACCGGCGGCCTCTCAGTTGTGGTTCCAATGGCGCTGGCTTTTGCCGGTGTGCTCATCACCAACCCGCTCGTTGGTCGAATTGTTCGCTTACGAGGTAGGGAACAAATCATGGACACCACGGCACGATCCCTCGGGTTCATCGATGACCTCGGATCGGTAGACAGTCACAGGCTGGCTGAGGAGGCGGAGATGGCCCGTCTGATCTACCCGTCCCTTACGCCGCCGCAGGGAGTGTCTGCTCCCCACGGAGGCATCATCATCGACGAGCGCGTCTCTCAACAACACCTGGTTGCCTGGTTGATGGAAGCAGCCGAGCTGGATGAGATCAGAATCGATGGGGACCCTGGCGATACCACCGTTCTCCGTCGCGGAAGTAGGGCGCGGGCAACTACAAAACCAATCATCGACTCTATTTTCGCCAATTCAGACACCGTGAGATTGAGCGGCTACGACCCAGCATTCAAGCGTTCATGGGATGCTCTGAAGGACGATCTTCAATCCTGGAGACAACGCAGCGGGTACTGGGACAGGACCGGGGATACGCAATTCGCAGCCGCGATCGCCCTCAGTATCCTGTTCGGCGTCCTGGCAACCGGGGCGGTGGCGGTGTTCAGCGGAATCAGCATCCGCTGGTCGCCTATCTGGCTTCTGCCCATGGTCATGGCATCTCTGGTCCTGGGCACGGCCTTGACCGTCCTCACCAGGTCATCGGAGCTGCGGATTCGAACGCCGCTAGGCACGTCCAAGTGGATAGAGGTAGAGGCGCTGCGTCGGTTCCTGAGCGAGCTAGAACCGGAGAGCGCTCTCAACATGATCGAACCGGATCGATTCGCCGGCTACACCGCGTGGGCCTACGCCTTCGGACTGGATGAGAAGTGGAAGGCGATCGCAAAGGTCTTGGAGACCGACCCCCGCTTTGAGTCGGTTCCGCGTCATCACTTCTATCACGCCACAATTGGTCCGTCCGTCTCGAGATCCACCCAATCCGCATCAACCGCACCGTCGTCGTCATCAGGCGGCGGCGGTGGTGGCGTTGGTGGTGGTGGGGGAGGCGGCGGAGGAGGCAGCTGGTAGCTGCCACCCGTCACGCCGACTGCGGTTAGATTCAACCCATGCTCGAAGGAAAGACTGTTTTGATCACGGGTGGGAGCCGTGGAATCGGTGCGTCCACTGCGGTGATGGCCGCACAACGGGGAGCCAACGTTTTCATCAACTACCGGACCAATGACGACGCCGCACGATCCGTAGTTGATGCGTGCCGCTCCTATGGGGTGGGTGCCGACGCCATGGCTGGGAACATCGGGAGCGAGCAGGACGTGCTAGCACTCTTTGGCGCATGCACCGACGCATTCGGCCAACCCGGCGTTCTGGTAAACAACGCCGGCATTCTTCACAAGCTCGAGCGGCTCGAAAATTTCAGCGTCGACCGACTCAACGAAGTCGTGAATGTCAACATCGTGGGTGCGTTCCTGTGCGCTCGAGAGGCGGTGAA
>JABDIY010000117.1 GCA_013003535.1 Acidimicrobiales bacterium | reverse complement strand
TCGAAGAGCAGCAGGATTTCCAGAACGCCTTTGCTGCCTGGAACGACCGGTATGAGCGCGTTGGCCCATGCGAAGAAAACCCCCTTACTCAGATGATCCGGTGCGTGGTGCTCCACCACACCGACTTCCACGCAGCTGGTGGGCTGAGCCCCTTCGAGCAGACCATGGACTTTGTTGTCAACGATGCCGGTCAAATAGGCGACATACGTTTCTCGGTCGAGGGGTGGTTCACGAAGATCGCGCCCTTCAATAGCAGCTTCATGGAATGGCTGGAGGAAGCTCATCCTGAGGAAGCCGCCAAGATGAGTGGAGCCCCGATGGGAGAAGCGTTCAATTCAGAGGACGCAAGGATCGCCCTCCAGTACGTCGCCGAGTTCGTGGCTCAATCAGACATATACCCGATGGGCCCGTAGGCATCGTCCCACCTCCGAAGAAAGGGGCTCGTTCGAGCCCCTTTCTTTGTGCCCGTGGGAGGCTTGCCGAATACCACTCGTGGGCCCTCCAACGCCATGACCTAGGCCGCACGGAACATGTAGAGCGGCGTTCAGGCCCCTTGAGGTCACACCCGATATGTGCGGGGACGAGTGATGGGACCCCGCCTGAGCAGGGGTCCCATCCTGTTGTCAGCGATCCGGAAGGGCCGGCTTCATTCACTCGGCCGGAAGTCGGTTGTGATATGCCACCTGTCAGCAGGCGGAGAAGGCATCTGCGACCAGCGTCACCTGCGCGGGCCCGGCGGGGCTGATGCCCTTACCGAGGTCGTTCATGCGACCCTTGTGAACTTTTTCGTGGAAGGCATGGCACCCATTGGTTCCGACCTGCGACGTCTGACCGTGAGCCACGTCATGGACCAACTCTTGTCCGTCTTTCATCAGATGGTGTCCGTGCCCGGCGTACGCCGGAGCAGACACCCCAAGGATCATCCCGGCCAGCAGACCGGAAATGATTAGCTTTCTCATAGGTCGTTCCTTTCGCTCGCCCCTCGCCCAGTGCGCGGGGCCCGTACAAATACAGACGATCGCACCGGACTATTGGGTGACGCGGACACTCCAAGAAGCGCACAGAAGCACTGTTGCCCGCACAGACCGGTATATCTGGGACAGCGGCTTGCCGTGAGCGTCTCCCGCTGAATCAGACCGCTGAAGAATGCCGGTTATGTGCGGTCCCTCCTCGACCCCAATCGGGCGTGAGGTTTCCCTCTGGGCTTGCTATGACCACGGTCCAATCACGGCTCGGAATACTGGCGGTGCTGCGATTGAAACGGCGGGTTGAGGTTTCTTGTCACAGGATGTCCGGTCGGAGGCTTTACTTACGAGATCCATAGGGAGGAATGGGTGCAGCCGCAGCCCAAGCAGTTTCTCGTGTTTGAGGAGTTCCTCGCCGAGAACGAGGCGGGGCTCCGGTACAGCTTGATCGCCCTGTTTGGCCCCGAGGATGGACGGGATGCGAGCGCTCAAGCGCTGCTGTACGGGTGGGAGCACTGGGATCGGCTCGGGGAGATGGATAACCCGGCGGGGTATTTGTACCGGGTGGGCCAGACCTGGGGCCGCCGCAACCGACGGTCATCTACGTCGTTGCAGCCAGTACCGGTTCATCATGACCCGTGGGTGGAACCGGCCCTTCCCAATGCGCTCGAGAGTCTTCCCGAGAAGCAGCGAGTTGCGGTCATGTTGCGTCACGGAGCGGATTGGAGTTACGAGCGGATTGCCGTGTTCATGGGCAGTTCACCGGCGGGTGTGCGCAAGAACGTGGAGAGGGCGCTGACCCGCCTGAGATCGGTGATGGAGGTGAACATTGAGTCCTGAAATCAGCACCCTGGTCTCGGAGTACGCGGGTCACCTGGATGAGGTAGCTCCGCCGGTGACGGTCGAGGAATTAGAAACCACGGAGGGGCTCGTCTCACTCCAGCCGATCAGTGGGCCCGTTGCGTCGAAGACCCGCCGGGGTTGGCTGGTAGCGGGAGCGGCGGCGGTGATTGTGTTACTGGCCGGTGGCATTGTGGTGTTGGCTCAGCGGCCGAGCGGCAACCAAGCGCCGGTTATCACCCAACCTGAGCCGGTGACGACCACGGTGCCTCAGACCGTGCCATCAACGCTCCCCGGGAGTCCACCGACAACCCTCCCGGACACCTCGCCGACCACCCTCCTGGCACCGGACGTCGCTCCTGGTGTCGGCCTGAGTTGGCAGCGAATGGAACTCGATGCCGGTATCAATGCCGTTGTCGTATTCGACGGAGGAGACCGCTTCGTGGTCCCGGTCCTGATCGATGAGTTCGTCGCGGAGATCCACACCTCCAGCGACGGCGCTACCTGGACCACCCGTGCCTTCCCCTTATCGGATATCTACAGCGACAATATCCGGGCGGTTTGGGAGAACACCCTCCTTGTCGTGACAGGGGGCGGCGGGTTCTCGACCACTGAGGATGGTCCGGTCTTTTCGGTTCCGTCGACTGTCACCGTTGTGCGATCAGACGGAGAGCCGATGAGCCGTGTGTTTGATTCCGACGTTCAGTCAGCGGCGATCGGCCCGGCCGGCATCGTGGTGAGGGCGTCTTCGTTTCTCGATGAAGACCTGATTGTTCACAATGTGCTTGGAGCCGACTTCTCCGACAATCTTTCCGAAGTCGAGCTGCTCGGCGGTGTTCTCCATGCGGAGACAAACGACGGGCGAACAGCCGAAATCGATCTGGCCGAAAACGGCTATGACCTCGATGAGCTCGGCCGAGTGGAGGGGTGGTATTCCTCTGATGGGAACGAATGGTCCCCGATCCCGGATTTCCCACCGGTTGACGGCCTGGTTGGCACCAGGGACGGCTTCGTTGGGGTCAACGCCTATGACGTCTGGCACTCAAGCGACGGCCGAGCCTGGGTGAACCTCGGCTCCGTCGGCTTCATCCCGATCTGGTCCTCTCCCTTCGGGATGGCGTCGAGGTGGAAGGACGGTGCGATCATCACCGACGGCTCCGAATTCGTCTATGTGTCGGCGAGTGGCCTCGAACCGCTGCCGGCTCCTCCCGATGCGACCCCCTACACCAATTCAGCGCCCTGGCCGCTCGTCGCCACCGGGGACCTCGGGATCACCTTTGTGTCGGTCCAGGATGGCCAATACCTCTCCTCATCCGACGGAGTCTCCTGGGAGACAACCAACCTTCCCGCGGACATGACAGACAGCTTCGGCTGGTATACCTCCTCGGCCGCTGCCACCGACACGGCAGTACTCCTGTTGCTATGGGACGATCAAGGAACGGGTGGTGAACAGGACCGGGTCTGGTGGCTAGGCACTCGCCCATGAGGCAAACAGTTGGCTGTTGGCGCCTCGTCACGCCAATACTCGCACTCAGTCTTACGGCGTCGGCGTGTAACTCGACGGCCACTGTCGTCGACGACCAGATAACGCCAGCGGCGACAACTCCGACGACTTTCGCGCCCGAAACCGTGTCCACCACCACGCTACCCAACCAGACGGCCACGACAACAACAGGCCCATTGATCTCCTTGGATGGAACTGAATGCACGTCTTCCATTCCCGAGACGTGGTCCGGGGGTGCGCTTGAGTTCGAGATCGAGAACAAGAACACAATCACGATGGCGGTGGTAATGGGGACCTACCACGACGGATACGAGCACGCCGACCTGGTGGCTTACGGCAGAGACATCACGCCCCGCCCTGACTTCATCGATGCGCTCGAGATCTACGAAGTCGGCCCACAGACAACCCGCCTCGTATCGTTCGACTACGGCCCAGGCCAGTACTTCACAACCTGCCTGGACTCAACATCGACAATGATCGTTCTCGACGACGTAACGGTCCGCAACTAAGTCTGTCCCCGGAAGAGGTCCCGCCAAAACCGCACCCCGCACATATCGGCACATATAGAGCGGCCTCACCCATCTTGGGGAGGCGGGACGAAACTTCAATCGCCAGCGAGCTCACCCGCTAACAGCGTGCTAACGCCAAGTGGGAAACAGCAGGAAACAAGCGGTCTCGCCAGGAAACGGGACCAGCGGAGAACCCAATCGCTAGTTGTCTATCGGGCACCGGAGGTCACACCGGGACACGGGACCCTCGGGATTTAGGATCTGGTGGGTTCGTCCCATTGGGGGTTCGAGTCCCTCCACCCGCACAAGAGAGCTCGCTGCGCTCGCGGCTATCGGCCGTCAGCTTTCGGCTATCAGCAAGAGCGCCTCGGAGAAGAGAACGCTCTACCTACCCGGCCTTTCTTCGTTGCTTGCGCTGCTTGCGGCGGCTGAGGGCCA
>JABDIY010000112.1 GCA_013003535.1 Acidimicrobiales bacterium | reverse complement strand
GGCAAGTCTGCCCGATCGCGTCGAATCTCGCAGGGACAGATAGATTGCGAGCACATTGCCTTCGTAGCTCAGGGGATAGAGCACTGGTTTCCGGAACCAGGTGTCGCAGGTTCGAATCCTGCCGAGGGCGCCATGTGATGTCGCGAGACATCGAGGACGGTCCGGACCTGCATCATGGTCCGGGCCGTTTGGTTTTTCGGGGTCCTTTTGGTCCGCCGGGTGGTTTGCCGGTGCCGTGGTAGCGGCGGTTGGGGTCGATGGTGAGGGTGCGGATGATTTCGCCGGTGGTGGCGTGGATGATGCGGATGTCGTAGCCGTGGATGAGGGCGATGATGGGGGTTCCGTCGAGGGGTCGTCCAAGGCCGATGTGGTGCATGTTGCCGTCGATGCGCAGGCTGATGTTGCCGGTGTTGATGCGGTCGTGGCGGACGCGGAACTCGCTGTCGGTGTGGTCGTTGCCGGGTTCGGCTTTGGGTCGGATGGTGTAGGCGACGGCCGGTGTTGTTCGGTGTGGCAGTGATCGGTGGGGGCGGTGGTGGTTGTAGTTGTCGACGAATGCGTCGATGCGTGTTTGCAGTTCGGTGATGGTGGCTGCTGGTGGTTGGGCGCGGAGCCACTTCTTCATTGTCTGTTGGAAGCGTTCGACCTTGCCGCACGTGGTGGGGTGATTCGGACGTGAGTTCTTCTGGCGGACGCGGAGCTTGACGAGTTCGGTTTCGAGGGCGTTGCGGGAGGTTTTTCCGCCGTGGGCGAAGCGGGTGGTGAACACCAAACCGTTGTCGGTCAAGGTCGAGAACGGGATGCCGTGTGCTGTGATCGCAGCCCGGAAGGTGGTGACGACGATGGGTCCGGTGACGCGTTGGTGGGCGGTGACGGACAGGGCGTAGCGAGAGTGGTCGTCGAGCCAGGTCAAGATCTCGATGTCGACGCCGTTTGCGAGGCGGTGGTGGGTGAAGTCGGCCTGCCAGGTCTCGTTCGGTTGTTCGGCGGCGAAGCGGACGTAGGACGACTTCGGTTTCTTGGCTGGCTCCGGTGTGATCAGGTTCGCTCGGCGAATGATCCGATAGATCGTGGCTCTCGAAATGATGATCTGGTGGTGGTGTTCGAGGTGCCAGACGATGGTGTCGGCGCCGGCATCGAGACCCTGAGAGCTCAGCCGTTGGCGGAGCCCGATCACCAGCTCGACTGTTGAGACCGGTGTGGCGTCAGGACGTGTGAGCGGTCGACGCGAGCGCGGTTCGAACGCGGTGTCGCCCTCAGCGCGATACCTGGCCACCAGCGCGTAGACCCATGACCGGGCGACGCCGTAGGTGCGGGCCACCTCGCTGGGCGAGCGCCCTTCAACAACAACCGCGGTGATGATCAGCCTCGCCTTGGACACCCACCAACGATGTGTCCTCTATGACGCGCGACATGCGTCCTCGATGTGGTGAGACAC
>JABDIY010000109.1 GCA_013003535.1 Acidimicrobiales bacterium | reverse complement strand
CCAGAAGGTGCGAGCTCGCTTCCGCCAGGGTCGACTCACCGATGTCACCAATAACGTGATCACTTTCGCCTACCCGTCGGCCCTCCCGGCCGACCGGGCTGATGAAGTGAAATCGGAGCTGGAAAGTGCCCTGGGTCAGCATTTCAAATCAGCCGTTTCGGTTGCGGTGGTTGTTGATGCCGCCCGTTCTGGTGGTGGCGCGGCGCAGCGACCCCGAAGTCCCCAACCCAAGCCGCGTTCTGACTTGGAGGAAGACATAGGACCCGTAAGCGAGCTGACCGATGCCGACGATTCCTCCAATTCCATGGTCGAACGCCTGACCCAGGCCTTTCCGGGTGCGAAACTGGTGGACCCACCCCCCGATCTCACCTGATCTCTCCAAGGAGCAAACATGTCCGAAGACAATCCTCTCGCCGGTTTCGATCTCAATTCACTCCTGGAGACCGCTCAGGCCATGCAGAGCCAAATGGCCGAAGCCCAGGAGGCTCAGGCCGCGTCGGTGGTCACCGGTTCCTCTGGTGGTGGAAAGGTGGAGATCGACGTCCAGGGTGACGGGACGTTCCTCGCCGTGCGCATCAGCCCCGATGTCGTTGACCCTGACGACGTCGACCTGTTGTCCGATCTGGTGCTGGCCGCTCTGCGCGACGCGGCCGGCCAACTGGCAGAACTTCAGGAGCAGGCAATGGGCGGTATGGATCTCGGAGGCATGGATCTCGGAGGTCTGGGCGGAATGCTTGGCGGCGGATGAGCACCTATGCTCGCCCGCTCGAGGTCTTGATCGACGAGTTGGGCCGATTACCCGGGATCGGTCCCAAGTCGGCCCAACGGATCGCCTTCCACCTGCTCAACGTGGATCGAGTAGACGTCTCCCGCCTCTCCGAGGCGTTGATCGACGTGAAGGACAAGGTCTCATTCTGTGAGCGCTGTTTCAACGTCGCAGAAGGCCCGTTGTGCGAGATCTGCAACGATCCGAGCCGGGATCACGACGTGATCTGTGTGGTGGAGGAGCCAAAGGACATCGCCGCTCTGGAGCGCACGGGTGCCTTCCGAGGTCGGTATCACGTGCTTATGGGGGCTATCAATCCGCTGGAGGGAATTGGGCCTGAGCAGCTGAAGGTGAAGGAGCTCGCCACCCGGATCGCCAGCGAAGACATCGAAGAGATCATCATCTGCACCAATCCCAACCTGGAGGGCGAAACCACCGCGGCCTACATCGCCCGGATGCTGAAGTCGTTCGACATGATCAAGGTGACCCGGCTGGCGAGCGGGCTCCCGGTGGGCGGTGACCTGGACTACGCCGATGAACTCACCCTGGGCCGCGCCCTAGAAGGCCGCTCCGCCCTCTAAGTCCACGGTTTTGAGGGTCGCGGCCTCGTCAGTTTCAGCGGAGCGCAGCGAAGAACTTGCTCAGCAGGGCACTGGCCTCGTCGGGTAGGACGCCGTCGACTATTTCGAACTGATGGTTGAGTCGAGGATCGCCACCGATATTCATGAGGCTCAGGCACGAACCAGCCTTCATGTCGGCCGCACCATACACCACCGTGGCAAGCCGACTGTTGACCGCTGCGCCGGCACACATCGGGCACGGCTCCAATGTCACCACGAGCGTGTATCCGTCGAGGTGCCAAGAGTTGTTGTTGGCGGCGGCGTCGCGCAGGGCGAGAATCTCGGCGTGGGCGGTGGGGTCGCCGGTCCGTTCCCGCTCGTTGTGCCGTTGCGCCACAATCTCGTTGGAAGGGTCCAGGACAACAGCACCCACTGGCACGTCGCCATGCTCGAGAGCAGCGACGGCTTCCTGCAGTGCGACGAGCATCGCGTCGGAGTGATTCACGGCTTGTTTGTACCGTGGCACCCACCTGAAATCCTCAAGAGGTGGCGGCCAGACGATCTGCGGCGCACCGGAGGGACCGCTGAGAGCTGCTGCCTTCCGGCCCTGACTCGGTTCACGGGATCCAGTCGCACAGGGTCCGACCGCCACCTCTCGAGACAG
>JABDIY010000106.1 GCA_013003535.1 Acidimicrobiales bacterium | reverse complement strand
ATACAACACATCGTTGCTGAAGACGAAGAGCACCAGGCGCAAATCGTTGCCAATGAGATCAGCCGACTCCAATCCTACGGCGAGTACCGCTGGGATGAGATGGCCATCTTCTACCGCACCAACGCCCAGTCCCGCGTGATGGAGGAATACCTGATGCGCGTGGGGATCCCGTACAAGGTGATCGGCGGCACTCGCTTCTATGACCGGCGCGAGATCAAGGATGCCGTGGCCTATATGCGGGCGGCGGTCAACCCGGCCGACGAGGTGAGTGTCAAACGAATCCTCAATACACCCAAGCGCGGCGTCGGTGACACGAGCGTTGCCAAGATCGATGCCTTCGCCCAGCAGCGGAACCTCACCTTTTTCGATGCGCTGGAGCGGGCCGATGAAGCTGGCGTTTCGGGATCAGCGATCAAAGGGATCGCCCGCTTCCTTCAGCTCCATCATTCTTCAACGCTCGAAGCGGAAAAGGGGCCGGTGGAACTGCTGGAGCGCGTATTGAATGACAGCGGTTATGTGGCGGAGTTGGAAGAAGAGCGTTCCGTAGAGGCCGAGAGTCGGCTCGAGAACCTTCAAGAGCTCATCGGCGTCGCCCGTGATTTCGACACCGTCGACGAATTTCTCGAGCAGGTCTCCCTGGTGGCCGACACCGACGGAATCGAAGATGATGCGGGCGTTCTGCTCATGACCGTCCACGCCGCCAAGGGTCTCGAGTTCCCTGTGGTTGCGGTCATCGGTCTAGAAGACGGTGTTTTCCCCCATATTCGTGCGCTCACCGAACCCAAGGAGATGGAAGAGGAACGTCGCCTTTGCTACGTTGCGCTTACTCGTGCCCAGGAACGGCTGTACTTGTGCAACGCCCAGCACCGAATGCTTTTTGGTTCCTCTCAATACAACCCTCCCAGCCGCTTCCTCGAAGAGATTCCCGCATCTGTCATTCAGTCCGCTGAGGGCAGCAGGGGCAAGAAGCGCAAGCTCTCCACCAGCTTCGGGAAACGAATAGGTTCCACTGATGACGCTCGCCAATTCAGCGATTCGGTGGCCGGCACCGGCCCGGGCATGTTCAGTAGTCGTGAGTACCAAGTCAACTCCGCCCTCAAGGCTGGCGCAGAGGCTGATACCGAGCAGCAGTTCCGGGTGGGTGACGATGTGCGCCACGGCAAGTTCGGCGACGGCGTGATTCTGGACATCAACGGGGCGGGGGAGAAGGCTCAGGCCGTCATCCGTTTCCCCGGGTTTGGCGAGAAGCAGCTTTTGCTTTCCTGGACCCCGCTGGAGAAGATCTAGACCGATTCGATCGCTCCGGGTTAGCTGATCCTGATGATGCAGCTTCCTGGTGGCGTCGCCTCAGATTTGCACTTGGATCGGCCTGGCTACCGAGGCCCGATCGATGAAGCGTGTATGAGTGATGACCTGAGGTTCCTCGTCGTTCGGGATGCTCAACAACTGATACCCAATGGGATCGTTGATGATCGAAGGAACCGCAGCGTTGCTGAGGTCCAGGTTGATGTGCATGGTGGTGGCTATCCCCACTGATGCGACGGTGGTTCCTACCTGTGCAGTGATGTTGCGATGGAAGTGGCCGCTGATGATCTGCGTTGGCGGGTGCTCGATGAAGACGGCCCGGAGTTCGTCGAAACCTTCGAACCCCATGGCGTCCATCCAGTCGATTCCGGTGAGAAACGGTGGGTGATGCGTGGCTACCACGCAGGGTTTGCGGGCCCAGGTGGCCTGATCGATTTGATCGGCCACCCATTCGAGGCGTTCCGCGTCTACGAACCCCCCTTGCCTGCCGGCTTGGGTTGTGTCCAAGGCAATGACTTGAATGTCGGTATCGGGGACCTCTTGAGACCAGCTCGCATGGTTTTCTTCCCAGGGCATTTCCGGAAATGACTTGCGAATGTTCACTCGGGAGTCGTGGTTGCCGGGGAGCGGCCAGAACGGCATGTTCAGTTGGCTCGTGATCTCGGTGAGGATCTCATATGCCGCCGTTGATCCGCACTCAACGAGGTCGCCGGTGCCAATGACAACCGCTGGAGGTTCGGTCTCGGCATTGAGCGAGCGGACGGCGCTGCGGAGTCGGCGCGTGTTCTCGTCCCAGTAGGCCTGACCGAGGCCGTGATCGCCCACGCTGATGTGGGTGTCTGTCAACTGAGCGATAACTACCTGTTCTGCACGCACCACTTCACCTCCCGCATTGATAAGGGTAACGGATTATCTATCGGCAGATGGAGTTGAGTTTCGCTGCTGGAATACTTCACCCATGCCTGTGGCACCGAATCGAAACAATCCTGGGACCCAGGCGGCCGCCATCGCAGTGGCCGGGATCCTCGGGTTCCTTGCAATCTTCTTTCTGATCACCCGCATATCGCAGCAGGCCGAACGGGGTGATGTCCAGCTCAACCTCGGCGACGACAAGTTTTTCATCGGCAATGCGCAGGACCTCGCCGACAAGATCGACGACGAAGATGTCTTCGGCGGCGACCCGCTCCTCATATCCGGCCTCGGGAATGACCGCGATGTCTGGGTGCAGCACATCGGAGACGATGCCGAGACCGGTTGGTTGGTTTTCGCAGTCCGGCCCGATGACGCTCCCCGGAACTGCGTTGCCGAATGGCAGCGAGATTCTTCAACGTTCGTGGATTCCTGCAATGGAACCGTGTATCCCGACGACGGCGATGGACTCCGTCAATACGGTGTGGAGGTCGTGGACGGTCAGGTGGTCGCCACGATCGTCACGGCCGACAGCTGACCCTCGTTGCTACTCAGCCGCTCGTCACCACCAGTTGGGGTGGGTCGGTACCTTCCCTGGAACTGAAACGCAGACCGTCGCTGGAAACCGATACGAGGTTGAGCGTGTACACCCCCGGCGTAGTGATAGCCGCAGTCACATCTAGCTCGTACCAGCCTGAACCGATGACGCCCGAATCCACATGGGGACCGGACAACTGAGCAGGCCGAGTAGCCCACGTCACAGTGTTCTCGTCCCAGTTGTTATCGGCGAGATAGACCTCGGGCCCGTTGGAGGTGGAGTTGCTCACGAATATTCGCAGGACTGCGCTTTCCACCGAAGCAACGCCGCTCACATCGAACCGCAGGAGTGGTTGCTCCACCTGGGATGCCCCATCGGATTCGATCGTGGAGAGCGAACCGAAATTGGTGGTGACGCGGCTCCCGTTCACATAGGTGTCGGCCTCGGGGGTCAGGGTCACCTCGGTGGGCAGGCTGCTGATGACCGAGAATGACCAGGAGACCGGGTTGGCCAGGGGGTTGCCGGAGGTGTCGGTGACCGTAACTGCGAGGTTCGCATCGTAGGTCTGCCCGAGCACCAGTGGTGAGGACGGAGTAAAGGTGGCTGTCCGGGAACTCGCTGCATAGGAGACGGCGCCGGTGACTGGCTGACCTCCGGTGGACAGCGAGAGGCTGGTGTTGGTGATCGTGGCCGGGTCCATGGCCTCGCTGAACACCACCTGGACCGGTGCCGAGGGCGAAACATCGCTGGCGCCGTCGGCCGGGTTGAGCGAGGTGACCGATGGTGGTTCGGTGTCTGGGCCGACCGGAGCGGTGATCACCAATTCCGGTGGACTTGTTGCAGCCTCCTTTGACCGGAAGCCAAGACCGTTGGTGGATTGGGGGAGAAGGGCGAAGCTGTAGGTCCCCGGTCCGGTGATCGCGGCTGTGACGTCGAACTCGAAGTAGGCGCCCGATGGGATGGAGCCAGCGTCGTCGATGATGCCACCAATCGGATTCGGTTTCGTGTTCCAAGTGACCGCTGACTCTGACCATGTTGTCTCGGTGAGAACGACGGTCGGTCCATTGCTCGTGGCGTTGGTCACGAAGACCCGGAGCTTTGCGCTCTGAGCCGACCCCGCTATCCCATTTACGTCAAAGCGCAGCAGTGCCTCCTCGGCTCGATTGGCGTTGCCATCCACGTTGAGAGTTTGGTCGGTCCCGAAATTCGTTGTGGGACTGGACTCGTCAACCCAGGTATCGGCCACAGGTACGAGGGTGATCTCTTGACCAGCTGGCGGGTCGTCGTTGTCGGCGATCGAAACGGTCTCGGAGCCGGGCGTGCCGATCGTGTAGGCGCCATCTGCGACAATCGACATGATCACCGTCTCGGTGCTCTCGGACTCGGAATCGTCGATCGGCTCGACTGTGATCACGGCACTGCTTTGGCTGGTGGGGATCTCGATGCTGGTTGGCAGGGCTGCGTAGTCGCTGTCCGAAGTGGCCGTTCCATCGATGTCCAGTTGCACCGTCAGCGGACCCCCGGTTGCCCCGTCTCGACTAATGGTGAACTGGCCGGGGTCGGTTCCAGATTCACCGGCGTCGGGATCGGTAGCCGCGATCGTGACGGTCACCGGCACTGCCGTGTCTACCGACCACTCCCACGTGGCAGGCGTGGGATCCAGCTCGCCGGAGTTGTCGGTTGCGGTGACGGAGAACGTGTGCGGCCCATCGCTCAATCCGGTGAACATGGCAGGGGAGGCGCAAGCAGTTGGGGTCTCACCGTCCAGCGAACACTCGAAGGTTGCCGGCTCGTTCGCACTGAAGACGAACGTGGCATCCGGCGAGGGGGAGGGGTCAGAGGGCCCGGAGCTGATCGTGGTTTCCGGTGGCGTTTCACTTCCCGGTGTCCCGTGGCACGGGGCTGACCCACTGTCCGGGGTAGCGCCGCTCTCGGTCAGGAAGGCCCAGTCATACGATCCGGTCCCGAGCGTCAGCTCCAAGATCCCGAACTCGGTTGCCCACTGGAACTCGCTGTTTGCCTCGATTGGGCCGAGCGCTCGGACGGAGCGCCCTCCGGTTCCGACCACGAACTCCCGAATTCCGTATTGCGGGTCGGCCGTGCCATCGGGTGCTTGGGGAGCGAAGCGTTCGTAGTGGTGATCGTGGCCGGCCAGGATCAGGTCTACACCGTTCTCATAGAGCGCATCGACCAGTGCGGCGGTGGCGGTGTTGCTGCCGTGGGCGGCGCCGCTGGACCAACGCGGATCGTGCCAGTAGGCCACCGAGCAAGCTGTGGGGTTGGCCGCCAGGTCCGCCCGTAGCCATTGTTCTTGGGGTGAGCCCGGCCCGCAACCGCCGATCTTGGAGCAGTTGGAGTTGAGGCTGATGAGATGCCAGTCGCCGAGGTCGTAGGAGTACCAGCCTTCGGAAGGAGAGCCCGCCGCAGCACCGAAGTAGTTGAAGTAATCGGCAGCAGTGCCGGTGGGATCGCAATCGATGCCTCCCGTCGTGAGGTACTCGTGGTTCCCCACTGCGGGGCGAGTGATCGACTTCACCCGACCCCAGCTCGGTTCATATCCGATGGCGAACTCGCTCGTGCTGGCGCACTCGTATTGGTGGTCACCCAGGGTGAGCACTGCATCGTAATTCCCGGCCAGGATCAGGTCCGATGTGGCGATCTGGCGGCAGTCGGTGGTCCCAACGCGATCACAGGCGATGTCGCCGGCGCTTGCGATCACGGGACTGAGTGTGGAGGCGACCACGCTGATTGACCGCCCGGGTGATGACGGCGATTGATTATCCACGGCATCAGCTGCCGTGGCGGTGATGACATGAGCGCCGACACTCAGGCCGTTCACCACCGTGGCCCACGCGCCGTTGCCATTCGCCACTGTGACAGATTGCTGGATCCCGCCGACCAAGACGGTGACGGTGGATCCTGCCTCGGCGGCGCCCCTCACCGTGAATGTGCCGTTCGTGACCGCTGCCGCTTCGGCCGGCTCGGTGATCGTGGGAGCGAGTGGGGCGGTTGTGTCGATCGTCCACATAGCGGAGGCGGGGGAGTTGTCCTGATTCCCACCGGGGTCGATAGCCCGGACCTCGAACGTATGCGTGCCATCGGCAAGCCCCGTGTATGGGGTAGGTGAGGTGCAGTCGCTGAAGCTCGCTCCGTCGAGCCTGCATTCGAACGTGGACCCGCCAATCGACGACGTGAAACCGAACGACGCGTCGGGCGAGCCGGACGGACTTTCCGGGCCAGACGTGATCGTGGTCTGAGGTCCGACTGTATCGAATTCGACCGCGCCGAGGTCGGGAGCCGATCCGTCGTAGGCGGTGGGCGGCAGGTCCAGAACCAGCTCACCGTTCCAGGTGTAGCTGGCTACGCCGGCGTCGATCGCTGGACTGCCCGCGGAGAGGCCATACTCGGTGTTGAACAACGGATCGCTCGACAGCGTGGTGACCGGGTCCAGGTTTGACCCGGAGTTGTCGGTCCCGTTGTTCCAGAAGAGATTGTGGGCGAGCTGACTGCCGCCGTCCACATTCTTGACTGCGATGTCCGAGGAGTTGGCGAAGATGTTGTTGAGTGCGATGACGTTGTCGCCGCCGCTGAAGCCGTGGTCATTGATGTAGAAGGTATTGTTGAAGAGGTTGATCCGATCGGTGAGGCTGGCCGCCCGGTAGTCCTCCGTGGTCTCGGAGTTGTCCATGAGGCCAATGCCCGCCTGCCCGTTGTCGATGAACCGATTGCGCTCGATGGTGAAGACCCGGTTCGACGCACCGGGTTCATCGATGATCTGTATGCCGTCCTGACGATTGCGGAGTATGTGGTTGTTACGGAAGACCAAATCGATCTGCTGAGCGGCGTCGCCGAGGCGAATCTCGACACCGTCGCCTCGGTTGTCTCTTAGGATGTTGTCCTCGTAAATCCCGCCGCTGGCACCATCGAGGTCGAAGCCGTCGTCGGTGCCGAGCTCGAGGATGTTCCGTAGGCAAATACAGTTCGAGGTCACAGATCCGATGGGGGAGTCAGTGTCCACGGCATCGTCGAACTGAACGATGTGGTTGTCGAGAATGCTGGCGCTGCCGTCGAGGCGAATTCCGTCCAGTCGCGCCGAAGTTGGGTTCAGGAGTTTCAGGCCCATGATCGTGGGCCCTGTTCCGTCGGTGTTACTGACGATAATCGCGTCTTCGGTCCCATCTGTGTCGATGACGGTGGCGTCGATCAGCGACGGGTCGGGGTTTTCCAAATATTGGGAGGCCAGCGTGATGTTCTTGCCCGAGATCACGACGCTCTCGTGGTAGGTGCCGGGGGCCACGATGATCACATCGCCGTCTTGGGACGCGTCGATTGCCCCCTGAATTGTTGGGAAGTCAGACGGCACCCGCAGCGGGGGAGTGGGGTCGATGGTGAGATCTACAGAACTGACAGCAGTCCCGGCCGAGTTTGAGACCGAGATCGGACCGTTGGTGGAACCAACAGGCACAGTGACGGTGATCGATGTGTCGGACGTTGCGGAAAAGGCTGCCGACACCCCGTTTACCTGGACCGCCGTCACCCCGGTGAATCCCGACCCCGTGACCACTACCTCACCGCCGACTTGACTGCTCGATGGAGCGAACGAAGTGATGACCGGCGGTGCCGGTGCCGAGAAATCGAACTCCACATGGAGCGTGGCCGCTGATCCCGCACTGCCGTTGAATGACTCCGCCACTCGCGATCCGGTCCCGGTCACGATGATCGCAAGCGCATTGCCAGATTGCCAACCGGGACGGTTGATGATGCTCTGCACGACTGGCGCCAGGTTTGGGGTGCGCTGCGCCGAGCCTCGTTCTCCCACGGTCGGCCACGGACTTGGGGCCCAAGTGGTTGCCGCAGTGGTAACCGGTCTGGCGGTGATGCTGTTGACGGTTGTGGTGAAGGGCGCAGCGTTGTCGGTGGCTTCGGCCCGGAAGGTAAGCGAGGTTGTCCCGCTGGTGGCCTCATCCACGGTGAACTGGATCTCCGCGCTCACAACCAAGGCCCCGGCGGGCACGATGAGGTTGGCGAAACGCATTCCGACGGTCTGCGCCGCACCGTTTTCTCCGGTCAGTTCGAGGTCGGAACTGGTGAGGGTGACGGATCCGTCGGCGCGCTGTTCGGCGTCATCGTCGCTCGCTGCGATAGACACCGCGACCGTCTGCGTGTCCGCGCTTACGGGAAGCGTCCCAACAAGGGACATTGGCACTGCGAGAGCCGCCGCACCCAGCAGCCGACGCAGAACCACGCTCCGTCGTTCTGTTCTTCTCTTCGAAGGAATCATCTGATTTGCCCCTCTTGGTCGCTACCCGCAATTTTGAACCTAGTACACCTCCGGTGATCGTGCCATGCGTTTTGTCCTGGTGGGAATAGAGTCATGGGTCATGGATCTGCTCGAATTTCAAGGCAAGCAGTTCTTCGCTACCTATGGCATCCCGGTGTCCGACGGCGAAGCAACACAAGATGTCGACGAGGCCGTAGCCATCGCCGACCGGGTTGGATATCCGGTGGTGGTGAAAGCTCAGGTGCACACCGGAGGCCGCGGCAAGGCCGGTGGGGTGAAGTTGGCTGAGAATGCCCACGAGGCTCGGCTCCATGCCGGCAACATCCTCGGTCTCGACATCAAGGGACACATAGTGCAGACCATCTGGGTTGAAAAAGCCAGTGATATCGCCGAGGAGTATTACGCCAGTTTCACTCTGGATCGTTCAGCCAAGCAGCACCTCGGAATGCTCAGCGCCGAGGGCGGCGTCGAGATCGAGACCGTGGCCGAGAACAACCCTGACGCCATCGCCAAAATCCACATCAACCCCGCCGAGGGCCTTTCGGAGGCGAAATGTAGAGCGTGGGTGGAAGCCGCCAAGCTCAACCCCAAGGCCACCGACGGTGCCGTGGACATCCTCCTCAAGCTGTACACCGCGTACACCGAAGGCGATGCTGATCTCTGCGAGATCAACCCGCTCATCCTCAAGCCCACTGGCGAGGTGCACGCTCTCGATGCCAAGGTGAGCCTCGACGCCAATGCGCTGTATGAGCATCCCGAATACGCTAAATACGATAAGACTCAGCCCCGTGACGAGCGAGAGATGGCAGCTCACGAGCGAGGCCTTCAGTACGTGGGCCTCGACGGCAACGTCGGCGTGATCGCCAACGGTGCCGGTCTGGCCATGAGCACGCTGGATGTCGTAAACCAGGTGGGCGGATCAGCTGCCAACTTTCTCGACATCGGCGGCGGCGCCAACGCTGACGTGATGGCCGGGGCACTCGAAGTCATCAACGACGACAAGAACGTGAAGGTCATCTTCATCAACATCTTCGGTGGCATCACCCGAGGCGAAGAGGTGGCGAACGGAATTCTCGAGGCCATGAGCCGGGTGAAACTGGATTCCCCAATCGTGGTCCGGCTCGACGGCACCAACGCCGCAGAGGGCCGTGCGATCCTCAAACCAAAGTTGAGCGATCGACTGATGATGGAAGAAACAATGTTGAGTGCCGCCGCCAAAGCAGTAGAACTCGCCTCGGAAGGGCAGAAATAAATGAGCATCTTCGTAGACGAGAACACCAAGGTCATCTACCAAGGCCTCACCGGCTCCACGGGTCGCTACTACGGCCTCCTCAACCGTGAGTACGGAACCCAGGTTGTTGCCGGAACCCATCCCAAGAAGGGCGGCACCGACGTCGATGGCATACCGATCTTCACCACGGTGAAGGAGGCGGCAGAAGCAACTGGTGCTACCGCCACTTGCGTCTTCATTCCGGCGGCCGGCGTGCAATCAGCGGTTCTGGAGGCTGCCGAAGCCGGCATGGAGCTTGTGGTCTGCATTACCGAAGGCGTCCCCGCTCATGACGAGGCGTACTTCTACAACGTTCTCAAGCGAGACTTCCCGAACACCCGGCTGCTGGGCCCCAACTGCCCTGGCATTATCAGCCCCGGGAAAGCCAACATCGGCATCACCGCTGGCCACATCGCCAAAGCGGGGGGACCGGTTGGCATCGTGAGCCGGTCTGGCACGCTCACCTACCAGGCGCTCTATGAGCTGAAGCAAAAGGACATCGGCGTCACCACCTGTGTTGGTATCGGCGGTGATCCGGTGCCGGGCACCAGCTACATCGACTGTCTTCAGGCCTTTGAAGCCGACCCCGACACCAAGGCGATCATGATGATCGGCGAGATCGGTGGCTCGGCCGAAGAGGAAGCGGCCGAGTTCATCAAGAACAGCATGACCAAACCCGTCAGCTCCTACATCGCCGGCGTTACCGCTCCACCGGGAAAGAAGATGGGCCATGCCGGTGCCATTGTGTCCGGCGGTAAGGGCACGGCCAAGGCCAAAATGGAAGCTCTTCACGACGCCGGGGTGCGAGTTGGGCAGAACCCCACCGAGGCCGGGGAACTGATGGCTCAGATTGTGGCGGAACTCTCCGCCTAGGCCCGCTCCCGCGGATGCTACACTGAATCGCAGGGAAAAGGTACAATTCATGGTACCATCATGGGATGGAAGTGAGCCCGTTTCCCTTTTTTGGACCGCTCCGTGCTGACCAAGTAGAGGGCCGCCATGAACTGATCGCCGATCTGACCGCCCGAATTTCTGCCCGGCGGGTGACGGCGCTCTTGGGTCCCCGGCGGTATGGGAAAACGAGCCTCCTTCGGCGGGTGGCCGCAGACCTGGGCGCGGGTGGCGGCACGGTGCTGTGGTTCGACCTGTACGAGGTGCAATCAATGGCCGATCTGGCGATCCGGCTCGATGACGGAATGACAGACGTTGGTTCCGAGGTTGGCGCGACCCTCCGCAAGGTCGCGATAGGCGCCAATCTCAATCTCGGCCTCGTCAGATTGAATCTCACCGGTCCGAGCGCACAACGTCCCGATCCGAGCGCTGTGGTGCACGGCCAACTGCAAGCTCTGATCGAACTCTCGAAGCGCAGCCCGCTGGTGTTGATCTTCGATGAGTTCTCCAGCCTCGCCTCGGTCGATGGTGCCCCCGGTCTACTCCGAACCCATCTTCAAAACCACTATCAGGAGATCGGTCTGGTCTTTGCCGGCTCGGAGCCATCGATGATGCTCGGCATGTTCACCGACCAGAACCAGCCGTTCTATAGCCAGGCCGAACTCATACATATCGAGCCGTTCTCGGCGATGGAGGTGGAAGAAATCGTGACTACCGGATTCGAACGAACGGGTCGGCGCAGCGGCGACATTCCGTCGCGCATCTTCGCCTTGACCGGTGGCCATCCGCAACGCTCGATGCAGATGGCCGATATGGTTTGGCGCCTCACAGAACCCGGTGAAGACGCCACTACTCCAACGTGGGAACGAGCCGTCACGAGCGTCCGAAGTGAAGTGGCCGGCGGACTGGAACGGCTCTTTTCCTCGTTTCGGGGTCCGGAGCGAGCGGTTTTGCGCATCGTGGCATCGGGCGGAAGCATCTTTGGCTCGGCGGCAGTTCTATTGGACCTCGCCAGCGGCAGTGCCCAGCATGCCCGAGATTCGCTTCTCGACCATGGGCATCTTCGAAAACGCGACGGCGGTCCTTTGGAGTTGACCGATCCACTCATGGCCGATTGGCTCCGTGAGACCCTCCCCGCCTAGACCGCGCCAGTTTGTTTGCCGTTATTCGAGCGCCGGGTCCTCACAGTTGTCAACGCCGCCGGTGCCACCGGTTGGCGTGAACGTCCGGTTCACCGGGTTGGGGGCCACCCCGGTGTCGTCCGTGGTGAGGTAACGTTCGGCCGCCGCGGTTATGGCTTCGGCGGCGGCATCGAGATATTCGGGCGTGTCGAAAAGGTCGGCTTCGGATTGGTTGGCGATATAGCCGAACTCAGCCAGGACAGCCGGGGTGTCGGGCCGTCGGATCATGCCGTAGGACTCGGTCCCGTCGGGTTTGAGCACCGCCACCACCCCGGCATCGCGGGCCGCGACCCAGTTGATGCCGTCGAATTGACGCAGGGCGTCCAGGATCTCCTCCTGAACCAGCCCACCCAGCCGGGCCGACTGGAGCGATCGCGACTGGTAGAAAACCTCGCTACCCGGTTCGCTGCTGGCAGTTAACACTGGGGCGTTGTGATGGATGGAGATGAGTGCTTGCGCCTTCAGCGTGTCAGCGATCTGCGAGCGGGTCTGGATCGGGAGGCGATAATCGGCGGTGCGAGTGAGGGCGACCGAGATGCCACGAGCCTCCAGCTTTCGAGCCGCCAACTTTGCCAGGCGGAGGTTCAGGTCTTTCTCGGTTAGACCGTTTGGGCCTACGGCGCCAGTCTCCACTTCTCCACCGTGGCCGGGATCAAGCACGATATCCACCTGGTAGATCGGGGTTCCGTAGACGATCTCCACCTCCGCCTGGCAGGGACTCTGCACCAGGTAGGCGGTTGGGGTGATGTCCAGGATGGGGACCACCACACCGGTTGGGGTGAGAAGAGCCAAGGGCGTGCCGGGGTCCAGCGTGGTAGACGGAGGAGGGATGGTGGACGTGGTTGCGGGAGCGGCTTGAACCACGTCGGCGGGGAGGAGGAACGGTCGGTCATCGCTGGCGCAAGCCGACGCAGCCAGGCCGAGCGCCGCCACTACCGACAGGGCGCGGGGGCGAAATGAACTCCGCGTCTCTCTCCTCTGCATAGATCTCCTAGTCTCCCACCGATCACGGCCCCAAAGGGGGTCAGTGACGGAATTGGCGTTCGCCGGTGAAGATCATTGTGACGCCTCGTTCGTTTGCTGCTTCGATTACTTCGTCATCTTTCACCGATCCGCCCGGTTGCACCACGATGACCACCCCCGCGTCGGCGGCAGCGTCGATGCCATCGCGAAAGGGGAAGAAGGCATCGGATGCGCAAGCGCCGCCCTTTGCTCGACCGTCGGCCTTGGCTGCTGCCAGCATCGAGGATTCCACCCGGTTCTGCTGACCAGCGCCGATCCCGTAGGCTGTGCGGTCCTTCACCATGACGATGGCGTTTGAGGAGACTGCGGCCGCCACGCGCCATGCGATCACTGCGTCCACCAGCTCGGAGGGACTGGGTTGACGTTTGGTGACGACCTTCCATTCGTCGGGGGCGGTGACGAAACGAGCGTGGTCTTGCACCAGGAACGAGTCCGAGAGTTGCCGGACATGGAATTCATACGTGCTGCTGACGCTTGCTTCGAGAAGGCGGGTGTTCTTTCGCTTTTCGATGAGGCGGTCGACGACACCCTCGTCATAGCCGGGGGCGATGACCACGTCAGCCTGGGCCGCCGTCTCCATGGCTGTGACTGTTGCAGCGTCGATCGGCTGGTTGAGCGCCACGATTCCGCCGAACGCCGAACGAGGATCGCAGGCGAAGGCTTGTTCATAGGCCTCTGCCAATGTGCCGGCTACGGCGTAGCCGCAGGGGTTGCCGTGTTTGATGATGGCGACGGCGGGCTCGTCACCCCCCATGGCGTGGGCCAGCGACCATGCCGCATCGGCATCGAAGATGTTGAGATAGGAAAGCCCGACGCCGCTGTGCTGTTTCACTGAATCCCACCACGACGGCTGGCCGTTGACACGGTAGCGACCACCTCGCTGATGGGGATTTTCGCCGTACCGAAGATCGGTGACTTTTTCCAACCCGATCGGCACGAGATCGGGAAGCGGTTTGGTCTCCTCACCTTCCATCACGGTTAGCGTTTGGTCATCCAGCCACTGAACGATGCTGGCGTCGTACACGGCGGTGTGGGCGAACGCTTTGCGAGCCAATCGACGGCGAGTGGCGGCCTTGGTCTCGCCCTTCTCACGGAGTTCTTCGATCACGACCGGGTAATCATTTGGGTCAACCAGCACGGTGACGAATGCATGGTTCTTCGCTCCCGCTCGAATCATGGCCGGACCGCCGATATCGATCAGTTCGATGCTGGGATCGGAGTTGAAGGGATAGAGGTTGCCAACCACGATGTCGATGAATTCGATGCCGTGGTTCTCGAGATCGGTGAGGTGCGACGGGTCTCGTCGGTCGGCCAAGAGTCCACCGTGTACGTAGGGATGGAGAGTGACCACCCGGTGGCCCAGCATTGGTTTCATGCCGGTGAAGTCGGCAACGTCGGTAACCGGGATACCGGCGTCGGCAATGACGGTTGCGGTTCCGCCCGAGGAGACCAAATCCACCCCGAGCGAGTGGAGGACTGCCGCCAGTTCGACAATTCCTGTCTTGTCATAGACCGAAAGCAGGGCACGCATTTGGTGCAACCTATCCTCATATCGTCGGCGACCAGCACCCCGATGGGGATGTGTTCTCACCTATAACAAAGGGTGGTTGTCCTTCCGCCGAGCGCGCGACCCGGGCGGGCGCCGTCAAGGTGGCGGGGTGTCCGAAATCCCTCCGGTGGACCGGTGGGCCCGGGCTACCGTGATTGAAGTGGATGTCCCTCTCGACCGACCGAACCAGTCCATGCTGGGTCTCGGTCTGCGCCTGGTCTACCGCATGTATCGGATGCACCCGCTCACGGCGGCGGTAGCGGTGTTCGGTGCATTGCTCACCGCGCTCGGGATCGTTGGCTCCACGATCGTGGTGGGATCGGTTGTGGATGACGTAGTGATTCCGGCATTCGCCGACAGTTCCACCATCGGTGCAGCTCAGATCCTGTTGGGTATCGCCGGCGTCCTCGCAGTTGCGATACTGCGCCTCGCTGGCAACGTGATGCGTCGCTACTTCGCCGCAATGACAACCCAGCGCGTGGAGCGCAGCTTGCGGGAACGCCTGGGTCGCTATTACCTCGGTCTCCCGCTTGAATTCCATCAGCGGGCGATGTCCGGCCGCCTGCTCGCTCACGCTGACAACGACACGATCATGGCAACGGGCGTGCTGGATGCCGTCCCGTTCAGCTTGGGTGTCATCTTCCTCATGGTGTTCTCCGCTCTGTCCCTTTTTGCGGTCGACCCGCTCATCGCGGCGGTGGCGTTGCTGATCTTCCCGGCGATGTACGGGATCAACAAGATCTACACCTCTCGGGTGGAGCGCCCAACGGCGCTGGTGCAAGCCGGCGTCGGTCGGGTGAGCAGTATTGCGCACGAGAGTTTCGACGGCGCCCTCATCGTCAAGACGCTGGGGCGGGCAGACGAGGAGAGCGAGCGATTCGACACCGCCAGCGCCGGACTGCGGGACAACCGGATCCAGGTAGGCAATATCCGGGCCGTCTTCGAAGCGGTCCTCCAGTCGCTTCCCAACCTGGGCATCGCCATCGTGGTCCTCATCGGGGCCTACCGGATTCAAGCCGGTGCCATGACCTCGGGCGACCTCGTACAGGTGGCGTCGCTCTTCACGCTGCTCGCCGTTCCGATGGCGGTGTTCGGCTACTTCCTCGAGATGATTCCCCGATCGGTGGTGTCCCACCGGCGCCTCCAAACGATTTGGCGCGAACCCCTACCCGAGCCGAACGTGAGATCGTTCGTGTCTGTCTCGCCGCCCGATGACACGCCGCTGCTTCGGGTGGATTCCGTGGGGTACACGTACCCGTCGGCGGAACGCCTGGACGATGACGAGGCACTCCTCTCGGGAACGGCGGTTGTCCGCTCCGTGTCCACCGCTCCTGCGGTTGCCACGCTCGCCGATGTCTCCTTCGAAGTGCGCTCCGGCGAGGTGGTGGCACTGGTGGGGAGTACCGGGGCCGGAAAGTCAACGCTGTGTTCATTGCTCGCCGGGCTGGTGGAACCAACCACGGGGACTGTGTCATTCAAAGGTCAGCCGCCCACCGCCCTCACTGATGCGGAGCGAGCAAACCAGATCGCTCTGGTCTTCCAGGAATCCTTCCTTTTCGCGGATTCAATTACCGAGAACATCGCGTTGGCAAACCCCGATCCGGTGGCTGTTCGACGAGCCGCCGAAATGGCTTCTGCAGACAAGTTCGTTGGCGAACTGCCGGAGGGATTCAAAACAGTGGTCGGCGAGCGCGGCGTCACGCTCTCCGGTGGTCAGCGCCAGCGCATCGCCTTGGCCAGAGCCCTTTATCGGCAGCCCGATCTCATCATCTTGGATGATGCAACCAGCGCCGTGGACCCCGTGATCGAGCAGCAAATCTTGGATGCTCTTCGCACCCAGATGAGTATCACCGCCGTGATAGTGGCGCAGCGGCTCTCCACCATTCAGCTCGCTGACCGGGTGGTGTATCTCGACGGCGGTCGGGTGGTCGCCGATGGCACTCACGCTGAGCTCCTTGCGCACCCGGGCTATCAGGCGTTGGTCGAAGCGTACGAGGAGCTGTCGACATGACCGCCTTGGCACCAGACCTGCCCCTGGAGGAGGAAGCGGCCCGCAGTCCTTACGAACCAGATGAATCCGAGGGTGCCATCAGCGTGGTTCGTCGAGGGATGGCCGCATCGCCGGCGCTACGCCGAGGGCTGTGGATCACCGCGTCCATGGGACTGTCGGTGGCCTTGGGTCGCCTGGTGATTCCCGTTCTTATTCAGCGGGCTATCGATGTTGGTGGCTTGGCCGATCCGGAACTGATCGACGTTGGCGCAGTCACGGGGCAGGTGATCCTGGCCATAACGATCGTGCTGGCATCGGGAGTCGCTAGCTGGCTCACCCAACGCCGACTTGTTCATCGAGCCGAGGAAACCCTCTTCCATCTTCGGACCAGCGCATTCGCCAAGGTCCACGAGTTGTCGGTGGCGGACCACAATGAGACCCGCAAAGGAATCTTGCTGGCCCGGGTGACCGCCGACGTCGAGGCCTTGGCACTCTTTGTGAACTGGGGGTTCTTCGCCTGGGTCACCGAACCGATTCTGATCATGGGGTTTTTCGGGCTGCTGGCCTTCTACTCTTGGCCGCTGACCCTGATCGTGATCGTGAGTTTCATCCCTGCGCTTCCACTGATCCGGACGGTCCAGCGCCGCCAGCTCGCCGCCAACGATGACCACCGCACCGCGGTGGGGACCATGCTGAGCACATTCAGCGAGGCGGTCACCGGGGCCGCCGTGATCAGGGCTTATGGGGCCCAGCAGCGCATGTCCAACCAGTTGAGCGACAGTATCGACCTTCGATACAGCACCAAGATTCGCACCAATCGTTACGTGGCCATGACCTTCGTGATCACCGACCTCCTAGCTGTCATGGCGTTCGCCCTCGTGCTCGTACTGGGGATCCGTTACCGGGACGCCCTGAGCCTGGAGGTGGGTGAACTGGCAGCATCGCTCTTCGTGATCACGCTGCTCTCCAGCCCCATCGCCCGCCTCGGCGAGACGCTCGACCAAACGCAGGGAGCGGTGTCGGCCTGGCGGAAAATCCTGCACCTGATCGACTCGGAGACCGACGTACCCGAGCCGACCACCGGATCGACCGCAGACCCGGGGCCCGTTCGTGTGGATGTCGAAGGCCTCGAATTCTCCTACCGGGTGGGTCCCGTGGTGCTACGGGATGTCACGGTCCACATACCGGCGGGCAGCAATGTTGCGATCGTGGGCGAGACGGGATCCGGCAAAACCACCTTCGCCAAACTGCTGTGCCGCCTGGCCGATCCGCAGGCGGGTTCAATCCGTCTCAACGGCATCGAGCTCCGGGAATTGTCGCCCGAATCTCGGCATGACACCGTGCGGATGGTCCCCCAGGACGGCTTTCTGTTCGACACTTCGATAAAGGAGAACCTTCGCTTCGGTCGGCCTGGCGCAACCGATGCCGACATCGCTGCCGCGATCCGCCTTCTGAAACTGGACTGGTGGGTGGCCAAGTTGCCCCAAGGATTGGCCACCGAGGTGGGGGAGCGGGGCGGCAATCTCTCCGTGGGCGAACGACAGCTCGTTGCCCTGATTCGGGCGGCGTTGGCCGACCCCGGCTTGTTGATTCTGGACGAGGCCACTAGCGCCGTGGATCCCGAGACCGATGCCGCACTCACCGCCGCGATCCGACGGCTCTCCGAGGGGCGCACCTTGGTATCGATCGCTCACCGTCTCGCTACCGCCGAATCGGCCGACACGGTGATGGTGTTCGACGCCGGGCGGTTGGTACAGATGGGCCCCCATGCGGTTCTGGTGGCCGAACCCGGTATCTACCAGGGCCTCCACAAGGCTTGGATCGGCGCTACGAGATAGGGCCGGCGTGCGACAGCCGCCATGGACCCAGCGGAATTCAGAGGCTGGAGCGGAGCAGCTCCAATGTTTGCGTCCAAGCCGCGGCAGCCGCGTCGGCGTTGTGTGTGCCCAGCGGGTTTTCTTCGTTGGCGAACGCGTGGCCGGTGCCGGGATAGACCTTGAATTCAACGTCTTTTCCCATGGCCTGCAGCTCGTCCTCCAGCGCTTTCACCGGCCCGGGTGGGAAGAAGTCGTCGTTTTCCGCGAAGTGGCCGCGGACCTTGGCAGTGAGGCCGGACCAGTCCGGTGCCCCGTCGCCCAACGGTGCGCCGTAATGAGGGGCGGCCGCAGCTACCCGGTCCCCCTCCAGCGCACTGATCATCAGGCTGAGCATTCCACCCATGCAGAACCCCACCACGCCAATGGCAGAGCCGGTGACTTCGGGTCGATCCAGCAATGCGGTGATGGCGCCGCTCATATCTCGGGCGGCACGATCGGGCGGCAGGGCGTTCATCAGTTCGCCGGCCTTGTCCATCTCATCGTGCCCCGCCAACTCGCCGTGGTAGAGATCTGGCGCCAGGGCCACGAAACCTTCCGCCGCCAAACGGTCGGCGACGCGCTTAATCTGCGAGTTGAGCCCCCACCACTCCTGAATCACCAGAACACCGGGCCCCGGGCCGTCCGGTAGGGCCAGATAACCAGCCGCAGTGGATCCGTTCGAGGCGAATTCGATATCTTCGGAGGTGGTCATGGGGAAACGGTAGTGGGCCGGCCGCAGACCATCAATTTGGCCGGATTTCCCGGTGCTGTGCCGCCCGCACGGTGGGTGGTCTGGCACTCAGTTCGTCCCTGTTGGGGGACACTCAGAGTGTTACAACTTGGAGCAATCCGGCCACACGGTCCCTGATCGGGGTTAGTTTCCGAGTATTCCAATGACGCCCCACTGGAGGGAAATGTAATGAAAAGTACGAAAGCGCTACTGGCGATTTTGTTTGCACTGTCATTCGTCGCCGCGGCTTGCGGTGGCAGCGATGAGGCTGCAGATGGAACCGCCGACGATTCCGCGGTAACAGATGACTCCGCAGATGATTCTTCCGCCGATGACAGTTCAGCTGACGACAGTTCTACTGATGACGGTGCCGCGCCATCGGACTTCGAGGGCATGAGCCTCGCAGCAGAGTCTTGTGACTACGGCGGCGAACTCAAGAGCATTACCGCAGTGGATGAACTCACCGTGCAGTTCGAGCTCTGCTTCCCTGACGTGGCATTCGAGTCCAAGGTGGCATTCTCCGCCTTCGGTATCCACCCCTCCGAGGTGCTGGAAGCAACCGGCGGCACCGGCACTGAGTTGCTGGAATCCCCGGTCGGCACCGGTCCCTACCAAGTGGCCCAGTGGGAACGTGGCAACCAGCTGGTCTATACGGCCAACCCCAACTACTGGGGTGAGCCGGCCAATGCGGAAACCTTGGTGTTCCGCTGGAGCGAAGAGTCCGCTCAGCGTCTGGTGGAGCTGCAGTCCGGTCAGGTTGACGGCATCGACAACCCCGGGCGTGATGATTTCGAAGTGATCGCAGCAGACAGTGATCTTCAGCTTCTCGAGCGTGAGGGCACCAACATCTTCTATGTCGGGTTCAACAACACGTTCCCACCGTTCGACAACGAGCAGGTTCGCCAAGCGATGGCGCTGGGCCTCGACCGTCAGCGCTTGGTAGACAACTTCTACCCCCCGGGCTCCAAGGTTGCAGACCAATTCCTGCCGTCCTCGATCTTCGGCTACACGCCCGAACCCACGTGGTATGACTATGATCCCGAGGCCGCCAAGGAACTTCTCGCTGAAGCCGGCTATCCGGACGGATTTGAAGTGACGGTGAGTTACCGCAACGTGGTCCGCAGCTACCTGCCGGACCCGGCCACCGTCGCCACCGACATCCAGGCCCAGATGGCCGATATCGGGGTCACGCTGAACATCGAGGAAATGGAATCAGGAGCCTTCCTGGATGCCTCTGACGCTGGTGAACTCCCCATGTACCTCCTCGGCTGGGGCGCTGACTATCCCGACGCCACCAACTTCTTGGACTTCCACTTTGGTATCGGCGCTTCCGATCAGTTCGGTGAAAAGTTCTCCGACATCACCGACCTCCTCAGCGAGGCCGGCCAGGTGGTGGACGCTGACACCCGGCTGGACCTCTACGAGCAGGCCACTGAAGCATTGAAGACCCACGTGCCGATGATCCCGGTGGCTCATGGTGGTTCGGGAACAGCGTTCCGGGCCGACGTCACCAACGCTCAGGCCAGCCCCCTCGGCAACGAAGTCTTTGCGGTGATGGATCCGGGCGGTCGGGACACCATCGTGTGGATGCAGAACGCCGAACCCATCAGCCTCTATTGCGCCGATGAGACCGACGGCGAGTCCCTCCGGGCTTGTGAGCAGGTCAATGAATCACTTCTGGCCTACGAGGTTGGCGGCACCGCCGTGCAGCCCGCCCTGGCCGAGACGTGGTCTGCCGACGACACCGGAACGATCTGGACCTTCAACCTGCGTCCTGGCGTCACCTTCCACGATGGCTCTGCCTTCGATGCCAACGACGTGGTGACCACCTGGTCCGCCCAGTGGGATGCATCCAGCCCGCTGCACACCGGTCGGGACGGAAACTTCACCTACTTCAACGCCGACTTCGGAGCCTTCCTGAACGCCGAATAGAAGAAACGTCCACCTAGCTCATGGGTAGGTTCATAGCCCGCCGCCTGCTGTCGGCTGTCCCGGTTCTGCTGGGCATCCTGCTGCTGGTCTTCTCTATCGCTCGCTTGATCCCTGGGGATCCGTGCCTGCTGGCGCTGGGGGAGCGGGCGACCGAGGAATTGTGTGATGCCTACAACGAACGGTTCGGTTTGGACGAACCGATCGTCACGCAGCTAGGGATTTATCTTGGCGATGTCGCCCAGGGGGACCTGGGCGACTCGCTGCGATTCAGCAAGCCGGTCACCACGTTGCTGAAAGAACGTCTGCCCACCACGGTGGAGCTGACGCTGGCCGCCCTGTTCATCGCAGTCCTCATCGGGATTCCTTTGGGGGTGATGTCCGCGTACCGCCACAACTCCAAGTTGGACGTTGTGACCATGGTGTTCGCCAACACCGGCGTCTCCATGCCCGTTTTCTGGCTGGGGTTGATGCTGCAGTATCTCTTTGCCGTTGTCCTTCAGGACACACCGTTGTTCCTGCCACCGTCAGGTCGGTTGAAAGCCGGAATGATCCCCGAACCGTTTTATGAAAAATGGGGGCTACCCGAGATCGGGATCTTCGAGTTCATCTCCAACATGGAGATTCTCAACGGGATGCTCACGCTCAACTGGGAGGTATTCTGGAGTGCAACGTCGCATATGATTCTTCCTGCGCTGGCGCTGGCAACAATTCCAATGGCCATCATTGCACGCATGACCCGATCCAGCCTCTTGGACGTGCTGGGTCTGGATTACGTACGAACCGCTCGAGCCAAAGGCTTGAAGGAAAATGTGGTCATCCTTCGTCACGCCCTCCGCAATGCCCTCCTGCCGGTGATCACAGTTATCGGTCTCTCGCTGGGTGCGCTTCTGGGCGGCGCCATTCTCACCGAGACGATTTTCAACCTCAGCGGGGTCGGTAAGACCTTGTTCGATGCCATCGAGGCCCGCGACTACCCGGTGGTCCAGGGCTTCACCTTGTTCATCGCTTTCGTGTTCGTGTTGGTCAACCTGCTGGTCGACGTTCTCTACACCTATCTGGATCCCCGAGTGAGAGTGTCATGACCGACCTGACCGTTGACATCAACCCGCTGGAGGTCTCCCAATCATCCTCGGGCGGACTGGGCATCAACCTGGTCAAGGAACTGTTCCGCAAACGGGCGGCGGTGGTGGGCGCAGTGATGCTCGGGATTCTGGTGTTCATCGCCCTGTTCGCCCCGCTCATCTCCCCATATGACCCCACCGAGGTGCTGCTCTCCACCGAAGGAGTTCAGCCTCGAGAATCGCCGTGCATCCATATTCTCGGTTGCGACAGTGAGCAGCCTCAGCACATCCTTGGAATAGACGGGAACGGGCGTGATGTACTCAGCCGTATCTTCTACGGTGCCCGGGTTTCGTTGACCGCTGGTGTTGCAGCCGTAACCTTCGCCGTGCTCGTAGGCGTGGTGGTGGGTCTGATCGCTGGCTTCTTCGGAGGCTGGATCGACAATGTGCTGATGCGGCTGATGGACGTGCTGCTGGCGTTCCCCTCGTTGCTTCTCGCCATCTTCATCGTCACCGTCTTCGGGCGCGGCCTCACCAACGCCGTCCTGGCCATCACCGTGGTCACAATCCCCGGGTATGCGCGCGTGGTCCGTTCCAGCGTTCTCACGGTCCGCGAGTCTGACTTCGTGAAGGCGGACCGGGTGCTGGGGGTCAGCACCTTCCGACTCCTCACCCGTCGGATTCTCCCCAATTCGCTCACGCCGCTGGTTGTGCAAGCCACACTCGGAATCGCCAGTGCTGTGCTGGAGATCGCCGCATTGTCCTTCCTTGGGCTCGGCGTCCAACCACCCCAGGCGGAGTGGGGTTCCATGTTGGCTTCGGAACGCAACCAGGTGTTCACCGCGCCCCACCTCGTCTTCTTCCCGGGTATCGCCATCATGTGGAACGTGCTGGCGTTCAACCTCCTCGGCGACGGGCTCCGAGACGCCATGGACCCACGGTTGAACCGATGACCGACACCTCGGTGAGCACCGACTCGACGCAACGGCGCGATCAACAGGAGCCGATCCTCAACGTCACCGGTCTCAAGACCTACTTCTTCACCAGAGCCGGCGAGGTGAGGGCGGTGGACGGAGTGGATCTGTCTTTGAAACCTGGCGAGATCGTTGGCCTGGTCGGCGAGTCGGGCTCCGGGAAATCGGTCACGTCGATGTCCATACTCCAGCTGGTGAGTGATCCGGGCAAGATCGTCGCCGGCGAGGTGATGTTCGACGGCCAGCGTCTGGACAAGATGAGCAAGCGGCAAATGCGGAACATCCGTGGCGATCGGATCTCCATGATCTTTCAACAGCCCAATGCCTCGCTCAACCCCGTCTTTCGCGCCGGTGAGCAGATCGCTGAGGTCTACGCCGCCCATACGGCATTGAAGAAGGCCGTTCGTAACGAGCGGGCCGTGGAGATGCTGGAGAAGGTTGGGATCCCCGATCCGGCCAGCAGGGCCAAGGCCTACCCGCACGAGTTGTCCGGCGGTATGGCCCAGCGCGTCATGATCGCCATGGCATTGGCCAGCAAACCGGACGTGCTGATCGCCGACGAACCCACCACCGCTCTCGATGTCACGATCCAGGCGCAGATCCTTGATCTCATGGTCAGCATGCGGGACGAGCTCGGCACTGCCATCCTTCTGATCACCCACGACCTCGGTGTGGTTGCCGAAACCGCCGACCGCGTTGCCGTCATGTACGCCGGCCAGATCGTCGAGGAATCTCCAACCAACGAGCTCTTCGCGGATCCCCAACATCCTTACACCCAGGGTCTGATCGGTTCGATCCCCATGCCGGGGGAGCGCCGGGAACGGCTCACCGTGATTCCGGGCCGGGTTCCCAATCTGGTGGACATGCCGCCGGGCTGTCGGTTCGCACCCCGCTGTGAGGCTCGCATCGCTCACAACCTCACCAAGTGCACCGAGGTGGAGCCCGATCTGCTGCAAATCTCGCCCGGTCGCAAGGTGCGGTGCTGGCTCTTTGAAGAACCCGATCCGACGGCAGACGGAGCATCATGAGTGATCCGCTGCTGGAGGTCACCGATCTGGTGAAAACCTACGCTGTCTCAGGGGGCGGGTTCCGCTCCAAGGGCGGCCTGGTGAGAGCGGTGGACGGAGTGAGCCTCACGATCGAACGGGGCGAAACGCTGGGCCTGGTGGGGGAGTCCGGGTGCGGTAAATCCACCCTGGGACGAGCGATCCTACGACTGGAAGATCCCGACCGGGGAACGATTCGTTTCGACGGGCAAGACATCACCAACCTGTCCACCAAGGAGATGCGTCCGCTCCGAGCCAAGATGCAGCTGATCTTCCAAGACCCGTTCAGCTCTCTCGACCCCCGCACCACCGTGGGCGGCAGCATCGCCGAAGGGCTCCGCGTGCAGGGCCTCGATCCCGATCAGCGTGCCAAACGAGTGAATGAGATGTTGGAACTGGTGGGCTTGGAGAGCTACCACGCCCGTCGCTTCCCGCACGAGTTTTCCGGCGGTCAACGCCAGCGCGTGGGCATTGCCCGGGCGCTCGCCGTGAACCCGTCGTTCCTGGTGCTCGATGAACCCGTTTCGGCGCTGGACGTCAGTATTCAGAGCCAGATTCTCAACTTGCTGAAAGATCTTCAGGTTGAACTGGGTCTCACCATGTTGTTCATCGCCCACAACCTGGGTGTGGTGGAACATCTGTGTGACCGGATCTCGGTCATGTATTTGGGTCGTATCGCCGAAACCAGCAGCCGCAATGACCTCTTCGACTCCTGCGTTCATCCGTACACGCAGGCGCTGATGTCGGCGATTCCGGTGCTCGATCCCACCCGCCGCAAGGATCGGGTGATCCTGGAAGGCGATGTCCCCAGCCCACTCAACCCGCCGAGCGGGTGCCGCTTTCATCCCCGTTGCCCGGTTGCCAACACCACCTCGTGTGTCAGTGAGCAGCCGCCGCTCGTTTCGGTCGGATCCGCCCACGAGGCCGCCTGCCATGTGCGAGCGCCCAAGGAAGCCGACTGGGGCCGAGTCCGTACCTAGAGAGGCCGTTCCCACGGCGGTCCAGAGCCCTAAACGGCCCCAGGTCAGGTGTGCGGGGCTCATTTCGGCGACGGGGTTAGCTGAGCTTTGACCCCATCCGAGCAGCGGGCATACTGTGGGGCCTATGGCAAAAACCCCTGTTCGTGTAACCGTCACCGGCGCCGCTGGCCAAATCGGCTACGCCCTGCTCTTCCGGATCGCATCTGGTGAGATGCTTGGCGCCGACCAGCCCGTGATCATCCAGATGTTGGAGATCACCCCGGCACTTGGCGCCCTTGACGGGGTGGAGATGGAGCTGAACGACTGCGCCTTTCCGCTGCTCGCCGGCACGGTGAAGACCGACGACGCCAACGTGGCTTTCAGCGATTCGGACTATGCGCTCCTCGTCGGCGCCATGCCCCGCAAGGCCGGCATGGAGCGGGCCGACCTGTTGCAGGCCAACGGCGGGATCTTCGGCCCACAGGGCAAGGCCATCAACGCCAGCGCCAACAAGGACATCAAGGTGCTGGTGGTGGGCAACCCGGCCAACACCAACGCCCTCATCGCTATGCACTCGGCTCCCGACATCGATCCCCGGCAGTTTCACGCCATGACTCGCCTGGACCACAACCGAGCCCTCAGCCAACTGGGGGAGAAGGTCGGTGAACCAGTCACCAGCATCACCAACATGACCATTTGGGGGAATCATTCCACCACGCAGTACCCGGATCTCTTTCACGCCAAGGTAAACGGTCAGAATGCTGCCGAAATGATCAACGACCAGGACTGGTTGGAGAATAAGTTTATTCCCACGGTCGCCAAGCGCGGTGCCGCAATCATCGAAGCCCGAGGTGCGTCGTCGGCGGCGTCGGCCGCAAACGCCGCGATCGATCACATGCACGACTGGGCTCTGGGAACCCCGGACGGCGACTGGGTTTCCATGTCCACCGTGTCCGACGGCTCCTACGGTATTCCGGACGGAATCATCTATAGCTTCCCCTCCACCTGTTCCGGTGGTGATTTCAGCATCGTGCAGGGACTGGATATCGACGACTTCAGCCGCTCCAAGATGGACGCCTCCGCCGATGAACTCGTAAGCGAGCGCGACACCGTAAAGGAACTCGGCCTGCTCTAAGACCTCTGTCCGCCGGGGTGGCAGCGGACGTTCGCGTCGGCGCGATTCTGGCCTGCCAGTACGCGATGCTTTGTTGAGGTGGCAGCGGACGTTCGCGTTGGCGCGATTGTGGGCTGCCGGTACGCGTTGCTTCGTCAACGTGGCAGCGGACGTTCGCGCTGGCGCGATTGTGGGCTGCCGGTTAGCCGGTTATTTGAGGAACTTGCTGGTGGTGTTGTCGGCCAGGATCTTGCCGTCGGTCTGTTCGGTGGGGCAGTAGTAGACGGTGTACCTGCGGTACTCCACGGTGCGAATGGTGTCGTCGCAGTTTCGGCACGGTTCCCCGGAACGGTTGTGGACTTTGCTGGGCCGGTCGGCGCTCTTGCCGATGTCGTCCAGGGTCCGCTCGTGTTCGAGCGACGAAACGATCACCGCCTGCATGGAAGTGTGCAACCGTCCCAATTGCTCGTCGGTCAGCTTCGACGCGTTGGCGAACGGGGAGATGCCGGCGTCGAAGAGAATCTCGTTGGTTAACATCCGACCCAACCCGGCGATCTTGCGTTGATCTCGCAGGAGCCCGTGGATCCGGCCGGAATGGTTTCGGCACATCTTGGTCAGATCACCAACGGTGAACTCGGTTGCGTCCGGCGCCAAGTGGTCCAATGGCGGCTGGGACGAGGGGTCGCCGCGAACGGCCCATACACCAGCCTTGCGTTCTGTTCCTGCCTCGGTGAACAGCCAGGCATCATCGTCCTCGAACACCCAGCGGGCGATGCCGAAACGGGGCTTCTTGGATTGTTTGGGGTCCGGTCGGAGCCGCCCGCCCTGCATCAGGTGGATCACGTGGGTGTCGCCGTTGTCGAAGCGCATCAGCATGGTTTTGGCCCGCCGGTCCACCTCGATGAGTTTGGCGCCCACTGCGCCATCGGCGGGCGGGTCGAACGTTCTCAAGGAAGCGAAGTTGAGAAGCTGGAACTTCACCAACATCTTGCCCGCCAGCGCTGCGGTCATTCGGTCGGCGTGGGCCTGGACCTCGGGCAACTCGGGCATCGGTCTACCTATTCTCCGATCGGGCCGAGGTGGTGTTCGTCACCTTGGGCATCAGCCCGTCAAGGTAGGCGAGCTCGCGGGCTCTGCTGATGAGAAGAGCAACATCACCGCCTACTTGCACCTCGCCGTTCAGGAACGCCTTCGAACCATTCAGCAGTCCCGTCGCCACCGAATGTGCAATGTCGTGACTCATGGTGAAACGCACATCGCCTTCACCCGTTCCTGCTTCCAGCTTCGCCTCGGGGACGGAGGCGTCAAGGGTGATCGAGTACCGGACCGACCCGTCGGCTGCCAATGACTTCGGGACTTCGGTGATTGTGTAGCCGAATCGAATGGCTTCCCCGGCGGGGAGCCGGCTGAGGTCGGCGGTTGCCAATGCTAGAGCCGCTTCCTCGAGCCACTCTGGGCTGAGGTAGGTAACGCTCATACCAACCCCTCGGGCCAGCGTGCCCCGGCCTTTTTCAGTGCATCGGTGAGTTGGTGGCGGGACGAAAGCTCCATCTCGATCGGGTCCAGTACATAGGTGCGAGCAATGGTCACCATCGCCTGTGATGCATCTTTATGCACTCTTCTGGATCGTCGGTCGCCGCCGACTCTGGCGAGTCTCCCGGCCACGATCGCCAGCAACCATCCGAGCAGGGCACCCCCAAGCGCGAGCCCGGTGGGCACTGGGACGGGTCCCACCATCGGAACCGGGATGTCGCCTAGAGCAAAGAACCCGGCAACAGCCAGCACCAGCAACCAGGCCAGTCCGACCAACATGGCGACGAACAACAGTCCTTGCAGCGCTTTCACTGGCGTCCACCACTTGGGGTCGGTCTTGCTCCGGTCGCGAACGGCCTTGGCGATGGTGGAATCCACCCCGGTGTGGAGTTGACCGAGGTTGGCGAGGGCGGCGGTGCGCACCAGAGTTGGCCACGGTTCGGGAATCTCACCGGTGGCATGTTCGGCGGCGTTTCGAATGGCGGCATTGACCCGGGCCGCATTGGCGGGATTCAATGCCGGCGTCGAAATAGGTCCGCTGGAACCGCTACCCAGGTGGAGTCGGCGAAGTGGGTGCGGTCGAAGTTTGCGCACCCAGCGCGTCACGGGCCAACCCATGGCCGCGGCGGCGTCACGACGGTAACCCTTCGCGGCCGCTTCGCTGACCTCCTTGAGGCTGGACGCATTCACCAGTTCCGTTGCCAACTCCTCCGCAACATGCTTGGGAAGTTTCTTCTTTGTCGGAGGGCCGACTTCGGCCGCCAGGTCAGAAGCGGCCACTGTGGCGTCGGCATCGAGCCGGGCCAACGCGAGTTGTTTGTCGTTCACTACGTCGGCCAGCATGGAGCGAAGTTCTTTGATCCCGAGGCCGGCGGTTGCCGAAGCGGTGAGCACCGTGGCGTTGCCAACGCCATCATTCAGCAGGAGTCTGGCCAGGTCCGTCCGACAGGCTTGAAGCTGGTCGTTGGTAAGGGTGTCGGCCTTGTTGAGTACGACCGCCGTCACGGCGCCATGACGGCTCAGCAACCGAAGGTAGTGGTGAAGAGCAGCGTCGGCGTACTTCTCGGGGTCGGTGATGAACAGGAGGAGGTCGGCGTGTTCGGCTACCCGTTCCATCTCCAACCGGTGCTCCACTTTGACCGAGTCGTGATCGGGAACGTCGAGGACGATCAGCCCGTTCAGCAGCGGGTCATCGGAATCCACCCGGTGGCGGTTTCGGATCTCCAACCAGTCCAAAAGGGCAGTGGCATCTTCGTCGCCCCAGACGCAAGCGAGGGTGGAGTTGGTGGTTGGGCGGCGGGCGCCGGTGGTGGCGATATCGCTGCCGACCACGGCGTTGGTCATGCTGGATTTGCCGCTGCCGGTTGCACCCAGCATGGCCACAACCGAGAAGTGGGTGCCGAACGTGAGCCGTTCGGTGGCCTTGGAGATGACGTGTTCGGCGTAGGCGACGACGTCGGGGTCGAGGCGTCCCTTGGCCAGCGCGGCGGCTTCCCGCAGGTGATCGATGCGCTCCGGTAAGGCGGCAACGGTGCGGCCGCGGTCCAACAACGACTGGCGTTCGCTCATGACCTACTCCGACAGGCGCGCCGGACGTGCGTGCCGTTTGAACGCCCCCCGGGAATCACAGACTCGCCTCGAACGTCTCGATGGCGTTCTCCAGCTCCATCGTCTGTTCTGGCGGCCCGGCTTGGGACCAGAGCGCCTCGAGAAATCGGTTGGAGTCGGTGTCGAGCAGGGAGCCGGCGCGGGCCAGCAGCCCTTTCCGAGCGGTTTGGGCCAGGTCCCGTACGGCCTGTTCGCCGAATATGGCGTTGAGGAGCGTCTGACTGACGGTGGCGGTTCCACCCGCGACGGCCACTTCGCCGCCGGTCACTCCTCCGGTCTGTGCAAAGATCACGATCATCAGGGCGATTCCCACGCTGTTGACGGCGAAGGCTAGACCTCGGGCCAGGTTGCGCTTGCCTTGTGCTGTTGTGCGAACCAGTTCCAAGACTTCTTCTTGCCAAGCCCGCACCTCGGCCGCAGCGCGGTCACGGAACTCCGGCGAGGAACGTTCCAGGTTGGTGTCGGCGGCCAGCGTTTGTCGCCCGCCGGGAAGTTGCCGCCACGAGCCCACTGCGCCTAGGGCGGCGTTGTCAGCCAGATCCACCAGAAGCTGTTCGAGGGTGTTGGTGATTTCGCCTTGCACGGTCTGGGTGTCGGCCACCCGGCCGGTCACGGCGGCGGTCAGACGATCCCGAATTCGTCCAAGGAAGCTCTGGAGCCGGCCGAGGATCTCGTTGACGCCGATCAGTTCCTGCCAACGATCCAGCACTTCGTTTCGCAGCAGTGTGCCGCCGGTGAGGGCCCGCTGGAGGTCCTCTCGAGCTTCGCTGTAGTGGTGGTCAACAGCGCCCTTAAGTTCCGCAACGGCAGCATCTTGATTGCGCGCCGCAGTGTGGACGACGGCGGCCCGGGCGGGCACGGACCGAAGGGCACCATCGAGCGTCTGACGAATGATCTCAGCCCGCTCGTCGGCGCTGGCTGCCAAACCCTCTAGCTGTTCACGGATCTCGGTGACCGCTGACTCCGGAAGGAGTCCGATGGGGGTGAGGTCGGCATCTTCGATCGGGAAGATGGGAACGTCGGTGAAGCCGGCTTTGGCCATCATCTCCGCAAGGTGAGGAACGACTTCTACCGCAGCGCCGTTGGGGATCCGGTTGATGATGATACTGAGTGCCGTGCCCCGCTCGCGGGCCCGGCGCAGGAAGTCCCACGGGACGGCATCGGCGTACCGAACGGCGGTGGTGGTAAACAGCCACATGTCGGCGCTGGCCAGCAGCTGGGTCGCTAGCTCCCGGTTGGCTTGGGCTACCGAGTCGATGTCGGGGGCGTCGATGATGGCGAGCCCGGGCGTCATGGTGCCCACCTCGGTGATCTTGAGCACGTGGCCGCTGGGTTCGCCGTCTCCGGTAACCCGCGGCAGTCCGGCGAGAACGCCGCCGTCGTCGGAAGCAAACCAGCTGGCATCTTCGGGATGGCAGATCAGGGTGGGGGCCATGGTGGTTGGTCGGATCACCCCGGACCGGGAGACCACCGCACCGGCCAAGGTGTTGGTGATGGTGGATTTGCCGCTGCCTGTGGAGCCGCCCATGACTGCGAGGAGAGGGGCGTCGAGACGCTTCATCCGAGGGATGAGGTAGTCATCGATCTGATCGCGCAGTTCGGTGGCCACAGCGCGGGCATAATCGGAGCCTTCCAGGTCAAAGACCAACGGAAGGTCGGACAGCGATTGACTCAGCCGGCGTAATGCGGCCTCCGTGCCGTCAAGGTTGTTGGGCGCATCAGACACTCCGGGTGAGGATACTCCCACCACCTGGTCCCTGTTGTCGCCGCCCCCTGGTCAAATTCCTGTTCCCAGCCACATTCCACGCAAATTCCTGTTGATAGCCACAATAACTGTGGCTATCAACAGGAATTTCGGGGGTTTGTGGCTCCTGACAGGAATTTCAACCGAGGGCGGGCATCAGGGCGAGGTGGAGTGACGCCGTGCAACGGGTCAGGGTGTAGAGCCCGGCAGAAAGTGGGAGTTGCAGGTGTTCCGGTTGGTCGTTCGAATGACCGATTCCGGCGTTGCTGAGCGGTTTGGTGCCCCACCAGTGCCAGCGTTGCGCCGCCCCCTCGGTGGAATGTTCGCCAGCGGCGTCCAACAGCAGGCCATGGAGCGAGCCGGGTTGGGTGTAGGCACCGGCGATCTCGAGCGGCGCGGAATCGGTCAGCAACCATGCGGGTCTGCCGTCTGCTTCGAAGTCCAGTTCCCATCCCAGGGGCACTCGGGTGCCGTAACCCGTGCGGGTCAGTTCGGCGCTGTCGTCCAGTTCCAATGCGAAGGCTTCGAGACCATAGGACCAATGTTGGTGAGGGGTCTCGCAGACCTGTTCGGCCCATAACCCGCTGGTGCGGAACTCCCAACGATCGGCTGGAATGGGGATGTCGGCCTCCACCATCACCACGGGCAGGCCACCAAAGGGCCACACTACGCAGACCTGCTCCGCGTGGTCGGCCTCGGGGTGGATGGCGGCCCAGATCAGGATGGAGGCTGCCTCTGTGACCGCCAGGGTGAGGTGGGCCTCGGACCACGCTGCAGTGTCGGAAGGGACTGGTCGACGCCGTTCGTAGTGGGCTGGCGGAATCATGTCCGTTGTGCTCAGCTGGCCAGGACGACAGGTTCATTCAACTCGGGACTGAGGCGGGCCGCCACGTGCACGATGACGACCGTTAGGGCCGCGGCCACAACGGCTACGACTGCTGCGCTTACCAACGAACCGACGTCGGGCCACAGCTCCAGGCCGGTGCCGCGTACTACTGTTTCCAATTCACCTTCTTCGATCGTGTAGCCCACGCCGTTCGGCCAGGGCCAGAGGACCCGGAATGACCCCAGCATGAGGCCCAGGAGTGCAGCCAACACGGTCTGTTCGTAGTTCGCCAGTAGCCAGGTGAGCACGGTGGAGAACAGCCCCAGTCCGATGGTGGCTCCCAACAGAAACACTGCGAGCTCAGGAACCGAACCGCCGAGAATCGACGCATACATCCCCAGCATGAGCATGATGAAGCTGCCCGAGATGCCTGGCAAGATCATGGCGCAGATGGCGATGGCCCCGGTTCCGAAGAAGAAGAAAATGTTGGGGTTGGATACCGCGCCGTTCTGGAAACCCAAAAGAACGAACGCCGGGATGGCCACACCTGCCGTGATTGCGATTCGGATGGGGTCTTTCAGTTTCATCTCGTTCCACACCAACCAGCAGCTGGCGAGAACGAGGCCGCAGAATACCGCCGCAGTGGTCTCGGAGTGTTCCTCCAGCGCCACCTTCATCGGCCCGCGCAGAACGATGAAAGCGGAAAGTGCTCCCGCGCCAAGAGGAATGATGAACAGCCAATCCACCGCCTTCAGCGATTCGAAGCCCCCCTTGAAGTCGCCGGTAACCAACTGTTTGAGAGCGTGCGCACCGTCGTGGATCGTGTCGACGAGACGGCGGTAGATCCCAAGGATCAGTGCAACGGTGCCGCCCGAAACGCCTGGCACAATATCGGCTGCGCCCATGAAGAAGCCACGGAACAGCTGGACGAGGGGTTCAGGGAGCACGACTGGCAAGACTACAACCTGACGTCGTCAGGTTTCGTGAGCCATCCGGCCCAGCACCTCTCGTCCGGTATTGTGGCCGTCGGAGAGGGCGTGGCTCAGCCTTTCTGGCCAGCCAGTTTGCGGTTGTAGATCTTCGACTTGATGTAGTCCCTATTCATGAACGCAATGAAATCTTGGCTGATGCTCTTGGGGCAGGCTTCGGTGCATTCTCCGTGGTTCGTGCAGGAACCGAAGAACTCCTCCATGGTTTCCACCATTTCTTCAGTGCGTTTATAGCGCTCGGGTTGTCCTTGGGGGAGCGAGTTGAGATGCCAGAGTTTGGCCGAGGTGAAGAGCTGAGCGGCGGAGTTGGGACATGCGGCAACACAGGCGCCGCAGCCGATACAGGCGGCCGCGTCCATGGAGGACTCGGCGACCTCTTGGGGAATCAGGATCTCGTTGGCATCGCGAGCGTTACCAGTAGCGGCGCTGATGTAGCCACCGGCCTCGATGATCCGATCCAGTGCAGACCGATCCACTACGAGATCTCGTATTACGGGGAAACCCGTGGCGCGCCACGGCTCGATCTCGATCAGGTCGCCGTCGTTGTACTTGCGCATGTGCAGCTGGCAGATCGCCGTGTTCTTCTCGTGACCGTGGGCCTGGCCGTTGACCATCATGCCACACGTGCCGCAGATACCTTCCCGACAGTCATGGGGGAACTCGATCGGGATTTCGTTGTTCTCGATCAACCGCTCGTTGACCATGTCCAACATTTCCAGGAAACTGGCGTCGATTGGGACGCCGGGAGCGTCGTACTCGGCGAAGCCGCCCAAATCGTCGGGACCAGTCTGGCGCCAGATTCGCAGTTTAAGGTTCAGTGTCTCGCTCATGGGCTCTGCCTACTTGTAGCTACGGGTAGAGGGGATGACGTATTCGAATTCCAGCTCTTCTTTGTATTTGGTCTGAGGCGTGTCTTCGCCGTTCCAGGCCCAGGCCGAGACATGCTGGAAGTTCTCGTCGTCCCGCTTGGCTTCGCCGTCGCCCAGAACGTGCTCCTCTCGGAAGTGACCACCGCAAGACTCCTCACGATCAAGGGCATCACGGGCCATCAGTTCGGCGAGTTCGAAGAAGTCGTAAATGCGGCCGGCCTTTTCGAGGCTCGAATTGAGCGTGTCGGACGTTCCGAGCACTTTCAGGTCCTTGATGAACTCTTCCCGCAGCGCTCGGATCTCGCCGATCGCCTTTTCGAGGCCGTTCTTGTTTCGGGCCATACCGATGTAGTCCCACACCAGCTTGCCGAGTTCCCTATGGAAATAGTCCGGGCTTTTGGTTCCTTTGGTGTCCAGGAAGCCCTGGAGGCGGTCTTTCACCTCGGCCTCGGCGGTCTTGAAAACCTCGTCGGACGTCGACACGATCGGCTGGTTGAGCCGGGGCGCCAGATAGTCGCCGATGGTGTAGGGCAGGACGAAGTAGCCATCGGCCAGACCCTGCATCAACGCTGATGCGCCCAGCCGGTTGGCGCCATGGTCGGAGAAGTTGGCTTCGCCCGTGGCGTAGAGACCGGGGACGGTGGTCATCAGGTTGTAGTCCACCCACAGCCCCCCCATCGTGTAGTGCGTGGCCGGGTAAATACGCATGGGGGTGGTGTAAGGGTCCTCGCCGGTGATGCGTTCGTACATCTCGAAAAGGTTCCCGTACTTGGCGGCGATTTTGTCGGCGCCGTCGCGGGCGATGGCGTCTTTGAAGTCCAGATACACGCCGTTCTTTTGTGGACCTACCCCGAAGCCTTCATCCACGACGGTTTTGGCGTTCCGGGAAGCCACGTCACGAGGCACCAGGTTCCCGAAAGCCGGATACTTCTCTTCGAGGTAGTAGTTGCGTTCGGCCTCGGGGATGTCTCGGGCCCGGCGGGTTTCGTCGCGATCGCGCGGAACCCAAATGCGACCATCGTTGCGAAGCGACTCGGACATCAATGTGAGCTTGCTCTGAAACTCATCGGCGGCAGGGATGCAGGTGGGGTGGATCTGCGTGAAGTTGGGGTTGGCGAAATAGGCACCTTTGCGATGCGCCCGCCAGGCGGCGGTCACGTTGCAACTCATGGCGTTGGTGGACAGGTAGAACACGTTGCCGTACCCGCCGGTTGCCAGCACGACGGCGTGGGCGGAGTGGCTGGAAACCTCGCCGGTGGTGAGGTTGCGACAAATGATTCCGACAGCTTCCCCTTCGGCGTTCTTCACCAGATCCAGCATCTCCATACGGGTGTGCAGCGTCACTTTGCCGGTGTGGACCTGGCGCATGAGGGCCTGGTAGGCCCCCAGGAGCAGCTGCTG
>JABDIY010000099.1 GCA_013003535.1 Acidimicrobiales bacterium | reverse complement strand
GCGCAGACCACCAACGACCTGCCCGGGTTCTGGCGCGGTTCCTACGCCGATGTCCGCCGGGACCTCCGGGGCCGCTATCCCAAACACGAGTGGCCAGAGGACCCGCTGTCGGTCGGTCATTCCTAAGCGGTAGCTGGAAGTTGGGTATCGAAGAAATCCAACACCTGGTTGAGCGCAAGGTGGGTGGGATGACCGGGGACGTCGATCAGGTCTTCCGTGAGAACGGAGTGTGCGATCCGTTTGATGCTCAGGGATCGGTCTGGACTCTGTATCTCCACCGCGATGAACCGATCTCCGAGTGCCCGAGCAAGGAAGGCGAAACGGTCGGCCGGAACGAGGAGGTCTCCGGTGAACCGTAGGCCCAGGACGTTGCAGCCGTTGGCCTTTACCGCCTCCAAGTCCTCCGGTGATATCGAGAGTGACCCGGCCCGTTCAGCTCCAATGCGGAGCGGTCCAGCTGGTTGAGACAGCACCGGTGCCCTCACCACCGGCTCGGTGGCCATCGCCAATGCAAAACCGCCCGAGAAGCACATCCCCAGCGCCCCAACCGGTTGGCCGCCGAGACTCTCCGAAAGGAGGTTGGCAAGCGATCGCAGCCACGGGACGATCGGCGGGGTCTGATTGGCGGCGAAGAGAGCGAACTCTTTGGCTACGCATACCCTGGCGGCGGTCTGAGCCAGGTAGGGGACGTTGGGTTCACGGCCGGGAATGCCGCTGAGTGACGGCAACCAGACGGTGGCTCCACGATCCACCAATCGATCAGCAAACGCCAGCACCGAGGGGGTGATCCCGGGGACCTCGTGGATGACGATGATCCCTCGTTCGGTGGAGCCCTGGGGGGTACGCGTGTACACCGGGCGTTCAAAATCACCGTGGACGAAGGTGGTTTTCTTGTAGTCGGAGAGCGCCATCGGAAGAACTCTATTCAGCTGGTCGCGTGAAATGTTGCTGCTCTGTGGCCTAGGCCAGAGCGTTGTCCAGGTCCCGCCACAAGTCCTCGACGTCTTCGATCCCAACGCTGAAGCGGAGCAGCCCTGGCGGAAGGTGTTGTTGACCAGAAATGGTGCTGCGCCGTTCTATCGTGCTTTCCACCGCTCCGAAGCTGGTGGCGTTCGTGATCAACTCCAGAGCGGTCACGAACGCGTCGGCCGTGGCGCCATCGGGAACGTCGAAGCTGATGAGCGTTCCGTTCCCGTTGAGCTGGGCCTTGGCCAATTCATGCTGGGGATGGCTGGGGAGGCCCGGATAACGAACCTTCACTACTGCCGGGTGAGCCTCCAGCCGCTCGGCCAGGATCTGGGCTGATTCTTGCGCCGCGGCCAATCGAATGGACAGCGTTCTGGCGCCGCGCACGGCGAGGAACGTTTCGAGGCTTCCGGGGGTGGCACCATTGAGCAAGCGGGAGCGGAACAGAGCGGAGTGGAGCGCATCGTCGTTGGTGATCGCCACACCACACAAGAGATCTGAGTGGCCGCCGACATACTTGGTGGCCGCCATCACGGAAACATCGGCGCCCAACTGCAGCGGCTGCTGGTTGAGTGGGGTGGCGACGGTGTTGTCCACGGCGAGAATGGAGTCCGCTTTCCGGTTGGCCCCGGCAATCGCTCGCAGGTCGGCGATGGCCAGTAGGGGATTGGATGGGCTTTCCAGCCAGATCAGATCCGCCGATGCGGCGGCGGCGACCCATTGGGCTGTGTCGTGGACGGCGATCCGGCTGCTGGTCCAGCGGCCCCGCTTCTCGCCATCGGAGATGATTCCCGCAACTCCCTGATAACAGTCATCCGGCCAGATTACGTGGGCACCCACCGCAAGTTGGTCAAACACCGCAGCGATCGCCGCCATGCCCGAGCCGAACGCGAGTGCCCGTCCTGATTCGAGCCTGCCGAGAAGAGTCTCGAGAGCTACCCATGTGGGTGTCCCTTCGTCCCGGGCGTATTCCCATTCGCCACCACGGACATAGTTGGACGCAGCGACGATCGGCGTGTTCAGCGGGTCCCCTGGTTTGGTGGGTCTGGCTCCCGCCACCAGCCACGACTCTGCCGACCACTTCTCACTGGGGTCCATCCCATGGACGCTATCGCCCGCTAGGCGTTGGCTCTCTCGATGGCATTGAGGTAGGTATAGAGCGTTACTTTGCTTACGCCCATCCACCCGGAAACGTCTTCGACCGCGCCACGCAGGAGGAACGCACCGTGTTCGTCGAGCCGACGAACCGCGGCTTGTTTCTGCGCCCGGTCCATTTCGGATAGTCGGCTCCCGATTTCGCGCTCTACCGAGGCGACGGCGCGTTCCAGCGCCCCGTGAAGTTCGTTGAGTCTCACGTAGGCGACGGTTTCCCCCTGCCACACCACGGGTTCGTCGCCGCTACGAGATGATCGGACCGGGATAACGCTGGCCCCCAGGCTTTCGACCACCGGCCGAAGCGCAGCCAAGAATTCCTGCGTCGGGTCAGTCATCGGCAGGAGATCCTGGTCTGAATACTGGTTGCGCCCGCCTGAAACCCTGCCGAGACGAGGTGCTCCAAGATTGCGACGAGTTGGTCGAGGTCGCCTTCCACCAAAGTGGAAAACGGTCCCATATCGATCGTGAGGTCATTCTCGGTGAGAACGTTCAGCACCGCTTTCACATGCGGGCCAGGATCGTTTTCCTTGAACGGTTCGACAAGTATCTCTAAAACCCCGGTAGCCACGGAACTACCCTAGCTGCAATGGTCAAAACGAAGATAGGGCGGCGATTCATAAGGTGCATCGCCCCTTGGTTCCCTGCCTTTGTTCTGAGAACGGAATCGCATCTTCGCTTGACGAAACGTTCAGATCTAGAAGGGTTCGGTCGGGGCTGCCGCTCCGTCGGCCGTGCGGCGATTCTGTTTAGTCCAGAAGCGCATCGCTTCGGACACGTTGACGCTCGGCTTCTTCGTGGGCGGGGAGGACGCGGCCAAAGAGTTGACGGGTTCGCTCGACCCGGCCGATGACATTGGGTTGTTCGGTGTAGGCAAAGATCGCAGCGTGACGGGGAACGGACGTTGCGGCCACCCGGGTGACCCGATGCAGCGAATACCGACCGCGAAAAATCTGGAGATCGCCGGGCCGAAGGTCGAGGGACACCACACCCTGGCGCCCACCTGCCAGAACGCCGGCGATTGCACCGAAGTTCTCGTCAATGGCAGACCGGATCCCCGGCACGTATTCGAACAATCCGCCTTTCTCCGCCTCGTCCACCAGGATCGTGACCGCGAAGTCGTTGGTGTCAAAATGCCAGGTGAATTGTTGGCCGGGATCCAGGATGTTTGCAGTGAGTCCGGCCAGCGGGTCGGCGTAGCAATAGAGGGTCGGGACACCGAGGCAGTCGGCCAGGAATTGGGCTATCTCGGGCGACCGGAAAAGCCGGTCTGTTACACAGCCGGCTTCCCAGGAGTCTCCGGGGATGAAGCCACTGGACCGTTCGATGAAGGTATTGACCGGGTGGTCCGGGCCAAAGTCAGGATTGACCGCTGTATGGAAGTACGGGTTCATGTTCTGGGTGGAGAAATGGCTGGAGCCTTTCCGCTCCCAGATCTCGTCCCCGATGCGTTTGAGCGCAACCGGCCGCACGAAGTCCTTGTTCAGCGCACAACCAGAAGCGCGGAGCTGCTCGCGAGCCTCAATCACGCAGGTGCGGTAGCCATCGCTGTCTTGTTGGTGGATCGGATACCGGTCCAGATCCACCAACTCGTTGAGATCTGTTGGCACCATCGGTTCTCTCATTTCTCCCAGTGGGGAACCCAGTCGCCGGTCATCCGCATGGAGATGCCGGCGTCGTCCTCGATCTGTTTCGCAACGTGAAGTTCTCCCTGGTCTGGGCCATATCGATCGCTGGCCCGCTGGAACTGTGCTTCGGCCGCCTCGGTCATCGCCAGATCGGCCGTGACATTGGCAGCAAGTTCGCGGATGAGACCGAGGTCCTTGAGGCACAGACCCAGACTGAAGCTGGGGTCGAAATGGCCGGCGAAGATCGACGGGGCATCATGTCGAGCAACAAATGAGTCGCCGACACTCTCCTTGATCGCGTACCAGAGTGTTTCAAGTGCCACGCCGTTGGCCATTCCGAGAGCAAAGCCTTCGGCGAGTGCCGCAGCATGAATGAACCAGAGTTGGTTGGTAACCAGCTTCGTCACATTGCCGGTGCCTCGCTGTCCACAGGGGATCACCAAACCCATGTTTTCCAGCACCGGAGTGACCCTGGCCACGCTGGCTTCGTCGCCGCCGAGGAAGAGGGTGAGCTTTCCCGTTCGGGCACCGTCTACTGCGCCGGTAACCGGGCAGTCCACTACCGCCACGCCCTCTGGCGCGGTTGCCGCCAGCTGGTCAACCAACTCCTTGCGATTGGTGGTGAGGTCCACCCAGATCGATCCGGGTTTCATCGCTTCGAGAGCGCCGTCTTTTCCGCCCATCACCGAGACGACGTGATCCGGGCGGGGGAGAGAGGTCAACAGGAGGTCGCATCGGCGGGCCGCATCGGCAGCCGAAGTTGCCAGCCCTGCTCCGTACTCGCCGAGAGCACGTGTGGCGGCCGGGTTGATATCGAAGGCGAGCACCGGGTAGCCGGCATCCACGAGGCGACGACACATCGGTGCCCCCATGTTGCCGAGCCCGACGAAACCGATGGCGGGGAGGTGGGTCATGCTCGTAACCACGCTTGCAATCCAGTCACACGCTCGACGCAGTCATACGCGCAACATCGTGCATGATTTCCATCTCGGCGTCAATCATCACGAATCCTGTCCATTGGGACGCCGAGCTCATCCAATCTGGCAAACAGCGCTGCGCAGGTTTGGTCGATCAGGGCGAGCGGCGGATTGGCCGGGCCGGCCTGGGCCCACTCACAAAGTGCGTCACTCAACTCGCCGATGGTTTCCACGACGGCGATCAAGTCACCGGCCTTCTCCGGATCTTTCTCGAACGGCTTGAGTGCAGCATCGAGGCGTCGCACTATTTGCAGGATCGCCTCGGAGCGGAGCGGCTCGGGCTGTGCCAGCCGAACCAGCGCTGACCGCAAGGTCCAGTTTCCGGCTCGGGGCTGTTCGGAGAATCCAATGATCTGATCTGGTGGGATTGCCAACGTGATGCTCCGGTTTAGGTCAGTCCCTGGAATCGTGCTGCGATCTTGCGGTGTTTGGCCAGTTTCTCCTGAAGGTCCGAAGCGAGCAGCTCACCGTTTGTGACCACCGGGCGCCCCTGGACCACTGTATGCCACGCCGAGGTAGGGCCACAGCGGAGCCATCCCTCAATGGGGTCACCCAGCACACCGGCAAAAGTTGGGCCATCAAGCTTCCAGACCGCAACGTCGCCCACGGCCCCAACCGAAAGTTCGCCCAACTCGCCCGCTCGTCCCAGGCAGCGTGCGCCGCCCCGGGTGGCGATCTCGAGCGCGATTCGGGCGGTCATGGCGTCGGCGCCTGACACCAACTTTCCCTGCAACATTGCCAGCCGAGCTTCTTGCCAGAGAGACCCCGAGTCAGCCGATGATGATCCGTCGACTCCAAGCCCCACAGGGCATCCGGCGGAGCGTAGGTCGATGACCGGGGCAATGCCAGAGCTCAGGATCATGTTGGAACTTGGGCAGTGGGCCACCCCGACGCCAGCGGCGCCGAGCCGTCGAATCTCGGTGGGGTCCGGGCGGACCACATGGGCCCCCCAGGTGCGACTGGTCATCCAGCCAACATCTTCATAGAGATCAACGGGACGCATCCCGAAGGTGGCGAGGGCAAATTCGTCGTCCTCAGAGTTCTCGGCGAGGTGGGTGTGAAGCCGGACATCGAGTCGTTCGGCCAGTTGCGCGGTTCGGCGCATCAAATCCGGCGTAACGCTGAACGGCGAACAAGGGGCGAGAGCGATGCGGATCATCGCCCCGTGGGTCGGGTCGTGCCAACGGGCCACATGCCGCTCGGATTCGGCCAGGATGTCATCCTCGTCGCGGACGGCGTTGTCGGGGGGAAGGCCGCCGTCCTTTTGGGACAGACTCATCGATCCGTAGGTCGGGTGGAAGCGAACGCCGAGGTCCAGCGCCGCTTGCACCTCGGCACTCAGGAGGTCCCCGGCTCCAACCGGGTGGAGGTAATGGTGATCCGAGGATGTTGTGCAGCCCGAGTGCGCCAGTTCTGCCAATCCCACCCAGGCGGCGTGATACTCGGCCTCCTCGTCCAGGTTTGCGGTCCAGAGGGGATACAGCGATTGAAGCCAACCGAACAGTGGTTGCGAGGTCATCGGTGCGTACGCGCGGGTGAGGTTTTGAAAGAGGTGATGGTGGGTGTTCACCAGTCCCGGTGTTACCAGACACCCCGATGCATCTATTTCGGAATCAGCCTCGGGAGTTGGGTCCGACGGACCACCCACGGCCGAAATGAGCCCCTCGCTGATCGATACCCAACCACCGGGGAGCTCCCGACGGCTCTCATCGACGGTGGCGACAAGCTCGGCGTTTCGGATGAGTAGGTCGGCCATGGCGGACCCAGTGTGGCAGATAGACGGTTATCCCGGAAGGAAAGGGCGGAGTGGTTGGACACGGACCGGATGCCGAATCCCGACCGATCGTTCCTCTCGGGGCTTTACATTTTGTAAACTAAGACTACGCTTGAAGAGGTGAACGAGGTGGATGCGCTCGCAATCAACATTGACCGACTCGAACAGCGCCTCGCCGATCTTGCGGCCATCGGTGCGATCGAGGGCACCGAGGGCTGCGCCCGCCTTGCGTTGACAGACGAGGACAAACAGGGCCGCGATCTGGTCATCACCCAGATGAGGGATCTTGGTCTCACGGTCACCATCGACGGCATCGGCAATGTGATCGCAACCATGTCCGGTCAGACCGATGGGCCGCCCGTGATGACGGGGAGTCATATCGACACCGTTCGAACCGGAGGTCGGTATGACGGCAATCTTGGCGTGCTCGCCGGCCTGGAGGTCATCGAGGTGGTGAAAAGCTCGGGCCTGGTCCCCAAGCGGCCGATCGCCGTAGGGTTCTTCACCGACGAAGAAGGGGCCCGATTCGCTCCGGACATGCTGGGCAGCCTGGTCTACGTTGGCGGCATGCCACTGGAAGAGGCGCTGGAGATCAGAGCTATCGACGGCGCCACCGTGGGTGAGGAACTCGTTCGCATCGGCTACCGCGGGAGCGCTCCCCTTCCCGGGCCCTCCCCACATGCCTTTGTGGAACTCCACATAGAACAGGGACCGGTCCTCGAGGCGGAGGGCGTCACGATCGGTGCCGTCACCGGTGTCCAAGGGATCAGCTGGACCGAGGTCACCGTGACCGGACAGAGCAATCACGCCGGCACCACACCAATGCACCTCCGCAAGGATCCCGGTTTCGTGGCTGCGGCCTGTGCCCAGTTCGTCCGTGAGCTCGTTCTGAAGATCGGTCCTCCCCAGGTTGGGACCGTAGGTCGGGTGGAGTTTCGGCCCAACCTTGTCAACGTTGTACCGGCCAGTGCCAGCTTCACCGTGGATCTGAGAAATACCGATGAAGCCGTTCTGGCTGAGGCGGAGCAACAGTTCAGAGCCTTCCTCGAGGCCGCCGCGTCTGGCGAGGGCTGCACGGCAGAAACGAGAGAACTGGCCCGTTTCGAGCCCGTCGAGTTCGATCCCGACGTTGTGAGCCTCGTAGAGACCATGGCGAAGGAGTTGGGGCACTCAGTGATGCGGCTGCCCTCCGGTGCCGGTCACGACGCCCAGATGATGGCTCGCCTCTGTCCCACCGCGATGGTCTTCACTCAGAGCCGCGACGGGATCAGTCACAATCCGCTCGAGTACACGTCGCCGGCTGATCTCGAAGCGGGCGCCAACGTTCTTCTTCACACAATTCTCGCCCTCGCCAACTCCTGAAAGTTTGTGCAGAAATGACCCAGAACAGTCTGAAATCCAATCATCCAGGGTTCCAACCCTTCTCCAACACGGCGCCGCTCACCCCAATGTCGCTGGGGAAACTACTTGAACGAATCGACCACGAGTGGCATAGTCGCAAGCGAGTTTTCGATCTGCCAACCGCGCGGTTCTGGCAACCCGATCCTGCCGTAGACCTCGGGTTCGAGTTTCTCGGCCGTCCCTGTGCCACTCCCATCGGTCCGGCTGCGGGTCCGCATAGCCAACTGGCGGAGAACATCGTCTTGAGCTGGCTCGGCGGCGCTCGGCTCTTCGAGCTCAAGACCGTCCAGATTCTGGACGAACTGGAGATTCAACGTCCCTGCATAGATATGCAGACCATTGGCTACAACATCGAGTGGAGTCAAGAACTGCTCGTCGAGCAGAGCCTCACCGAATACGTGAAAGCGTGGATGCTGATTCACATCCTTTCCAAATGGGAGCCCCTGACCGAGTTCATCGGTACCGATCCGGGACCGTTTGTCTTCGATATGAGCGTCGGCTACGACCTCGCCGGGATTTCTGACCCCAAGGTGGCCGGATTCATCCGAGGCATGAAGGATGCCAGCCACGAGATCGAGCGCCTGCGCCCAGAGTTGACCGGGCCCTGGGCCCAGTTTGCTGACCTGGACTTCCCAGCACAGATCGCCGACACGCTCACATTGAGCACCTTTCATGGTTGCCCGCCCGATGAGATCGAGGGAATCACAAAACACCTCATCGACGAACACGGCCTGGACGTCATCGTAAAACTCAACCCAACGCTGTTGGGGTTCGAGACGGTGGCCGAGATCGTGAATACCGAATTGGGTTACGCAGACGTCAGTGTCAAGGAGAGCGCATTTGCAGAGGACCTCCAATTCGAGCGAGGAACTGAACTGATCAACGAACTCAACACCTATGCCGCAGAGCGGGGTCATCGTTTCGGTATCAAACTCACCAATACGTTGGTGGTCAACAACACCAAGGGGTGGATGCCTGAGGAGACGATGTACCTCAGCGGACCACCGTTACACGTGGTGGCAATGACCTTGCTTGCCAGGTTGAAGCCGCATCTGCCGGCCGAGGTCATGGTCAGCTTCAGCGCCGGTATCACCAAGGACAATCTTGTCGACAGCCTCGCCGTCGGCGTGAACCCCGCCACGGTGTGCTCGGACTTGTTGAAGCCCGGCGGTTATGGGCGGCTCGCGCCCATGCTGAAGAAGCTCACCACCACCGTCGCCGAGGCCGGGTTCGCCTCGCTCGCGGAGTGGAAAGCGTCTACCCCGTTGTCAGCCCAGGAGTACTCCGACCGGATCCGAAGCAACGGCGACTATCACCTCCACGCCAACGAGAAATTGCCACGCGAAGTGGATCACACGCTGGAAACCTTCGGATGTGTGGCATGCAATTTCTGTATCACCGTGTGCCCGAATGACGCATTCTTCAATATCGCCAGCCCTCAGGACCACATCGAAGGTCGCCAGCAGTATTTTGTGCTCGCCGAGCTCTGCAACGAGTGCGGAAACTGCATGACGTTCTGCCCTGAAGACGGCGACCCGGCCCAGATCAAGCCCAAGCTCTACACCGATGCGGCAGTCTTCGCTGACCGTGATGATCAGGGCTTTCTCATCGCCAACGGCACGATCGTCGATTCCCGTTCCAACGAGGCCGATGTTGCGATCGTGGCCGAACTACTGGAATCCGGGAGTCCACTCTCGTGACCCGCCGGATCACGCTCGGGGCCGGCCAACTCGGCCCCATTTCCAAGGACGAGTCGAGGGCGGCAGTGGTGGAGCGCCTGATCGCTCTGCTTCACCAGGCACACCACGCCGGAGTTGACCTGTTGGCCTTCCCGGAGTTGGCTCTTACAACATTCTTTCCGCGCTGGTACACCGAGGATCTTTGCGGACATGACCACTACTACGAGAAGGAGATGCCGAACGCGGCAACCCAGCCACTATTCGACGAAGCCCTACGTTTGAAGATCGGCTTCAGTTTGGGGTACGCCGAGCTCACCCCCGATGGTCACCGCTACAACACCACGATCCTGGTGGAGCGCGATGGTTCGATCGTGGGTCGGTATCGGAAGGTGCACATCCCCGGCCACGAAGAAGACGAGGCGCTGCGACCGTTTCAGCATTTAGAACGCCGTTACTTCGAGGAATCGTCAGAAGGCTTCAATGTGCATCGCTGTTTCGACGGGATCGTCGGGATGGCAACTTGCAACGATCGTCGCTGGCCCGAAACCTACCGGGAGATGGGACTCCAGGGAGTAGAGGTCATCCTCATCGGCTACAACACACCCATCTTTTATGCACCCGACCCCGGCCAGAACGCATTGGCGGGCTTCCACAATCAGCTGGTGATGCAAGCTGGCGCCTACCAAAACGGGACGTGGGTTATCGGTGTTGCCAAGGGCGGGATCGAGGAAGGCGTGGAAAGCCTGGCCCAGAGCTCCATCATCGCGCCCAGCGGTCAAGTGGTCGCCCAGGCGGTCAGCAACGGAGATGAACTCGTCAGTGTGATCGCCGACCTCGACTGGTGCGCAAACTACAAAGAGACGCTCTTCAACTTTGCCCGCTACCGGCGGCCCGAGGCCTACCAACGAATCAGCAATCAGAAGGGTGTGATGCTGCCATGAGTATCCACTTCAATCTCAACGGCACAGCGGTGACGCTAGCCGCTCACCATGAACACCTATTGACCGGCCTGCGAGACGAACTGAACGTGCTGTCACCGAAGGACGGCTGCTCACCGTCTGGTCAATGCGGCGCCTGTACGGTGATCGTCGATGGCAAGGCCCGCGTGGCCTGCCAGACGAGCATGGACAAGACCGCCGGAACCGAGGTGCTCACTCTGGAGGGCCTCACCGAAGAGGAGAAGAAGCGCTATGGCGATGCCTTTGCGGCCTTTGGCGCGTTGCAGTGCGGGTTTTGCACCCCGGGCATCATCATGCGGGTGAAGTCCATGATCGACAAGAAGGGCAGCGAACTCACCCGCGAGGGCGCAGCCCGATTGATGGGCGGCAATCTTTGTCGTTGCACGGGCTACACCAAGATTCTGGATGCGGTAGAAGCGTTGGCCAAAGGTGAGGTTCCCGAGCCGCAGGCTCCCAAGGGGGTTGGCTCGCGCGGCGTCAAGTATGAGGCGGTTCCGCTCTCCCTGGGTGCGCGTCCGTTCATCGACGACCTCCGTCCCGATGACCTTCTGCACGGAGCCGTGCGCTTGGCCGACCACGCCCGCGCGGATGTTGTGGCGATCGACGCCTCCGCCGCTGAGGCGATGCCGGGAGTTGTCGCGGTTTTTACCGGGGCTGATGTTCCCGGTGAACTCCACAACGGAATCATTCACAAGGACTGGCCAATATTCATTCCCGTAGGCGGGCGAACCAGCTACTTGGGGGACATTCTCGCCCTCGTGGTGGCGGAAACTCGAGCGATTGCTCGCGTCGCAGCCAAGCTCGTGACCGTGGAATACGTCGTCCATCCCCCCATGACCGATCCGGCGGCGGCTGTGGCGTCCACGGAGAATGCGGTCTGGGGTTTGGACGGCAACGTTCTTTCCACTTCCGTGTATGCGCGCGGCGATGTAGACGCCGGTTTGGAAGATGCTGTTCACACCGTCTCCGAGACGTTCCAGACCCAACGCGTCGATCATGCCTTCATCGAGCCCGAATCAACTCTGGCCGTGCCTGTGCCGGCGGGGTCCTCGCTCCCGGTCACCGCTGGTGCTCGGGATGTCGTGGACTTCCACCGACTCATGGTGTATTCCGGCGGTCAAGGCATCTGGGATGATCGTGACGACATCGCCCGCATCCTGGCGGTGCCAACAGAAACCATCGTCACTGAACTCATCAGCAACGGCGGTGCGTTTGGCGGCAAGGAGGACATGAGCAATCAGGGCCAAACCGCTCTGGCCGCTTGGCTGCTGCAACGACCCGTTCGCACCACGTTCAGTCGAGAAGAGTCGTTGCTGGTACACACCAAACGACACCCGATACGCATGACCTACGAAGCTGGCTGCGATGCCCACGGCAAACTGACCGCCCTTCGCGTGCGTATGCTCGGCGACTCCGGTCCCTATGCATCGGTTGGAATGAAGGTTCTGGAGCGGGCCGCCGGCCATGCATCGGGGCCTTATGTCCTACCCAACATCGACGTGGAGGCCGTGGCGGCCAGAACCAACAACTCCGTGTGTGGGGCGTTCCGAGGTTTCGGTGCCAATCAGGCTCAGTTCGCCATGGAAGGAGTCATGGACCGGTTGGCCGAGAAGGTCGGTATCAGCGGTTGGGAAATTCGCAATCGCAATGTCATCTCGCCCGGCGTAGTCTGGGGACCTGGCCAAACGATGGACGACGGCTGCCTGGGTGCGCAAGCCTGTCTGGACGCTATCAAGCCCGCCTACGATGCCGCCGTAGCTAGCGGGAAGTCGGTGGGGTTGGGCCTCGGATTGAAGAATTCCGGCCTCGGCAACGGTTTCAAAGAGCTGGCTCGAGCGGTCGTTCATTTCCGGGATGATGGCAAGGTCGAGGTCCGTCATTGTTGGACCGAAATGGGTCAAGGCGTTCACACGGTCGCGCAGCAAGTGGCGATTGAGGAATTGGGAATCTCCGCCGACCAAATCGAGGTCATCGTCGACACCACTCGTGAGCTGGGCGCCGGGCAAACCACCGGTAGCCGAGGAACGCTCATGGGGGCGGGGTCGGTTGCGGACGCATGTCAGAAGGCGATGGCGGACGGCTGCAAGGTGGGGGTGGACTACGAGGGTGAGTATCGGGTGGATTGGACCAACTCATTGAGTGAAGGACTGCCAAATCCAATCATTCATTCCACGTTTGGCTATGCCGCTCAGCTGGTGATCATGAGTGACGGCCTGGTGGAGAAGGTTGTTGCTGCCCACGATGTTGGCCGCGCGGTGAACCCCCTCCTGTGTGAAGGTCAGGTTGAGGGCGCCGTTCACATGGGTCTGGGGTATGCGCTCAGTGAAGGATTCCCCTGTGACCCCGACGGGCTGCCGTTGAATACCACGTTGCGAAGTCTGGACATCATCCGTCCCAAGGACATGCCCGAGGTGGAAACCATCCTGGTGGAGTCACCGGAGCCCAATTCGCCCTATGGCATCAAAGGCGTAGGCGAGATCGGCTTGGTACCCACCGCCGGCGCAGTTGCCGCCGCGATGCATGCCGAAGACGGCATGTGGCGCAAGGAGTTGCCGATGATAAATGAGGCCAACCGAGAACGGGCGAGCGCATGGACCTAACACCGGGGCTGGTCTGCAGCCATCACCATTTGTACTCAGCTCTTGCCCGAGGAATGCCGGCGCCGCCCAGCACCCCCACAGAGTTTCTGGAGATTCTGGAACAGATCTGGTGGCGCTTGGACTGTGCTCTGGACGAAGACACCATCTACTGGTCGGCAAAACTCGGTGCCTTGGAGGCACTGTCCCGCGGGTGTACCTCGATCGTGGATCATCACGAGTCTCCAAATGCGATCGAAGGTTCTCTCAGCATCATCGCCGATGCCTGTGCCGAGGTGGGGGTTCGGGTGAACTGCGCGTACGGCGTCACCGACCGGCACGGCGCGACGGGTGCGGCCGCCGGTTTGGCGGAGAACGACCGCTACTTGTCGGCAGGGGGACGGGGCATGGTGGGGCTGCATGCGGCTTTCACATGTGAACCAGACACGATCGCCGCAGCTGCAGAGATGGCCCGACGCCATGAGGTCGGCGTGCATGTGCACGTAGCTGAGGGCCCGGCCGACACCTGGCAGTTGCTGCAGGGTCATACCGCTCCAAACTGGTGGCTGGTTCACGGCGTGCACCTGCCGACCGAACACGGACTCGAAGGCACGATCGTCCATAACGCCCGCTCCAACATGAACAACGCCGTTGGGTACGGCGCACCTATGCGCTTCTCCAATCCGGTAGCACTGGGAACCGACGGGATCGGTGCCGACATGCTGGACGAGTTCCGTGTGGCGTTCGTCCGAGCTCGTGAGCACGATGTCACCACCACACCCGACGTGATCTGGAACTGGCTCCAGAAGGGTTATGACCTCTTCCCCGAAGCATTGAGCGATCGCGTGGCATGGGACTATGAGCCCATGGACCCGTGGCGCCTCGCCTACAGCCCAGGGGTGTCGCCCACCAGTGTTGAGGTCGATGGGGTGGTGTTGTTCGAGAACGGCACCACCACCCAAGTTGATGCGGCGGAGATCCGCGCGAAGTCCGCCGAAGCCGCTCAGAAACTCTGGGCAAAACTGTGAAAGAGACTATGAAAGAACTAGCGATATTTGGTGAATTTGCCGAAGGCGGCGAGACGAGCTACCAGAACGCTCGAACCCGCTTCAAAGAGCAGAACATTACGCTTCCGACCTTTGCCGAATTGCGGGACCCGTCCATCATCCCCGCCGACGTGAAAGAGAAGTTGAAGTCGGTTGACAAGGATGCCGCCGATCCACTGAACCTGTACCGAGTCCATTGGTACAACGACCACGCCGATGAAGAGGGGCCCAACTACCCCGGTTTCGTGAACGTTCCCACACACATCGAACTTCCGAAGGAACTCACCGGAGTTGACGCCCGGATCGTGCTCATGTTCGGCAACCGTTTTCCCATGATCCGAGCGCACAAGGTTCTCGCCGCCTATTCGTGTCTAGTCGCCCGCCTCGTAACCGGTCGATTCGACCCCACCACCCAGAGAGCGATCTGGCCCAGCACTGGCAATTACGCCCGAGGCGGAATCGCCATCAGCCGGCTCATGAACTGCCGGGGTGTTGCCATCTTGCCGGAAGGCATGAGCAAGGCCCGCTTCGATTGGTTGAACAAATGGACGCTCAATCCTGACGAGGACGTGATCAAAACCTTCGGCACCGAGAGCAACGTGAAAGAGATCTACGACGAGTGCAATCGACTAGAACAGGATCCCGAGAATGTGATCCTCAACCAGTTCAGCGAATTCAGCAACCACTTGGGCCACTATGCCGTAACCGGCCCAGCGTTGGAAAGCGTGTTCAAGCACATCACGGCGGACCGTCCGGCAACGTTGACCGCCTTCGTGAGCGCTACCGGTTCGGCAGGCACCATCGGCGCGGGCGACTATCTGAAAGATCACTTCGGTACCAAGATCGTTGCAGTCGAAGCCTTGGAGTGCCCCACCATGCTCTACAACGGTTTCGGCGAGCACAACATCCAAGGAATTGGCGACAAGCACATTCCCCTGATTCACAACGTCACCAATACCGACCTCGTGGTGGCCATTAGCGATCGGAGCACGGACTCTCTTGACCTGTTGTTCAACTCGCCAGCCGGCAAGCGACTCCTTGTCGAGCGGGGGATGGCTCCAGAGTTGGTGGACATGCTCGTGGATTTGGGGTACTCGTCGATCGCCAACATGTTGGCAGCAATCACCACGGCCAAGGTGTGGGGCCTGGGAGCCGACGACGTGGTGATCAGCGTGGCGACCGACGGCAGCGATCTCTACGACGCGGAGCGAGAGGAGTTCGTGGCTCGCCATTACCCCGGCGGTTTCGACGATGTGGAGGCAGACAAGGTATTCATCGATCACATGGAGACCGTCAGCACGGAGCACACGTTGGAAATGAACGAAACAAACCGCAATCGTGTTTTCAATCTGGGGTACTACACGTGGGTTGAGCAGCAGGGGATTGACATTCCTGACTTCGAGCGGCGTCGCAGCCAGGATTTCTGGAACAGCCTCCGCCCGCTGACCGATCGCTGGGACGAGATGATCAAAGAATTCAATGCATAGCGTCCTGAGTTCCTCGTGAACCCATTCCTGAAGTATCGCGAACGGCTGGATTCTTACGCCGCAGCATTGGCGGGCGGACTGACCGATGCGTGGTTCGTTGACCTCGTTCGGGACCTCGATGCCGCAGTCTCGGGGGTTGAAGGCCACGGTTTCGAAGAAACTCCAATCGTGGACGGAACCGAATTGGCCACTGCCGCCGGCCTCGATGTGGAACTGCTTATAAAGGCGGAGCCGCACAACGTCGGTGGATCCCATAAAGCGAGACACCTTTTCGGAGTAGCGCTCAACCTGGGTGTGCAGGAACAGCTGGGAATCAAAACCGGCGAGCGGCTCGCAATCGCATCTTGTGGCAACGCCGCGCTCGGTGCAGCCGTTATCGCCAAGGCCATGAACCGTCCCTTGGACGTATTCGTGCCGGTCTGGGCCAACGAGTCCGTGATCGATCGTCTAGATGACTTGGGAGCATCGATCACGCGTTGCGAGCGACGGTCCGGTGAAGCGGGCGACCCGTGTTATCGCCGATTCCGCGAAGCAGTAGCGGCCGGCTCTCAAGCCTTCAGCGTTCAAGGGACCGACACGCCGTCGACCTTCGACGGTGGGCGCACCCTGGGTTGGGAGTTGGCAGACCAAGTCCAGCAGATCGACTCGCTCTATGTCCAGGTTGGCGGGGGAGCGCTCGCCACCGCAGTGTCTCTGGCCATTCCTACAGCTCGGTTGCACCCCGTCCAGGCTGAAGGGAACGCCCCGCTGCGGCGGGCGTGGGACGCCCTAGCGCCCAACTTCGATTTTGACTATGCGTCGCAACACCCGGAGGAGTTCATGCAGCCCTGGGACAATCCCCAGAGTTTCGCAACTGGCATCCTCGACGACATCACCTACGACTGGTTACCACTTCTGAAACAGACCAAGTTCACTGGCGGGCACCCGATCGTGGCACCGGAAAGCTTGATCATCGAAGCCTACGACCTCGCCCACCTGCACACCTCGGTTCCGGTGTGCTCCACCGGAACGGCTGGTCTTGCGGGCCTCCTGACCGAAGCTCCCGAATCCAGAGAGCGGGTCGTGGTGTTGTTCACAGGTATCGATCGGGAATGATCAGATGCCGCTGTTGCGAGCGGTGCCTACCTTCTTCGTTCCGTCGTAGTTGTTCACAACGCAGAGGACCTCGCGGTCATCGATCTGCTCCCAGCTCTCCTTGGTGGGGATCATCGACCACAGGCCCAGGGCGGAGGTTTCGTAGTCGCTGCCGGTGAACGGCGTGAAAGCGTCGAGGCATGCCTGGTCGGCGGCATCGCCTACGGCGGTGTCGCCGGGGTAGTCACCGTCGGGGAGGAACACAGCGAAGTAGATTTCGCCATCGTGGGGTGAACTGCAGGGCACACCCTGGACAGACTCGATGAGGTCTCCAGCCGAGCCATCGATGAAGCAATCGCCCAAACGGAGGCGGAAGGCACCGATTTCGCCACCGTCAACGATCTGACCCGCTTCGTCGCGGATGCTGTTGTCTTCGCCGGCTGTGCCCGCGATACCGAGGCCGACCATGCCGGCTCCTGCTACAAGTCCTACTGCTGCTCGTGCGAATCCCATGCCCAGGAAAACGGCGCTGAGCGGCGTTCTCTTGATGGGTGAAATTGCCGCGACGTTCTCTCCCGCAGGGTGGGGACATGCCGGTGAGCCAACACACTGGTGAGGTGCACGAGTCAACCCACGATGGACAACCTGATCGGCGGCAGCTTCGGCCGGCCGAGGTCAGCCTTCGCTTCGCCAACGTGTCGATGCACTTTCCGGATGGGACGAACGCTCTGACCGATGTGTCCTTCGACGTTGGCAACGGTGAACTGGTCGCTGTTGTTGGTCCATCCGGCTGTGGGAAAACCACGCTCTTGCGTGTTGCGGCCGGTCTCGAAACACCGACGGGTGGGTCCGTTGCGGCGGACACGTCTGACATGGGCTACATCTTCCAGGATGCCACGCTGATGGATTGGCGGACCGTCCAAGGCAATGTGGAGCTCGTTGCCGAGCTGCAGCGAATTCCAAAAGCCGAGCGGTCGGTCCGGGCGGCATCGGCTATTGCGTCGGTAGGGCTGGCCGGATTCGAAGACCACTTCCCCGATGCGCTGTCAGGCGGAATGAAGATGCGGGTGAGCCTTGCCCGATCGCTGATAATGGAGCCTTCTTTGTTCTTGTTCGACGAGCCTTTCGGAGCCGTTGACCAGATCACCCGAGAGACATTGCAGCAGGAGCTGCTCGTGCTTCACTCCCAGCGTCGATTCGCGGGGCTTTTGGTGACGCACAGCGTGACCGAGGCCGTTTACCTCTCCAGCAGGGTCATCGTGTTATCACCTCGGCCAGGTCGGGTTCTGGCCGATATCGAAGTGCCGTTGCCTTATCCCCGATTGCCAGAACTTCGGTTCGAACCAGGTTTCGTCGAGCTGACGAAACGAGTTACCCATGAGCTCGGATCCGAACGGTGATGGATTCGGCCATGATCCACGGAGCGGATTTTGGACTTGCGAAGCGAGCTTCTGGCAGCGCTCGATGATCCAACGGTCACCGGCGGCTCCTGCTACGCGTCGGTGGGACCAAGCCTTCGTGTCGCTAATCGGTTCGTCGCCTTCACCATTGGCGGTTGAGTGTGGTTCGCTAGAGGGGTGACCCCTACAGCGGACAGTTCACTTCCCGGCCAGCTACATCCGGTCCAGACGCCGGGTCGAGCGGTGGCTGCAGTTCATCGGCCGCAATCGGTTGTACAGGCGCTTCAGTTGCTCGCCGACGACCCTGATCGCCTCCCCCTAGCCGGTGGAACAGACCTCCTGCTCGATCTCCACCGAGGCGGAGTAGGGCCATCGGTGGAAGTAGTGGATCTTACCGCCATCGCCGATTTCGATTCCATCGAGGAAACCAGCGAAGAACTCGTTCTGTCCGGGGGCGTTCGCCATGGCCAGGTCATCGCCGATGACCGCTTCATCCGCTACGCAACTCCGTTGGCGCAGGCATGTCTGGAGATCGGCTCGCCGCAGTTGCGGAATCGGGCCACGATCGCCGGCAATCTCGCCACGGCCAGTCCGGCCAACGACACACTCTCGGCACTTCTCGCATTGGGAGCGGCGGTAGAACTCAGCACGTGGGACGGTGCCGCGGTTCAAGCCCGCAGGGTTGCCGTCGCCGACTTTTTCACCGGTTTCCGAGCAACGGTGCTGCAGCCGAACGAGTTGATCACCAGGATCGTGGTTCCGAAGCTACGGGCCAACCAGCGGGGGCTGTGGGTGAAGCTGGGGAATCGGCGAGCGCAAGCGATCTCAGTTATTCACGCGGCCTTCGTAGTCGACATTGACGATGGAATCGTGTCCGGCGCAACTGTTGCGGTGGGAAGTATGGCGGCAACGGTCATGCTGGTCCCCGGCATCGGGGCCGCGTTGGCCGGCACCTCATTGGACAGCACTGCAATCACCGCTGCCGCCGACGCTGCTCGGAATGCGTTCGAGCCGATCGATGATGTGCGGGCAACGGCTCAGTACCGGCGGGACGCCGTCGAATCGCTGGTAACCCGATCGCTTCTGGCGATTCGCGACCAGCAGCATCGAAGTCAGTGGCCAGAAGTTGTCCCAGGGTTGCACTCGGCGCTGTCGCACGTTCCGCAAACCGCCCGGACCGTCGTGACCGACAACACTGCGATTTCGATGAACGTCAACGGTGGAGAACTCTCCGGAGATGGGGCGTCATCGGCGAACCTCTTGGACTGGTTGCGGAATGCCGGTGCTGCCGTTGAACGGACCCTCGATGGGACCAAGGAAGGTTGTGCGGAGGGCGAGTGTGGGGCCTGCACCGTTCAGCTCAACGGAGCAGCGGTGATGGCATGCATCGTGCAGGCGGCTCAGGCCGATGGCGGCACGGTGGTGACAGTGGAAGGGCTGGCAACCACAGACGAGGGATTGCATCCGATCCAGCAAGCCTTCATCGACGAGTTTGCCGTGCAGTGCGGCTATTGCATCCCGGGGTTCCTGATGGCCGGTTGTTCGTTGGTTGATGAGGTGCCCAATCCCACCGATGAGCAGATAAAGCTTGGGCTCAGCGGCAACCTGTGTCGTTGTACCGGCTACTACCCGATTATTCAGGCCGTCAAATCAGCGGCAGAACGATTGGCGTCTGACCGGTTGGAGGCGAACCGATGAGCGCCGTCGAGGGCGGCGTAGGGACCGCTTCAATTCGGGCCGACGCCCACGGCAAGGTCACCGGACTCGCTCGCTATCCCGGTGATGGTGTTCCTCTTGACGCACTGCACGCCTTCACGGTGTTCTCCAACCAACCACACGCCCGGATGCTCTCCCTAGATGTTTCCGCCGCTGAAGCCGCCGAAGGTGTTGTCCTCGTCCTCACCGCGGCCGACGTGCCGGTGAACGAATACGGGCTGACCAAGATGGACCAGCCGGTGCTCGTTGGCCTCGGTGGGACCGATCGGTCCGCAGTCCCAGCCGACGTGAGTCGCTGGGAGGCTGACCACATTGCCGTCGTGGTCGCCGAAACTCCGGCGCAGGCCCGCAATGCTGCGTCTCTGATCCGAGTTGATTGGGAGCAGTTGCCATTGGTGTCAACGATCGAGGAAGCTCGCGCCGATTCAGTTCTTCTCCATCCCGAAGATGGCACAAACGTCTACTACGAACTGCGAATTGTCAAAGGCGATGTTGATGCCGGTTGGGATTCGGCTGATGTGGTTGTAGAGGGAACCTATGAGCTTCCTCACCAGGAACACGCCTACCTTCAGGTTGAGGCGGCTTCCGCGTGGATCGACCCCGAGGGCCGGGTGACCGTTGAGACCAGTGGTCAGTGGACGCATGAAGATCGTGAGCAGATCGCCCACGCCCTCGATCTACCGGAAGACCGGGTGCGGGTGATCTATGCCGCAATGGGCGGTGCCTTCGGCGGCAAAGAAGACATGAGCCTCCAGATCGTGATGGCGTTGGCAGCGCAAAAACTACGCACTATGGGGATCTCACGGCGGGTCCATTGCCGCTGGAGCCGTGAAGAGTCGATCGTGGGCCATCACAAGCGGCATCGTGCCACGATCCACGCCAAACTCGGTGCAACCAAGGACGGCAAGATCACTGCCGTCGAAGCGGACGTTTGGCTGGATGCCGGCGCCTACAACTACACCTCGAACAAGGTCCTGGGAAATGCTCACCTCAGTGTGGCGGGCGCCTATGAGGTGCCCAATGCTCGGATCAACAGCAGGGCCGTCTATACCAGCAGCGTTCCCGGCGGAGCCTTCCGCGGCTTCGGTGGACCCCAGGGGGCCTTTGCCGCCGAGACCCAGATGAACAAACTGGCGGCCACACTGAATATGGATCCGGTGGAGCTACGCCGGATCAACATGTTGCGCGACGGCAGTGAAGGAATCACCCAGACCATCATGCCGGCCGGCGTGACACTGCCTCAGGTGATCGATGCGTGTGCCAGGAAGGCGAACACTGCCCTGCCCATCGCCACGTTTGCTTCGATCGCCAGTCTGCCGGAGCCCGAAGGGGAGGTGAAACGGGGGCGCGGGTTCGCCGCTGGATTCAAGAACGTCGGCTTCAGTTTTGGTTTCCCCGAGCGCTGCGAGGCCGAGATTCACCTCCACGGTGCCGCCGACGACGATCACCCGTCCGAAGTTGAGGTGTTTCATTCCGGGGCCGAGGTAGGCCAAGGGACACATCAGGCGATTCGGCAGATGGCCGCTGAAGCGACCGGCGTCCCTCTGGATCAGGTGCGGGGCACCTTCTCCGACACGGCATTCACTGGCGACTCAGGCTCGGCGTCAGCATCTCGCATGACCTGGATGGCTGGCAACTCCATTCTGGGCGCAGCCGAAGAAGCCGAAAAGGCATGGCGGGAAGGACAGCGTCCGGCCATAGGAAAGTTTCGTTTCACTCCGCCCCCTACCGAGAGGCTCGACCCCGAAACTGGCCGGGGCACACCAAATTTCGCCTACGGCTACATGGCCCAAGCCATCGACCTCAGTGTGGACACCGGCACCGGCATCATCCGCGTGGACCGGGTGGTCTCCACCCACGACGTTGGCCGGGCAGTCAACCCCCAACTTGTAAAGGGCCAGGTGGAGGGAGCGGTGGTTCAGGCCCACGGCTACACCCTCAGTGAAGACCTCAAAGTCCGGGACGGGCGGATTGCCAATCCGAGACTGTCTACGTACTTGATTCCCGGGATCGGTGACGTGCCCGAGGTGGTGGACAGCGTGATTTTGGAGTTGGCCGACCCACTCGGGCCGTGGGGCGCACGCGGCATGGCCGAGATGCCTTACATCACCTATGCCCCGGCGGTGATCGCCGCGCTTCACGACGCCACGGGCGTTTGGTTCGATCAGTTCCCGCTGACGCCCAGCAGGGTATTGGCGGGCCTGAAGAGCGTCTAGTCCAGCAGCGTGGGGAGAACGCCGGAGAGCTGGATCACGCTGATGTCGTTGGCCTGGTTGAAGGCAACGTCTTCGAAACCATCGGCGGCGACCGCCTCGACGGTGACCCGCATTTTGGCCGGGAACGGAGTTTGGTCGTTGAGCGGCCGAAGGTCGATCTCGTCCAAACTTGACGTTGTAAGGTCCACCACCGTGAAGTTGGTTCCATTCAGATAATCCACGGTGATGGTGAACTGTTTGAACAGGGAGATGTCAGTAGTGGAGTTGAGCGACAACGCCGTCCAGCGAAGATTGGTACCGTCGGCGCACGCACAGGGCTCTATCGTCGCCGAGGCCTTCCCGTCGGCCGGGCACGGGAACTGACCGGTGTTGATGTCGAAGGTCCACGCAGTCTCGTCGTGGCCGAGCCCGTAGAGGCAACGGGAGCCATCGTAGATGTACGCATAGTCTTGGAAGCCTCCCCAGTTGGATTGGAGTAGTTGCGTGGTGGAGCTGGGCGGGACTACTCCAGTGCAGCGAGCCTGGTCAACCCAGTCCCAACACATGAACTGGGAGTTGGAGTAGAACGCATCCGAATACCCGTGCCGATGAGGGAAGAAGGTTCGAAAGTGCCCGTCGGTGGTCTCGCCCGTAGCCGATTGCTGTGACATGCCGCCATCATTGAACCAGGCGGTTGGCAGGCCGGCGCTGCCGTTGGACGCGCCGCTCCTGGTGAAGCAGGCAATGCCGTCGTCGTCGGCCTTCAGGCCGCCGCGAGCGCAGACGCCGGTAATCGAGTGATTTCCCGCAACGTTGTCATAGGTGAGGAAAAGGAATGGCCGCCCGGCGATCGTGGAGGGTGGCGTTACGGCCGTCCAATCGCTACAGGTTTGATGATTGATCATGTCCCAACATGTCAGCGAGGTGCCACGCGGCGTGGGAGTGAGCGAAAGGTAGACCTTGGTCCCTGCCTTGTTGGGTTCCATGTCGAATTGCATCCCGCCGATGCCAGGGGCGAGCCCAGTTTCATAATCGCCGGGGACATCGGGTTGAATCGCCTCACCACCGGCCAAGGCGGTGTTCTTGGGATAGCCGGAACACACCGAGCCGTCCAGGTTGTGGCAGTACACCTTGCCGTTCTCGCCGAACGTAAAGATTTGATCGTTGGCGGAGATCTCCGGTCCATCGAGTCGGGTGCCGTAGCTGCCGCCGTTCACGTAGTCGAAGTCTTCGATCTTCTTACCCACTGCGGAGCTCACGAATTCGCCACTGCACTTCTGGCCAAGCTCTGCCTCCCAGCACCCCAGCCCTACGTCGGTGGCGTTCTGAACCACGAAATAGATCCGGTTGTTGGCATGGACCAGTTTGGGCGTGTAGTTGGTCCGCATGTTGGTGTACGGCTCAACGGGGTAACTCGCCTCCGGACAGGCGAGCGGTGTCTCCAGGGTTCGGTCGAAGCAGTAGAACATGTTGCCGTCGTCGTGATGATAAAGGTTGAAGACATAACCGTTGTCGGCGAGGGTCGGCCGCCAGCCGTCGCCACCGGTACCGCTACTGCCAACTGTTTGGAACCCGGAGACGATCGGGATGTTGAGCGAGCAGGTGGCTCGGCAATCGTTCACGCCGGCGGTGGCTTCGCGTTCGATGTCTATGTCACTCATCACAACACCGGCAAAGAATGTCTCCACATCCTCATCCTTGACCCCTACGGTGATTTCAATACTCCCGTTCGGGGGATTGTCAACCGTGAAGGCGATGGTGGTGAGAAGTGGGTCGTAGCCGTTTTCAGCGGTCAGGGCGTTGGCGCGATCCGTGGCGGCGATCACGGCGGCGTCGTGAGCCTGCTGGGGCGTGAGCCCACCCGTGATGCCGGCGTTGTAGACGCGTTGGTACTCTTCCACCGCGGAAAGGCTGGCGATGTCGGCCGCTCGTTGGCCCTCGGTGGCGCTGTTGTACCAGACGCCCAAGTCCACGGCGAAGGCCGCCATGACGATCAGCCCGATCAGCATGATGGCGGTGAGTGCGAGAACTGTCCCTTGCTGTTTATGGTGTTGCTGGCGCATTGCGTGCCTCGTTTATTCCAGTGATGATGGGGATGACTGCATGATCGGCAAGGGTCACGCCGCCGGGAAGAAATCCTGTGAGCCAGTCGTGCTGTACTTGCACGGCGAGACCGAGTCGGTCAGTGCCGCTGGTGAGAACCGAATCGCGATCGGCGGGGCAGAAGTCGTCGTCAACGTCTCCGGCACAGGTTGGGCTGGGGAAATCGGCGACCGTGGCGTTTTCTGCGAAGACTCCGCCGAAGACCACGCATTCGTCCGGTCGGCTGCGGACCTGATTGGTCCCAGCGACAAGTGCGGCCTCGCTGAGGCAGTCGACCGACGGCTCGGAACGGGTGTCGTCGGTTTTGTAGACGATGACCCAGTCCAACGTTTCGGTACCGGCCAAGGACGCCGTAATCCTTTCCATTGCGAACAGGTCGCTGTAGCGACCGTCGGTCTGACGGCCGCTGTCGACGATGGCGGAACCAACCGAACGGGTCAGCTCGTTAGAGGAGCGCCACGCAACCCCGACTTCGAAAATGCCGAAACAGAGGAAGATGAGAATGGGCACGACCATGGCCGTCTCCACCAGGACAGCGCCACGCTGTCGGCGATGCATACGCGTCGTTGGTCTCATTGGCCGCGCTCCAATCGGAGCACACTGAAACTGTCGATCGTTGTACTGGGGAAGATTGACGTTACGGACGTGTACTCCATTTCGATATAGACACCAGCTAGTTCTCCGCCGACGCGGTCCGTCGAGCACCAACCGCACGTGACGGGGTTGGCCAGTTCGGTGGCGGTGTAGACCGAGCAGCCGGCGACAGCGTTGCCAGGCGGGGCGGCCGCCAAACACGCCGCCGAAGGACCGTCCTTCACGGTTGTGGCCCGGTAGATGATCACCTTCTGGACGGCGCCATCGTCCACCACATCGAGCCTGCTTTTGATTTCGTCCACCACGATCTGTTCAGCGTCGGTCTGCATGCCGTGAATGCTCATTTCCCGGGCTGAATCACGGGAAACGTCTTCCAAAGAGAGGTAGGAAAGCATAAAAAGACCGCCCTCAAAGATGCCGAAGATCAGCACCATCACGATCGGTGCCACCAGAGCGGCTTCCACCAGCACCGCGCCGCGCTGCCGGCCGGGCTTTGGCGCACGCTTGTTGAAGGCGCCGCCGCCTTTGGTGAATCCCATATGGGGTGCTTCGACACCCCAACGCCACGACTTGACGGTTTGGAACATCTACCCAGAAGGCGGTCACCAGGGAAGATAGGTCGTTGGGCCCAGTTTGAGGAGAGAGGCGATTGCGTCCATGATGGGGTAGTGACCGACGCCGATGTTTTCCTCACCACCCGTGATTTTCTCCAGCACAACCGCACCGACTACTCCACGGCGGCAGCTGGGTTCGATTGGCCGGAGTTTTCCCAGTTCAACTGGGCTACTGACTACTTCGATCGGATTGCGGCGGGCAATGAGCAGCTGGCATTGCACATCGTGGAAGAGACGGGCCGTGTCTCCAAGCTGACCTACGCAGACCTCAGTACGCGATCAAACCAGGTTGCCAACTTCTTGGTGGCCCACGGGGTGAAACGAGGCGACCGGATTCTGGTGATGCTCGGCAACCAGATCGAGCTCTGGGAAACCATGATGGCTGCCATCAAGATCGGGGCCGTCGTGATCCCCGCCACCACCCTGTTGGCGGGGCCGGACCTTGCCGACCGCATGTCCCGAGGCAACGCCACGATGGTCGTGACCAACCAGGCGGGAGCCCACTCCTTTGAGAGCGTGGACGTTGTCCACCTGAAGGGTGTGGCCATGATCGGCGTGGATCTCGCCGATGCCGACTGGGTGGATTATGCGAAGTCTCAGAGCGCCGAAACAACGTTCACGGCAGCCGAACAGACCCACATCAGCGACCCGCTGCTCGAATACTTCACCTCGGGTACAACGGCCAAACCCAAGCTCGTCCAACACACCCAGATCAGCTACCCAGTGGGACACCTCTCCACCATGTACTGGTTGGGTCTTCAGAAGGGCGACGTCCACTGGACTATCAGTTCGCCCGGTTGGGCCAAGCATGCCTGGAGCTGCTTCTTTGCTCCGCTGAATGCGCAAGCCACCATTTTCCTTTACAACTACACCCGCTTCGACGGCCCAACAATCCTGAACGTTCTGGTGGACAACGGTGTCAACACTCTTTGTGCTCCTCCCACGGTTTGGCGGTTCCTGATTCAGGAAGACATGGCTTCGTATTCGGTTGCCCTGCGAGAACTCATCTCCGCGGGCGAACCGCTCAATCCCGAAGTCATCGAACAAGTCCGCAGTGCGTGGGGCATCACCATTCGCGATGGCTACGGCCAGACCGAAACCACCGCAATCGTTGGCAACACCGCCGGGCAGGAGTTGAAGCCTGGGTCGATGGGCCGACCCATGCCCGGGTACGTGGTCGAGCTGCTCGACCCCGATGGCACTCCCGCCGAAGAAGGTGAGATCTGCATCGCCCTTGGTGACGATCGGCCGGTGGGCCTGATGGTGGGCTATGCCGATGACCCTGAGAAAACGGCCGAAGTCATGCGCGACGGGTACTACCACACCGGTGACGTTGGGATGCGAGACGGCGAGGGTTACATCACCTACGTTGGCCGGGCCGACGATGTCTTCAAAGCATCGGGTTACCGCATCAGCCCATTCGAACTGGAAAGCGTGCTGATCGAGCATCCCGCGGTGGCGGAGGCGGCCGTGGTTCCCTCACCAGATGACTTGCGAGGCTTCGTGCCCAAGGCCTACATCATCCTGGCGCCCGGTCATGAGCCATCCGACGAAACCGCGCAATCGATCTTTGCGTTCATGCGGAGCAAGGTCTCCGGCTACAAGCTCATCCGCCGTCTCGAATTCAGCGACCTCCCGAAGACGATCAGCGGGAAGATTCGCCGCGTGGAACTGCGCGGTCAAGAAACCGAACGCGATGGTGAGAACCCTAGGTCCGCACACGAATTCCTGGAGGCCAGGAGAGAGTGATCGCGGGAGGTCCAGCGGGCACTGGTGGGGAGGTGTCGGATCTTCGGTCAGCCGCGGTGTGCCCCTACGCTTGAGGCATGGACGTTGCTGTGCTCGATGATGTTGTTGGTACTACCTGGAATGAGCAGTTGATTGACGAACTCACCGACTACATAACGATCCCAGCCCTCTC
>JABDIY010000057.1 GCA_013003535.1 Acidimicrobiales bacterium | reverse complement strand
TGTAGAAGGAGATTCCGACCGGAAGCAGGATGCGGAGAGTCGGTAGGTTCGGCTCGAGACCGACCGAGTCGAGCATGCCGGCGGTGGAGTCGATGAAGAAGTTGAAGTACTTGAAGAACGCCAGGATTCCGAGGTTCACGACAATGCTGACGAGCATCAGCATGCGGCGTCGCTTCTCTACCTCGGTTCGGGCGATAGCGCCGGCCACGAGGAAGTCGGTGAAGGTGGACACCACGATGAGGCTCAGGAATCGCCAATCCCACCATCCATAGAAGATGTACGACGCGACCAGCAACAGGGTATTCTGGCGCTTGCGCAGCACGGTCCAATAGAGGACGAATACGAGTGGCAGGAAAACCGCGAACTCGAACGAATTGAAGACCATCTATCCCGCCCCACAACCCCAGCAGCCCGGACCCTCGACAGGTCGGCATCGAGCATGAGTTTGACCGAAGTGATTGCCGGCGTGACCGCTCTTTAGGGCACCACGCTCGCTGGCCGATCGGGGACCTGTGGTCATGGCCAACACGTGGAGTTCGCCCAGGCGATCTGTGCCTGCATCGTCACCTCGTCCTTCATCGTTGTCGCTCTTTCTGCCATCTCTATCACCGTAGGCCTTCCTCTCGACTGGAAGGTCAAGGGCCATTGTGGATGCACGATGGCCTGACTGGTGCCCGTACGCGAGCCCGATCCCGGAGACCGGTGAGGGAGGCTTGCGGTGAAGCGACCATCTCGGCGTGGTTCGACCCCGATTTCGATCGTCCTCGACGGTTTCGCCTGGCGACATCTCCGAGCTGCCGCCGAGATCATCGAGGAGGAGTGGCAGGGCGCATTGCGGCCTCCGGCTAGTGTCTTAACCCGCGGCGAGCCCCGTGGTAGCGGCGAGCGGTCAGAGACTCGTTGATCGGTCAGACGCAGTTGACCCCTTGTGGATACTGCACGGTCTTTACTTTCGCGCGGGGAGTATCGCGTATCTGGCCTGTGTTGATGAGTAGGCGGCCGTCTACCACCTCGAGGGCGAACCGGTCCAGGTTGCGAGGGGCTGGTCCGGCCTCGTACTCGCCGTGGGCGTTGTACTTCGAGCCGTGGCAGGGACACTCGAAGCCTTGCGAAGACGAGCACCACGGCACTCGGCAACCGAGGTGGACACATTTCTGGAACAGGCCGGTCAGGCCAGCGGCGAAAACATCCAGCCCCTCGAAATCGGTCCCGACAGCTTCGGATTCCGCGAACGGCATGACATAAGTCTTGGCCGCAGCGACATAGAACGGTTCGATCGTCCCGTCCGGTTGGAAGATGGCCTGCTTGATCTCGTCGATATCACCAGCGTCTATCTTGCTACCGAAACCTCCGCTCAGTCGCGGCCAGAGGAAAGCGAGACCCGTGATACCGAGGAATGCCAGGAAGGCCCCGAAGGAGGCCCCGGTGGCACGGTTGAGGAACTGGCGGCGGGTCTCGCCGTACTCTGCTTGGGTGAGTTCGATGATCACCGGCTTAGCAGCCGCCGGAGCCGGTTCCTCCACGGCTGCCTCCGGCGCCTCGGCGGTGGCTCGTTCAGCGGTCATCGGCGTGAGCTGGGGGTGTCGCACCGCGGCTCGGTTTGCGTCGGGGTCCATCTTGCCGACGACGGCTGATACCTTGTCCTGGCGCCACGCCAGTGTGAACACTCCCGCCGACAAGAGCGCAGTCACCAGGGCAATTCCGAGCGCGACGGCCTGCCCTCCGCTCATCTGAGTCGTTGCTGCATCATCTGGGCCTCCTCAGACTCTTCTTTGTGCCCTTCCACCTCCTAGATCGTATTCCTTCCAGTCGACCGGAATGTCAAGAGGCGCGCGGGTTGGCGAAGGTTCGCCTCTGACAGGAAGCGTGCGCGCGGTGGCGGCTTGGACCGACCGTGCGTTGCATTCGATCTGATGCGAGGAGCTCTCGGACGCCAGCCTCAGCTCGAGGTGCCAACGCCCGCGTCGCGGACGCCGACGCAGAGGTAGTCAGGCGGCTCAAGCCGGGGGACTAACGAACCTCCTCGCTGACCAGCGGTACCTCCCATCGGACCAGTTGGCGGGACTGACAAATCTCCCCGGCTACGGGCAGGGGAGTGACCGACCGTGGCTAGCAACGCGTTCGAGGCCCCAGAGATTGGGGCCTCGAACTGTTGGGGTTTTGGGTTGGGTTACGGGGTCAGGGTGTCTTCAATCATCCGTTCTTCCATGGAAACCGAGGCAGGTGCGAAGGTGAACTCGCTCTCTCGGGCTCTGCTAGCCCAGATGAGACCGAAGCCAGTCAACAGGGCGAACAGGCCGATGCCTGCGGTGATGCCGGAGAGGCCGAGACCCATCTGCAAAGTGGAGTGGGTGACGGTGCCGACACCGAGCTCACCAATCAGACCGTGGGCGGTGCCGCTCCATGCCAGTCCGCGGGCACGGCCCTCGAGCGGGTGCTGCCGGTCGAAGTCGGTCCAGTACTTCCCGTCGACCTCGACTTGGTACTCGCCGGCGGGGAAGGTTTCGCCGTTGTAGTCCTCGTCCTCGGTCAACACAACCGTCTGGGTCCCGTAAAGAGTGTGGTAGGTGATGGTGGCCATCTGGAACATGTACTCAGAAGCCGTGTTCACCAGCGGATCATCCGGGTTGAGATCCGACTCAACAACCGGATAGTCCCAGGCGACGGTCAACAGCTCCATGATTGCGTCCGCACCTTCGGTGGTGCCGCGGTCAATGAGCTGACCGTCCTCGTTGTAGGTCAGCGTGACGTTCTGTGATTCGCTGAAGGCCTGCAGGGAGCCGTAGCCCTCCTGGACCTTGCCGTAGGCGACTCCGGCTGCGACCACGAAGACCATTCCGACCACTACGAGCACTATGCCGAGTGCCCTTAGCCGCTTGATCATTTCTGTTCCTCTCTCTTGGATTTCTCGTTTACCCGCCCAACGTACACCTTCTAGTCGACTGGAATGTCAAGGGGGAAATGGCTGATTGCCAGGCACTGCTGCTGCCAGTCCCAGGCACGCAGGACGCTGGCGACCGAACCGGCGTGGTCGTAGACCCAGGCCATCCGATCGTGACTGGAGGACACGGATGGTGGTGTGGAGGATCTCGGAGGTGACGGGGCCACACGCGCCGTCACCCAACGTATCCGTCACCCGGAAGGCATCGAACGTTTTTCGATCGGAGTCGGGCGCAACCTTTACCGAAGCTTGAACACAGCCACATCCAAGCTTGACGTCCATAGTGTCAAATTGCTGCAACCTACAGAAGGGAAACAACAATCATGAAGAGGAAGCTGATAGCTACCGTTGCGGTGTCTGCCGCACTAATGCTGGTTCCAGCTGCGGCGTCGGCCGCTGGCCCCGAAGCGAACTTCGGCAGCCACGTGTCGCAACATGCGCAAACACATGGATTCAGCGGAACCCACAATCCCGGCGTGCACCAAGGTGTCTCCGGTTGGATGTCCGGCGGTCAGCACTAACTGACCCAACCTTCCCTCCCCACTGAACCGGCGGAATCGACCGCCGGTTCAGTCGTGGAATCCCAAGTACTGCTGGCGATCCGTGCCGAGTCGCCCAGCGGTCGCGAGCCGTCGGGCCAGCCGATCTGGATCGTCCTTTGTGACTTTCTCCCTTGACATTCCATTCGGCTGGAAGGTGTAGAACGGTTGGAGCAACCGGCAGGCCGACGCCGGCATACGAGATCGATGAGGAGAGAGTGATGAGCGAGGACTGGATTCGGGTTGGTGTGAATGGTTACGGAGGCATCGGGAAGCGAGTCGCAGACGCGGGGCGGCTCCAGGACGACATGAAACTGGTCGGCGAGGACTATGAGCTCCAGTGCCCGCCGGATGGCGGGGCGTCGTGGCGGGCGATTGGGGTGAGGTCATGATGGTGACAGTCCCAGAGGCCAATGGGAGGAGTGGGACGATGCCGACACTGCTTACCTCTAAGGCGGTCCAACAGCTCCTCAATGTTGATCGGTCGACCATCTATCGCATGGCGGAGGATGGCCGACTGCCAGCCATCAAGGTGGGCCGTCAGTGGAGGTTCCACGCCGAGGCCATCGAGCAATGGTTCGAGGATAGGAGTGGTGGATCTGCCAGGCCTGGATGGCTGAGCCCACCGGCACTCGAATCCCGGTTTGATCCAGTCAGCACTCAGGCATTATCTGATCTTGTTGCCGATCTGTGGGGCGTAATGGTCGTGGTGACCGACATGGAGGGCCGCGCCTTCGGACGTGTCAGTAACCCATGTGGCCTCCACGTCGCCATCGGGAATCATCCTCTTGTGGCGCGTCACCAAATTGAAGAGCCCCGGAAGCTGTGTGCTACATCTGGACTGACCAGTCACCTGATGCCCAGCTATTTAGGGCTTCTGTGCGCCCGCAGCTTCATCAGGATCGGTACCGAACTGGCAGGGATGGTGATCGCCGGCGGAATCCGTCCTGAGGAGTGGCCGCCACCTTCTGAGCAAATGAGCCGTCTGACCGAGCGGCTTGACCTGCCGTTCGAGGACCTGGCTCCTCACATGGATGAGGTCTAGTTTCGCCTCCCTTAAGGGCGCCGCAGCGGGCGGGACTGAGCATCCCAGTCAACGGACCCGCACATGAGAGACACCAAGAGGCACGAGACGTGATGTGGCCCATGTCACGTGACTCGACCGGCGGCACATCCCGTAGCCATTTCTGGCATTGCTCCCGCAGTGATTCCGGTCGGAGCATTGCTCGCCGGCGTCATCCTTGTCGTACTCGTTGTCCTAGCCGTGAGGTGGCGGCAGAGAGGTGCGGATCAAGTGGATTCGGCGCCCGGCCGTGAGATGATCTTGACCTTCCGCTCGATGGAAGTGTGATAGTAGGGTCCAGGATGATTGAGAGGAGGGGCGTATTACCAGGGGAGTGTGGAACCGGCACCTCGGGTTTCTGATTGGCCTTGTCTCAGCGTTGGGTCTGCTGGTCTCGGCTTGCGGTGGTGACGGGGCTCTCGGGGTGGGTGACGCTGCTCCGGATTTCTCGCTGAGCGCGGCGGAAGGCGGGAGTGTGGCGCTCGATGGCTACCAGGATCAGGCCGTTCTTCTCTACTTCCATATGGCCGATGGTTGACCGCCTTGCATGCAACAGATCGTGGATCTGGAGAATGACAATCAGTTTGCAGGCTTGGACGTCGAGTTGGTCAGCATCGCCTTTG
>JABDIY010000054.1 GCA_013003535.1 Acidimicrobiales bacterium | reverse complement strand
GCGTCAACGAGATCCACTAGTTCCAACAATTCCTGGGCTCGCTCGGAGGCTTCGTTCGGTGACATGCCGAAGAGGCGGGCCTGAAGGGTGAGGATCTCCCGGCCTGTCTGGCGAATGTCGAGGCCGGCTTCCTGGAGCGCAACGCCGATCTTACGACGGGCACCATGGGGGTCCAGAGTCACGTCGACCCCGCCAACAGTTGCCGAACCCGCGCTCAGGGTCATGAGTGTGGTGAGCATGCGCACCGTGGTGGATTTGCCGGCACCGTTGGGACCGAGAAAGCCGAACACTTCCCCGCGTTCCACTTGTATGTCGACGCCGCGGACCGCTTCCACGTCGGCGTCCCCGCTTTGATAGGTCTTCTTCAGTCCGGTGGCGGTAATCGCACTCATCCTGGCCCCTCCCCCGTTGGTGAATGTCTGCTTCATGTTTGAGTCTCCACTTCGCTCGAGTGCGGGCGGTCGGATCAGCCCGGTCACACGATCCTGCTCAGCGATCCGGACAGTTCTTGTCCGGATAGTGATTTTTTTGGTACCTGCCTAAAGGATTGGGCAACACTATCCCGACGGTGACGAAGATGAGTTCCGACGTTTCACCGTGGCCTCGAACGGGATCCTTCGTGGCGCATTCGGGGACATTTCCGTGGAACTACCAGGAATTGAGCAAAGCCAGGTTTGCGTCGATCGGGCACGGGGAAATGCGCTGCTACCCCTCTGAAAGGACCCAATCACATGCGCCGACTCTTTGTAGCTTTCATCCCCACCCTCGCCGCCTACGCGTGGCGGAACCGATCGAAAATCGGCCGTTGGTGGAAGGATTCCGAACTCACCGCCGGCAATTCGGACAGCCCCACCAGGTCAGCCACGATCTGACAAATGTCACGTCCCATCGACGTCGGTCGGCATTAGAACTGATCCTGGAGCGGCGCGGCTGTGCCCCGCCCCACAGGCAACACTAGGAGTGAAGAAAATCATGCGTATTGCATTGGTTTCCCCGTTGTACGAACCGGTGCCGCCCCCAAAATACGGGGGCACAGAACGAGTCATCGATGCGTTGGCCAATGAGCTGGTGCGCCGTGGCCACGACGTCACGTTGTTTGCCGCCGGCGGCTCAAGAACCGACGCCAAACTCGTCTCGTGTTCTCGCCGGCCCCTCAGAACCACCATGAGCCGGGCCGAATTGGAATTCACCGCTCCTCACCTTCATCTCAAAATGCTGGCCGACGTCTGCGCCCGAGCTGGAGACTTCGATGTCATCCATTCCCACGCCGACATTTGGACGCTGCCCTTCGTGGCGCAATCGTCCACCCCGATCGTGGTCACCATGCACGGCCGCCTGGACCTGGACAACCTCCGCACCGTCTTACCTCTCTACCCGAACACGCCATTGATCTCGATCAGCGATTCGCAGCGTGAACCGTTGGCCGACCTGGATATCCGTTGGGCTGGCACGTGCTACAACGGCCTTGATCTGTGGGAATACCAGCATGCCCCGGTCGGAATCAGGCAAGACCGCTACTTGGCATTCGTCGGAAGGATCACGGCCGAGAAACGGCCGGACTGGGCGATAGAGGTTGCACGCCGAGCCGGGATGCGGCTGAAGATCGCCGCCAAAGTGGACCCGCTGGACCAAGAGTATTGGACCGACGAGATCGAACCCCTGATCGCTGCCGATCCAAACGTCGAATTCGTCGGTGAGATCGGTGAGGCTGAGAAGCCCGAGTTCTTGTCCCGGGCCGCCGGCCTGGTGTTTCCGATCGACTGGCCCGAACCCTTCGGGCTGGTGATGATCGAATCCATGGCGGCCGGTACTCCGGT
>JABDIY010000053.1 GCA_013003535.1 Acidimicrobiales bacterium | reverse complement strand
AGAACCGCCTGGGCATGGGACTCTCGCCGGGCTTGACCACCGAAGACAATCTCGGGCTGAAAGCATTTCGAGAGGCTCCATACTCGAAAGGGCGCCAGCTGGTCCCGGCCGCTTTCAAAACCCGGGGCAAGGACCTCATTGCACAGTACGACATTCGCGGGGTCGTGCCCGGACTGCCGATACGGCTGCTATCTGGAGGCAATCTGCAGAAGGCGTTGCTCGCTCGCGAGGTCGAGATGCAACCAAAGATCCTCATCGCCCGCTCCCCGACGAGAGGCCTGGACGTGGGTGCCACCGAGGCTGTGAGAAACTCAATTCTGCGCGAGCGTCAGCGCGGCACGGGAATCCTGCTCATGTCAGAAGATCTCGACGAACTGCTCGCCCTCTCGGATCGGCTCATCGTCCTCTACGAGGGCGAGATCGTCGGCGAGCTGACAGCCCGGATGGCGACTGCTGAGCGGCTGGGCCTACTCATGGCCGGCCAGAAGGACGGCGGCAACTAGATGACCGTGCGCCGCATCATCGTCGAACCCCGTGGCCTGGCATCCTTGCGCCTGACACTCACCGTGCCACTGCTCTCGGTCCTGGCGGCCCTCGTCATCGGCGGCGTGTTCCTCTGGATCACGGGCGACAATCCGTTCACCGTTTACGGGCACATGGTGGACGCCGCCTTTGGCAGTTCGCGCGGCGTGAGCGAGACGTTGATCTCCGCAACGCCGCTCATCCTTACCGGCCTTGCAGCTGCCCTTGCGTTCAAAATGCTGGTCTGGAACATCGGTGCCGAAGGACAGTTCCTGCTGGGCGCCATCGTCGCCGCCGGCATTGCTATTGCAATGGGAGACACTATCCCGGCCGTCCTCGCCGCTCCCGTCGTGATCGTTGCAGGCGCCGTCGGCGGGGCACTGTGGGCCGCCATCTCGGCATTTCCCCGCGTGTATTTGGGAACGAACGAGATCATCACAACATTGATGCTCAACTTCATCGCGCTCAACCTCATGAACTATCTGATCTTTGGCAGCAGCAGCCCCTGGCGCGATCCGCTCGTAAGCACGTTTCCTACCGGTCGCCCGATTCCGGACGCTGCGAGCCTCCCGCGCTTTTTCAATCGCCTCGATGTCGGCATCTTCATCGCGATCGCAGTGGCGGTGTTCGCCTGGTACCTCGTCAACCGGACCCGCTGGGGATTTGAGGTCAGAGTGGTTGGCGACTCGCCCGAAACGGCCCGCTATGCCGGGATTCAGGTGCCGCGCAAAATCCTGGGGGTCTTTCTACTCTCTGGCGCCTTCGCAGGTCTGGCGGGAGCGTTGTTCGTGGCCGGTCCAGTGGGAGCGCTCGATCCGCGCTCGCTCGACCTCGGGCTCGGGTTCACCGGCATCATCGTCGCAGCCCTGGCCAGGCTCAACGCGCTGGCCGTCATCCCCGTCGCCATCCTCATGGGTGCGCTCAACAATGCCGGGCCCTCGCTGCAGTCGATCGGGGTTCCCCCGGAGATCGTGACCATGCTGCAGGGTGCGATCCTGATCTTTGCAGTGGGAGGTGAGTTCTTCATCGCCAACCGACTCCGCAGACCCGAACTCCCACCCGACGTACTGACCACCGGAGCAGCAGCATGAACGACTCCCAACTCATCCTCACCATCGTGGCCGCCATCGGGCTGGGCACACCTCTGATCTTTGCCACCGTCGGCGAAATCATCACTGAGCGGGCGGGGATTCTCAATCTCGGTGTGCAGGGAACGATGCTGGTGGGCGCCGTTACCGGCTTCTGGGCGACCTTCCAAACGGGAAGCCTCACCCTTGGCATCCTTGCTTCGCTGCTGGCTGGTGCCGCCTTCTCGGTAATCCACGCGTTCGCGTCTATCACCCTGCGGGTGAGCCAGATCGTCTCGGGACTGGCTTTGACCATCTTTGGAACAGGCCTGGCGAGTTTCCTCGGAAAGGCAGGTTCCGATCCCCTGGTTGGGGAACCGGCCCGTGACCAGTTCGACGCCATCATCTCCGGCGGTATAGCCGATTGGCCTGTCGTCGGTCCGCTCGTTTTCGGCCACGACATCCTCGTGTACGTTGCCTGGATCGCCGCCGGCGCCGCCAGCTACTACCTGTTTCGAACCCGTATGGGTCTGTCTTTGCGAGCGGTTGGAGAAGATCCCGCAAGCGCGGAGTCGGCCGGGGTCAACGTGGCGTGGGTGCGCTATGTGCACGTGATGGCCGGCGGCGCTTTGGCAGGACTGGGCGGGGCCTACTATCCGCTGGCCCTGGTCCCGACGTGGCAGGACAATCCCATCGGGGCGGCCGGATGGATTGCGATCGCATTGGTCATCCTCGCCAGCTGGCGTCCCTGGCGAGCGCTATTTGCCGCATATCTGTTTGGCGCGGCGGCCCGAATCCAGTTCACCCTGCAGACACTCGGGGAACCATGGAGCAGTATCCCGGCAACCATCCTCGCCATGATCCCCTTCGTACTTGCGATCATTGCCATGATTGCGCTCACCAGTGGCAAACGGGCACGATTTCTTGGAGCTCCTGCCGCCCTCGGTATCCCGTATTTCCGGGAGCAGCGTTAGCCGCCGAACGCACCGTCGTAGTCCGTGCCCAGGTAGGCCCCCCAGCTGATGCGGTCGGGAGTCGGCACGCCAAGGTCACGGC
>JABDIY010000037.1 GCA_013003535.1 Acidimicrobiales bacterium | reverse complement strand
CCAGGATGGGTGAGTGGGGGTCGCCGGCGATCCATCCCAGTGAGCATCTTGCGTCCCGCATCATCACAACGATCGGAAGGCCCAGCGCGTCTTCGGCCTCGGACACCCTTTGACCGGGGCGGACTCCCCCGAAGGAGCGCAGAGAGACGGTTGCGGAACCGAAGTTCTCCTCGGGCGCGGCGATAAGGATCGTTGGAACTGAGTCCAGACTGGTGGCGAACGCATGCAACCCGGGGGTGAGTACCTCACCCACTGTCTCGGGCGGAACCACCGATCGTTGCGGCGGCACCCGGAGTTCCCGAATGCCCCACTCCACCGTGACATCGGCGTCAGTGAGGTTGGCGAATCGGATCATCCCGGTGGTGCTCACGGCGCAGGGACTTTGCGCCTGAATGTCTTCCACAAGTGGCACGATCAGAATCGCACCAGGCGGGCCGCAAGGGCCGGGGTCAGCTCCGGGGAGCGTGGTGGTGGTTTGCTCCTCAGGTGCGGTGGTTGTTGTGGCCTCGGGGATCGTAGTGACCAGCGAAGAAACCGAGCCATTGATCGAGACCACGATCTGGCCCTCTTCCGGAGGGGTGCATGCCAAGCCCAGGAGCAGAATTGCTGCGGCAATGGGCAACGTGGCTGCTGCTCGCCGGGTAGGAATCCGCACCAGGTCAGTATCGCAGGGTTGTTCAACTTCTCGGGGACACCAGGTCTGGGTCATTGGTCCGATGGCCAGAAGACGGAGCGGCCAGGTAGGTTTGGGCGGTGACCAAGTGCGGCAACTGCGGGGCGCAAAGTTCAGGTCGGTTCTGCTCTCAATGTGGAGTGGCGATCTCCTCGGCTTCCAGCCCAACGCCCAGCATCTTTGGCGCGGAGCTTCGTGAGTCCACGAGTGCGTCCGAAACGGTTCACGCCGGGTCAGGACGGCGCCGAGTCTTCGTTCTTCTGGCTTTGTTCGGTCTCATGACGATAGGGATTTCGGTCTTCACGGGATCTGAGGACGATCCGCCCATCGACGACGGCGGCGAAGCATTTGTGAAGGAGGATGGCAACGAGGGTCGGCCTCAACCCACTACCAGCGCCGTTCCTCGCACAACCTCGGCCTCCGGGGACACCTCTCAGCTCAATCCACCGGAGATTGACGACCCATCGGGATTCTGGTTGGGAAAGGAGGCAGGCTGGTATGCGCTGGTTTCCACCACCGATGGCTTGGTTCGAATTGACATGGACACCGGTGAGGTTGCCCCGATGAACAGCGAGCTTGCACCGCTGGTCAACACCGGGGCATACGTGGTGTTACGGGATCGGTTCGGCGGGCTTTACATAGTCGATTCCGATAGAGCTGCTGATCCATTCACCGGTGAACTTTCGCCGATCTCGGACAAGCAGTACACCAGCGCGCAGGTGGCGCTGGTGAGTTCGGATCCATCTCGGATCTGGCTTTCGGAGTTGTATGCCAGCGGCGAGGTCGTCGAAATCGATCTGATCACCGGCGAGGAGCTGAGGCATCGGTATCAAAGTGACGGTGAGGTGGACTTTTGGTTCTGGGCGGGCGCGATAACTGGCCGCTTCGTCTCTCCAATAGGCGGTGGGATCTTTGAGATGCAGCCCGACGGGTCCTACCTACGACGAAGCGACGGGTTCCTACAGGCCGAGGGATACGGGCGGATGCTGGTTTCCACATGTGATGAGGTGATGACGTGTTCGTCGAAGTGGATCGACTCCGAGTCGTTGGATGTTCTCTCGAATCTGTACGTCCCAGAACGCCCTTATTACGGAAGTTCATTCTTGTTGGCGCAAGGGCGAGTGATCGACGACGGCAGCGGCGATCTTTTCGACATCGAGACTGGTGAGCACATATCGCTACGAGGGCGGGAGATGGAGGCGTTCTATGACGGGCGGGCTGCCATTACGCCCGATGCTCGTTTCATCGTGTCACTGTTCGGGCCGGGGCGAACCGCCAAATCGTTTGAGACCGGTATCTCCCAAGACCTGCCGCCGCTCGTCGTTCATAGCGGAGCACGGATTGTCTTCGTGGCGAAATTCGACACGGACAGCCCCGAGGTTCGGTAAGCTGCGAACTTCTCCTGCGCGGATGCCCGAGCGGCCTAAGGGAGCGGCCTGCAAAGCCGTGATTCGCGGGTTCAAATCCCGCTCCGCGCTCTTTCATTGATTTCGCTCGCCCAGGCTCGTTCCTCGCCGCGGGGTCGCTCCATGCTCGCTTCGCTCGACCAAAGCGTCACGGGCCGCGTGCTGGGAGAGCAAATTCCTGTAGTGAGCCACATTTGGCCGTAATTCCTGTCCTGAGCCACGCGGGATGTGGCTCTCAACAGGAATTTGGGGGGCGGGGTGTGGGCCGTACAGGACTTGAACCTGTGACCTCTTCCGTGTCGAGGAAGCGCTCTAGCCAACTGAGCTAACGGCCCTTACGGCGGCTTACGTTACCCCAAACAAGCCGAATCGGCACCTGTTTTGCACGTCCCGATAGGCTGAAGGCTTATGCCGTCTGTTCAAGCCAATGGAATCACCATCGAATACGACGAGCGGGGGAGCGGAGATCCGCTGCTCATGATCATGGGATTGGGTGCTCAACTCATTCATTGGCCCGAGGGATTCATCGACCAGCTCGCCGCTCGGGGCTTCCGGGTCATCCGATTCGACAACCGCGATGCCGGCCTCAGCACCGAATTCCACTGGGACCCTCCCTCGATGACCAAGTCGCTGGTGTCCAGTCTGCGAAAGAAAAATCCTGGCAATGGCTACACCCTTTCGGACATGAGCGACGACGCGTTCGGTCTGATGGACGCACTCGGAATCCAATCGGCTCACCTGGTCGGTGCATCGATGGGCGGAATGATCGCCCAGACCATGGCAATCGAGCACCCGGAGCGAGTGCGTTCTCTGACCTCGATCATGTCCCATACCGGCGATCGCAAGAACGGCAACATCTCCATGACCGTGTTACCGGCGTTCATGCGCCACAAACCGGTGAAAGAAACCGCCGCCGAAACAGGCACTGACCTTTACGCAAAGTTTGTTGGCAGCAGTTGGGATCGCCAGACCCACCTTGAACGCTCCCGGCGGGCGGTGGAACGCAGTTTTCGGCCTCAGGGCGGCGCCCGCCAGATAGCGGCAATTGCGGCCAGCCCCGATCGGACACCAGATCTGCGGCGCCTCGATGTGCCAACGCTGGTGATTCATGGGCTCCAAGACAAGCTGGTGAAACCGTCGGGTGGGTATGCAACCGTGAAAGCGATCCCCGGCGCTCAGTTGCTCGTGTTCCCGGACATGGGCCATGACCTGCCGATGAATCGGTGGGAAGAAATGATCACCGCAATTCGGCAGCTGGCTGATCGTGCCCAAGATGGCGGAAGCGGTAACGACGACCTGGCCATGGCCGATGGGAGCCAGCAATGATCGAACAACTGTCGGGAGTGGACACCAGCTTTCTCACCATGGAGGTGGGGACCAACGCCGTGGGGCATGTGACCGGCGTATTGATCATCGATCCCACCACATCGCCAGAACCATGGACGTTCGAGCGTTTCAGCCAACATCTCATCTCCCGGGTTGGGCATCTCCCGCCGTTTCGTCGCTGCCTGCGCGAAGTGCCGCTTGGTTTAGATCGCCCGTACTGGGTTTCCAAGACCGAAGTCGACTTCGATTATCACTTGCGCCATGTTGCGGTCCCGGGTCTGGGTGGTCGCCAAGAATTCGCTGAACTCGTTGCCCGAATTCACTCGCGTCCTCTGGATCGCACTCGCCCCCTGTGGGAGTGCTACGTGGTGGACAAGGTTCACGGAGATCGTGTCGGCATCATCACCAAGATCCACCACGCCGCGATCGATGGCATTTCCGGCCAGGAGATCTTGAGCCAACTGGTGGACCTTTCGCCCGATGTCGAAGTCCGCGAACCGGTCCGTTACCTGAACCCTGAACCTACGGTGAGCCCGGAGGACCTGACCCGCCGAGCTCTACGGGCCTTCGCCCTCTCGCCCACCCGAGTCGCCCGAACAGCTTGGGCCCTGGGCAAAGCGTTGCCACTGTTCGGTCCCGCATTCACCAAGTCCCAGGGCAAGGGCACCGTGGAATCGTTGCGGGAGTTGGCTGCTCCTCGCACACCGTTTAACGCCTCCATCGGTCCTCATCGTCGCTGGTCCTACGTTTCGGTCCGGCTCGACGATGTGAAGGAAGTGAAGAACGCTGCGGGAACAACTGTGAACGATGTGGTTCTGGCAATAACCTCCGGGGTTCTGCGGCGTTGGCTACAGCGCCACGATGCTCTTCCCGAACGTGACCTCCTCGCAATGGTGCCGCTGTCGGTTCGGTCCTCGTCCGAGGCTCACGCCATCGGCAACCAAGTGTCGTTCACGATCGCCAATCTTGCCACCACCGAGCTTGATCCGGCCACCCGGCTGAAGAGCATTCATCTGGCGATGATCGATGCCAAGGCCAGCCACGACACGCTCCCTGCACATATCCTCACCGACATCTCCCAGGTGGCACCACCAGCCATTTCGGCGTTGGCCTCACGGCTCATTGCGTCCACCAATCTGGCTGATCGCGTAACTTTGCCCTTCAACGTTGTGGTGTCCAACGTGCCCGGACCGCCGGTGCCGCTGTACATTTCAGGGGCTGAGGTCCTTGGTAACTATCCGGTCTCGGCGATCGTGGATGGTGTCGGCCTCAACGTGACCGTAGTGAGTACCAACAACATGTTGGATTTCGGGTTTGTTTCCGATCGCGATCTCATTCCCGATCTATGGAACATGGCCGATGACGTTCTCCCCGCGTTGAACGAATTGAAGGCCGCCTATGGCCTTCCCCTGTCTGGTCGGGCGCGACTGACCACCACCGAGGAGGCGATTACCGCCCGGCAGCGCAAGGCGGCTGCGAAGAATCGAGCGTCGGCGAAACGCAACGCCTCGAAGCGACGGAGCGCGGCCAAAGCGGCCCTGGCGAGGGAGTCCGCCGCCACGAAGGCGCCAACCAAGCTGGCCGCTGCCACCAAGGCACCGGTCAAGCGCGCCGCGGCAAAGAAAGCTCCAGCCAAGAAGCGTTCTGCCAGCACTGCTTCGGCCAGGAATGCATCGGCCAAGAAAACCCCCGCGAAGAAGACTTCGGCCAAGAAAACCTCAGTCAAGAGGACTTCGGCCAAGAAGACTCCGGCCAAGAAGACTCCGGCCAAGAAAGCTCCAGCCAAGAAAACCTAGCTCAGGAGTTCCCGATACAGGGCGAGGATTGAGTCCGTGGTCCTCTTCCAGGTGAAGCGAGCGGCCTGCCGGCGGCCCGCATCTATCAGGGCGAAGTTGTCTCCACCCAGGACTTCTCCGATGGCGATGGTGAGCGCATCCCAGTCGCCGACCGGCACGAGCGCTGCGGCGTCGCCGCAAATCTCGGGTTGGGCCCCGCTGTTGGTGGCGATCACCGGTGTTCCAGCGGCCATGGCTTCTAGCGGAACCATCCCGAACCCTTCGGTCTTGGCAGCAGAGACCACCACGCTGGCGGCACGCAATAGGGCGTGTCGTTCGTTTCTTGAGACGAACCCGGCGAGATGGATCCGGTCCGACCACTCTCCAAGTTCTTCGACTGCGGCAGCGAGTCGAGCGCTGTCCGGTCCTGGACCACCGGCGATCACTACCTGGAGATTTGAGATCTCGGCGAAGAGGGCAGAACATGCCCGAACGAGCTCCGGGAACTGCTTGCGTGGTTCAACAGTGCCTATGGCCAATACGAATGGCCGGTCGCCAACTTTGGTCAGCCACCGCCCCGAGAGCTCAACAGCGGGTACCGGATCAACAGCCAGCGGAATTGGGTGAAGATGGTCTGCATCGATGCCCAGCAGGGCTTGAATCTCTTTCCCGGCGGTAACCGAAAGCGTGTGAACATGTGCGCCCCGGGCGATCGCCCGTTCGGCGAGCGCCGGGAACAAACGAGCTGTCCGGTCGACCTCATTCGGACGCAACCATGGACCCGTGTCATGGACGCTGAGAACCTCCGGTGCCCCCTTGCCGGCTGGAGGACAATAGAAATTCGTCCCATGCACGAGATCCACGGACCCGAACAACATCCCCACGGTTGGAAGGTCTGCTCGGCGCCACGCTTCCAAGAGAGGGCGAGCGGGAAACGAACGTGTCACGGGGGCGACATTGTCCGGGAGTTGCCGGTTCAGGGTGATCCGTGATCGTCCGGTGAGAGCGATGGGCCTGAGGGTGAGGTCAGGATCATTTGCCACCGCTGCGCTCAGCCGTTGGACAAAGGTTCCTATGCCGGTGAGGGGGCTGGCCAGCGGGGTGACGTCAAGCCCGATGCGCACCAGCCAACTCTAGGAGGTCCGGCCAGTGGGTAGCTGCTTAGCGAGCATGGTTCCAGAGCTCGTCGAGCTCAGGAACATTCTTCCCGCGATTGGCAGCCATCTGACCGAAGATCATCTCCTTCAGTTGGCTGGGAATCTCCACGAAGACCACTCCGTAGTACGCAGGGTTTTTCATCTTGGGAACATCGTGGGCCGCTCGAACGTGCCGAATCTGCGCAATCCCCTCTTCACCGTTGTGGGTGAACGGCACTTTTGACCCAGCGCGAATCTCGGCAATCTTGGGTCCTAGCAGCAGCGCTCCCGCAATGCTGAGGTCCACGATCATCATGTCGATCTGCTCGACCTTTTTGCCGAACATCTTCCGATTGTTCGGCACTGTGCACTTCACCGCGAGGCCTTCAACACGGAAACGATCGGACAGGCGAGGGAACTGACCAGTCAGTGATGTGTTGTAGGAAGACGTACTCATACCGGTTCTAAATCGGCACAAAATGGGGGCGGAGTAATGGGCCGTCCGGCCTAACCGCATTGAGCAGCGCTCAGCACCACCGCAGGGCGGGTTTCCCTATTCAGTTGAGGGGGATCATCCCTCACTCTGGTTGGGCGATGACTACCGAGGGTGAAAATTATTGGGCGAGCCCCACATCTCCGCCGCTGGTGGGTTCGGCAGGCCCACCGCATGCCCTCGGTGCAGAGTTCGGTTTCATTTCCCGGTCAGGCGGGGTCGAGCCTGCCGAACAGCGGTCTCGTCGTGGCGAGGGAATCGCCCTTGGCGTCACCGCTCTCCTCATTCTGATCGCCGTGGTAGGGCTTCTCGCTACCGGTCCGGCCACCGCCGGCACCGACCCGATGAGTGGGGAAGAAAAGCGCATGGTCATGGCGGCTGCCGATATCGCCACGGTGCGACTGGCGGCTCGGGCGTGTCCGGGCACCTCCTTCGGTAGCGGTTTCGTCGTCGACGGATTGTTGTTCACATCCGGACACCTCGTGGAGTTCGACGACATCGTCAAAGTCGACCGACCGGGTCAGCCGGTGCTGGCCTCGGTACTTGGCACGAGTCGGTCTCACGATGTCGCCGTGTTGGACGCCTCGTCCTTGGTGGCCCGGCCCTTGGGCTTGGCCTCGGGGCCCGCCGAGGTGGGGGAGCCGGTGATGTTGGCAGGCCATCCCGGTGGTGCCGGCCTGCAAGTTCTCGACGGTGTCGTGGTGAGTTATCAGTCCGCCTCGTCATGGGGCATGAACGGGGACAACGTCATGCTCATCGATACTGGAACAGAAGGTGGCTTTAGCGGAGGACCCGTTCTCGATCGCGATGGCGACATCGTGGGGATGCTTGCTGCGGTCGACAAGACCACCGGCCTGACGGTGGCGATTCCCGTTGGGGAACTGTCCCTGATTGTGGCGTTGGCGGACGCCACGTGGAGTTCGACGGAGTCGACGTCGCCGGTGTCGCACGTGGCGGGTGTATGTGGCAACTGATCGAGAAACGGAATGGTGTTTGATGGGCATGCATGAGATGACAGAAGGACGTAGAGAATCGCTGAAGGAGACCGAGCCGGTAGCTCTGGTCGATCGTTTTCAGGGACCAGTGGCACGAATCGTTTTAGCGGTCACCCAGCAGGCGCTGCTAGGACCCCTCGGAATCCGGCATCTGGTAGTCGGCGTCCGTTCCCCGGGCGGGCGTCTGGAGATCGTCACCACCGACGCCAGTAACTCCGCCCAGGACGGCTCCTCCGGGTTCCAATGGACCCAAGCCGTACCGTTGTTAGGGGCCATGCG
>JABDIY010000035.1 GCA_013003535.1 Acidimicrobiales bacterium | reverse complement strand
GCGACATGACACGATGACTGTGTGACTATTCGCGGTTTCGTCGACGAGGATCTCGAACCGTTACTGGACGTCTGGTTACGCGCCTCGTTGATTGCCCACGACTTCCTGTCGAAGGACTTTTTCCCGGCAGAGCGCCATGAGATCGCCAACCGATGGCTCCCGATCGCCGAGACCCTCGTCTGTGAACACGAGGGCCAAATCCTGGGCTTTCTCGCCCTGATCGGCAACGAGGTAGGCGCCATCTTCGTAGACCCCGATGCACAGGGGCGCGGTATTGGCCGGTCCCTGATGGACGCAGCCCGAGATCAGCGGCCGTTTCTGGAACTCAACGTCTTCGAAGCGAACTGGTTAGGTCGGCGTTTCTACGAGTCGTATGGCTTCGAGATCGTCGGCCGTCACATCAACGAGCGAGCGGGCGAACCCGAAGTCCGGATGCGTTTCGAGCCGAAGGCGCCTCGCGTCGACTCCTAACGCAGCCGGCCGAAACGACGCGGCCCCCTTTTGCGCCATCCTTCTGGTTGACATTGTGTGCCCGGGCGAAGAGAGGTTCTTGACATTGGGGACCAGGCTTGTAAGTATGAGGTGAATCACTTCTCATGTTCATGGGCTGTGACGATCCTGAGGAGGGACCATATGAAACGCTTTCTATTCACCCTGCTGGCGGTGTTCGCGCTGACGGCGGCAGCTTGCGGTTCGAGCGACGACAGCGCGACCGACGCAGCAGATTCGACGGACGATACGGCTGCCAGCACGACAACCGAACCCACCGATGAAACGACAACGGAACCCATCGAAGAGCCAACCGGCGACCCGATTCGTGTCGGAATCATCACGTCAACATCGGGACCGCTACAGGGCTACGGCGATCAATACGTCGCCGGACTGCAAGCCGGGCTCGCCTATGCGACCGATGGCACGAACGCAGTGAACGGTCGGCCGATCGAATTGGTCATTTCCGACGACGGCGCCGACCCTGAAACCGCAATCAGCCAAGCAACCGATCTCGTAGGTCAGGGCGTGAACATCATCGGCGGCACCGTTTCATCCGGCGTTGCCGTTCAACTCGCAGGGTTCGCGGCGGAGAACGAGATTCTGTACATCTCGGGTCCAGCCGCATCCGATGCCATCACCGGTGTGAACGGCTACACCTTCCGGGCGGGGCGCCAGAGTTATCAGGATGTCGCCACGGCCGCATCGTTGGTCGAGGGTGATGGGGGCACGGTGTTGGTCTTCGCCCAGGACACCGAGTTCGGCGCTGCCAATGTCGGTGCTGTGGAGGCTGTGCTCGGAGACCGAGGGTTCACCGTCGATTCGTTGCTCGTTCCTGCCACCGAGACGGAGTTCACCGGTTTCGCCGATCAGATCAACCAGGCCGCTCCCGACCTCGTGTTCGTCGCTTGGGCCGGAGAGACATCCGGCGCTATGTGGCAAGCGCTCGGTCAGCAGGCCGTGTTCGACACCGCACCGGTTTCCACCGGGCTCGCCGATGAAGTCACCTGGCCGTTCTATGGAGACGCAGCCACCGGGATCAGCTTCTTGAACCACTACTTCCCCGGAGCGCCATCGAACCCGGTGAATGACTACATGCTCGAAAACGCCTCGGTGGTGGACCTGTTCACACCCGACGGTTTCGTCACTGCCCAGATGATCGTGCAAGCTCTCACCGAAGGCGGACCCGACGACGTGGACGCCATGATCAGTGCTCTCGAAGGCTGGACGTTTGATGCACCGAAGGGAACCCAGACGGTGCGAGCTTCGGACCACGCAATGATCCAGCCCATGTTCACCGCTCGACTCCTCGACGAGGACGGAACACTGGTGCCCGAGCTGATCGGCACTCTCGATCCCGACGCCACGGCCCCGCCCGAAGGGTGATCGGCCGGTCGTTCTCCCCATGACCGCTCTTCCCTCCCCTATGACAGAGTCCGGCGATCTCGCACTGCGGATCGCCGGACTCGAGTGGGGAGTGGGTGGTCTCACGATCGTCAAAGACATCGACCTGACGGTCAATGCCGGAGAGTTCCTATCGGTTATCGGGCCGAACGGGGCCGGCAAGACCAGCCTCATCAACCTGATCTCGGGCGTCTACCTGCCCCGCAGTGGTTCGATCGCGATGTTCAACAACGACGTGACCAACATGCGCCCTGCCGATCGAACCCGCCGCGGTCTCGGCCGAACCTTCCAGACTTCAAGCCTGTTTCCCGGGCTCACCGTTGGTGAGAATGTGCGACTGGCTGCCCAAGCAGCGCTGGGAGGGAGCCTTCGACTCTTCACTGCTCCCCGTCGCGATGACCAGGCCACCGCCCGTGCGGAGGATGCTCTGGAACGAGTCGATCTGGCCAATCGACGAAAGGACGTGGTCAGCGCCTTATCCCACGGCGACAAACGAAAGCTGGAGATGGCAGTAGTTTTGGCAGCCGAACCGAAAGTGCTGTTGTTGGACGAGCCCACCGCCGGCGTCTCGGTGGAGGAGACCCAGCCGCTCGTGGGGCTGATTCGAGACGTTCACCAGTCCGGAACCACGATCGTCATGGTGGAACACCGCATGGAGTTCATAGTCGACATTTCGGACCGAATCGCCGTGATGCACGAGGGCAAGATACTGACGGTCGGCACCCCCGCTGAGGTCATGGCCGATGAAGAGGTGCGCAACGCGTACCTGGGGGGCCATCGGTGATCGCAATCGAAGTCGCCGATCTGAATGTTTGGCGAGGTGACGCCCACGTGCTCCACGGTGTCGAATTCTCTGTCGCCCGCAATGAGGTCACGGCCCTTCTCGGCCGCAACGGCGTTGGCAAATCCACAACGCTGCTAGCCATGATGGGGCTGCTGCCGGCTCAAGGGACGATCCGTATCGACGCTACGGACGCGATCGCTACACCTACTCATCTCATTGCTCAGGGTGGGGTCGGCTACGTTCCAGAAGATCGCGAAGTGTTCGCCTCGCTCACCGTGGCCGAGAATTTCCGGTTGGCCGAACGGCCCAACACCGAACCCCGTTATGAAATGGTGTACTCACTGTTCCCCGACCTGTACGGCCGGAAGGAACAGGCGGCCGGAACACTCTCGGGCGGTCAACAGCAGATGCTCGCCCTCGGGCGAGTGTTACTCAACCCCAACAAGATTCTGCTCATCGACGAGCCCACCAAGGGACTGGCACCGATCATCGTGGAACAGGTGGTCGAGGCGCTGGCTCACGCAGCCGAAGACGCCACCGTATTATTGGTCGAACAAAACCTGTGGGTGGCAGGGCAGTTGGCCAACGACGCTGTTGTGTTGGACCAGGGTCAGGTGGTGCACTCCGGTCCCATGGACGAACTCATCAACGACTCGGCTCTCGCCGGTCGCTACCTCGGGGTCGAGGTCCGATGAGCAGTTTCGTCTTGTTCACCCTTACCGGCCTTGGCCTCGCCGGGCTCTACTTCCTTCTCGCATCGGGCCTTTCGCTCATCTTCGGACTCATGAGCGTGCTCAACCTCGCCCACGGCGCATTCTTTGCGGCCGGTGGATATACGGCCTGGTTCGTCATGGACGCACTCGATTCTGTCCCCATCGGACTGCGCTTCATCGTCGCACTCCTCGCCGCAGGACTTGTGGGCGCGAGCGCCGGAGCTGTCATAGAACGGGTGCTGGTCCGGCGGCTCTATGGCCAACACGTCGAACAAATCCTCCTCACGATCGGGCTCGGGATGGCCGCCGTTGCATTGATGGGCGGATGGTTCAGCTACGACCCGCGCCTACTGACCCAACCCGACTGGTTCGGCGACACCACCGAAATCGCCGGTGCCAACGTGCCGAACAACAGGCTGCTCATCCTGGGAGTGGCAATCCTTTTCTTCATTGGGCTCATGACGTTCCTCAAACGCACGCGTCACGGGCTGATCATCCGAGCCGGGGTCGAGAACCCGTCGATGGTCCGAGCATTGGGCATCGACGTTTCTCGAAGTTTCACGATCGTGTTCGCGCTCGGTGGCCTCCTTGCCGGCGTCGGCGGAGCACTCGGCACCGTCTACTTCAACGGCATCAGCCCGAGCCTCGGTACCACCCAGCTCATCTTCGCATTTATCGTGGTGGTCATCGGCGGGCTCGGCTCGATCCCGGGCACCGCCCTCGCTTCGGTGCTCGTTGCGCTCACCCAGATCTACGTCAACAACTACCTCACCAGCGGACTCGGCTCCATCTCGGTCGTCGTGCTGCTGGCCGGGGTCTTGTTGGTCCGCCCGCAGGGTCTGCTCGGCAAGGCCGCCCCATGAAACGTAGTTCGATCTTCCTTTTCGTGGTTGCAGCCGGATTGGCCGTTCTGCCCTTCGTCCCGATCGAAGTCCCACTGCTGTTCTCCGGTCCCTTCGATACGCCGGGGACGCTGCAAGTCCTTTCGGTGGCCCTCGTGCTCGCCGGTTTGGCCATGTCCTATGACATGATCTTCGGCTACACGGGTCTGCTCAGTTTCGGACACGCCCTGCCCTTCGCGCTCGGGGTGTATGGCACCAACCTCTTGATGCTCGAAGCGTCGATTCCCTATGTGCTGGCGGCCGCCATCACGCTGGGGGGTGTGATTGTCGTGTCTCTGGTGCTGGGCTCGGTGGCCCTGCGCACCAGTGGCGTGGCCTTCGCCATGGTCACCCTGGCTTTTGCCGAGGCGTTCTCGATCTTGGTGATCAGTGACCCCTTGCGCTTTCTGGGAGGTGAAGAAGGAATCTCGCTGGCATCGGAACAAGTGCCCGACATGTTCCGCCGAGTCGTCAACACCCGAAATATTTATTGGCTCGCGCTCGCATTTACCGTCTTCACGTTTGTGGTCGCCCGGGTTGTCGTGTCGTCGCGGGCAGGTCGAGTATTCGAAGCCATTCGCGAAAACGAGCCCCGTGTCGAAATGATGGGCCTGGCCCCATTTCCCTACAAACTGGCGTCGTTCACCATTTCATCTGGTCTCGCGGCGCTCGGCGGTACCGTGTACCTTCTGGCCGTGCGAGGTGCCAACATCGGGACTACCAGCGCAGACTTCACACTATCGATCCTGGTCATGGTGGTACTCGGTGGCGCAGGCAAGCTGTGGGGAGCAGCGATCGGCGGCTTCATCTACGGGATCCTGAACCTCCGGCTGTCCACCGTCGCAACCTCCAACGCCATCGACAACTTGCCCGAATGGCTGTCCGGACCGCTATCCGAGCCGCTCTTCGTCCTCGGTGTCTTGTTCGTGATACTGGTCATGTACGCCCCGGGTGGGCTGAGCTCGTTGGCAACCAAACCAAGTTTCGGGCGAGCGACGAGGCGGTCATGAGAGCCGGCAACGGTCCGGTTGAGATTGAGTGGCATTACCACGGTTCGGGTGCGCCAGTGCTATTGATTCACGGCCTTGGCTACGGTCGCTGGGGCTGGGCCCCGCTGGAGGCTCGCCTGGCCGACCGCTTTGGCGTGATCTCGTTCGACAACCGAGGCATCGGAGCATCCTCAACCCCGCCTGGGCCATACACCGCCGCCGAGATGGCCGCCGATGCCGTTGCCGTACTCGACGCCGCCAAGCTCGATCGGGCTAACGTTATCGGTACGTCCCTGGGGGGCATGGTCGCTCAAGAGCTGGTCATCGGCTGGCCTGAGCGAGTGGACCGCCTCGTGTTGATGTCCACGACTCCCGGGGCCACCCATGGTTTGCCGATGCCAGCCGAAACGGTCCGGCTCATGGCCCAGTCCACGACCATGGAACCGGCCGAAGCACTCCGGCGATTTGTGATCAACGCACTGGGCAATGACGCATCACCCGAGCTGGTGGATGAGATCGTGGCGCTGCGTGTGGCCAACCCCCCGGATCCGATCGGCTGGGCGGCGCAGGCGGCAGCTGCCGTCGCATTCGATGCCGGTGATCGGCTCGGCTCTGTCACCCATCCCACCCTGACCATTACCGGGACGGAGGATCGAGTGGTCGATCCTGCCAACACCCGTCGGCTGGCCGAACTCATCCATGGTGCTCAGAGTGCGTCCGTGCCCGGGGGGCACCTCATGTTCTGGGAGCATCCCGACGCCGTCACAGACCGAATCATCGAGTTTCTCATATGACATCGCACCTCACGCTCGGCCGCTGGATAATCGATCGGGCCCGCACCACACCTGATCGCGTCGCTATCGACTTTCTCGATCACCATCTCACCTATGCCGAGCTAAATGACCGATCGTCGCGTTTGGCGGCCGAACTCGTCCAACGGGGGCTCTCCCGAGGGGACCGAGTTGCCGTCCTGGCAGACAACTGTCCAGAATACGTCTCCGTATTTTTCGCCTGCGCCAGGGTGGGGCTGGTGATGACCCCGCTCAACTGGCGTCTCACCGCTGTCGAACTGGCCTATCAGCTGGACCACTCGGGGTCGGCGCTTCTGGTAGTTTCCGCCGATCGCATGCCCCAGGCACACCGCGCGGTCGAGGCGGCCTCGATCCAGCCGTCCCTGCGACTCATCGAGGAGCCGGCCACTGCGGTCGACAACTTGGCGGACGACGTTGTGGTGGTGGTCGACGATGACCCGCTGATGTTGATCTACACGTCTGGCACCACCGGCCGCCCGAAGGGCGCGGTGCTGAGCCACGCCAACTGTTTCTGGACCAACACCTCGATCGACCGCCTCATGGACGTTTGCACATTCGATGTGGTCCTTCAGGTGCTGCCCCAGTTCCACGTTGGCGGATGGAACGTTCAACCGCTTCTCGCCTGGTGGAAGGGGGCGACGGTGGTGCTCGAACCCGAGTTCGACGCTGGGCG
>JABDIY010000023.1 GCA_013003535.1 Acidimicrobiales bacterium | reverse complement strand
ACGGTTACGCCTGAGGACCAAAAGGTCTAACCGTACGCGGCGATCAGTCGATCGCCGGCTTCGGCCAGGAATGCGTCGGACTTCGCGAAACAAAAGCGAATGTGGTCCTGGCCCATTCGATCGTCCGAATAGAAGACCGAGCACGGAACGGCAACGACACCTGCTTCCTCAGGTAACCCCATGCAAAAGGGGAGGCTCTTCTTCGTGGTAACAGTTGAGATGTCGGCGGTCACGAAGTAGGTCCCCTGCGGCGCCAGAACCCCGAATCCGGCCTGCTCGAGCTTCTCACACAGAAGCTCCTTCTTGGCCACCATCTGGACCAACAGCTGGTCGAAGTACGAATCGCCCAGCCGGAGACCGACGGCAACCGCCGGTTGGAACGGTGCACCATTCACATAGGTCAGGAATTGTTTTGCGGTCCGGACTGCGCTGATGATCGGAGCCGGTCCGGTGGCCCACCCGATCTTCCACCCGGTGAAGCTGAACGTCTTGCCGGCGGAACCGATCGTGACGGTCCGATCCCGCATGCCAGGAAGGCCCGCCAGGGGAATGTGCGACCCGTCGAACACCATGTGCTCATACACCTCATCGGTCACGGCGATCACGTTTCGCTCCAGACACAATTCGGCGATCAACTGCATCTCCGAAAGGGTGAACACCTTCCCCGTGGGGTTGTGCGGCGTGTTCAACATGATCAGCCGTGTCCGGGTGGTAAAAGCTCGTCGCAGTTCTTCGTCGTCGAAACCAAAGGTACCGTCGGCCTGCGGGCGGAGCGGGACGGGTTTGAGCACCGCTCCCGCCATGGCGATCCCGGCAGCGTAGGAGTCATAGGTGGGGTCGAAGGCGATCACCTCATCCCCGGTTTCGCAGAGCCCCAGCAGTGCGGCCGCCAGGGCTTCGGTGGCGCCGGCGGTCACCAGAACCTCATCGGCCGGGTTGAGCGACATGTTGTAAAAACGCTTCTGGTGTTCTGCTATCGCCGTCCGCAGGTCCAGCGTGCCCGGTCCGGGTGGATACTGGTTGACACCGGCGAAGATTGCGTCGATGGCGGCTTGTTTCACCTCGTCGGGCCCGTCGGAGTCGGGAAATCCCTGGCCGAGATTCAAGGCGCCGGTCTGGACGGCAAGTGCCGACATTTCTGAAAACACGGTGGTTCCGAAGCCTTGGAGGCGGGAAGAAAGATAGGGCCGTCGCGGCATGGGCTTGAGGGTAGGTGACTTCGGTAGCCGCGCGTCACATCAAGCAACGAAGGGGACAGGCTCCGGTGTTGCAGCGACGGAGGAGATGCAACACCGGAGCCTGTCCCCCGTTGTTGCGCTAGCCGATCCGGTCGGCGAAGGATGACACGGTGGCCCCCTCCACTTCACGGTTCTTGGCTGCCAAGAAATCCGATACGTCGTCTTCATCCGATGTGTAGAACTCCATCGGCTGATGATCCGGAGCGTCGATTCCAACATTGCGGTGACGCATGAGACCGGTGCCGGCAGGAATCAGCTTGCCGATGATGATGTTCTCCTTGAGGCCCACCATCGAGTCGGACTTGCCCTCGATAGCCGCTTCGGTGAGCACCCTGGTGGTCTCCTGGAACGATGCCGCCGACAACCACGAGTCGGTGGCGAGCGACGCCTTGGTGATACCCATTATTTCGGGACGACCCTGAGCCGGACGAAGGCCCTCGGCCACCATCTGGCGGTTGACGCCCTGGAAGCGCCACTGGTCCACTTTCTCCCCGGGCAGGAAGTCGGTCTCGCCGGGATCATTGATACCGACACGGCGGGTCATCTGTCGCACGATCAACTCGATGTGCTTGTCATGGATGCTTACACCCTGATCGCGGTAGACCTTCTGGACCTCTTCCACCAAGTACTGCTGGGTCTCGCGGATACCACGAATCTCCAACAGTTCCTTGGGATCACGGGGACCATCCACGATGGCGTCGCCGGCTTCGATCTCATCGCCGTCTTTCACCTCGAGCCGAGCGGCCAGAGGAACGGTGTACAGATCTTCTTCGCCGTCCTCGGTGATCACGGTGATGTTGTTGCTCTGGCCGTCTTCATCGGAAATCCGGACCACCCCTGAGCGGGTGGCCATCGTGGCCGCGCCCTTGGGGGTGCGGGCCTCGAAGAGTTCCACCACCCGGGGCAAACCACCGGCGATGTCGGCGCCGCCGGCCACACCACCGGTGTGGAAGGTACGCATGGTGAGCTGGGTTCCGGGCTCACCGATGGACTGAGCGGCGATAACCCCAACGGCTTCGCCGACCTCAATGGGGATCCCCGTGGCGAGGCTCATGCCATAGCTGGCCCCGGTGATGCCGGTGGCGGAGTCGTCGGTGAGGGGCGAAAGCACCCGAACCGAGTCGATCCCCGGATCGTCACGCAAGGCGATCATGTGCTCTTCTTCCACCATGGTCCCTCGGGGGATCACAGTGCCATCGGCGAGTTTCTGGTCATCGGCCAGAACCCGGCTGTAAAGCCGGTTCTCCAGATACGTGCGGACCATGATGGCGTCCTCGTCGATCGGGGACGACTTCTCGCCGGTTACCTTGTTGTAGTACCCGTCGGGTTTCACGTTGTCCAACACCAGGCCACGAACCGGCTTTCCGTCGGCGAACGGATCCACATCGTTGATGATGACTTCCTGCGCAACGTCGACGAGGCGCCGGGTGAGGTAACCGGAATCGGCGGTGCGAAGTGCAGTGTCGACCAGACCCTTACGGGCACCCGGTGTGGAGATGAAGTACTCGAGCATCGTGAGCCCTTCACGGAAGTTGCTCTTGATGGGGCGAGGAATCATGTCACCACGAGGGTTGGCGACCAAACCGCGCATGCCGGCGATCTGGCGGATCTGCATGATGTTGCCTCTGGCACCGGAGGTCACCATCATTTCGATGGGGTTGAACTGGTTGGCCTTGAGGTTGACCTCCATGGCGTCCTTGACCTTGTTGGTGGCGGTGGTCCACACCTCAACTTCCCGCTGGCGGCGTTCGCCGTCAGTGATGACACCGCGGCGGAACTGGGCCTCGATCTTGTCGGCTTCCTTTTCGTGGAAGTCCAGGATCTCGCCCTTCACCTTGGGGGTCTGTACGTCGTCGATGCTCACCGTGAGACCGGACTTGGCGGCGTAGTGGAACGACAGATCCTTGATGGCGTCCAGTGAACGCGCCACCGTGGACTTGTCATAACCGGTGGCCAATTCGTCCACCACGAAACCAATGTCACGCTTGCGAACGGGATGGTTCACATAGCTGAACTCATCCGGAAGCGTGTTGTTGAAGAACACGCGGCCCGCCGTGGTGGGGTGATAGGTGGCGGCCTGTCCGTTGGCCGGAGTGTCGAGGAGCTTGGGCGTACGGAACTCGATCGGCTGGTGCAGCGTGATCGCGCCAGACTCATAGGCTCGTTCCACCTGGGCCAGGGTCCGGAAGACTTGCTTGGGCGCGTCTTCAGGGAACTTCACTTCTTCGGTGAGGTAGAAGCAACCGATCACCATGTCCTGGGTTGGTGTGACCAGCGGCCGTCCGTGAGCCGGGCTGAGCACGTTGTTGGCGCTGAGCATGAGAACCCGAGCCTCGGCCTGGGCCTCGGCGCTGAGCGGCAGGTGGACAGCCATCTGATCGCCGTCGAAATCGGCGTTGAAGGCGGTGCACACCAACGGATGAATCTGAATGGCCTTGCCCTCCACCAGGACAGGCTCGAAGGCCTGGATCCCGAGACGGTGCAGGGTGGGTGCCCGGTTGAGCATGACCGGGTGCTCTTGAATGACCTCCTCGAGGACTTCCCACACCTGGGGACGACGGCGCTCCACCATCCGCTTGGCGGACTTGATGTTCTGCGCCAACTGCTCATCGACCAGACGCTTCATGACAAACGGCTTGAACAACTCGAGCGCCATGATCTTGGGAAGACCGCACTGGTGGAATTTCAGTGTTGGGCCAACCACGATGACCGAACGGCCCGAGTAGTCCACCCGCTTGCCCAGCAGGTTCTGCCGGAAACGGCCTTGCTTGCCCTTGAGCATGTCGGACAAGCTCTTGAGCGGACGGTTGCCCGGACCGGTGACCGGGCGGCCGCGGCGACCGTTGTCGAACAGCGCGTCGACCGCCTCCTGGAGCATCCGCTTTTCGTTGTTCACGATGATCTCGGGAGCGCCGAGGTCGAGAAGACGCTTCAGCCGGTTGTTCCGGTTGATCACCCGGCGATAGAGATCGTTGAGGTCCGACGTGGCGAACCGGCCGCCGTCGAGCTGCACCATGGGGCGGAGCTCGGGTGGGATCACCGGGACCACATCGAGGATCATGGCGCGAGGATCGTTCTGGCGGCGACCGTTCTCGTCACGACGGTTGAACGCCGCCACGATCTTGAGGCGCTTGATAGCCTTCTGCTTGCGCTGAGCGCTCAGTGGCTTCTGACCCTCGGGGGGATCGATGTTGACGCGAAGCTTGATTTCTTCGTCGTCGAAGTCGATCTTCTCAACGAGTTGGGCGATGGCATCGGCACCCATGCCACCTTCGAAGTAGTCCTCCCAGCGGTCCTTCATTTCTCGCCACAAGGCCTCGTCTTCGATGATCTGGCGAGCGAACAGGCCTTTGAAGGTGTCCCACGCCTGATCGAGCATGTCGAGCTCCTGCTCATACTGCTCGCGAACCGCGGTGAGCTCCTTCTCGAAAGCGCGCTGACGGGCTCGGATCTCGGCGTCCTTGGCTTTGCCCTTCTCGAGCTCGGCTATCTCTTTCTCGAGATTCTCGTGCTCTTTGGCCAGCTCCAGTTCCATTTCTTTCACGATGACCTCACGGTCACCGATGACCTCGGCTTCGAGGCTGTCCAGGTCGGCTTCTCGCTTTTCCTCGTCTACCTCGGTGACGAGGGACGCCGCGAAGTAAATGACCTTTTCCAGCTGCTTGGCTTTCAGTTCCTCACGGGGTGTGGTGCCCATGAGGAGATACGCCAGCCACGACCGGGTGCCGCGGAGATACCAGATGTGTACGCAAGGTGCGGCCAGTTCGATGTGGCCCATACGCTCACGACGAACCTTGGAACGGGTGACCTCTACGCCACACCGTTCACAGATGATTCCCTTGAAGCGGACCCGCTTGTACTTTCCGCAGGCACACTCCCAGTCCTTGGTGGGACCAAAAATCTTCTCGCAGAAGAGACCGTCCTTCTCGGGCTTGAGGGTGCGGTAGTTGATGGTTTCAGGCTTCTTGACCTCCCCGTTTGACCACATGCGGATAGAGTCCGCGGTGGCCAGGCCGATCTTCAGCTGATCAAAATCATTTACGTCGAGCATGTTGTTCCCTCTAGGTCGCTCTTGTCATTCACTTCGTTTGCATAAGCGGCGAGCTGGTGCTGCCGTTCTCGGCTGAACCCGGCCCGATGGGGCCGGTCCGCCTCTGGATCAAGCTCGGGCAGCCCGAGCGGCGGCACGGGCAGCGTCCTCTTCATCGGACCCCCGCTCTGGGCGGGACAGATCGATACCCAGCTCTTCGGGAATGCGGAAGAGCTCATCGTCGAGTTCTCGCATCTCGATTTCGCTGCCGTCCTCGGACAGAACCTCAACGTTGAGGCACAAGGCTTGCATCTCTTTGATCAGCACCTTGAACGACTCTGGGATTCCGGGCTCGGGGATGTTCTCACCCTTCACGATGGCCTCATAGACCTTCACCCGGCCAAGCACATCGTCGGACTTGACGGTAAGGAGTTCCTGGAGGCAGTAGGCGGCCCCGTAGGCCTCGAGAGCCCAGACTTCCATCTCACCGAAGCGCTGGCCACCGAACTGGGCCTTACCACCGAGGGGCTGCTGGGTGATCATGGAGTACGGACCAGTTGACCGAGCATGGATCTTGTCGTCAACCAGGTGGCTGAGTTTCAGGATGTACATGATCCCCACCGTGATCGGATTGTCGAAGGCCTCACCGGTTCGCCCGTCGTACAACGTGGCCTTGCCATCGTTGCCGATGAGACGTTGACCGTTGGCTGATTCAGGGTTGAGGTTCTCGAAAATCTTCTGGATGGTGGGCTTGTCGCCACTGAGCTCGGTTTCGTCCCACTTCGCTCCGTCGAACACCGGTGTTGCCACCAGCGTGGAAGGCGTGGTGAAAGGACGGGTCTTGGTATGGGTGTTGCGAATTGGCGCTTCACCGACGACTTCGCCGTCGACGTTCCAGCCCCAACGAGCGGCATACCCCAGGTGGCTTTCAAGCACCTGGCCCACGTTCATTCGGGAGGGAACACCTAACGGATTGAGGATGATGTCCACCGGGGTGCCATCGGCCATGTAGGGCATGTCTTCCGACGGAAGGATCCGCGAGATCACACCCTTGTTGCCATGCCGACCCGCCAGCTTGTCGCCAACAGAGATCTTGCGCTTCTGGCCCACGTAGACCCGCACCAACTGGTTGACGCCCGGCGGAAGCTCATGGCTGTCGTCCCGATTGAAGACCTTGACGTCGATCACCTTGCCGACCTCACCATGAGGAACCTTCAGGCTGGTGTCACGAACCTCACGGGCCTTCTCACCGAAGATCGCCCGCAACAGGCGCTCTTCTGGAGTGAGCTCGGTCTCGCCCTTGGGGGTGACCTTGCCAACCAGCACATCGCCGGGTGCAACGTCGGCACCAACTCGCACGATCCCCCGCTCGTCGAGGTCGGCCAGGATGTCGTCGCTGAGGTTGGGGATATCCCGGGTGATTTCTTCCGGTCCCAGCTTGGTGTCACGAGCGTCGATCTCGTGTTCCTTGATGTGGATGCTGGTAAGCACATCGTCCCGAACGAGGCGTTCGTTCAAGATGATGGCGTCTTCGAAGTTGTAACCGGACCATGGCATGAACGCCACCACCAGGTTCTTCCCGAGTGCCAACTCGCCATTGTCGGTGGAAGGACCATCGGCCAAGAGCTGACCCTTTTTGAATGTGTCGCCCGGGCCGACGCGGAGCCGCTGATTGATGCAGCTGTCCTGGTTTGAGCGCCGGAACTTGAGCATCCGATAGACCTGCCGGCCTTCGGTCTTGTACTCCACCACCATTTCGCTGCCGTCGACCTCGAGCACATGACCATCTTCGCGAGCGGAGATGGTATCGGCGGCATCGATAGCCGCTCGACCCTCGATCCCGGTACCGATATATGGCGCTTCGGGGGTAAGCAACGGGACAGCCTGACGCTGCATGTTGGCGCCCATGAGGGCGCGGTTGGCGTCGTCGTGTTCAAGGAAAGGAATGAGACCCGTGCCGATCGAGACGATTTGCTTTGGCGACACGTCCATCATCTGAACTTCGATCGGCGGAACGGCCGAGATCTCGGTTGTGGCCCCGAAGAAGATGTCTCGTTCCAACTGGAGCTTCAGGTCATGCAGCGATGCCGCCTGCGGTGAGCGCCGAACAAGGACGCGCTCGTCGGTGAAGTTGCCCTTGTCATCGAGCTTGGCGTTGGCCTGGGCAACGATGTATTCCTCTTCTTCATCGGCGGTGAGGAACCGAATGGTGTCGGTGACCTTCCCGTTCTTCACCTCGCGGTAGGGGGTTTCGAGGAACCCGAATTCGTTCACCCGCGCATAGCTGGAGAGGTAGCCGATCAGGCCGATGTTGGGACCCTCAGGGGTTTCAATCGGACACATCCGGCCGTAGTGGCTGAAGTGAACGTCTCGAACCTCGAAGCCGGCACGGTCACGGCTGAGACCGCCAGGGCCGAGGGCGGACAGACGACGCCGGTGGGTCAGACCCGACAGCGGGTTGACCTGGTCCATGAACTGGCTGAGCTGTGAGGTTCCGAAAAATTCCTTGATGGCAGCCACAACAGGACGAATATTGATGAGCGTCTGAGGCGTGATGGCTTCGACGTCTTGGGTGGTCATGCGCTCGCGTACCACCCGCTCCATGCGGGATAGGCCGATTCGGACCTGGTTCTGAATGAGCTCACCAACCGAACGGACGCGACGGTTGGCGAAGTGATCCTGATCGTCGAGGCGATACCCGGGCTCAGCCTGCATGAGGTGCAACAGATAGGTGGAAGCGGCGACGACCTCGATTGGTGAGAGGACGCCCTGATCGATCTCGGGCTTCTCGATGAGCGGCTCGATCATCGGGAATAGCTCGATCAGGCGATCGATCTCGGGGCCGAGCTTGCGATTGAGCTTGTATCGACCGACTCGTGAGAGGTCATAGCGGCGGCTTTCGAAGAAGGCGTTGCGCAGATAGCTGCGAGCGGCCTCGGTGGTGAGCGGTTCGCCTGGACGGGCCCGCTTGTAGATCTCCCGGAGAGCTTCCTCCTGGGTGGGATTGTTCTCCGCTTCCTTCTCCCACTGACCTTCGAGAAAGTCGAAGTGGTCAACAAAGGCATCCAAGAAGCCAGGAGCGTTCTCCTCGTCGAAGCCCAAGGCCCGGAGGAACGTGAAGATCGGCAGCCGGCGCTTCCGCGCCACACGAACACCGGCGGTGGGGTACTTGCCGGTCTTGTGTTCTACGTCGAACTCGATCCATTCACCCCGGTAGGGGTGGATTGTGCCGGTGACCATCTGGTGCTTGGCCAAGTTACGGAGCCGGAAACGCTCGCCAGGCTGGAAGATGACTCCCGGGGAGCGAACCAGCTGGCTCACCACCACACGCTCGGTGCCGTTGATGATGAACGTTCCCTTGTTGGTCATCATCGGGAAGTCGCCCATGAAGACCGTCTGTTCTTTGATCTCACCGGTGTTGGCGTTGATGAATCGAGCCCGAACGAAAATAGGGGCCGCGTAGGTCATGTCCTTCTCGCGGCACTCCTCGACGGAGTACTTGGGGATGGGCTTGAGGTCCTCATCCTCGGGATCGAATTCCAGCTCGAGGTGGAGTGTCTCGGTGAAATCCCGAATCGGAGAAATATCTCGAAATGCGTTTGACAGTCCCTCCCGAAGGAAATAGTCGAAGGAGTCACGTTGAATGGAAATCAAGTCGGGGAGAGGTAGAACCTCATCGAGTTTTCCGAACGAATAGCGGTCGCGAGCAACGGTACGTGCAGGCAAGGGTCACCACCTGGGTTAAGCGCTTATGAGGCCAAGGATCCTAGAAATCGCGGCGCGGTGAAGATTCCGAAACTGGTGTTGCGAGTTGCGAGGGTCAACAAAGCGGGCACGACTGGTTACAAGCCTAGGGCCGCATGGGCGCGCAACGCAACGCGAGGATTAGATCAATTCAGCCAAGAAAAGTCAAGGACCGGCCTTGCGGCGCAATGCCGGCCCCGGAGGCCTCGCCTCCGGCTTTTAGCCCAAGGCGACGGCTATCACTCCGATGATGACGACGCCTACGCCTATGGCTTGGGTGACTCGGACCTCGTCACCGTAGATCCTTCGCCCTACCACCACCGAAACAGCTGGGAACAACGATGCGGCCACCACGGCAGAGGTCTCGTCAACCGCCACACCGAGCAAGTAGAACACCGTAGACAAGCCGGCCATTACCCCGGCCAGCACGGCCCAGAGCCGCAGGTCCACCGGCGGAACAGCTGCGGTTCCTCTTCTTCTTGCGATCCCCAAGAGCAGGAAAAAAGCCGCAAAACGCTGCGACACAGCCGGCCACGAACCGCTGGCGTCAGATGCCTCCAGCACGATGCTCAGGCCGAACCCGTACCCAAGTCCGGAGAGCACGCCCCACAGCAGCCCCACAGCCACCGATGCCGAACGGCGAGACCCGACGGTGATCAACACCAAACCCGTCAGGCAAACCGCCGTTCCCAGCCACGACAGAACCGACGGGGAGGAGCCCCGCAGCACCGAATACGCCAGGGGCACCACGGCGCTCAATGTGGCGACCGGGGGGGCTACGAGGGCCGAGGATGCTCGGTTGAGCCCGGCGAAATAGCACCCCAGTCCCGCCCCCAGTCCGACTCCGGACAACAAGCCGATGATCAGATCGCCAGCCGACCACTCGCTGGATATGAACACCAACGTGACTGCCGAGGTAAGAAACGCCAGTGCCTGCATTGGCACTGCGGCCGAGATAGGGCCGGTCCGATGGACCACTCTCCGACCAAAAAGGTCTGACAATCCGATGCTGAGCGCTGCCAGAAGACCGAAGACAACGCCCACAGCGTTTGTTATCGACTAACGGTAATGCGGAGCCTGGCGTGTTCGGAGGTGGCCGACGACGCGATGACGAGGTCATAGGGACCGGGATCCACATTCCAGTCGCTCGTTGCCGTGTCCCAGTGCCGAAACGCCTCCGGCCCGAAGCGCAACGACAGTGTGGTTCGATCCCCCGGAGCAAGGCTGGCCTTCGCCCATGCCTTCAGTTCCTTTGGCGGCCGGATACAACGGGGTTCCACCGGTGCCACATACCCCTGCACCACCACGGTGACCGTACGATCACCGATGGAGCTGATCGGCACGCTGACTGTGAAATCCTTGTCGGAGCCGCTGACCGACGGATCGCCCCAGACCGCTTCCCCGTAGCTCAGGCCGTGGCCAAACGGGAAGCGGGGCTCGATAGAACGGGCGTCATACCAGCGGTAGCCGACGAAGAGGCCCTCGCCATACCGCTGGACCGCTCGTCCGGCCGAATCGTGGTCAGGCTGATGATGCAAAAAGGCGGGCGTGTCCTCCAGCCGCTTCGGATAGGTGAGCGGCAATCGGCCCCCGGGGTCAGCCTCCCCCAGAAGGACGTCCACGAGCGCTTCGGCCTGTTCCTGACCGGCGAAGAATGAGGTGAAGACTGCGGGCGCCGCGGCCGGATCCTCGTTGTCGGCCCAGTCCATCGCCACCGGTGAGCCCGCGTTCACGATCACTGCGGTATTTGGATTGGCGGCCACCACGGCCCGGATCAGGTCGGCTTGGGGCCCGGGAAGATCCATGGTTGTGCGATCGAAGCCCTCACTCTCCCACTCGTCGTTCGTGCCAACCACGAGCACGGCGAGATCAGCCGTAGCTGCAGCAGCGGCGGCCTCCGCAATGAGGTCGGTGGTCTGGGGCGGCTGCACGCCCAACCGCAGCGCAGCGAATCCTTTGGTGTCCGCGCTGCGCCATTTCATCGAGACGGCAACGGGTTCTCCGGCCACACAATTGAGGGTGATCGTGCTCTCGGCGCTACCGAGGCCGAAGAACTCCTCACTCCGAGGCAGGAGGTTCTCCGGGTCGTCAACCACGGTCTGGGCCGGCCCGGACGTCGGGGTGACCACCACTTCGATCGGTCCGGTGGAAACGACGCCGAACGTATGCTCTCCACTCTCGGCCGGCACGTAGAAGCCAGTGGCCCGTACCCCGAAGAACAGTGGGTCGATCCCGGTGGGGGTGCTCCCGAAGAAACGAAGGATCGACGTTGGAGTGGACGTAACGATCTCAGCGGGCGCCGACCAGTCGGTTCCGTTGAAGTACTCCACCCGCAAACCCGGTTCCCCGGTGGGCGATTGCAGTTGGCCTTGCTGGACCAACGGGGTCAAACGGTCGATCGCGGCGCCGACGTGGTGAGAGACTCGAGCCCTTGGGAGGCGATCGGTGAGCGCCGCCAAGAACGAACGGGAGCCGAATGGTCTCAAGCTGGCTGAGCCTCCGCCCATACTCCGGTCGATCGCGGCATTGGGTCCGATCACTGCCACCGTTTGCAGCTTCGTGCCATCAGCCGGAAGGACCGTTCCCCCTCCCGGCAGATCGGCATTCCGAAGCAACACGGTTCCGCTGATGGCGGCCCTGCGGGTGAGCGCTCGGTCGTCAGGATCATCAATCGAGGTCTCAGCAGTATCGGCGATCCGGTTGACGGCATCGGTTCGGTTGATCGTGGTGATGACGTCGCTGACCAACCGATCGATGGACTGCGACGGAACGACGCCGGCTCGAACCGCCTCGGCGAGCGGCGGACCGTAGGCAATGGGGGGACCGGGCATCTCCACCGAGAGTCCGGCGGCGACCCCGGCTGGACCATCATGCAGTCCAAACCAATCCGACACCACCATGCCATCGAATCCCCACTCGTCTCGCAGTATCTGGGTGAGAAGGTGGTGATTGTGCGCGGCATAGGCTCCGTTGACCTGGTTATAAGCACTCATCACGCCCCAAGCCCCTCCATCTCGCACCGCCATCTCGAATGGCCGCAGATAAAGCTCTCGCAAGGTGCGCTCATCAATCCGAACGTCCACCGTGACCCGATCGACCTCGGTGTCGTTGCCTACGAAATGTTTGGCCGTCACCGCTACCTGGTTGGCTTGGACGGCGGTGACATAGCGGGCGGCCAATGCTCCGGTAAGTTCGGGGTCCTCGCTGTAGCACTCGAAGGTCCTCCCGCCCAGTGGCGTGCGGTGAAGGTTGATCGTTGGTCCCAGCAGGACGTGAGCACTCTTGCGAACACACTCGCGCCCTAACAGATCGCCGATCTCAGCGAGCAGGTCCACATCCCATGACGCTCCCAAGGTGATTCCCGCTGGCACCGAAACCCCGGCCGAGCCCTGTTCGCCCAGCTGTTCACCTCGGACCCCGCTGGGTCCATCGGTCATCTTGAGTTGCGGAACACCAGCGTGGGGGAACGCCGGGGTCCGCCAATTGGTTTCCCCCGCGATGAGCGCACACTTTTCTGCAATCGACAGAGACGCATTGACTTCCTGGGCATCGAGCACAAAGAGACACTAGGACGGCTGCACCACGGCTGCACCAATTCTCGAATTCCGGCGTGGGGGATCTGCAAAACAACGAAACCCCGACGCGGACGTCGAGGTTTCTGAAATTCCTGTTGTAGGCCACAAAGGCCGGTAATTCCTGTTGAGAGCCACAGCCAGTGTGGCTCCCAACAGGAATTTGGGGGTTACTTCAGTTCTACGGAACCGCCGGCAGCTTCGAGTTTCTCCTTGGCAGCTTCGGCGTCGGCCTTGGGGGCGGCTTCAAGGACGGCCTTGGGGGCGGCTTCCACCAGCTCCTTGGCTTCCTTGAGACCCAAGCTGGTGAGCTCGCGTACGGCCTTGATCACCTGGATCTTCTTGTCACCCGCACCGGTGAGAACAACATCGAAGTCGTCCTTCTCTTCTTCGGCGGCAGCGACACCAGCGTCGCCGCCAGCCGGAGCGGCCATCATGGGTGCCGCAGCGGTTACACCGAACTTCTCTTCAAATTCGCTGAGCAGTTCGGAAAGCTCCAGAACGCTCATGGACGCAATTGCATCGAGGATTTCATCTTTGGACATTGTCATTCACTCTCTTGGTTCTCTGTTGTCGATTCCGCATCTGCGGCGTCGTCGTTGGTTTCGTTTGCAGGTGCCGAATCGGTGGAGGCTGATTCGTCGGTCGTTGCCTCAGGAGCCTCATTTGAGACTTCCTCGGCGGGTGCTGCTTCATCTTCTGACTCAGCGGGCGTATCGACGGCGGGGGATTCGGCCGAAGCCGGGGCTCCCGGTGCGCCACCGATATCGATAAGGGCTTTGAGCAGCCCGGCAAAGTCCCGAGGGACAGCCTGAAGAAGTCCGGCGAACTGCTGCATCGGGGCGGCCATGAGGCCGGCCAACTTGGCGAGCAGCACTTCACGGGGTTCAATGTCGGCGAGTCGGTTTACCTCGGCGGCATCGATGAATCGGCCTTCGAAAAGGCCACCCTTGATCACCAGCTTGTCATGGCCGGCACCGAATTCCTTCAGTGCCTTTGCGATGGCAACAACATCGATGCCTTCCCGAGTGGGAGCATCGGTGTACGTGATGGCGGTGGGGCCGGACAGGAGTTCGGTGAACTCGTCGCCAACCTCAGCTCGGGCGGCAGCCATCCGGGTCAATGTGTTCTTGTAGATCTTGTACTTCCCGCCCGCGGGACGAAGACTCGTTCGCAGTTGGGCAAGATCGGCCACACTGAGACCTCGGTACTCGCTGACGACGACAACCTCGGAATCGGTCAATCGACCAGTAATCTCGGTTACCGCAGCCATCTTCTCGGGACGGGCTGGCCGTCCTTCGCCTGTGGTGTTGCTTTCTGTGCTCATTGCACCTCCTTTCACTTCAAGTAGTTGGGTTCATACGGTTTTCGACTGCTTCGCCGATCCGCATCAACGCACACCCGAAAGGGGAGCGAGCATCTGCAAACCGCCTCGTTGGGATTTCTGCACACCAGCCGGCGAGCCGGACGATGCGCTACCCAAGGTCTAGGGCGAGAACACTTCGATGTGAGGATAGGGACCAAGCCAGGCGTTACCACCCGACGGTGCCCTATCCAGACGAGACCGGTTACCCAGCCTCGTCAAGACGCGTGGGATCCAGTTTGATGCCGGGACCCATGGTGGTAGAGAGCGTGGCTTTCTTCATGTACCGCCCCTTGGATGAAGCGGGCTTGGCCCGGTTCAGTTCTCCCACCAGGGCGGTGAGGTTCTGATGAAGCGCCGCAGCCTCGAAGCTTTTCTTGCCGATCGAAACGTGCACGTTGGCGAAGCGGTCCGTGCGGTACTCCACCGTTCCGCCCTTGAACTGGGCGACGGCATTGGCAACATCGGGGGTGACCGTACCGGTCTTGGGGTTTGGCATCAGGCCGCGTGGGCCGAGCACTCGACCGAGCTTGCCAACCTGGGCCATCATGTCGGGAGCGGCGATGGCCAGGTCGAAGTCGAGCATGCCGCCTTCGACCTGGGCGACGAGTTCTTCGCCGCCCACGATGTCAGCACCAGCTTCGGTAGCTGCCGCCGCCGCGTCACCCTTGGCGAAGACCGCGATTCGAACATCCTTGCCGGTCCCGGCGGGGAGGGCGACCGTTCCGCGGACGATCTGATCGGCCTTCCTTGGATCCACGCCCAGCCGGATCACAACGTCGACCGATTCATCGAACTTGGCGGAATCGAGGGTTTTGATAACACCGAAGGCTTCGGCCGGACCGAACAGTTGGTCTCGATCGAACTTCTTGACGGCGTCGGTATAGCGCTTTCCGTGTGCCATTTGCTGGCTCCTTTCGCCCCGGCGGTCTTTCGATACCGGGCTCCCTCTATGAACAGTGGCGGGGGTGAGGTGGACCGACCCGCTTGTGAAATCTTGGCCCTTTCGGCCGCGTATCAGACGACGTCGACACCCATTTGCCGGGCCGTGCCGGCTATCTGCAACTTCGCGGCGTCGAGATCATACGCATTGAGGTCGGGCATCTTGATCGTGGCGATCTCGGCCAGCTGAGCGTCGGTGATAGTTCCGGCGTGGTCGGCCTTGGGATTGGCAGCACCCTTGTCTATCCCGGCGGCCTTTTTGATCAGCTCGGCCGTAGGCGGCGTCTTCAGGATGAAACTGAAGCTGCGATCTTCGAAGATGGTGATCTCGACGGGAACGACCTGGCCCCGCTGGGATTCGGTCCGGGCGTTGTAGTCCTTGCAGAAATCCATGATCGCCACACCATGGGGGCCCAGGGCAGTACCCACGGGGGGCGCGGGTGTGGCCGCACCAGCCGGGATCTGGATCTTTACGAGGGCGAGGACCTTTTTCTTGGCCATGAGTACTTCCTACAACTGAGAATGAGAACGACTGAACAGCATAGGACGGGCGATTCTCTTTGCGTCGCGCCAGCGGCCGCTCGTCGTCGCAGCCCGGCGGCCGGAACCCCTTTCGACGATTTCTCCGCTGCAGCATTTGGTCACACTCTGGAAACATGACCGAAACATGGGCTTCCTAGCTTCTCCCACAGGCAATACGCGACCAGCGTTGTTCGGTGTTGCCTACCAAACCGCACACACCGAACAAAAGGAACCCCAGTGTCCCCATCCCGAATATTGTCGCGATCAGCCAAGAGAACCCCGAGGGGCCGGCGAGCCATCAAGCGCTATATCGCCCCTGCGGCCCTCGCTTGGTTCGCTGTTCTGTTCTTGGCCGGCCCTGCTAACGCCCAAGAAATCTCCGAGCAGTACGACCGAGCTGCAGCCACCGGCGCCGCCGCGATGAACATGATTGTCCTGGACAACATCTTCATCTTCATATGTGGTGTCCTCGTCTTTTTCATGCAAGCCGGTTTTGCTCTGGTTGAGGCAGGCCTCACCCGGGCGAAGAACGCCGCCAACATCATGATGAAGAACCTCATGGATGTATGCGTAGGCATCCTGATGTTTGCACTGGTGGGCTGGGGCATCGCCTACCCGGGCGACTTCAACGGCTGGCTCGGTTTCGCCGGGTTTGGCGTGGCTGGATTCTTCGACAGCTACCTGGTCGACATCTCACCGGCTTCGCTGGCGGATGGGGTCTACCCGCTCGCCGTGCCAGTGGATTTCTTCTTCCAAGCCGCCTTCGCCGCCACCGCCGCAACGATCGTGTCCGGTGCGGTGGCCGGCAGAACAAAGTTTGTCGGTTACCTCCTCTACAGCGTGATCCTCACCGCCATCATTTACCCGATCGTGGTGGGCTGGCAATGGGGCGGAGGCTGGCTCTCCTCGCGAGACACCGCATTCATCGACTTCGCCGGTTCCGGACTGGTCCACATGACCGGCGGTTTTGCAGCCCTCGCCGGCGCCATGATCATCGGTCCCCGGATCGGCAAATTCGCCGAAGACGGCACACCCAAAGCAATGCCGGGGCACAGCGTCCCGTTGGCCATCACTGGTGTCTTCATCCTTTTCATCGGCTGGTTCGGCTTCAACCCCGGCTCAGAACTTCAGGCCGACATGGCTGTCCCGATCATCGCAGTGATCACAGCTTTTGCTGCCACCGCCGGCGGGGTCGCCGCCATGGCTACCTCATGGATAACCATGGGCAAACCCGACGTGTCCATGGCTGGCAACGGTCTACTCGCAGGACTGGTAGCGATCTGCTCTGGCGTCGGAGATGTCAGTCCGATCGGTGCTCTCGTCATCGGAGCGGTAGCCGGAGCGATCGTGGTGCTGGCGGTACTGACCATCGAGCGGGTGGGGATCGACGATCCAGTTGGAGCGTTCAGCGTGCACGGCGTGTGCGGGTTCTGGGGCCTTCTGGCCACTGGGCTTTTCGCCACCACGACGCCCGTGAATGGCGCTGAGGAATCGGCCGGTCTTCTGTACGGCGGGGGAGCAAGCCTCTTCGTAACCCAGCTTGTGGGCGGTGTTGCCATCGCACTGTTCGTGGGGATTGCGGCCGCAGCACTCTTCAGTGCACTTCGTGCTGCGGACCTCCTCCGAGTCTCCCCCGAAGAAGAGGTTGCCGGTCTCGACGTAGCCGAACACGGATCTCCCGGCTACGGGCCCGACATGCTGGTTTCAGCCAGCTCCTACTGACAAGCACTCACCACAGAACGGAAAACTCATGCAACTCATTACCGCAATTATCAAACCCCACATGCTCGACGACGTGAAGACCGCCCTGAAAGCGATCGACGTATCGGGAATGACGGTTACTGAAACCAAAGGCTTCGGACGTCAGGGGGGCCACACCGAGACCTATCGCGGTGCCGAATACCAGGTGGATTTCGTACCCAAAGTGAAGTTGGAACTCGTTGTGGACGCAGCTCAACTGAGTGCGGCCGTAGACGCCATCACTAGCGCCGCCAAGACGGGCAAGATCGGTGACGGGAAGATCTGGGTTACCAACGTTGAGCAGATCATCCGAATCCGCACCGGTGAGCTCGACGCCGACGCCGTCTGACCTGCAGCGGTCATTCCGCTAGACCGTCTTACGCCCTGACGCCTGCGTTGCTCAACGCACCAGCGTCAGGGTGTTTGGCTTTTTAGGGCTTCCGGACCTGGCCGAACTCGAGTTCGACGGGGGTTTCCCGGCCGAAGATGTTGACCAACACCTTGAGCTTGAGCTGCTCTTCGTTGATCTCTTCGATCTGACCTTCGAAGTCTGCGAAGGGTCCTTCTTTGACCTGGACGGTCTCACCGATCTCGTATTCGAGACGGGGACGACCCTTGCGAACGACCTCGGCCGCCTCATCCTTCTCCGCCAAGAAGTTCTCGACGTCACGACGAGGCAGGGGTGACGGCTTGTTGCCGGCTCCCACGAAGCCGGTGACGCCGGGGGTGTTGCGCACAACAAACCAGGAGTCGTCGTCGAGTCGCATCCGGCACAGGAGGTAGCCGGGGAACATCTTCTTGTCTACAACCTGCTTCTTGCCGTTCTTGAACTCCACCACTTCTTCGGTGGGAATGACCACCTCGTAGATCCGGTGCTCCATATTCATGGACGATGTGCGGGCTTCGAGGTTGGTCTTGACCTTCTTCTCATAACCAGACTGGGTGTGCAGCACATACCATTTGCCGGGTCGATCATAGGGCGAGACACGGGGCGCAGCGGCTTCTTCGTTCGACGCATCCGACAATGCCTCCGCGGCTTCTGCATCAGAGATGGTGGGCTGATCCTCCGGGTCGGTGGGACTAGCCGGGGGGCCGGTCTCCTCCGCCACTGCGTCCACTTCGGACGGAGCCTCGGTGACATCGGCACTAGCTTCGGTCACGGCGGCGTCGGATTGATCGGCGTGGTTATCGGTGGTGAGTTCGGAGTTGTCTAGATCGGTCACGTTAGTTAGCCAGTTTCAGGATTTGAATGATTCCTTCACCGAAGACGAAGTCGAATCCGGCGATGAGAACAGTAAAGAACAGTAAGGCGACAAGGGTAACCAGGGAGTAGTTAATGACCTCTTGGCGGGATGGCCAGTTGACCCGTCTGAGTTCGGTGTTGACCTCACGCACATACTGAGCCGGTCCAACCCGCTCGGACTGTGCCGGAGCCCGAGCTTCGCGGCGAGCCCCTGCGGTGGGGTTGCCCTCGGCGTCCATTTGGCCTTGCTTTTGCAGTAAGCGCCTCTGCTCGCGGTTCATCGCCATATTGAACGGTTACTTTCGTAGAAAATCGTGCGGGAAGATGTGACGTCCCATGCCGAGATGGTCCCCGGGCGATGGGCTAGCAGGGCACGAGGGACTTGAACCCCCAACACCCGGTTTTGGAGACCGGTGCTCTACCAATTGAGCTAGTGCCCTAAGGGAACCGAATCTTAGCATCCAATCGGGCGTTCTCAGCCCCGTTAGACAAACCGCATCCGGCGGAACCGGGGCTGGCCGGGACATTACTGACTGATCGACCGGAGAAAAGACCCCTATCCAGCGAGGCGATGACCCTTGGTGGTGAGCTTTGTGACCAGGACGAACGCCCCGGCCGCCCCGGCTGTGGCAGCCGCAGCGATCCCTCCAACATAGGCCTTGCGTCGACTGGGCCGAATTGGCGTAACGGTGGCCGGGGGTCGCACACTGTCCAAGACATCCTGGAGCAATTGATCATCGGGTTGGACCGTTTCGTACCGTAAGTGCCGGAGTTCGCGGTGGAGTCGACGGTAACCAGCCCGTTCAGCCTGACACTGAAGACACGTTGCCAGATGATGGCGCAACGGGAGCGGCAAAGAAGTTTCGTCGGCGGCGCTATATGCGGAAAGATGGAGAGCTACGTCGTCACACAGCATGGGCCTCGGCCTCATCAGATTCGTCGTGCGAATGGAGAATCTCCCGCAAGCGCTTTCGCGCCCGATGGAGACGAACCTTGGCAGCCGATTCTGAGATACCGAGTTCTGCGGCGATCGCTTCGTGGGAGAAGTCATAGACGTCTCGAAGCACCACAACGGCACTGAGCTTGGGGGGAAGTCCCCGCAGCGCATCTGTTAACTGTGTTCGCAGCACGCCGACATCCACCCGGGCGGCTGGGTCCAGCTGCGGGTCGGTCTCGGCGATATGAACATCTTCCGGCATTGGATCGTGACGGTGCTTGGTGCGCCGCCCCAGAAGAGTGCTGGCGCAGTTGGCGGTGATTCGGTGCAGCCAGGTCTTGAACTGCGAATCGCCGCGGAACCGGCGCAGGCTCTTGTGCACCCGCAGGTACACCTCCTGCACTACGTCGCGCGCATCTTCGGGATCACCCGTCAACCGGAAGGCCAAGGTGTATGTGTCGATATAGGTCTCTCGCACAAGTTCTTCAAAGGCGCGGTGATCGCCGTCCTTTGCCCTTACAACGAGATTGTCGATCTCTTTCGACACGTTCCTTGGACCCCTCTGGACCGGAAAAGGTTACTACGGACAAACAGGCTCCGCAGAAGCACCGGACCCTTACGCAGACGGTACCACCCCAACCACAGTATTGCGTTCATGTGACAAACGGCGGTCGCCCATCACGCTCAGTCAGGGAGCCTGCGAAACGGCCCCCGGAGGGACAGCAATCATGCTGCCAGCAAGACATCGCGCCGCAGGCTAGTAGGCACGCTGAGCAGTCCGAGTTACACCCGTCGACGCAGTTGTTGTAGTGCCGAAGGCGAGGCCTCCGTGGCCGGCGGAACGGCCCCCGGAGGGACGGCAATCATGCTGCCAGACACATCGCGCCGCAGGCTGTTTTGGACCTGCTAGGCGACGATCTTGGTGACTCGGCCGGCACCAACAGTGCGGCCACCCTCACGAATCGCGAACCGTAGACCTTCGTCCATAGCGATCGGGTTGATCAACTCCACACTCATCTCGGTGTTATCACCCGGCATACACATCTCCGTCCCCTCAGGCAAGGTCACCG
>JABDIY010000178.1 GCA_013003535.1 Acidimicrobiales bacterium | reverse complement strand
GCCACCCGTTCCGCGCACATCGCCAGTCCTAGCGACACGTTCTCCACCAGCGCCCCGGGGATCGTGACCCCATCGGCGGTCAGCACCGCCGCACCCATCGGGAAGTCCGAATACGGGGCGTAAGCCTTTCCTCGAGCGGCTTGGGCAGCCTTGGCAACGGCATCGATCTTGTCGTCGAGTTCGGTCATGAATGGAAACTAACTTGCTTTGTGCCTGGGCGCTGTCCCCGCCGATGAGTTAGGGCTGTTCGTCGGGCAATTGGCAGAGCATGAGGGTGGCACCACCGGGATCGGCGATGGCTGACATGCGTCCGAACAACGTGTCCCACGGTTCCGCCACAACCGTTCCACCATTTGCTTTTGCGATTTCGCAGGCGGCGTCATTGTTGTCCACCACGAAGTAGTTGACCCAATGGGTGGGCGCTCCGGCCATGTGGTCGGGCATGCCCATCAACCCGCACACCATGCCGTCGCCGCCGTTGCTCAGCATGTAGTACTCCATTTCGTCGCCGCCCATATCCGGGGGAAGTGGGGTAGCCGTCCACCCGAAGACCGATTCGAGGAAGTCCTTGGTGGCGTGGAGATCGGTACTCATGCACTCGAACCAGCAGGGCGCACCGGTCTCGCCGAAGCGCTGGAATCCCATGATCTCGTCACCCGACGATTCGAAAACACACAGCGCTCCGTGGGTGGGATCTGCGATGACGGCGGTGCGGCCGCCGATCTCAATCTCGAACGGATCCCGAAGGATCATGCCGCCGGCGGCCTTCACTGCTTCCATCGTTGCGTCGGCGTCCGCAACTGCAACATAGGTGGACCAGACCGGTGGCATGTCCCCCATCTCTTCGGTCAGTTGCATGGCGCCTGCGACCGACTTTCCATCGATAGTGAGGTCGTAGTAGCCACCGGGACTCTTCTCCGCCTCCACCCCGAGAACCGCCTTGTAGAAGGCGATTTCCCGGTCGATGTCTGCGGCCATGAGTTCGGCCCAGGTGATGTCGTGGATCCGGAGGTTCGTCATCTCCTCACCCTAGATCCGG
>JABDIY010000024.1 GCA_013003535.1 Acidimicrobiales bacterium | reverse complement strand
GCCCACCACCACAGTTCCCGCAACCACTACAACGATCGCTACAACAACCAGCTCCGTGCCGAGAACCTCCAGTACGACGGTCGCAGCGGGGGGCGCTCCGCAACCTCCGGTCAACGTGTCGGTTGTTTCCACCGGTCCCACCTCAGCGGAGATTCGTTGGGAGAGCGCCGAGTGTGTGGGTTCGCTCTATCAAGTGGGGGATTTCAGCGAAGGCCGGGGCGGCTACCCCAACGTGGATCGATGCTGGTTCAACCACGTGGTGCTGGCCGGGAACGAAAGCTTCTCTCCGCCGCTGACGCCGAACACCGAATACGTGGTTCGGGTCCAGGCGGTCAACAAGTCCGGCCAGACCAGCGACCCGGTGGAGGTCACGTTCCGCACCACGTCGGGCTGAGCTCAGGATCTAACGAGCCAATTGACCCAAACAACAAGCTCGTTACTGAGCCTGCACCCGGCTGAAAGCCGGACGGGTCGACGTTGACCGGGCCGGGTCGAAGGCATACCCCATGCCAGTGAACGACTGCAACCCGCGGATTGTGGTCACCCGCTCCCGAATCATCCAGCCGGCCATTGCGCCCCGGGCCTGCTTGGCGAAGAACGCTTTCACGATCGGTTCTTCTCCCGGTCTACCGTCGAGGAAGGTAGGCGAGATCAACTTGCCGTCGAGGCGCTCTGGCCGCACTGATCCGAAGTATTCCTTGCTCGCCAGATTGACCACCGCCGCCACTCCGGGACTGGCCGCGAGGTCTTCGTTGAGCACCTCGGTGATCTGATCACCCCAGAACGAATACAGGTCCCGGCCCGCTGCGGTCTTGAGCTTGGTCCCCATTTCCAACCGGTAGGGCTGCATGAGATCGAGCGGCCGGAGCACGCCATACAGGCCGGACAGGATGCGCAACGTTTTTTGGGCGTGGGTGAAGTCTCGCTCGCCGAACGATTGCCGGGCGTTGAGCCCTCGGTAGACGTCGCCATTGAATGCCAGAACCGCGGCCCGAGCGTTCTTTGGTGTGAACGGCGGGTTCCACTCCTGGAACCGGGCAGCGTTCTCTTCGGCGAGGTCCGGCGAGATGCTCATGAGCTCCCGCAATTTTGCCGGTCCCATGGGTGCCAAGACATCGACCAGCTCGGCGCTGCGGTCCAGCAGCCGCGGTTGTGAGTGTTTCTTCGTAGCGACCTTGGACTCATAGTCCAGTGATTTCGCCGGGGAAAGGAGGATTAACACACTTCTAGTTCTATCAGTCCGGGAGCTGTTCCCGGAAGGCGAGCGAATCGATCGCCATCGGGAGGTTGTCGTCGAACTCACCTCCGTGAGTCCGGATTTCGCGGGAAACGTGCAGCGCTCGCTCCAGATCAAACACGGTGATCGAAGCTGCTGAGCCCCGCTGACCGTTTTGGCGAGTTGTTGCCGATTGGTGCCCGGCGACAAACCGACCGGTGCCATCCCAATCAAACGTGGTCGCACCGCTGGTGGTGAAGATCTGTTCGGTGGCCTCAACCACCGAACTCGGGTTGGCGGCAAACAGAACTACTCGCCCACCGGCGTTTGGTGCTTGGCCGCGATCGGCGAGTAGGCCGACGGAGAACTTGCCATCGGGCGATGCTCGGAAGGCCAGCACTTCCTGATCAGGTTCGAACCATTCGTTGCTCTCCATGGCGCCGGTGTCGAGGTTGACGATAGCCGCGGTCTGGCCACCGTCGATGAGTAAGCGGCGCTCCGCTATGATCCCGAGCGGATTCCCCCGTACCCCTGTAACAACGGGGGTGAGTTCGTTGATCCCAGTGGCAGTCTCCTCTTCTGGCGGGATGGCCACACTGGTAAATGCGAACGGGCCTGGCTCGTTGAAGCCGAACCCCCAGTCTCCCCACGCTGCCAGCCGACCGGGGAGGTCGATGTGATAGCGGCGGGTTCCGGGGCGTTCAGTGGTGAGATCGCGCACGGTCACCAGGGTGGTTTTGGTGAGGTTGTTCTCTGCATAGGCCAGCAGGCCGGGTGCGTGCGGGTGCCATACGAAGCCATTGGTTCCCACCGCCATGGGTTCCAGTTCCCAGACCCAGCGGTGGGATTGCACGGTCCGTCCAACGTCGAGGACATCGGCCCGACCCACTACTAGCACGTCTTGATCGAAGCTATTCCGGTAGGTTCCGGCGACCCAGTTGCCCGAGCTGTCGAGCTTGACATGTGTGAGTCCGGCTGGCTCCAGGACCCGCACCCCGAGATCACCAACCGGTCCGTAAAGGATCCCGGTGCCGGGCCGGGAGTCGATCGCGGCGGTGAGTGCAACGTCATTCATGGCAGCAGCGATCGAAGCGAACCGATTGCCCAACTGAAGCTCGCCGCCGTTGGCGCTGAAATCCTCGAGAGCGTCGCGTTCCCTTGGCTCGGGAGTAACCAGCGGGTCGCCCAATTCATCGTCTGAGGGTTGGGCCGGGGCCGCAGATTCGCTCGGCGGGTCAGCGTTCTGGATCGCAACGATTGCACCGGCGATCAGCGCAGGGACAGCCAGGATCACCAGTGCGAAGATGAGCGGGCGTAACCGCTTTCCGCTGGTGCGCTGCAACCGTTCCCGGTAGATTTCCGCCGACCCCTGGTTGTCGTCGAGCAAACCGATTTCCGGACGCGCGCCTCGACCGCTCTTGGTGCGGTGTTTCGGCGACCGTGCCACACCCAGACCGTAGCGAATCAGCTGGCGACGCGAGGGGTCAGAAGCGGTGGATGCGTCTGGTGTCGAACCGCAAAGTGACCCGGGAGCCGGCTGGAATATCTGAGGAACCGACGCTCCGAAATTCGGTGAGCCCATACTCGCCAGCGGCGCGCACCATGACGATTGTGAGGTGCCAGTGACCATCGACGAATCGGCTGCTCCGGACCACAGCCGTGCCCTTCTCGGCTGGAATCGCCCGCACGGCGTCGGCGGGGACCATGTAGTCCGGTGACACGTTCCGGTGACCCAGGAAACTGGCGAGTTCCGGAGTCGGTGGGTGGGACCACAGTTGCTCCGGTTGTCCATCGGCAGCGATCCGCCCGTGGTCCAGAATCACGAGACGTTCAGCGACCACGGCTGCCTCGGATTGGTCGTGGGTCACGTAAAGCGCAGTGGTTCCGGTGAGCGCAAGAAGCCGGCGCAATTCGTCGGCCAACTCATCCCGAAGCCGCCGGTCCAGCGACCCCAACGGCTCGTCCAACATGATGAGTTTCGGCTGCGGAGCGAGCGCCCGCATCAGGGCCACACGCTGGGCTTCCCCGCCCGATAACGCATCGACGCTGCGGGTGCCGAACCCGCTCAGTTCAGCCATCTCCAGAAGCTCATCGACACGACGGTCCGAGCGGACGCGATCCCAGCCCAACTCTCGCAGACCGAACGCAATATTGTCGGCCACGTTGAGATGGGGAAAGAGGGCGTGGTTCTGAAACATCATGCCCACGCCCCGCAGGTGCGGCGGCCGATCATGGATCGGTTCGCCGTCCAGTTGCACCGAACCGTCGGCCGGGATGAGTCCTGCGATGGCTCGCAGCAAGGTGGACTTTCCGCTGCCGCTGGGGCCAAGAACTGCTGCGGTTTCGGCACTGTTCACCCGGAGGTCCACGTTGTGCAAGATGAGGTTTCCGGCGATCATGACGCTGAGATCCTGAATGGTCAGGGTGGTCATAACCAGCTCCGTCCCAGCGATCCTCGGCCCCGGTCGATGAGCAGCACGAGGGCAATCACGAGGAGGCCCAGCACTACACACAGAGCTGCAGCTTGGCCTTGGAACGCGGGAGCAGGCTGGCCCAGTAGACCGAAAACGGCCTGCGGGGCGGTGAGCGAGGAGCGACTTCGAGCCAGAAAACCGGAGGCCCCGAACTCCCCCAGACTCACTGCAGCCGCGAACCCGGCGCCAGCCACTAGCGCAGGCCGCAAGATCGGGAGGGCCACTTTGGTGAGCACTCGGCGTGGCGGCGCACCCAAAAGTGCGGCGGCATCGAGGACACCGCCGTCGAAATTTCGAAGAGCCGGCAAAACGGCCGCTACGACGAAGGGGATGCCGATTACGGCATGCGCCGTGATCAGCAGAATCGGCGAACTGCGGAGATCACCAAATGTGAAACCCACCAAATAGCCAAACCCCAGCGTGACCGCCGAAATGCCCAGGGGGACGAGGACTGCGATCTCCGTGAGATGGGCCAGGCGGCCGTGAGCCTGAGCGGCCAAGGCCGCAGTGGTTCCGATCAGTGCTGCTAGCAGGGCCGCCAATGCGGCAAAGAGAATGGAGTTCAGCACCGCTCGGGCAGGGCTGATCACCAGGATGGCGGGCCGATCCAACAAAGCTGTGTAATTCCCGAACCCCGGCTGACCGTCCACAACGAAAGACCGAACCGCCAAGCTCAACAACGGGGCCAGCAGGAACAGCAGCGTCCCGCTCACCACAACAGTCGCATGGACGCGTTCGGCCAGGGAACCGATCGGGCGGGCGCCGAGGATGGCCTGACTGGAGGAACTCGCCGCAGTAAGCCGTTTTTGAAGACGCTGGTTCACCAACGCCAGGCCGGCAACGGCTACGGCTTGAATGACCGCAAGCACGGCGGCGGAACCGAAGTCGTTTCGCAGGATCGCATACCGGTAGATCTCAGTCTCGAGGGTGGCCCGCGTCAGGCCACCGAGGATCACGATGACCCCGAACGAGGTGAACGTGAAGAAGAACACTACGGCCGCCGCCGCCAAAATAGCCGGGGCGATGCGGGGGAACGTCACCCGCCGAAACACCGTCCATGGTGCAGCCCCCAAGAGGGCGGCGGCCTCGTTCGGGCGAATGTCGAGCTGCCGCCAGTAACCGCCAACAATCCGAACTACCACCGAGACATTGAAGACAACATGAGCGACCAAAATCGCTATGAGCGAGCCATTGATGCCGTCCACCTCCACTCCCAGCGGGCTGAGGAGACGCTGGACGGCTACCGCCACCACCACGGTCGGCAGGATGAACGGCACCAGCGTGGCCGCCTCCACCACGCCCTGCCCGGCAAATCGATAGCGGGCCAGCACGTGAGCAAGTGGCAGGCCGATGGCCAAGGTCAACGCCGTCGAGGCCACCGCTTGCCCGATGGTGAAGCCGATGAGTCCGGCGTCGATCGCGGACCACCGTGACACGCCACCAGGGCTCCCCAGGTCCGCAAATCGGCGAACCATCGCGAACACCGGATAGCCAACCGTGATCGTCATGAAGATCAGGACAGCGACAGCGAGGCGTGACGTGGCCACCGGTCCGATTGTCCTCGTGAACGATGACGGAACAGACCCGGTGTTCACTCCCGGAACAACTCCAGCCATTCCTGGGTCCAGCGGGCCTGGTTCTCAGCAATCTCTGTCGGCGTCAACGCCAGCGGAGAGGTGATTGGCGTGGTCCACGTTGAGAACTCCTCCGGAATCGTGGCGGTGCTGTTCACGGGCTCAACAAACATCGAGAGCGGGATCTCGCTCTGTACCGCCGGGGACAATAAGTAGTCAATCAACTTGCCGGCATTTTGGGGCGCATCGGTTCCAGCCAGGACACCGGCGAACTCGATCTGCTCGAAACAACTGTCGATCAGGATCTCACTGACTACCGGATCATCGCCGCCGAAAAGGCCCTCGAAAACCGGTGATGAGGCGTAGCTGTTGACGATCCCCTTGGTACCGCCCGGATCGCCACCGACATAGGCGTTGTTCCAGGCCTCGTTCCAGCCGGGAGTGATGGTGACACCGTTGTCCCGGAGATCTCGCCAGAAATCCTTCCAACCATCCTCACCGAAGCTGGCGATCGTGGCGAAGAGGAACGCTAGACCGGGTGTGGAGTTCTCCGGATTCTGGGTGACAAACTGCGACGCCAGTTGCGGTTGGCGGAGGTCGTTGAGCGATGTGGGTGGGGCCGCGCCATTGAGTGCGTCCGCTCGATAGTTGACGCACACGTAGCCGGAGTCGATCGGCGTGACCCGGTTTTGCGGGTCTAGCTTCACTCGGTCCGGAACGTCGTCGAGACCGGCCGCCTCATGGGCAACGAACACGTTGGCGTCAAGCGCCCGCTGGAGCAGCAAATTGTCCACCCCGAAGAGGACGTCGCCCACAGGGTCACCGGCGGTGGCGATCGCGTTGGCGACGATCGTGCCGGCATCGCCGGTCTGTAGAACCTCCACGGTGATTCCGGTCTCGGCGGTGAACGCCTCGAATGTTCCATCTGGCAGAACAAAACTCTCGTGCGCCAACAACGTGACGGTGGTCGGTTCGGCTGCGGAATCCGCGCCGCCACAGCCGACGGCGATCGCCCCCATTGCAACTATCACCGCCATGGAACGAATGTGACTGAACATCGAGGCTCCCTTCGCTGGCATTACCCAGACAGGTTCGACGGGTCGGCCCGTGTGGCCCTCTCAGCCTGCGTTTGCAAGCTCCCCGGTGGGAACAGTCTACCGCTTCAGTCGCTTATCTGGTTGAACTTCCGCGTGGCCAACACGGCGAATACCACGATCATCCCGACCGCCCATGCGATGCTCCATTCGATGTTGTTGCCGGTATCCGTACCGTTGTAGAGCGCCCGGGCGGCATTGGTGACCTTGGTGAAGGGGTTCCAGTCGGCCACCGTCCGAAGCCACGCGTACTGGAGGTTCTCGGGATCGATGAACGCTGACGACACGAACGTCATCGGGAACATCCAGATGAAGCCGGCCGAGTTGGCCGCCTCAACCGAACTCACGCTCAGCCCGATCAGCGCCTGGACCCAGCTGAGGCCGTAGCTGAAGAACAGAAGCAAGGCAGTGGCCCCAAGCGCAGCCAGCAGCGACCCCTCGAATCGAAATCCCAGCAGGAACGCCACGAGGAGCATGGTCACAAACGTGATCATGTTGCGGACAAGATCGCTGATCGTCCTGCCGATGAGGACCGATGATTGGGCGATGGGGAGTGACCGGAGGCGATCGATGAAGCCTTTGGAGAGGTCTTCGGCGATTCCGATGCTGGTGAACGCCGAGCCGAACACAACCGTTTGGGCGAAGATGCCAGGCATCAGATATTGGTCATAGTCGCGGAAACCCGACGGGGTCGCGATCGATCCGCCGAAGACGAAACTGAACAACAACACGAACATCACCGGCTGAATGGTGGCGAAGATCAGCAGTTCGATGTTGCGGGGAATGATGCGGAGGTGCCGGCCGGCTTCGGTGAGGGTATCGACCACGATCCCGGCAAGGCCGGCCGAACCCGTTGGCGGGGTGTCCTCCACCAGCCCGGGAGATGAAGTTGCAGTTGCAGTCATAGCCGCGCCTCCTCGACGGACTCTTGTGGTTCAGCTTGATGTCCGGTGAGGGTGAGGAACACATCGTCCAGCGTGGGCCGTCGCACCTCAACATCGGCAACGTCAACCCCGGCTGCATCAAGCGCCCGGATCATCTCGGGTACCACCCGCTCCCCCGCTCGGATTGGGGCACTGAGGGTCAACGGCGATTCGGGGTCTTGCTCCACCACACCCATCGTCAGCGACGCTATCGCTTCTCGCGCCTTAGCGATATTTTCCCGCTTCACAATGGAGACGCGCACCCGGTCACCACCGATCTGATCCTTCAATTGATCAGAGGTCCCTTCGGCGATCTTCAGGCCACTGTCGATCACGGCGATCTTCTCAGCGAGTACATCGGCCTCTTCCAGATACTGCGTGGTGAGTAACACCGTGGTGCCTTCGTCGCCGAGCTTGGCGATGAAGTCCCACATTGCTATCCGGCTGCGAGGGTCGAGCCCAGTAGTAGGTTCATCGAGAAACAGAATCGACGGGCGGGCCACCAGGCTCATGGCGATATCGAGCCGGCGGCGCATACCGCCGCTGTAGGTCTTGGCAGGCCTGGAGGCGGCATCAACCAGATCGAACATTTCGAGCAACTCGGCCGCTCGGGCTTTCTGGCTGGCCTTGGAGTAGTGGAAGTAGCGGCCAACGAGCTCCAGGTTTTCCTGGCCAGTAAGCCGCTCCTCTACTGCGGCGTACTGACCGGTGAGCCCGATCCGGCTCCGCACCGCCTTGGGATTCTCTGAAACGTTGATCCCATCGACGATCGCGGTACCTGCGGTGGGCCGGGCCAACGTGGTCATCACCTTGACCGCGGTGGTCTTGCCTGCCCCGTTGGGGCCGAGCAACCCAAAAACCGAGCCTCGCTGAACCTCCAGGTCCAGGCCATCCAGCGCTTTGGTATCGCCGTAATGCTTCTTTAGTCCGTATGTCTGAACCGCGACCACCTAGGCAATCTAGCTTCGGAAGGCCACCCCGTCACCGGATTTCAACCAAGCGTGTCGTGGATACCGGGGCCAGTGACTTCGCGAGTCCGATTGGGGTTGGAACCTGCGGACATCGCGGGGTGGGAGGCATACGGTCCGGGAGGCTACGTTCTGTTCCCATGAGTCTTCGCTTCGGCCGACCGATGGTGTCCATTCCCGGGCCTTCCACGATCCCGGACCGAGTGCTGAACGCCATGCATCGCCCGATGCCAAACATCTATCAAGGCGAGTTGGTAGATATCGCCTTCGAAATGTTGGATCGGCTTCCGGCAATCGCCCGCACCACCACCGCCCACCCGTTCATCACGGTCTCCAACGGCCACGGCGCATGGCAGATGGCGATCAACAACACGCTCAGTCGTGGCGATCGAGTGCTCGTGCTGGAGACCGGCAATTTCGCCAAGAACTGGGGGCAGATGGCGGCTACCAGTGGTGTGATCGTCGAGGCACTGGAAGCGGACTGGCGCTCGCCGGTGGATCTGGAGGCCTTCAGCGAACGCCTAGAGGCCGACACGGAGAAAGGCATCAAGGCAATTCTGGTCGTTCTCACCGACACCGCCACGTCGGTCCGAAACGACATCAAAGCCATTGGAGAAGTCCTTCAGGCCGCTGACCATCCGGCGCTCCTCATGGTGGACTGCATCGCGTCGCTGTGTTGTGACGTCTACGAGATGGACGCATGGGGCGTTGACGTCACCGTGGCCGGGTCGCAAAAGGGACTGATGGTTCCACCCGGACTGGGTTTTGTATGGGCCGGGCCCCGGGCGCTAACGGCGTATGAGACCGCCGATCTCCGGACCGGTTACTTCGACTGGGAGCCGCGCCGAACACCGGACCTCATGTACAAGATCTTTGCCGGCACTCCCCCGATTCAGCATCTCTACGGGCTCAAGGAAGCGTTGAACATGATGGATGAGGAGGGTGGCCTGGAGAAGATCTGGCGTCGCCACGAAATCCTGGCCGGTGCGATTCACGCCGCCATTGCAGCCTGGTCCTCTCCTGGTGGACTGGACTTCAACATCATCGAGCCCGCGGCCCGTTCCCATGCGGTCACCACCGTCCTCTGTAATGACATCGATGCGACCGAACTGCGGCGCCGGGCCGAAGAGTCCGCTGGCCTTGTGCTCGGCCTTGGCATCGCCAATATGGGCAACGCCTTCCGCATCGGTCACATGGGACACCTCAACCCACCGCACGTACTCGGGACCTTGGGAACGATCGAAGCGACTCTCCATTCGATGGGGGCACCGATTGGATCCTCAGGTGTCGCTGCTGCCGCCGCTTCGCTTGCCCCCCACTTCTAACCGCAGACTCGGAGGCGGGCCGACTCCGCCCGGGAACGGCCGAGGTTCCAGTTGAAAAGACCCGAATCGACCGGGGGTTCACAGACCTCGAGGAGGATCAGCTTCTGGATCTCAGCTGGAAATCCGTTCAGTTCGGGCAGAAGAGCGGCGACCCCGTCGTCGGAGATCGTGTCTATTTTGCCGGGCTCGGTGTGGTTGAACCGGTCGACGTTGTAAGAAACGATCAACGCATCCGGGTTCAGGACGTTCAAAATGATCAAGACAACCAATCCAGACCCGACCAATGCCGACATCAGCCACGCCGCCCCTGCCTTTACACCGGCCAGTCGGATTCCAACGATCACGAACGCCACCCCCACCCAGACGGAGAAGACCGAGCTGTAGAACCGGAGCGGCGTCAGACCCTGACTGGTTATGTAGAGCTGGAGTCGCCCCATGGCGACACCCACGATGCCGATGATCAGAGCGAGTGCGGCCATGTTGAGCGCTCGAAGTACCGGGGTACTGCGTTCCGAGCGGACAGTGATCACCCAGAACACCATCAGAACAACAAGGGTGATCCCCGCAACCCACAAGAGCTGGAAGAACCCCTGCCGGGCGTGATCCGAGTAAGTAATCCCTGCTGTGGCAAGTGTCTCGGAACCCCCGCCCAAGAAGGCAAAGATTTGAATGAGCGTGAACACACCGAACAACGCAACCAGGGATGACAGCACCACGATCGTCTCCGTGGCACCGAGACGAAAGCTGTCGCTGGGGACGGGTGCGAAACGCGGCGGCAACACGCCGAGACGCATGATCACGGCAAACACGTAGACCCCGCCAACAACAAACGCGATGTGGAGGAACCACCTGGCCGGGTTGAATGCGTCGAGCGAGACAAGGTTGGAAAAGATCACGTCGGCGCTGGCCAACAGGACGGTGAGGACCACGATGAGCGGTGTAGCCAGTGCAACACCCCGAAGCACCTGGAGGGCGGGATCGATCCGGCCCGTCCTCCGGGCCGATCCCGATCGGATATTCGCTTCCTTGACCGTCTCGATAGCCGTCTCGACGAAGTAAAAGGCCGTCTCTAGACCGTCGCGGACCAGCTGGGCCAGCCGGTACTCGAAAAGGTTCGGGATGCGCCCGCCCAGTGCTCCCAGACCGAGCAACATGATGGAGGCGATGAGGTTGAACGCCGTCAGGCGCGGGTCGCTTCGGACCGAAAGCAGAACGGCGAACATCGCCGACGCCGTGAGGAGAACAGCAGTACGGGTTCCGCGCGAGACTCCGGCGAACCAAACCGCCAGCGAACTGCCGACCAGCAGCATGGACACGCCCACGCTGCTCATGTACTGCTGGCGAACCGCAATGTCCAGCAATACACCAACGGCGAGCGCACCGGCCACCCACTCTGAGCGCAGCGGGGTGGCGGTCGACCGAGCGGGACGCGAAACCGACGTCGGTTCTTTCACACGATCCGCTGCAGTCGGCGGCGGGATATCCAGCGGAGTGTGGGGTTCGGTCATGATCTCCGAAGATACGGAAACGGTGTGGAGAGGTCCCCGGCGAGATTTGCAGATCATGTGTAGATCTCGTAGTGGTATCCCCTGCCGGTCCAATTAGGTTGGCGGCATGGCAGATCTCAAAGTCGGTGTTCAACTTCATCCCCAGGCCACCACCATGGCCGAACTTCGTGAAGCCTGGATCAAGGCAGACTCGCTGGGGGTCGACTCCCTCTGGACGTGGGACCACTTCTTCCCGCTCTACGGTGATCCCGAGGCGTCCCATTTCGAGTGCTGGTCAATTCTGGCGGCGATGGCAGCCACCACCAGCCACGCCACGATCGGACCGATGGTCACGCCCATGAGCTACCGGAACCCCGACCTTCTGGCCGATATTGCCCGCACGGTGGATCACATCAGCAGCGGACGGGTGGTTCTGGGAATGGGTTCCGGCTGGTTCGAGCGGGATTACGACGAGTACGGCTACGAGTTCGGCACTGCCCCCGGGCGGCTGAAAATCTTCGGCCAAGAACTGCCCCGGGTCGTGCGCCGACTGGAAAACCTCAATCCGCCGCCCATGGGACCGTTGCCAATCTTGATCGGTGGCACCGGACCAAAGGTCACGCTTCGCCTCACCGCCCAGTACGCCCAGATGCATAACATGGTGGGCAAGACCCCCGAACAAGCCAAGGGGATCATGGCCACTTTGGACGAGTGGTGCGAGAAGTTGGGGAAGGATTCGGCGTCGATTGAACGCACCACCATGGTGGAAGCCAACGCCGACGTGGAGGCTTGGGCCGAGGTCGGCGTTCGTCACCTGATCTACATGGCTGGCAACCCCTACGACCTCACCGAGGTTGAGCGTCTGTTGGCCATCCGGGACAGCTAGAACGTCACTGCGGGCCGGTCCGCCACCGAACGGTCTGCGCTCACCTGTGAAGCGCTACATATTCCCAATCGAGAAGTTGCTCTGGTTCGGCGTCGGCGGTGCGGCGAAAGCCCAAGGTCTCGATCGTCAGCATCTGACCGGTGCCGACAAAGTCGCTCGACTTCAACGTGTGAGTGAAACTCAGCGTGTCACCTTCAAACGCGGGGGCGGTGTGATTGCACCTTTTCCAACCGAGGACGGTTGCCATGCCCGGGAAAACCCGCGTAGCCGACGCTTGAGCAAGCGCGATCACATGCCCGCCATAGACCAGGCGAGTGGGATAGGTGGTGGCGAACTCCGATCGATGCACCATGGCCTGATTGAACGTCATCCTGGCGAATGCGGCGGCCAGGTCGATGTGGTCCTCCATGGGATCCTCGACGGTCTCTCCGGCGGCGACCGGCAGATCGGGAAGCGCCGACAGGTCCCATTCCGGGATAACTGAGGAGTAGTCCGGATCCGGAGCCGAAGTGGCCGAACCCACATCGTCGGAGAATCCCGGCGCTTCGCCCCGGGCCGGTAATAGTGCGCATCGCTGGTAACTGGCGATCGGTCCGTTGCTGCCGATGGTGTCGATTCCCAGCAGCACCTTTCCTCGGTTGAGATCGCCTTTGGGGCGGGAGTCGGCCATCCCCAGCACAGTGGTAGTTGACTGCACCGTCTCCCCCACCTCCACGGGGCGTTGCACAAGAACCCCTCGATAAAAGAGGTTGGCTATGGCATGACGGGTCGCGCTGGTGCTGAGCCCGATGGACAGCTGAAGAACGAGTCCCGGGTTCGCCAACGCGCCGTTGCTTCCGGAGGCCGCGGCGTAGGCCGAACGATCGGCAGTGAGTCGGTTCTCGTCACCGGTGATGCTGCGGTAAGCAACGTTCTCGGCATCGGTGATCGTCACCGCCGGAAGCTTGGGCAGCTCCGTACCTGGTGCGAGGTCGTCGTAATAGGGGCCATTGAGTCTGTGCATCACCAAGGATTGTGGTCCGGGTTGTTCTGAATGGGAAATTGGTGGTCGTGGTTCACATCAATGTCACGGTCACGCCGACCGACTCGGTATTGCCCCCTATCGTCTTCACTCACGGCTGGGTTGACAACAGCACCGTGTGGAACAGCGTCCGCCGTGAACTGGGCGACCGTACCACTATGGCGTGGGACCTTCGCGGCCATGGCCAATCCGATTCGCCCCCGCCCGGTGAATACGGGCGGGAAGCAGTGCTGGCCGACCTCCAGCACGTTCTCGGTCAGTTTGACAAGCCAGTAGTCCTTGCCGGCCATTCGTTGGGCGGCTACCTGAGCCTGGCGTACACACTGCAACATCCAGAACAAGTGGCCGGGCTCGCCCTGATCGCCTCCGGCCCTGGGTTCCGAAACGCCGACGCACGAGAACAGTGGAATCGGGCAGTCGATCTCTCAGCTGCGAAACTCGATCTGCCGGCCGGTAGCGAAGAGATCTCCAAGCACACCGACTCCTGGGTGCTGGACGAACTTGGAACGATCACAGCGCCCACCGTGGTGATCGTCGGCGAGAATGACAAGCGCTTCCAACCGGCGATGAAGGTCTTCGAGGCGAAACTGAACGTTATCCACTCCGCCGTTATCGGTGGTGCTGGTCATTCCGTGCACCGCAAATATCCCGGCCCGGTGGCTGCGGCCATCCGCCAGCTCGACGTGGCCCGAAACTAGGGCAGGCCCTGAGCGAACCCATTTCTCACATCGTGAGGTTGAGCCACTGATAGATGCGCCAGCCAGCATGGTCGGTGCTCAGCGATTCTGAGGCCAGCTTGGCGGCCTCGTCGCTGATGGCTCGACCGTTGGGGGCCTTCACGTGTACCTCGGCCACTCGCTCGGCTTGCACAAACCAACCAACGGCCGCCTCAACCGTTCGCCCCACCGTCAGCACACCATGATTGCGAAGGATGCACAATTTGTTCTGACCGAGAGCAGCGGCGATACGCCGACCGCCATCGGTGGAGAGCACCTCTACTTCTTCGTCGTCGAATACCGCCTGATCGAAAACGAAGGCACACGACTCCTGACTGAGCGCCCGGAACGGCTCAACGTTGGCCGACCACGGCGTCCCGAACTGAGTATGAGTGTGAGCGGCCGCCACAACATCGGGCCGCGCCGCATAGAGAGGGGCGTGAATGTTGTAGCCCGCCGTGTTCACCGCGCCGGTGGGAACACCATTCTCATCGGTGACCGCCCCGTCGGGACCGACTAGGACCAGCTTCTCGACGGTGGCGTCGACGAAGGGCACGCCCCAATTCAAAACCCAGAAATGATCGGTGAGCTCGGGATCTCGAGCGGTTATGTGGCCATCACCAAGCTGCCCCCAACGCATCGCTCCGAAGATTTGATACCCGCGCGCCACGACCTTCTTGCGGTGAGCCCGCTCAGCCGACGGGGTGCGTTTCGTTCCAAACGGTTCCACGCCGGGGAACTCTGGGTACATGTCTTCGCTCATGGCATTCTCACTAGAGAGGGGTGACGATGATGGCGGTATCGGTTCCGGACCCGCGTCCAAGGAGCTTCATCAGCTTGCCGAACACCATGATCGCCTTGAACTGCATCCCGTACTTCTTCTGGACAGCGCCTCCAACCCTGGAGAAGTCTTCCGTCGAGGCCACCGCGGTTGCGCTCACCGGTTCGGTCCCCTCCTTTACTTTGCCTCTAGCGTCCGAAGGCTGAAGGAGAACGGAGGAGTTGTTGGCAAGTCGTTTCACTTTCCAGCTCGACGAGGCACTGGTGAAGCCGATAGTCCCATCTTGCAAATCGGCGATCCAAACCGGAGTCGATTTGGGTGTTCCGTCTTTGCGATACGTGGTAAAGCTCAGATATTTCTCGGATGCAATGTTGGTAATCCCCATGCGGACAGCCTAGATCAGGATCGGCAAAGGCGGCCCAAAGCGCCGGAGTTGGCGCACATGGCCCTGAACGGGAAAGGAGGGATCTATATTTGGCTCATGGATCAGGAGCTGGGAATCACCCGCCGCCAGCGGAATGTTGCCTCGAGCCAGCTCCGAGCGGATTCAGATCAGAGCCTGTGAGTGCCCCCTCCGATCAATCCAGCTCGACGCTAGCGTACGGCCAGCGCCGCACCCGAGATCCGTGGCGACGGTTTCAAGTAAGCCTTTTTGCCGTGGCGGTCATCGTGATCATCGGCTGGATTGGGTACGCCATGTTGGGGCTCCCATGGTTCGACGCGCTCTACCAGACGATCATCACCATCACCACAGTCGGTTTCTCCGAGGTCGACATCGACCTGACCAACACCACGAGCTACCGCCTGTTCACGCTCTTCCTAGTGGTGACCGGCGTGGGCTCAGTCCTCTACACGATCAGTGTCTTTGTGGACACCTTGATCGAAGGCACAATCAACGATGCATTTCGGAGACGACGAATGACTAAAGCAATCGCGGAAATGACCGGCCACACCATCATCTGTGGTTGGGGCCAAGTAGGTCACGCCGTGGCGGACTTCTGTAGACGCCACCAGACCGACGTAGTGGTTATCGACCGCGACCCCAATGCCTCGGAGTCCGACGTTCCCATCATCATCGGCGACGCCACCGATGATGACGTGCTCCGCGCCGCCGGTCTAGAACGCGCCCGCACCATGATTCTGGCGCTCGACAGCGACGCCGACAATCTGTTCGTCTGCCTCTCCGCAAGAGCGCTGCGCAAGGATCTCTTCATCGTGGCTCGGACCAGCGACCAGAAGAACCAACCGAAGTTCTTCCAGGCCGGGGCCAGCAGAGTGATCAATCCTCACGAGATCGGTGGATCCCGTATGGCTGCGCTGGCGTTGCAGCCCAACGTGGCGGAGTTCATCGACGAGATCCTGCACGACGAGCAACACGATGTTTCCGTTCAAGAGTTCGTGATCACCGAAGACTCCTCCATGGTGGGACAACGGTTGGTGGAGTTGAGTCAGAAGACTGGGAAACGGTCGCTGATCATCGCAATTCGCAAGACGGATAATCTGTATCACACCAATCCGGCGCCCCAGACCGAGATGGAGCGAGGCGACGTCCTGATCGCCTTGGGTAGCGACGACGAACTGAATGCTTTACGCCGCCAGATCTAGGCGATCGGGTGCCGCCTCCTCGTTTCAACGTCAACTAGACCCTGCGATTCAGATTTGATTCAAGAAACGCCTACACGATCAACCTTTAGCTCAGGTTGATAGCTTCTGTTTCAGGCGCCGGCACGACGACGCGACCGCCGCCACGCATAGAGCAAGTAGGCACCGCCGATCAGCGTGATGGCCATATCGACCGGTTGCACGAGCCGTCCGTAGTGCGCCGGGTCCCAGTAGCTCACCGGACTGCTGAAACGAAGGGACCAGTTGAACGGAAAGAGATAGAGCGGACCGTCGTCGTGGTGCACCGGGATGTCCATCGCCGTATGGAGCAAGCAGCCCAAAGCGAAACTGAGAAGACGCTTCTTGCTCGTCAGTGCTGCAACGGCCGTAAGGCCGCCGAGAACCACCGGACTGTGGAGAGTGTTCTGAACGATGATCCACAAGGGGTCATTGAAAAATAGGTCATCGAAGGCCAGAGCGAACGTTTCCTGCAATGAGAGTCCCCGGACCGTCGGGTAAAACATGGCAGCCCCGGCGGTCAGCGCGTAGAGACCAACATCCGGCGCAAGGCCCCCGAGCACAAACCACCGACGGGCTGGCCCATCGGACAGGATCTGCTTTGTGGAAACGCCCTCCGTCTCGGCGGCGCGGCGCGCCACGAATGCATTGGTCACTACGTGGGTGGGCGTGATCACGTTGTCAGAGTATTCGCGATACCCCAAAGCAGGGAGAATGCTCCCCTACTCCACTTGTGGATCGTGCCTTGAACGGCGAATCTAGAGCAATGAGTACCGGGATCCAGAAACTGCTTGTGGCCAATCGAGGGGAGATTGCCATCCGGGTATTTCGTGCCGCTGTCGAGTTGGGGATCGAGACTGTTGCGGTCCACACATGGGAAGACCGCCAAAGTCTGCACCGGTTGAAAGCTGACGAGGCGTACCAAATTGGCACCGCCGGCCGACCGCTACAGCCCTACCTGGACATCGAGTTGATTCTCAAAGCGGCCCAGGCGGCCGGTGCCGACGCCATCCATCCGGGGTACGGCTTCCTGTCGGAGAACCCCGACCTCGCCCAGGCCTGCGCCGACGCCGGAATCACCTTCGTGGGTCCGCCGCAAAGCGTGCTCAAATTGTGTGGCAACAAGATGCGAGCCCAGGCAGCTGCGGCGGCCGCAGGACTGACCGTATTGAACCAGTCCGCCGAGGTGACCGCAGAAACAGCACTGACCGAAGCTGAGAAGATCGGGTTCCCTCTCTTCGTGAAGGCCGCCAGCGGCGGTGGCGGACGCGGTCTGCGACGCATCAGCGACCCCACCCTTCTGGTCGAGGCGGTGGCCACCGCCCGCCGGGAAGCGCTCAGCGCTTTTGGGGACGCCACAGTGTTCTTGGAGAGGGCGGTCACCAATCCCCGCCATATCGAGGTCCAACTGATCGGCGACGGCACCGACGTCGTGCACTTGTTCGAGCGGGATTGTTCGATTCAGCGGAGGCATCAGAAAGTCGTTGAGCTCGCCCCGGCTCCGAACCTGAACAAAGAGCTTCGGGACCAGATGTGCCAGCAAGCTGTCCAATTCGGCCAACACATCAAGTACGTCAACGCCGGGACGGTGGAGTTCCTGCTGGACGAGAATGGCGAGGACTTCGTTTTTATCGAGATGAATCCCCGAGTCCAGGTGGAACACACGGTCACCGAGGAAACGACCGACATCGACATCGTGCAGACTCAGCTTCGGATCGCCGGGGGCGAAACGCTGGCCGAGATGGGTCTGGTGCAGGAGTCGATCCGCCAACATGGGGCGGCGCTGCAATGCCGGATCACTACCGAGGATCCTTCTTCAGACTTCCGTCCCGACACCGGTCGAATTCTCGCCTTCCGCCAACCGGGCGGTGCCGGCATTCGTCTCGATGGCGGCGGCGGGTACGCCGGTGCGGAGATCACGCCCTACTTCGATTCGTTGCTCACCAAACTCACCTGTCGCGGAAACACGTTCGATCAAGCGGTAGGGCGAGCCCGCCGGGCGCTCGCGGAGTTCCGGGTGCGAGGGCCGATCACCAACCTCAGCTTCCTCCAGTCCGTGCTGGCCGATCCGGACTTCCAAGCGGGCCGCTTCACCACCAGTTTCATCGATGAACGACCCCACCTCATGGAGGGCGAGGTTTCCGGCGACCGTGCCACGCGGCTTTTGCGCTGGCTTGGCGAGGTGACTGTCAATCGGCCGCACGGACTCAGCCCCACAGAGTTGGACCCGTCCACCAAGTTGCCTCCCCGGACTGAGGTGGAGCCCCCGCCTGGATCCCGCCAGCGGCTCACCGAGCTGGGACCAGCGGGCTTCGCTCAGTGGATGCGGACCCAAGAACAATTGTTGGTCACCGATACAACACTCCGAGACGCTCACCAATCCATCCTCGCCACCCGAGTCCGCACGATCGATCTGGTCATGGGTGCCAGGCAGATGGCCAGCCAGACCCCCAACCTTCTCAGCGCTGAGTGTTGGGGTGGGGCAACCTTCGATGTGGCCTTGCGATTCCTCCACGAGGACCCGTGGGAACGGTTGGAAAGGCTACGGGCGGCACTTCCCAATACGTGCCTCCAGATGCTTCTGCGAGGCAGGAACACCGTCGGCTACACCGCATACCCAGATGCGGTGGCCGAGGCCTTCGTACGAGAAGCTCACCGCACCGGAATCGACATCTTCAGGGTGTTCGACGCTCTCAACAACATCGATCAGATGAAGCCAGCGATCAATGCACTCCAAGGCACCGGGGCTCTCATCGAGGGAACCATTTGTTACTCGGGCGACCTCACTAGCCCCAACGAAAGCATCTACACGTTGGACTACTACCTGGGCGTGGCAGAGGCACTCGTTGAAGCCGGCGTTCATGTGCTGTGCGTCAAGGACATGGCAGGCCTGCTGCGAGCACCGGCGGCCCGGACTCTGGTTACGGCGCTTCGTGGCCGGTTCGATGCACCGGTCCATCTCCACACCCACGACAGTGCCGGTGGCCAGCTTGCAACATATCTCGCCGCCGCTGACGCCGGAGTCGACGCCGTTGATGGTGCGGCTGCACCACTGAGCGGTATGACGTCACAGCCGGCACTCCCGGCCATCGTTGCCGCTTTTGCGAACACAACCCGTGACACCGGTTTGTCGCTCTCCGCGCTCACGTCCATGGAGCCGTATTGGGAAGCGGTTCGGCGGTTGTACCAACCGTTCGAAGCGGGACTCCGCAGCCCTACCGGCTCGGTCTACCACCACGAGATCCCCGGCGGCCAGCTCTCCAACCTTCGCCAGCAGGCGATCGCTATGGGTCTGGGCGATCGTTTCGAGATGATCGAGGAGATGTACGCGGCGTGCGATGCCCTCCTCGGACGGGTGATCAAGGTGACGCCAACGTCGAAGGTGGTAGGAGATATGGCGTTGCACCTCGTAGGTGCTGGCTTGACCACCGCCGATGTGGCCGCAAGCCCGGCCTCGGTGGATCTTCCGGACAGCGTGATCGGTTTCCTCCACGGCGAATTGGGTGAGCCACCCGGAGGGTTCCCCGAGCCGTTCCGCACCGATGCACTGGTGGGTCGCCGACCGGCCAAGGACCCCGTTCCACTCGCCGATGACCAGATCGCAGCCCTCGCCGAGCCGACCACGGTGCGCACCACGCTCAACAAACTCCTGTTTCCCGAGCCGGCTGCCGACTTCGAGCGCCACCTCTCCTCCTACGGGGAACTCTCTCGGCTCCCTACCCAGATGTTCCTCTATGGTTTGGAGCCCGGCGACAAGGACATCAGAATCGGCCTGGGCAAAGGTGTGCAACTCCTGGTGGCCTTGGATGCCATTGGAGAACCAGACGAGCGGGGCCTCCGTCGGGTGGTATTTGAACTGAATGGGCAACTGCGACCGATCGACGTTTTGGACACGTCCGTAAAGGCCGGGATCACCGCCGCGGAGAAAGCCGATCCCGCCAATCCCGGCCATGTTGCTGCACCGTTCACCGGAATCGCCAGTCTGAAGGTGGCGGTTGGCGACACTGTCACCGCCAACACGCCGCTGGCGATTATCGAGGCGATGAAGATGGAGTCGGTCATTTCGGCGCCGATCAGTGGCACGATCGAACGGATCGCTATCGCCGAGATCTCCAGTGTTGAGCCCGGGGACCTCATCGCCGTTATCAGTCCAGCGTGACGACAGAGACGTGAACCCCATTACCTTTCTCACTTGGAATCTGGCGATGCTGCACCGTTCCGATGCGGCGCCGGCGCAATGGCAGCAGGAGGACACCGAGGCCGCCTTCCGTACCGTCATGCTCGACGTGGATCCAGATGTCATCCTGCTCCAGGAGCTGCCAGGGCTGGTTCCTTTCGTGGAAACCCATGGCATGGTTCGAGCCAACCCGCGCAGTCACAGCGGCAACCTCGCAACCCTGGTCCGCCACGACCTCCTCGCCAGCCAGCCCTCCACCCTGGTGGTGCCCGGCTGTGCGATTCTCACCACGTTCCACGAGTCGCTGAGCATCGCCAATGTTCATCTTGCACCGGGAGTGGGCGGGACCGGCGACCGTCTACATCAGCTCGCCACCATCGTGGAGGCCAGCCCCAGCGCCTGCCTACTCATCGCCGGCGATACCAATACCCGCGTAGACGAGCTGGCAGCGCTGGCTGAGGCCGGACTCCACGGAGCGCCACCACCCCGCCCCACCTGGGACAGCAAGAAGAACCGCTTCAACGCTGGCGGGCCCCGTTTCACCGCCTATTTCACACGGTGGTTCGCCAGCCCCGGCGTGGAGGTGTCTGACGTTCGCGTTCTGGATTCCGCCCTGTCGGTCGATGGCCACCGTTTCCACCTGAGCGATCACTATCCACTTACGGGAACGGTTCGAATCGTCTAACCCGGTTGTCAAAACGCGGCGATGCCGAACCCGAAGGCTCGGCACCGCTCCGACTGTGTTCGGCCGCTGACGACCGCGGGGACAGATTGACTAGCCGGGCAGAATCACGCTGTCGATTACGTGCACGATGCCGTTGCCAGCCATGAGATCGACGGTGGTCACCGTTGCACCGTCCACCATTACGCTGCCATCAACAACCGACACGGCGATCGTGTCACCATTGACGGTCGGGACCTCGGTGCCATCAGCTGCCACCGCGGCACCGGAATCAACCAATGCAGGAACCACGTGGTAGGTCAAAATGCCGGCCAAGTCGGGGCTGGCGAGCAGCTCCTCCTTGGTGAGGTTGAGGTCGGTTAGCGCCTGCGCGAACGCATCGTTGGTGGGGGCAAAGACGGTGAATGGGCCGGAGCCCTGAAGTGTCTCAACAAGGTCAGCGGCGGTGAGCGCCTCGACCAGAATGCTGAAATCTGGAGAGCTGAGAGCAATGTCAACAACGGTGGCCGGCTCTTCCGCCATCTCGCCGTCCTCCTCGGCCATCGCATCGTCGCTCGCTTCTTCCGCCATCTCATCGTCGCTGGCTTCCTCAGCCATCTCATCGTCGCTGGCTGGCTCGGTCTCTTCAGGCGTTTCCTCAACGACCTCGGTGGTTTCTACAACGGAACCGTCGACGGCCGAGTCGGCTTCGTCGGATCCACAGGCGGCGGCCACCAGGCCAAGGGTCATGAGCATCGAGACTGCGATACGGGTGTTCTTTTTCATTTCTCTCCTCAAATCGGGGGAAGTGGTAGGGGGTATTCCGCCACTGTCGTCAGCCGCCCAGGTTCTGGATGCGGTTCGGATCATGACAAACGACACGTTTAGTGTTAAAAGCCAGGTGAGCAGGGATCCTGACGAGAAAGAAATGTTGAGATACCCCGATGTCACATCAGCAGCCAGGTTTCCGTTCCGCATCGGATTCTCAAGTGGAGGCGCGTTTCGGTCGACGAAATCCCTGATGGAAACGGATCTTCTGGCATCGGGCGACGACGTGGTCGCGCCGTTGGGGCCTACCCAGATGGATCCTTCGGTACGGTGGAAACCGCGTCGAACCTCAGCCCGCCTTCTTCGAATAGCTTCGTTCGTGTTTCCGGTGGGCTTGTCGGTTTGCTTCGCTCTCCTCCTGATCCGCATACTTCCTGCTCCGGCAAACCCCGGCGAAACGGCGGGTTGGTGGGCCACGCTCGGAATCACCGTGATCCTCTTCGCCATCGGCAGCGAGCGAATCTTCCGGCGACTTCTTCCGATCGCCGCCGTTCTGGACATGACCCTGGCATTCCCAGACCAAGCCCCGTCCCGATTTGCCACGGCACTTCGAGCCCCGTCGTTGCGAGCTTTGCAGCGCAGCATTGAAGACCGAACCATCGACGAACAACAGACCCCAACCGAAGCTGCTACGCAGTTGCTCGGTATGGCCAACGCGCTCTCCAGCCATGATCGAGCCACGCGAGGCCACACCGAACGGGTGCGGGCATACGCCCAACTCATCGGCGAAGAGATGGGATTGAAGGACGATGAGCTCGAAATGCTCCGCTGGTCCGCTTTGATCCACGACGTGGGCAAGTTGCGGGTTCGACCTTCGGTGCTCAACACGGTCGGTCGACCCAGCGACACCGAGTGGAATGAGCTTGCCCAGCATCCGCTGCACGGGGCCGAAATGACCGAACCCCTGCGACCATGGCTGGGCGAATGGGTGAATTCGGCCGGCCAGCATCACGAGAAGTGGGACGGGAGCGGCTATCCCTTCGGACTCCGGCGCGAGGAAATTTCTCTCAGCGCCAGGATTGTGGCTGTTGCCGACGCCTATGACGTGATGACATCTGCCCGTTCATACAAGAACCCCTTCCCAGCGGCCGACGCGAGGGCAGAACTGGCCCGATGTGCTGGATCACAGTTCGACCCCGACGTTGTGAAAGCGATGTTGAACGTCTCAATCGCCCAGAAGCGATTCAGTCCGCTCGCAGCATGGATCGCTCAAGTCCCAATCCTGGGAGCATCTTGGCCCAATAGCGGAATCACCATCTCCAGCACCGTGGCCGCTGTCATCGCAGCCTTCACCCTGGCCCCGGGAGTGTTCTCCCCTGAACTGATCGCATACAGCAACCTCACTGCAGCCGAGGACACTCAACTCAGCTTTTCGGTTAATGCACCCGGCACAGATCTTCCAGACTCTGTGGAGATCCTGAAAGTCCTTGGACCGGCCGCAGCAGAGTGGAATGGCCAGGAGATCGTCATCACGCCCGAACCAAACGCCAACGGCGATGTCACCGTCCGCTACGAGGCGTGCTGGTCAAATGGCGGCTGCTTGAAAGGTGAGGCCGCCACCACATTCACTGCGGTGAACGATGCCCCGACCGCATCCGACGACGACGAAACGGCAACGGCCCCCGGCCCAATCACCATCCGACCGCTCCTCAACGATTCCGATCTGGACTCCGACACCCTCACGATTGATTCCGCCGAGGTGACCGAAGGTGCGGCCGAAGTAGCGGTCACTGGCGACGCCCTAGTGGTCACGCCGGACCATGACAAGCCCCAGATCATCGCACTGGCATACACGATCATCGATGGGTTCGGAGGGTCCGACATCGGATTGGCCCGTATCACCGTGCCGGACTTCAACGCCTCACCGACCGCGTTGGACGACGTGGCCACAGTGCCTGCAACCGAAACCGTTGTTGCCGCAGTTCTGGCCAACGATTCGGATCCGTCCGAGGATGCCCTCACGATAATTTCTGCCGCCGTCATCGACGGCATCGATCTTGGCCGGGTGGAGATCAGCGGCGACAACATCATCTTCACCGCCAACGATCGGGTGGGGGCCGCCACGATCGCCTACGAGATCTCCGACGGGAATACAACGGCGAAAGCCAGACTGGTGGTAACGATTACTCCCCCGCCCCCGATCACCGCACCAGACCGAATCATCATTCCGGAGGACTCGGCCGGGTCGGTAAACGTACTCACGAACGACACCGCGCCGGAATCCAAACTGGACCCGGCGTCTGTCCGAATCACCACCACTCGACTTGGAACCGCTATCCATGCCGGCGACGGGGTGATTGCGTTCCAGGGCGACCGCGACGCATATGGGCTTGGATCCGTGACCTATGAGATCTGCAACACCTTCGGTCTGTGTTCTCTGGGTTACCTCAGTGTTGAAATCACCAGGGTGAACGACCTTCCCCGTTTTTCCGCCGGTCCTTCCGTCGTTGCCGCACCCGGGGCCTCATTCGTTCAGCAGTGGGCCACCAACCTCTCGGTCGGAGAGGACAACGAGCCAACGCAGTCCCTCAGTTTCATCACCACCGCAGTCAACACTGACCTCTTCACCGTCCAGCCCTGGATCGATCCCAACGGGGTTCTGCGGTTTACCGGCAGCGGTTCCTCCGGCACGACGGCGGTGACCACAGCGGTTAGCGACGGCCTTGACTCCAGTGGGCCAGTCACGTTCTCCATCACGATCCAGTAACCTCACTGTTCGCTCAGGTCACCCTCGGGGAGGTCCACGCCCCTCGCAGTATCCGGGAGATCTGGAACGCCATCTTGGCCTCTTCATCCGAGCCGAACTCCGAGGCATCGGCGGCCGCGAGAATCTTCCGGCTGGAACGAACCCCGATGAAGCGCAATGGTTCCGGCTCCCACCGGCGCGCCTTGGCACCCACCCACGGCAGACTGACGCGAGGCGTGTCCTGGCGAGTGATGAGATCCGCCATGGTTCGACCGGCCAGGTTGGACGCAGCCACGCCCTCGCCTACGTATCCACCAAAGGCACCTAAACCGCTATCTTGGTCGTAGGTCAGACCAGGAACCCAGTTCCGCGGAATCGCCAGCACGCCGCCCCATCGATGCGTGATTGTCGTGTTCGCCAGCGATGGCAAGAGATCGACGAGTACGTCGTGAACCCGACCGTGCGACTCGAGATCGAACTCGGTCTTCTCCGAGATTCCGGAGGACCACAAGTAGGGGACGCCCGTTCCACCAAACGCCAAACGGTTATCACCGGTCCGTTGGCCGTAAATCACCATGTACCGATCGTCGGCGAACGTGGATCGATTCGCCAGGCCGATCTCGGCAAACAATTCCTCTGGTAGCGGCTCGGTGGCAATCATGAACGAGTAGACCGGCAACACCGTTCGCCGCTCCCCCACAAGGTCTCGGGTGTACGCCTCAGTTGCTCGCACGATCGATTGGGCTTTCACTCGACCTCGCGCAGTCCGGACCACTCGATCTTCCACGCTCGCTACCGGAGTCTGCTCGAAGATCTTGACCCCTGCCGCTTCTACGACGGACGCGAGCCCGCGCACCAACTTGGCCGGCTGTAAAGCCGCCGTTGCTGCGAAAAAGACGCCCGACCGGACCTCCGTGGCATTCAACATGCTGCGAGCCTCGGCGGCGGAAAGAAGGCGGATCTCGTCTTTGGTGAACCCTTGACTACGGGCCTCGGCTATCTCGTCGGCCTGCCGTTTGGCCTGCGGCGCATTGCGGGCCAAGCGGACGGTGCCACCCTTGGCGAAGTCACAATCAATCCCTTCAAGGGCGGCTACGCGACCGACCTCGTCGACTGTGTCGAAGACCGCCCTGGCCTGACGAAGCGCCTCCCCAGGGTTGCTGAGCTTGGCGTACTTGGCGAATGAGCCGGCGAGCTCGCCAATACACCAGCCGCCGTTCCTTCCGGAGGCACCAAAACCGCAGTACTCCCTTTCCAGCACCGCGATCCGAAGTGATGGGTCGTGTCGAATCAGGTAGTAAGCCGTCCAGAGACCACTGAAGCCTCCACCGACAATCGCGACATCAACGTCAATGTCACCCGGAAGTGGTGGCCGGGGAACCACCGGGGATTCCAACTGGTCTATCCACAGAGTTGTCGCTTTTGCGACCTCTACGGCACCTTTCGTCATGTTGATCCTACGATCATTTGTTTAGCGAGTCGGCCATGACATCGATCATCTGCCCGATCTCTTCATCGGTGGAGGTGAGCGGCGGGCAGAACGCCACCGCATCAAGGATCGGCCGAACGACAACGCCCCGGTCCAACATTCGGACCCGAACTTCGGCCGCCTCGTACGGCAATATGGCAGCCCATATGGCCCCAACGCCCCGGTAACTGAGGATTGCTCCATCATCGACAAGAGACTGGAACCCGGATTTGAACAGCTCTCCGATGTGGTTGGCGCGCTCAATCAGTCCCCACTCCTCGATCAGTTCGATGTTCTTGAGCCCGGCGGCGCATGCGGCCGGATGACCGGAATAGGTGTAGCCGTGGCGCAACATGGCACCCATGCCTTCCAGCGCCGCCGACACCTCCGGACCGATGGCAACGCCAGACAACGGCTGGTATCCGGACGACACGCCTTTCGCGAAAGTGAACATGTCTGGCGTAACGCCGTAGGTTTGGGCTCCGAACCAATCGCCAGTCCGCGCAAAACCCGCAATCACCTCGTCAAAACACAGAATCGCACCGTGTTTGGTGCAGAGTTTGCGAAGCCCCTCAAGGTACCCCTCCGGCGGCGGGTAGACGCCACCGGCTCCCTGGATCGGTTCGGTGATCACGCCGGCGATCCGATCGCCGTGCTCGGCAAACACCCTGGCGGCGTCTTCGACGTCATCAGGGTCGACTTCGATGAAGTGCGGCACCAGATCTCCCCACCCCACCCGGTTACTCTCGATGCCCTGCGCACTTGTGCCCCCAACATTGGTGCCGTGATAGCCCCGCGTTCTGCGAATCACGATCTGCTTGTCTTCATGGCCGCGGACGCGCTGCACCAGACGAATCAGCTTGAACGCGGTATCGATGGCCTCAGAGCCTGAACAACCCAGGAAAACCCTGCCGGTGTCATAGGGCGAACGGGCGATGATTGCGTCGGCAACGTCGATGGCCGGCTGATTGATGAACGGATCGAACACGTGGTAGGCATCGGTCGCCATGAGTTGTTTGGTGATCGCTTCCACCATCTCACTCCGGCCATGGCCGACCTGGCAATACCAGAGACTGGCCATGCCATCCAAGTACTTCTTCCCGTTGGCATCCCAGAGCGTGGTTCCCTCGGCTTTCACGACTTTGATGAACTGATCGTGGGGCTTCGCCGGGTCAGAGAACGGTTGGAGGAGAGCACCTGAGTTGGCCATTTCCAGACAGTACATCCTCAACCAGGACGGTCACGTAGACATGGCACACTGAAGACTTGCCCAGCATCACGGTCTCTGAACTCGAATACGCCCCACCCGCCTCCGACTCGTTGTTTTTCGACATCAGTTTCGGAATCGCGCCCGGCGACCGAGCAGCCTTGGTAGGTGCGAACGGGGTGGGCAAGAGTACGATTCTACGGATCCTCAGCGGTGAGCTCATTCCCGACGAGGGGGAGTTTGCGGTGGGCGGCACCATGCTCACCATGACCCAGGACGTCGGCATGTCACGACCGGACAGCACAATTCGAGACATGCTCCTCGAGGTGGCCCTACCGGAACTCCGCACCGCCGGTCGGAAGATGATCGCAGCCGAAGAAGCAATGCTCGATGGGTCCGACGACGGCATGGCCTTCGCCGAAGCGATCACCGAGTGGGGCGACCTTGGCGGGTACGAGCTGGAGTCACAATGGGCGGCCGCCGTTGAGCGCAGCATCAAGAGCTCCGTAGAGGATCTCAACACTCGCCGCATCGGCGATCTCTCAGGCGGGGAGCGAAAGCGGCTGGTTCTGGACCTGCTCTTCAACTCCACGGCCGACGTGCTTCTGCTCGATGAGCCGGACAACTACCTGGACATCCCGACTCGCGTTTGGCTGGAGAACCAGCTGGCCGCCAGCGACAAAACCATCCTCATGGTCAGTCATGACCGCTCGCTCCTGGAGCGATGCGCCAACAAGATCGTGGTCATCGAGGGATCAGGATGCTGGGTCCACGGCGGTTCTTATGCCACATTCCCGGATGCTCGGGCTCAACGCCAGAGGTTGTTGGGCAACGCTCTCAAACGATGGAACGACGAAGAACGTCGCCTCTATGCCCACATGAAAGTGATGAAAGCGCGAGCGGCGCAGAACTTCAAGAACGCCACCAAGGCCAACGCTGCTGAAACGCGCTGGGAGAAATTTGTAGCGGCCGGTCCGCCGCCACCGCCAGTGAATGACCAGAACATCCACGTGAACCTACGCGGCGCAGATTCGGCTCGCCGGGTGCTGGTGCTAAAGGACGTCTCGGTGGCAGACCTCTTTTTCCCGTTCAGTGACGAGGTGCACTTCGGTGAGCGGGTGGGCCTGATCGGGCCCAACGGCACTGGAAAAACCCACCTGCTTCGAGCGCTCGCCGGAGAAACCAGCCCCGACCTCGGCTCGATCAGGTTGGGGCCGAGGACTTCCATCGGAACGTTCACCCAGATCAATGATCGACCGGACTTCTTGGGTCGAGACGCTGTGGACATCGTTCGCGATCGGGTTCCCGACGATGAACAGGCTATGAAACGGCTCGCCCGGTACGGCCTCGGCAACAACGCTCGCCAAGAATTCGAAACGATGTCCGGTGGTCAGAAAGCCCGGCTCGAAATCCTCTGCCTCGAACTGGAAGGACACAACGTTCTCCTGCTCGACGAACCAACCGACAACCTGGACATCGAGTCTTCCGAAGCATTGGAACTGGCACTCGACGGGTTCCAAGGAACGGTTATCGCCGTCAGCCACGACCGCACCTTCCTGGCTCGGCTGGATCGATTCGTGATGATCAACGACGACGGCGACGTCTACTCACTTCCCGATTTTGAGATCGCCATGGCCGCTCTCAGCAAACCGAACAACGTCTCGTCACTCAAGTTCGCGAAGAAGCTCACGAGGTAAGCGCGGTCGACGGCACACCGCGAACAGGACAATCGTTTGTACAGCGGGCTGAAACCACCTAACAAGAATCTCGATTTCCAGTTCCGGGGAACACTCACCTTCACTGGCCTCGTTGAAGGTTGCGGCTACGGAACGGTCGTCTGGTTCAACGAGGGCTCGGGTAATTTTCTTACGGGTCTCAGCCGCAACGTTCAGCATTCACTACCCAACAAGGGAACGCTCGGTGTGCGATCGCAACTCACACTCACCGGTATTGGTGAAGGCATGAACAGCATCGCAGGCACAGTCAGCTGCTGAGAGAAACCCTGCTCTCCTCCCCCTTACTCGACAGACACTGGGCTGCGCTGAGGGAGTTACGGGGTCGAAAATCATCGAAGGGTGGTGCCCGAACATCCGGGCCTCATCCTTGACCGCCAGCAGCGCACCCCACTTCGACAAAATGAACTTGCCCTTCTTGGTGGTAGTAACTTGGAAATCCATGCAGCGACCAGCTATCCGCATTCTCGATGCCGCCGGGTCACCCGAGGCGATCGGCGCGGCGCACGGCACTGCGTATGCCCACGAGATCGTTCACTACACCCAAGACCGCATCGACCTTGTCACCTCCGGTCTCTGGAGCGGCGGCCCGATCGATAGAGCCCACGTGCTGGCGATCGCTGAGGCCATGGTCGCCAAACACGAAGCATTCGATGCAGCGCTTCATACCGAGATGGTGGCCATGGCAGCCGCAGCAGGGATCACGCCGGCCGAGGCAATCATTGGGGGTGGTTTCACTGACTTCGTTGATGCCGTTCGAGCTGAAGTGGGCGGTGACATTCCCGCATCGGTTCAGGAAGACGATTGCACCGCCGTCATCATCCCCAATGCCCGAGCCAACGGGCATGGTTTCTTGGCCCAAACCTGGGACATGCACGACAGTGCAACCGACCACGTTCTGCTCATGCGGCTCCAACCCACCGACCGACCTGCCGTCACGGTGTTCACCACGACTGGTTGCCTTGGTCAGATCGGGATGAATGAGGCCGGCCTTTGCGTTGGGATCAACAACCTCACCGCTCTCGACGGAACACCTGGCGTCACCTGGCCGTCAGTAGTCCGCGGAATGCTCGGCACTGAATCGGCCGACGATGCTCTTGCGGTGTTGCTCGGCGCAAATCTTGCCGGGGCCCACAACTATCTGATCCTCGACAAGACGGGCCGTGGCTACAACGTTGAAGCGATGCCATCGATCCGACCCGTCACCGCACTAGACGAGGCGACGGCCATTGTGCACACCAACCATGTGATCGACCGGGAAGCCAAGGCCAAGCAGGCCGAAAAGGCGAACGCCCTCATGGCCAGTTCCTTCAAACGGCGAGACACAGCGGAACAACTGTTATCTGACGGCCCGGTCGATGAACATCGCCTCTTCGATTTGCTGCGCGAGCCCGACGCGATCTGTCAGGTTGCGATGGACCCGTATCACATCGAATCCAGCGGGGCTGCGGTCATGCGACCTGCCACTGGGCAGTTTTGGGCGTGTTGGGGACTGCCCACAACCAACGACTTCGAGTTGGTCTCGCCCATGTCCGTAGGGGCCACGGATGAGTGAGCCGGTGATGATCGGCGAACGGTCCGGGCTCCGCTACTTCACCATCACGGTGGAATGGGCCGAGGAAATAGCGGCCCTCGAGCAGGCGTCGTACCCCACCGCCGATCCCGTGGATCTTTACGATGCCCAAGGCATCACTCGCCTCGCCGAGGACTTTCCAAACGGCTGTTTCGCCGGTTTCGACAACGAGCGACTCGTCGCGATGGGGGTGGGGGTGCGCACCAATTTCGATCTGGATCATCCCCAACACAAGATCTCCGAGATCATTCCCGACGACGGGAGCAGTGGACACATCCCCACTGGCCAATGGTATTACGGAAGCGGGATCGCCGTGCAAGCCGACTACCGCCGTCGGGGCATCGGCAATGAGCTTTACCAGCTCCGGAAACGGGTCTGCCGAGACCTCAACCTGCGGGGGTTGGTTGCTGGCGGAGTTATTCCCGGTTACGCCGCCCACGTTGACTCCCTCACTGCCGATGAGTACATCAACGAGGTCCGAGCTGGCAACCTGTATGACCCCACCCTCTCCTTTCAGTTGGAAAATGGGTTCGAGGTGCTCTGTGCTCTGAGCGACTACATCAAAGACCCGGCAGTCAACAACTACGCGTCGATGATCGTGTGGCACAATCCCGATTACGAGCCTTCCCGCCCGCCCGGCGGAAGCGAAGGACTGAACGAGGAATGAGCCAACATCTGAGCGGTCCGCTGGACGGTGACCAGGCATTCCGGCGCAAAGGACTGAAAGGACCGGGCGACGAAGCACCTTATGCCGGCGCATTGTCGTTCCTGCGGCGAAACTACTCTCGCGAGATCGGTGACGCCGACGTGGTCATCACTGGCTTCCCGTTCGATCAAGCAACATCAGGCCGGCCGGGGGCCCGATTCGGTCCCCGGGCTATCCGCGAAGCGTCCACAGGGCTGGCGGAACTGCCCGGCTACCCATTTGGGTTCGACCCGCTCCAGGAGCTGGCCATCGCCGATTATGGCGACTGTTACCTCGACTATGGACATCCAATGCAGGTGGTGGAACGCATCGAGGCCCACGCCCACGAGATCCTCTCCAGCGGAGCCACCCTGATTTCCTTCGGCGGCGACCACTTCGTCACGTACCCGTTGCTTCGAGCCCACGCCAAGAAACACGGACCGCTCGCGCTCATTCACTTCGACGCCCACTCCGACACCTGGGGAGACGACGGCGTTCGACTCGATCATGGCTCCATGTTCCTGCGGGCAAAGAGGGAGGGCATCATCGTTCCCGAGAGGTCGGTGCAGACCGGCATTCGCACACCGAACTCTTCCGATCACGGGTTCACGGTTCTCACCACACCGTGGGTGCATCGAGAAGGGATTCCCGCAGTGCTCGAGGTGATCCGTGAGAAGGTCGGCAACCACCCTGCCTATGTCACGTTCGATATCGACTGCCTCGACCCAGCATTCGCACCCGGCACTGGCACTCCGGTCGCTGGTGGTCTCTCGACGTCCCAAGCCTTCGACGCCATTCGGGGCCTCACCGGATTGAACTTGGTGGGATTCGACGTGGTGGAGGTGGCACCGGCCTACGACCTGTCGGAAATCACCGCAATTGCGGCCGCCACCATCGCCCACGACTACCTTTGTCTGATCGCTATGCAGAAGGGGGCAGCCATCGTCCCCTACGGCAGGCAATAGGGGATTCACAAACCATGGAAGACATCAAGAACCCGGCGGTTGAACTGACCGGAGTCACCAAACGATTCGACGACGTCATCGCCGTCGACACGATTGATCTCCGGATTGCCGACGGCGAGTTCTTCGCCATGCTCGGACCCTCGGGCTGCGGAAAAACCACCACGTTACGCATGATTGCCGGCCTGGAATTCCCCACCCAGGGCAGTCTCAAGATCTTCGGCGACGAGGTGGGCACGCTCCCGCCGAACAAACGACCGGTCAATACGGTCTTCCAGAACTACGCACTCTTCCCCCACATGAATGTCCTCGACAACGCCAGCTTCGGGCTGCGGATGCAGGGAGTTGACAAGGGCGAGGCTGCCCAGCGAGCCCGCGAGGCGATCGAGATGGTTCGCCTCGGCGGAATGGAAAAGCGTAAACCCAACCAGCTCTCCGGTGGTCAACAGCAGCGCGTGGCGTTGGCCCGGGCATTGGTGAATCGCCCCAAAGTGCTCCTGTTGGACGAGCCACTTGGAGCCCTCGATCTCAAACTGCGGCAGGAAATGCAGCACGAGCTGAAGGAGCTACAGCGAGAGCTTGGCGTCAGCTTCGTCTTCGTCACCCACGATCAAGAGGAAGCGCTGACCATGAGCGACCGTATCGCGGTGATGGATCACGGCAAGTTGCTACAGGTGGGTTCTCCGGACGAAATCTATGAGCATCCAGCCAACCGCTTCGTCGCCGACTTCATCGGTCAGACAAACTTCCTCGACGGCACGGTCCGCGACAGCGAGACGGTCGTCTTAGCCAACGGCTCGGCCGTCGCCGCCCCGTCCAGGCACACCGCGGGCACCAAGGTGGCGTTGAGTCTCCGCCCCGAGCGCATCATCATCAGAGACCGAGGCGACAATGAAGCGCAGCCCGGGACCGACGGACGCGGACTCAACGGCGTCATTCGCGACGTCACGTATATGGGGAACTCGCTGGCGTACACCGTCGCCATCGATTGGATGGAGGTGGAGGTTCGAACCGAGAACCGGCCCTCGGTTGCTCGGCTCAATCCTGGCACCAACGTGGCTCTCACCTGGCTCGACACGGGCGCCAGCGTGGTGGCGGACTGATGGCCACCACCGTGGAGACGATCGCCGAGGCGGTGACGCCCGAATTCGAGCACTCCAACGAGCGGCTACGACGCCGTCGGGGCGCCTTGCTGGCGTTGCCGGCCTATCTCTATCTGATCATCTTCTTCGTGATCCCGTTTGGGATCGTGGTGGTGTACTCCTTCGCCACCCGGACTCGATTCGGGACCGACCTGAGCGGCTGGAACCTCAACTCGTACCGTCGCCTCGGCGACGATTTGGTTCGAGACGTACTTTTTCGGTCTGCGTGGCTGGCACTGCTCACCACGGTCGTGTGCCTCGTGCTGGCGTATCCGTTCAGCTACTACATGGCGACTCGAAGCGAACGAACCCGAAACTTGATGCTGGTCTTCGTGATGATTCCCTTCTGGACCAACTTCCTTGTCCGCACCTATGCATGGCGGGTAATCCTCGGAACCGACGGGCCCTACTCCCAACTAACATCCGCGGTCGGTCTAGGTTCGGGCCGGCTCCTTTTCACCCAGGTTGCCGTGGTGTTGGGTCTGGTCTACGGATTCCTGCCGTTCATGATCTTGCCGCTTTACGCGTCGATCGAACGAGTGGACCCTCGACTGTTGGAAGCCAGCAGAGACCTCTACGCCACCGGATTCGGAACGTTCAGACGGATTCTGCTGCCGCTCTCGATGCCCGGCGTCATCGCCGGATCCATACTGGTTTTCGTGCCTTCCCTGGGGGCATACGTCACCCCATCGATTCTGGGTGGAGCGAAGACCACTCTCCTCGGTAGCTACATCGTGACGCAGTTTCTATCAGCTCGAGACTTCCCCTTCGGCGCCGCCCTGTCCTTCGTTCTCATGATCGTGATGCTCAGTGCCACGCTCATCTACTTCCGCAAGGGCGGGCGCACATTATGATTCCCTCCGGGAGCCGTTCAAACGCCACGGAGGCTCTGCCTTCGGCCTACAACAGATGCCTTGGCGGACACCGAGCTGGTCCGCTCAACGCAGATCATCCCTCCAGGGGGTCGCGATGAGTGGGTCGGTGGTGCGGCCAACCGGGAAGACAGGAAGGCTCTTGGCAGCCAATGCCTGGCTCGTGTATTTGTTCTTCTACGCACCCATCGTCGTGCTGGTAATCTACTCCTTCAGCGATAGCCGCAACGTTGGAGTGTGGGGCGGATTCACCCTGGACTGGTACGAGGACTTCGGAAACTCGCGTCAGGCCAAGGGAGCGCTGACCAACTCCCTCAAGGTTGCGGTTGCCTCCACCGTCGTTGCCGTTGTTCTTGGAACCATGTCGGCCCTCGCGATCGAACGTTACCGGTTCCGCGGCCGCGCGTTCTTCGACGCTCTGCTCTACCTGCCAGTAATCGTTCCCGACGTCACAATGGCCGTCATGCTGCTCCTCTTCTTCGCGGAGGCAGCATCGCTGTTCGGATTCTCCAAAGGCTTTGCAACCATCACGCTGAGCCACATCGCCTTCAGTATCAGTTTCGTCTCCATCGTGGTGCGAGCTCGAATATCGGGCATGAGCGAACAGTTGGAGGAGGCGGCCATGGATCTCTACGCAACCCGTCGACAGGCCTTCCGGTATGTCACATTGCCGGCGATCATGCCGGGTATCACAGGTGGTGCGTTGTTGGCATTTACGCTGTCGCTAGACGATGTTGTTATTACCGAATTCGTCACCGGCCCCGGCTGGACCACCCTTCCGGTTTTCGTGTTCGGCCTGATCCGAAAGGGTGTAACCCCGCTCATCAATGCGATTTCGGTGATCATGCTCATCGCCTCGATGGGCCTCGTAGCGTTGTCGCTTCTGGCCGAACGGGCACGCGGGGATCGCGGCTCTGAAGCCTGAAAAGCCAAATATTACAACACCGCCGATCATCGCATTCTGCCACTTTCCCCGTGTCCCGATGTGCCAGAATGCTCCGGGGCTAGGCGGGGCCCCACCCAGAACCAATCAGGGAGAACAACGAGAATGAAGTCAAATGGGAAAGCAACCGTCGGAATCCTTTTAGCGCTCAGCTTCTTGGCCACCGCCTGTGGATCCGACGGTGGCGATAGCGCGGCCGGGTCCTGCGAAGTCGGTCAGGTAGACGGCGACCTCGCCCTCTACAACTGGGCCGAATACATCGACGAAGAACAGCTGGATGAGTTCGCCGCCGAATACGGAATCAGCGCCACCATGGACACCTACGAGTCCAACGAAGTCCTCCAGCCCAAGATTGCCGCAGGAAACTCCGGCTACGACGTGATCGTTCCCTCGGACTACATGGTGGGCATTCTCATCGCCGGCGAACATGTCCAGGCGCTGAACAAGGATCTCATCCCCAATTTGAGCAACGTTTCCCCAGACTTTGCGAACCCGAGCTATGACCCCGATGGCAGCTACGCAGTTCCCTATCAATGGGGCTACACGGGCATCGCCGTAGACACCGAAGTGGTCGGAACCGATTTCCCCCGCTCGTGGGACATCGTGTTCAGCGATTTCGCCGCTGACTACAGCGGACGAATCACCCTGTTGGATGATCCGCGCGAAACCCTCGGAGCGGCGCTCAAGAGCCTCGGGTACTCACTGAACACCACCGACCAAAGCCAACTGGACGAAGCGCAGGCGCTCGTATCGGAATACAAAGACAACCTCGCCGCCTTCAACACTGATTCCGGCGACGAGCTCATCACCAGCGGCGAAACCGCCATCGCCCACGGTTACTCCGGCGACATGTTCACCCAGTTCCTCGAAACCGACGATCCCAGCCGGTACGTGTTCTTCGTACCCGAAGAAGGCGGCACACGCTGGATAGACAACATGGCCATCCCATTTGATGCGCCGCATCCATGCACCGCTCACACGTTCATCAACTGGTTGTTGGATGGCGAGCAGGGCGCGGCATTGAGTAACTGGAACTACTACGGCACGCCGAACAGTGCGTCCATCGACTTGCTCGATGAGGAACTCAACGCATTCCTCACCGACCCCACGGTCTTGACCGGTGGGCAGGAAACACTGGAGTCCATCATCGACACAGGCGACTTCGAGACGAACTACGCGGACGCCTTCAGCCGAGCAAAGGGTTAGTTTCAAGCGGGTCAGATCTGCTTCTCTCCACCCGGGCCGATAGCTCAGGGGAGAAGCAAGATCTGACCCGTAGTCTTTTTTCATGGCGATCGAACCGCGGCCTCCGGCGCCCTACCCCGAGAGGCCGGCAACAGACCATGACCGACGGGTGGCAGTTGACCGGATCCAACGAGCGGTCGCCCATGACGAAGTGGAGTTCGATGAACTCGACGACCTTTTCGACCAGGTGTATCGCGCCACTACCTTGTCCGAGATCATCGCTGTCACCGGTCGGTTGCCAGTTCATGACGTCCCGGAAATCGTGCCTCCGCCTCACCCCATCGCCCGCACCAGCTATTCGATTTTTGGCGACATAAAGGTGGGAGGCTGGATTGCGGCAAACGGTGACCTCAACTACGGGAGCGGGTTCGGCAAGGTATTCGTGGATCTGTCGTCGGCTGATCTTCAGCAGGACATCACCGTGCGCGTGCGCTCGATCTTCGACGATGTAACGGTTGTCCTCCCTGACGGTGTTCGGGCCACCATGGAGCCCGTCACCGTTTTCGGTGATGCCAACTCTGCTCTCACCACCCCGGTGGCTGGCGCACCCTACGTGCGGGTTGTGGCGGCTTCGCTTTTCGGTAACGCCAGGCTCTACAGCCTCAGCCAGGTACCCCAGGGGCGAATGCAGCGGCTGTGGCGGGCGCTGCGAGGCCGCTAGCTCGGCAGCGAACCGCCGAACACCGCCAGCGAAAGCCCCGCTAAGGCTGCCCCCCAGAGAAGACCGGCTACCACGTCGGTGGGGTGGTGAGCTCGTAGCACGATGCGGCTGAGCCCCATCAACAGAGCGGCCAATGCGGCAGCCACTCCGGCCACCGGCGAGTACGCCCACCAGATGACGGTGGCAAAGGCTGCCGCCGACGAATGTCCGCTGGGAAAAGAACTGGATCGGGGCGGATGCAGCCAGGTCGGAACCATCGCTTGGACGTCGGAGTTGTCTGGCCGGTCCCGGCGAAAGAGGAGCTTGACCGGCCCATTGGTCAGCACCCACTCGGCCAGAACTGCGAGCACGAACACAACAAAACTGGAGCGGTCCGAACCCAGCGCCACGCCGAGACCAGCCGCAGCCAACCACAGCATCGAATATCGACCGGCGGCGGACAGCGCCGCTGCCGCCGTGACCAGACCCTGCGATGGGATTACCACTGGGTGGCGATGTACTGCGTTTCGCAGAACTCGTAGATGCAATCGGATCCATCAACCCACGTTCCGCCGATGAGTAGCTGGTCCTTCATTCGTTCTCCCTTGGTTCCACCCCACGATAGAGGTCTTGAACTTGACGACCGCCCAACGGGCCGCTCTATAATCTAACACGTTAACTACCGCGCTTCGCGCCCAGATTTCCGTGCACGAGCGACAAAACAACCCCGGATCGGCTGGCCGCTATGTCGCAGAAGAACACCTATCACGTCGCCCCCGAAACGATCGCCACCGCCCCCGTCGGGTGTCCGGTCAATCACGGTTGGAGCCCGCTCAATGCGGACTATCTCCAAGACCCGTATCCGATCGCACGGGAGCTACGGGAGGACCACCCGATCTTCTATGCCGAAGAGCTGGGCTATGTGATTGTGACCCGAATGGAAGACATCGAACACGTTTTCATGCACCCCGATACCTACGCCTCAACCAACGTGCAGGACCCGATCTATCCACTGGCCCCCGAAGCCAAGGCGATCCTCGACGCCCCCGACTTCGACCCTATTGCGGTGATGAGCAACCGGCCCGAGCCCGATCATGGGCGCATCAGGGTCTATACCCGCAAGGGGTTTTCCAACCGAAGGCTCAAAACTCTCGAACAGTACATGTATGACCGAGCCACCGTCATGATCGACCACATGCTGGCCAGCGGAACAAGTGCGGAGTATGTATCGTCCGTGGCGTTCCCACTGCCCGCCGAGATCGTCTTCCGGTTCATCGGATTCCCCCCGGGCCACGACACGATGATCAAGGGCTGGTGTGCGGACCGAAAGGCCTTCTCCTGGGGAAAGCCCTCCCCGGCCCAGCAGGTGGAGATTGCAGAACACATGCTGACCTACTGGCGGTACTGTCGTGATTTCGTGGCCGATCGCCGAGACAACAGACGAGACGACTTCGCCTCCGAACTCCTCGATGCCCACGATGCTGACAACACCGAACTCTCCTATCGGGAGGTGGAGTCCATCGTGTATGGCCTGTCATTCGCCGGCCATGACCCCGTCACGAATCTTCTCTGCAATTCTTTGCTGTGCCTTTTCGATCATCGGGACCAGTGGGATGCCATATGTGCGGACCCAACGCTCATTCCCAACGCAGTTGATGAGACATTGCGCTACGAAAGCAGTCAGATCGCCTGGCGGCGAGTGACGATCGAAAACACCACGCTGGGCGGTGTGGAACTCCCGGCGGGGACCCCGATCTTTCTGAATTTCGCTGCCGCCAACCGGCAGCCCGAGATGTTTGAACAGCCCGATACCTTCAACATCTCCCGGCCCAACGCCGCCCGAAACATCAGTTTTGGCAAAGGCATCCACCATTGTCTCGGTGCAGGTCTAGCCAAGATGGAAGCGAGAATTGCGCTGGAGCTCTTGACGCAGAAGGCTCCGTCGCTGCGTCTGAAACCCGATCAGAAACTCAGCGTATTTCCCAACATCACCTTCCGCGGGCCCGAAACGCTCTATCTGGAGTGGGACCAGCCAACCGCTTAGTCTGGGACGATGATCAAGAGCGTTATGGAAATGGTTGAGGCCGCCAAGGCCGAGATCGAGAATCTCAGCACGGCCGAAGCCCACCGACGAGTCACCGAAGAGGGGGCGCTGCTCGTGGATATCCGCGATGTTCGTGAGCTTCAACGCCTTGGCGTGGCAGAGGGAGCTCACCATGCGCCGCGCGGAATGCTGGAGTTCTGGGTGGCCGCGGACTCCCCATACCAACAAGAGATCTTTAGCGAGGAGCGGGAGTTCATATTCTGCTGTGCCGCGGGCTGGCGGTCGGCGTTGGCCACCAAACAGATGCAGGACATGGGGCTGCCAAGAGTGAGCCATGTGGAGTCGGGCTTCACTGGCTGGGCCGAGGACGGGCTCCCGGTAATCTCCTACGAAGAGTGGAAGGCCGCCCGCAAGGCGCAAAGCGGCTCCACCGACTGACGGCTCGTGGGCACGCCGTACCAGGTTTCCTGCAATTGTTTGGATGATTCCAATCCGAACAGCCAACCAGTCCGAAGAGGTAGCACGCACTACCCACCGCGGGTACCACGCACTACAAAGGATTGACCCGATATGAAAAAGTCCACCAAGTTCGCCACTTTCGCCGCCGCTACCGCTGCGCTCGGCTTCGGATTCACCGGAATCGCTGCTGCCGCCCACGGCGGAGCCTCCACCGATGGCTACTTCAGCGGTCGCGCCGAAATTGACAGCTCTGCAACCAACAATCGCATCGTGGGTGACCCCAACGGTCGGGGTTACGCCGAGGTCTCCTCCCCCGGTGGCGGAGTTGTGTGTTTCGAGCTCTATGTAAGCAAGATCGCCACGCCAACCGCAGCTCACATCCACGAAGCCACCGCGGGCAGCAACGGCCCGGTCGTCGTGACCCTGGCTCCCCCTGTCAACGGTTATTCCGAGGGCTGCGTCGATACCGGTGACGCCGACTTGGCCGCGGACATCGTGCTTCGGGAGTCAAGCGAGTACTACGTAAACGTTCACAATGCCGAGTTCCCCGGTGGCGCGGTGCGAGCCCAGCTCGGCAACTGAGAGGGCGGCTACGTCACCGGCCACACTGTGACGTAGCGTTCGGCGGAACCGGGCTCCGGGTCACTCTTGTGACTCGGAGCCCGCTGCGTTTTCGCCCGTGTTCGGCAACGGTCCGCAGGCCGTGCAGACTCCGGTCACTGTGAGCTCGATCCGTTCCACCGCGAACCCATGGCCGTCTCGTAAATGTTCCAGCACGGGGCCTACCAGGGAACCGCGATGATGATCAACTGACCCGCACACTCGGCAGACCAGGTGGAAGTGCTCGTCCGGATGACCGAGCTCCCAATACGACACGCGCTCTGAACCCAGCCGGGATTGTCGTACGGCCCCCATCTCTTCGAACAACGCCAAAGACCGGTAGACCGAGGCCAGGTTGATCGATGGGTCCACCTCACCAACAGCAGCCGCAACCTCTTCGGCGGTGAGGTGGTCCGTGGCATCGGCTAGCACACTCCACACCCGAAGCCGGGCGTCGGTAACGCGATGACCACCGGAGCGAAGGAGTTCAGCCGGTTCGGTGTTCACCACGAAGATTGTATTGGAAGCAAAGTTCGGAGGTCGGAGAAACGGCGCCCGACCACTACTACCCTCACGCGCATGACCCTGCGGGAGCAGCTCACCGGAAGACTCGACGAACTCATCGCCAACGTCGTTGCGCTTGCCGAGATCAACTCCGGAACGCACAATCCCGACGGCGTCAACCGCTGCGCTGAACGCCTCGCTGAGCAGGTGGAAGCATTGCGGCCCGATCGGGTGGAGATGGTTCCCGTTGACCCGACGCCGATAGTGACTGAAAACGGGGAGCAAACCAGCCGCCCGGTCGGCAACGCCCTTCGTGTTACCAAACGGGCTGACACCCCTTTTCAAGTTTGCCTCTTCGGTCATTTGGACACAGTGTTTCCAGCCGAGCATCCGTTCCAGACCGTAGCTGTTTCAAATCACAGACTTCACGGGCCTGGCGTGGCCGACTGCAAGGGCGGTCTGGTGCTGGCCACCGAGGTCCTTCGCCACGTAGAAACGGTGGAGTGGGGCCAACAGATCGGCTGGGAATTCCTGGTTGTCCCGGATGAGGAGGTCGGCTCGGTTGGCTCGCAACCACTTCTCCGGGCCGCAGCCGGCCGGTGCAACATCGGCCTTGGCTTCGAGCCGGCATTGCCATCGGGCGGTGTGGCCGGGGCGAGGAAGGGAACGCTCAACGGCCACACCGTTGTCCGCGGCCGAGCAGCTCACGCCGGTCGAGCCCACCACGAAGGTCGCTCCGCCGTGCGGGGTCTGGCTCGACTCATCGACACGCTGGAGGAGCTGAACGAGCGCGACGGTGTCACCGTCAACTTCGGTCGGATTTCGGGTGGCGGACCGACCAACGTGGTCCCCGACTTCGCCATGGGGGCTTTCAACCTGCGCGTCGGCACAGCCGAAGACAGCGCCTGGATTCGCCAGCAGTTCGAGCGGGTCACCGCCCGAACGGCCGCCGCCCACGAACTGGAGATCGAGCTCATCTGGGGCTCGAGTCGAGACCCGAAGCCCCGAACCCCCGCGCTGGATCAACTTCTCGCCGACGTGGCCAGCGCCGCCGACGAAGCGGGGCTTCAGATCGCCGCCGAGGATACCGGCGGCTGTTGCGACGGCAATGACCTAGCTGCAGCGGGCTTGCCCAACGTGGACAGCCTCGGCATCTGCGGCGGAAACATCCACAGCTCGCAGGAGTTCGCGGAAGTGGGCAGCATCGCGGAGCGCGTTCCGGTTGTTGTGGAAGTCCTGCGGCGCGCCTACCGACGGAGTGTCGCATGAAGAACCAAGTGGTTCTCGTCCCGGCACGGGCCGCCGACGCCGATGGAATCTGGGAACTGCTCCGTGATGCCGTCGATGAAACGATCGGTATGACCGCGCTACCCGACTCCCCCCAGTCCACCCAAGAACTATGCGATCACAGCGCCAAGACGCTGGCTCAACTGGCCACCGGCTCCTTCCAGCTGGCCGACGGTGAGCACCGACGACTGTTGTTTCTCGCCATCGATTCCGTCACCCGGACACCCCTCGGGATCAGCGGTGTCACCTTCAAACAATCGGTTCCGGATCTGTCGGTCCGGGTTGGCACGAGTCCGGATGGCCTCGGTCTGGTGATGCGCAGTAGTTCCGAACCATGGACCCGTACCGAATTGAATTCCAGCTTTCTCGGCGTCGATGCCCGAGGGCGTCGGGTGGGAACGCTGCTTTCTCGGGGCCGACTCGTGTTTTTGAACCTCATCCGCAGTCAGATCCCTACTACGATCAGCTCACATCTGCGGGGCCGGGTCGACGCCGATGGTCACGCCCCGTTCTGGGACCGGTTCGGATCAAACTTTGCCCCCCATTGGAAGACGTCTATCGACGCTGAGCTTGGGTTGATCGCCGACCCCTCCCAGCTGAAGGCGTTGGCCGGCCACACGCTTCCCCTCACGGCTCCGGTACTGGAGTCCCTCGGCCCTGTGAACGCCGCCTCCCTGCCGGCCTTCCACCTACTCATCAGCGAAGGTCTTGAACCAAACGGCCGGTATGACCCGATCGACGGTGGGCCCACTCTGATCGCCTCGATCGACCAACTCACCACCAAGAAAACCCATCGGCACGCGCCTGCTCAAATCATCACAAACGAAAAAGCCCGAACAGAGGGTCGGGACGCATTGGTGTCGGTCACGAGCGTCGCCGAATTCCGGGTCACACGTTGTCACGCCGTGATCGACGACCCGGCGATCGGAATAGCCGCCGAGGCACTCACGGCCCTCGGGGCCACGGAGGGAACCCTTCTCGCCGCATCGCAACTGGAACGACCAGCATGATCTCAGAAGGGCATTCCGAAGCCTCGGCGGTGTCGATCGACGGCCGCTGGCGTCAGGGCAAAGGACCGGAACTGACATCAGGCAACCCCGCCGACGGTCGAACCGTCTGGTCGGCCGGCCAGGCCACCGCCGGCGACGTGGCCGATGCCCTGGCCTCAAGCCGCTCGGCCCAGCCGTCATGGGACCACACTCCGCTGAATGAACGGGAGGCGGTTCTGCGCCGATTCGAAGAATTGGTGAACGAAAACAAAGAGGAGTTTGCAGTTCTCATCAGCAGTGAAACGGGCAAGCCTCTATGGGAGGCGGCAACAGAGGTGGCCGCCGTCGCGGGGAAGGTGGCATTGTCGATCGAGGCGTACAAAGACCGTACGCCGAGCGTGGAATTCTCCGAAACAGCACGACTTTCCCACCGCCCGCTCGGGGTCATGGGCGTACTCGGACCATTCAACTTCCCAGCCCATCTACCCAATGGTCAGATCGTCCCGGCGCTCTTGGCCGGTAATGCCGTTGTCTACAAACCCAGCGAACTGACCCCGGCGGTCGCTCAATTCCATGTGGATCTACTTCAGAAGGCGGGCCTTCCGCCGGGGATACTGAACTTGGTGATCGGCGGGCGAGATGTCGGCGCCGCTTTGGTGGACGGAGCCGTGGACGGGATCGCCTTCACTGGCAGCGTCGCCACCGGACGGGCCCTGCACCGAGCGCTGGCCGATCGACCAAATGTCCTCTTGGCGTTGGAGATGGGTGGCAACAATCCTCTCGTAGCGTCGAGTTGGGACGATCTTGGCGCTGCTGTCAACACGATCATCCGCTCGGCCTTCCTCACTGCAGGGCAGCGCTGCACATGTGCTCGCCGTCTCTACATCCCCAGCTCGGTTGAAGGGGATGATCTGCTAGAAGCCCTGGTAAACACCACCATGCGCCTCAGAGTTGGAGCGTACGACGACAACCCACCCCCGTTTCTGGGACCGGTAGTCTCCGCCGCGGCGGCGGCAAGCATTCGCGCTTCGATCACCGATCTCGTAGCATCCGGGGCAACGGCACTGACCGGACCGGGGGAACCGATACCCGGCACCGGCTTCGTGCGACCAACGATTCTCGACGCCGACCACGTCGCCATCCCCGATGAGGAAATCTTCGGGCCCGTGCTTACGGTGCAGCGATTCGAGCACTTGCACGAAGTGTTTGGACGGGCCACAGCCACCGACTTCGGATTAGCAGCAGGACTGCTCAGTACCAGCGCCGAAGAATTTCAAGAGTTCCAGCAAACCGTCAGGGCGGGCGTGATCAACTGGAACACGCCCACAACCGGGGCGTCGGGGCGACTCCCCTTCGGCGGCGTTGGCGCCAGCGGCAATCATCGTCCCGCGGGTTGGACCGCCGCCGACTTCTGTTCCTACCCAGTGGCAATGGTGACCTATGCCTCGGTCACCGACTCTGATTCGCCACTGCCCGGTTTGGCCAACGAGATACAGGGAGGGGCCCTGTGAGCTCACCACCACGGAGCACCAATGCGGCCGAGGTCAACTTCGACGGTCTTGTGGGTCCCACGCACAACTACGCCGGTCTCTCACTGGGGAACCGGGCCTCGATGGGCAACGCCGGGGCCACCTCCAGTCCGCGTCGAGCCGCTCTTCAAGGGCTGGCGAAAATGCGCTCGCTGATAGATTTGGGGGTTCCTCAAGGGATACTCCCGCCGCAGATTCGGCCTGACCCGGAGATTCTGGCATCGCTGGGATTCAGCGGAACGGTGTCGCTGAGCGAGGTTGCGGATACGCAACCAGCACTGGTGCCGTTTTTGATGTCGGCATCGCCGATGTGGGCGGCCAATGCGGCCACGGTGTCCCCATCGGCAGACACCGCCGATGGCCGTGTGCATTTCACGCCCGCCAATTTGAGCTCAACCACACACCGGTCATTCGAGTCCCGTCAGACCTTCCACATCCTCCGAACGATCTTCGCATCAGAAGAGCGCTTCTGCGTTCATCGCCCGCTGCCTGGGGCGGCCGCCTTCGCCGACGAGGGGGCCGCCAACCACGGTCGTTTCAGTGCCGCTCACCACAAGCAGGGAACGCATCTCTTTGTGTACGGGCGCGACGCCGAGGACCCCGTGATCTCCACCGGCTTCCCCCGGCGCCAGAGCCGTCTGGCCGGTGAGTTGATCAGCACCAGCCACGGTCTTGACCCGGACCGGGTCATATTCGCCCGCCAGTCCGCCCGCGCCATTGACGCCGGAGCGTTCCACAACGACGTTGTCTCGGTGGTCAATCAGCATGTCCTCTTCACCCATGAACATGCTTTCGACCAGCCAGAGGAGCTCTATGGCCAACTGGGCGATGCCCTCGTTGTCGAGGTGAGCGAAAGCGCCGTACCGCTCCACGATGCGATTTCTTCTTATTTGTTCAATTCCCAATTGGTGACGTTGGCAAACGGCACGATGATGCTGATCGCCCCGAGCAACGTCTTGGCCACCGAGTCCACGGCCGCCTATCTGGACAGGGCAGTGACAGATCCAGCCAACCCGATCGCCGGGGTACAAACATTCGATCTTCAGGAGAGCATGCAAAACGGCGGCGGGCCGGCGTGTCTTCGCCTCCGAGTTGTTCTCACCGATGCCGAACAGGAGGCACTCAGCGGAAAGGTTCTCGCAGACGATGCGTTGCTCGCCCAACTGGAACAGTGGGTGCGGGAGCACTACCGGGATGAGCTGAGCCCTGCCGACTTGACCGATCCGGCGCTGGCCCGGGAATCATCGGCGGCCCTCCACGAGTTGGCGGCCATCTTGGAGCTCCCCCGCCTCTACTCGCTCTAGGGCGGCGCTATCAGGATCTTCACATCTACGGTTTTCGCTGGTGAACGGTAACGTTCAAGTAGGCATTACGTTGGGCGAGAGAATCGAAAACCCATGACAACAACGCAACTCATCATCCTCATAGCAATTGCAGTGGTCCTGATCATCGTGGCCGCTCTCGCATTTCGAATCCGCCGCCGCAAGGGGTCGGTGATGGCAACATCCTCCAGGTTCAGGAGGAACTGACATGGCTGTAAAAGCATTGATGCGGGCCGGTGACGTTCCCGGCCTCCCGGTTGTCTGCATCGACTCCGGTGAAGACGTCGCCGAAATCCGAGACGTCATTTATGACGGTGCCGAGCACAAACTCCACGGCTTTACGCTCAACAAACGCGGTCTCCTCGCCGGTCGGCTCAAACAGGTGCTCCTCATTGAAAACTGCACGGCAATCGGCGCCGATGCCGTGATGATCAACACCGTCGCCAACCTCACTGCGCAGGAAGAAGCCGGCGACGTAGTGTCACCAAAAAACGCTGTTCACGTCATCGGTAACAGGGTCATGAGCGCCAACGGGTCCGACCTTGGCGAAATCATTGGCGTGGTCATCGAAACCGACGGCGAGCCCAGCGCCGTGGGGTACGAGGTCAAGAAGGCCGACAGCAAGGAGACCCGGTTCATTCCGATCACGGAGCAGATGACGATCTCCGGCGAGAATCTCCTCGTTCCAGCCGAACTCGAACCCTTCATCACCAACGATCTGGCCGGGTTTGGTGCCTCGGTCGCCACCTATCGCTCCGGCCAACTCCGAGGAGAATAATTGTGAGCCAGTCATTTCGAGCCGCAGACGGCCGCAAAGTGATCGCCAAAACCACTGCCGAAGAGATCGGCAAGGTGAAGAGTTTCGTGGTCGACACTACGGCCAGCCATGTAACTGCGATACAGATTGGTGGCAGGGGCGGAAAGGCCGAGTTGGTGGACTGGGCCAACGTGAACGCCTTCGGCGATGATGCGGTCATCGTGGAAGGCGCCGATGTAGCCCGAGCTCCCGACGAACGAGAAAAGGAAGCCGTGAAAGGCGATATTCGTGCTCGTGGCACCAGGGTGCTCACTACGGCCGGGTATGACGTTGGCAAGGTGCACGACGTCATGTTCGACGGCGGTACCGGCGAGATCGTCGGGATGATGGTGGGCAAGAAGACGCTCGTCCCCGCCGATCGCATGCGGTCGTTGGGCAGTTACGCCTTGATCATCGATGCCCCAACCGAGGCCTGAGTAGAGCACTGGTCACTGAAGTACCCACATCGCTCACGTACCGATTCGGTCGAAAAAAAGGTAGAGGCCGAGCACCAACGCGATCGCGCTGAAACCCACCGTGCCGAGACCCACGACTCTGGCCAGACCAACTTGGGGCACCGCACTGACCGGTGTTGCCGGGTTGTGGAGATCGTCATCGTGACGGCCGGCCCAGGCCAGCAGGAGTCCACCGGCGAAAGTCTGCACCACGCCGGCAAAACCCAGCGTGAAATGGACGGTCTCACCCGCGTATCGGGCCAAGACCACCCCTGCCACCATCATGGCGATCGCAGTCCGCTCCCACGCCAAACTGGTTCGCTCGTGTTGGAGACCACCGCCAACACTGTTGACGGGTCGGGGACCCGGGGAATCGGTCATGACATTAGGCGCTGTCGATCACGAACAAGGCGGCCGCCACGAACGCCACAAGCGCGGTGCCAATGGCCATCAGTTGAGGCAAACGAGACGGCGGCAACGGTTGGGCCAGACGCATCGCCGCCTCGTTCAAGGCCCATCGGCGGTACGACGTTGCGGCGGTGGCGAAACTGAGCACCAGCAGCAGAACCCCCAAGAACTCCGAACCATAAAAGTCAGGGAGGAGACTCACCGCACCTAAGCCGCCCGCGGTCAGCGCCAGCGAGGTTCGTACCCACGCCAGGAAGGTTCGTTCGTTGGCCAGGGTGAACCGATAATCCGGCTCTTGGCCGACACGGCGGGGGTCGCCAGGAAGAAATTTCACCCCGTCACCCTATGACCACATTCCCCTCGAAATTCCTGTTGACAGCCACACTTTTTGTGGGTCCCAGCAGGAATTTCACCGTTTCGTGGTTCTGAACAGGAATTTCGAATTCAATGCGGCGAAGCTAGCCTTGAGCAACAATTCCCATCCCCCGCAACGGAGCAATGAACATGGCTGAAGACACCGATTTCTACATCGATGGAGCATGGGTTACCCCTAGCGGCTCGGAAACGCTCGAGGTCATAAACCCCGCAACCGAGGAGGTGTTGACGCAGATCTCTATCGGCACTGCCAACCATATTGACCAGGCCGCCAAGGCCGCCCGCAAGGCGTTCCCGGCATGGAGTATGACCACACCGGAACAACGGCGCAACTACCTCAGCGCCCTGACCGATGTCTACATCCGCCGAAGCGACGAGATGGCAAAAGCGATCTCGCGCGAAATGGGCGCCCCGATGTCGCTTTCTTCTCGAGCTCAAACCGGGGCCGGCCTCGGTCACCTGAAGGCGTTCATCGCGTCACTGGACGAAATCCAGTGGGTGGAGATCCCAAACCCGGACGCTCCCGAGCACCAGTTGATTCGGGAGGCCATCGGCGTGGCGGCGCTCATAACCCCGTGGAACTGGCCAATGAACCAGGTGGTGTTGAAGGTCGGCGCTGCCCTCGCCGCCGGATGCACGATGGTGTTGAAGCCATCAGAAATCGCACCGCTGTCTTCCATGCTCTTCGCTGAGTTCGTTGACGAAGCCGGTATCCCAACGGGCGTGTTCAACCTGGTGAACGGTGACGGTGCCACCACGGGGTCGGCCCTCACAGCCCACCCCGAGGTCGACGTGATCTCCTTCACCGGATCCACCCGTGCCGGTCGCCTCATCTCCCAAGCCGGGGCCGAGAACATCACCCGGGTTTCGCTGGAGCTCGGTGGCAAGTCACCAAACCTGATCTTCGCCGACGCCGATCTGCCCAAAGCCATCAAACACGGTGTTGCGTCAGTAATGATGAACACCGGCCAGTCCTGCAATGCTCCCACCCGAATGCTCGTGGAGCGAAGTGTGTATGACGAGGCGGTCAAGCTGGCCGCCGAGGCCGCGGATGCCACTGCGGTTGGAGATCCCGCCGAGGAAGGTCGTCACATCGGTCCGCTCTCCTCATCAGTGCAGTATGAGAAGGTGCAGGCACTGATTCAGAAGGGGGTCGATGAAGGTGCTCGACTGGTGAGCGGCGGCCCAGGCAAACCCGAAGGTTTGGAAACCGGCTACTACGCCAAACCAACTGTTTTCGCCGACGTGAACAATCAAATGACAGTTGCCCGGGAAGAGATCTTCGGACCGGTGCTGGTCATGATTCCATTCGACACCGAAGAAGAAGCGGTCGAGATCGCCAACGACACGCCCTACGGCTTGGCTGCCTACCTTCAGACCGGCGACCCCGAGCGCGCCCGCCGAGTGAGCCATCAGTTGCGGGCCGGCATGGTGCAACTCAATGGGGCCAATCGTGCTCCAGGGGCACCGTTCGGTGGCTACAAACAATCCGGCAACGGTCGCGAGGGAGGACCGTTGGGCATCGAAGAGTTTCTCGAGGTCAAGTCGGTTTCAGGAATGCCGGTCTAGCCAAACGAGCTGCCAATAGTTCCTCCCGGCAGCAGAATAGTTCGATCATCCATTGAGTGAATCCATCCGCGGCGAGGATGGCTCCGAACCTATGCCCATGAAAGCTCTCTTACGGCAACGAACCGGCGGTCTTCCCGGTTGGGTTCTTCTCACACAGCTCTTCATTGGACTGGGTTGGCTGAGAGCTGCCACGGAGAAGATCATCGATCCGTCGTGGTGGCAGGGCGCCGTGATCACCGAGTTTCTGGCCGAGCGGCAGCCGACCACGCTCGTTTGGTATCAGCCGTTTGTCGACCATGTGGTTCTCGCCCAGCTCACGGTGTTCACAATGCTCGTGGTGGCCCTCCAGCTCGTGGCCGGGTTGACGCTCGTCAGCGGCCGGTTCGTCGGTTACGGGTTGTTCGCCGGTCTCGTTATGAACTTCCACTTCCTGGCGGCCGGAGCGGTCAACCCGTCCGCCTTCTACATCCTCAGTCAGGGTGCGCTCGCTCTGTGGATGGCTGAACGGGCCAGTTTTGCGGGGGTTCACACGCTCTCGTACCTACGGATCGGCCAAGCGTGGACCGGCATCTCGGCGCTGATTAGCCTGCCGTTCGTCCGCACCCTCCAACCCGCCAACGTGATCGACGACCCGGCCATCATGTTTCTCACCATCGGTGCGCTTGGCATGATCGCCTGCCAACAGACCTACAAACGGGTGCAGCCGGCAGAGTGGAAGCTGAACAGGAATTCAGCTGGTCAGAATCGTTTCAGGGCAACCGTTCATAGTTCGTTGTGTGCAGATCGCACACTCCCCCTCCCCCAAGGAACGAACCAATGATCAACACCGACAAGAAGACCGAAACCTCATCAAAGGGCCGACGCATTCTTCCGTTCGCGCTGGCCGGAGCCGGTATGGCGATGACCGGGCTGGCGTTCGCCCCGGCGATCGCCTCGGCCCAAACCGACGATACGACCCCCGAGTCGACGGTCGAAGAAGCAACCCCATCGTTCGAGAACTTTCTCGGCACGCTGGTGGAGGACGGCACGATCACTCAAGAGCAAGCCGACTCGATCGCCGAGAGCTTGGCGGAGCGGGGCTTTGGCAGAGGCCATCATCGCCACGGTTTCCGAGCCGGTGAGTCCGAGGTCGTAACCGAACTCCTGGGTCTCACCGAAGCCGAGATTCGTACCGAAATACAGGCTGGTAACACCTTGGCCGAGGTCGCCGAAGCTCAGGGCGTCCCCACTCAAACCCTGATCGACGCCCTGGTCACTGAGCATCAGGAACACCTCGACCAGGCCGTGACCGACGGCCGCCTGACCGAAGAAGAAGCCGCGGAACGTTCCGCGGACCTCGAAGAGAGGGTTACCGCACGAGTGAACGGTGAGTTGGAAGGCCGTGGCCGACCGGGACACGGCCGCCGAGGCGCTGGCCCAGTAGCCGACGCTGACACCGTCGACGCATAAAACTCCAGGTTCTCCCCGCCTCTGGGCCGGCCGAAGCACAGCACCTTGAGTGCTGAGCCGGCCGGCCCTTTGGTGTTCCTAGTCAAGTGTTCCTACGGCCGCGGCAGTTCATTGCCGGTTGTGCTCATCAGGGCGTTCGCCTCGGCAGGGTGGCGGCCCCGGCCGCTAACGCCACCGCCCCCATGGCCAGGGTGATCGCCAGGTCGCGGAAGAGGTCGGCCCCGGGATTCGCCTGGTCACCAACGGCCCGTAGAGCGTCGTAAGCATAGGTCAGAGGCATGACCATCGACGCCAATTCCAACGGCCGGGCCATCGCGCTCCGGGGAACCAAGAGACCACACAGCATGAACTGAGGAAGGATGAAGGCGGGCATGAACTGGATCGCCTGGAACTCGGTGTGGGCGAACGCACTGAAGAACAGGCCGAGGGACATGCCGAGCAGGGCGTTCGCCACCGCCACGATCACGGCCAGCCAGACCGGTCCGGCTACGTGGAGATCTAGTGCGAGCGTTGCTACGGCCAGCACCGTGCTCGCCTGGACGACCGCCAATGCACCAAAAGCTGCCCCATATCCGAGGAGGAGGCCCAATTTGGCGGTCGGCATGCTCATCAAGCGTTCCAGTGTCCCTGTGCGTCGTTCCCGCAACATCGCGATCGACGCCACCAAGAACATAGATACCAGCGGAAAAATACCGACCAGCGGCAGCCCAGCCCGCTGAAAGACTTCCGGGCGACCGTCAAAGGCGTACCGCACCAAGATGAGCAAAAGATTGGGTACGCCGATCAACAGCATCACCGTCCGCCGATCATGTCGCAGCTGACGGAGCACCCGTTTGGCTGTGGATCGCGCCGTTGTCAAGATCACGGTGAGTCACCTCTCTCTTCGATGAGCGTCAAGAAAGCCTCTTCGACAGTGGGTGAGGAGGTGGACCTCATCAGTTCCTGCGGTGAGCCTTCAGCGAGAAGGCGGCCGTCGCGCATCAACAACAACGATTCACAGCGCGCCGCTTCATCCATGACGTGGCTGGAAACGAGCAGAGTGGTTCCGGCCGCCGCAAGATCAGAGAACAACTCCCAGAGTTCGCGACGAAGCACCGGGTCCAGCCCAACGGTTGGCTCGTCCAGGACGAGCAGGCGCGGCTCGTTGAGCAGGGCACTGGCTAGCGACAAGCGGGCCCGTTGCCCTCCCGAGAGCCGGTCGACCCGCTGGTTCCGGAACGATGCGAGTTGCACGGTTTCCAGGAGTGAGCGAGTTTGATCGGCCTGGAGTCCGAGCAGCTCCGAGAAGTACTCCATATTCTCCTGCACGGTGAGATCCTCATAGAGCGACACGTCCTGGGATCGATAACCAACGAGTGACCGCAGGCGTGGGTCACCGGCGGGGTGACCGAACACGGTGATTTTTCCTGCGACTTGGGCTTGGACACCAACGATCCCTCGCATCACCGTGGACTTTCCGCAGCCACTCGGCCCCAACAAACCCACGACAGAACCAACCGGCACCGTTGTGGTGAAGTCGGTAACCACCTGACGGTCACCTCTGGTGATGCTGACGCGATCCATCTGGATCGCGACCGAGGAGCCAGGTATCGCTGCTACCGCCGACACAGAACCAACGGTCCGAACGGCGCTTCGGAAAACTCCATAGACACAGTTTGGCCTGCGAGTGAGACCGTTCGCCAGGTATTCGGTCCCCCGCGCGTTTTACCTAGACGACGAAACAGAGCAAGCTAGGATCCGCACCGCTCGACGCAACAAACATGGAAAAGACAAATGGATACTTCATCAGCTCGTAAGGCATGGAATGACCGCTACTCGGCGAGCGATTACGCGTGGACGATCAAGGTCAACCAGTTCGTGGAACGGCATCTTGCCGATCTGGAACCGGGCGAGGCCATCGACCTCGGCACCGGCGAGGGGCGGAATGCAGTGTGGCTGGCACAGAAAGGCTGGAAGGTAACTGCGGTCGACTTCTCGAGCGTTGGCTTGGAGAAGGGCCGGCAACTGGCCCAAGACCACAACGTGACCGTCGACTTCGTCGAAGCCGACGCCACAACTTGGCAGCCCGATGGAACGGTTGATCTGGTGCTTCTGTCATATCTGCAGCTCGACCCGGTCGGTCGGGCAACAGTTCTCAGCAACGCCAAGACCTGGCTTCGCCCCGGAGGCACACTCTTCGTGATCGCTCACGACCAGACCAACGTGGCAGACGGACACGGCGGACCGCCATCAACCGAAGTCTGTTACAGCGTGGAAGAAACGGTCGCTGCGCTCGATGGCATGGGGATCTCTGTGGCTGAGGTTGTTGACCGGGTCGTCGCCACCGACGCTGGCGACCAGGTAGCTCTGGACACCTTGGTCATTGCCACACAACCGTGAAGCGGCGCGGTACTGACCAAAGACTCTGCCCCCCGACGACAACAACACCCAAACTCAGGCCAGAGCGAACCAAGCCCTACCAAGAGCCAACGGGAACCACAATGAAATTGATCGACATTGAACAGAAGCGACAACTGCAGCGAGAAGAGGCTGCTCAATGGCTCAGAACGCTGGCCGACGATCTCGCTCGTCACAACGACCTCGAGTTCGAACGGGATGGGCTGCCGTACAAGGTGGTCGTGCCGGACCAGATCACCATGGAGATGGAACTGGAGATCGGCGACGAAGGCACCAGCCTCGAAATAGAGTTGTCATGGTGATCGACCGCTCAGAGAGCAGGCCTTGACCATGGCCGCTCCGAAACCGATCGCATGTCCAAAATGTGGTACCCGAAATCGTGTGCCGGTCACGACACCGGGTAAACCTCGCTGCGCCTCGTGCCACACCGACCTGCCCTGGCTGGCAGACGTGGACACCACCAACTTCCCGGGCGTCCTCGCATCGTCTTCTGTTCCCATCCTGCTGGACCTCTGGGCGCCATGGTGTGGCCCGTGTCGGGCGGTAGCGCCAGCGCTTGAGCAGCTGGCCAAGGAACGGGCCGGTTCGTTGCGGGTCGTGAAGGTCAACGTCGATGCAGAACCCACGGTCTCATCGGGGCTAGGAGTGCAGGGAATCCCTACGATGGTGTTGTTTGATGACGGCGCCGAGATCGGACGCCAGGTAGGTGCTCTGCCGCTGGCTCAGATCCGACAGTGGGTGGACAGCACTCTGAAGACCGAAAGCGGGAAGTAGACGCTCCGCTTGCTGAGCAGATTTCTACCAATCGATTGGGAACTTCTCGGCTTCAGGTGACGATAGGTACACGTGGCACTCGACGACCTGTCCGACTTCCCGAAACACCTGACGAAGGCGCGCCTTGCCGAGGCCGCGCTCGAAGCCGAGTACGAAACCGGCGAACACGAGGCCAGCGAAGAAGCAGCACGCTCCCACATCGCCATTCGGCTGGCCCGCATGTCGCTGGGTCTCAGCGTGGTGATTCTGGGCATTGCGATGATGGTGTTACCGGGTCCCGGCGTGCTGGCAATCGCCGGGGGCCTGTTCATCCTGGCCAAGGACGTTGCTTGGGCGGACCGTCTGCTCCGGACGCTGCGCCGGAGAGTGCCGGGAATCCCAGACGACGGCAAGATTCCCCGCTCCCAGATCGCCACGATGACGACCATGACGCTAGGAGCATTAGCGCTCTCCACCTGGTTTGCTACCCGCTAGCCGGCGGCGACACTCGCCTGTTCGTCTTTATTGGTTTCGTGGGAGCTTTCCCGGGATCTGGCCGAGGCGAGACTCAAGTGCCACGAGCCGAGGGGTGAGCCAAAACGCTGCAAACCAGCCGATCAGAGCTACTGCGGCGCCCAGGACTGCGTCGATGACGTAGTGGTTGGCCGTCACCACCACGGTGATCGTCATCAGGATCGGACTGAGGATGCCAAGAGTCTTGACCACGGCGCTGCGACTAGCTCGATACAGCGCCATCCCGATGAGCAAGTTCCAGCCAACGTGCAGGCTCGGGACCGCGGCGTACTTGTTGACCAATGACGGCGGTTGAAGAATGCGGTACGAGTTGGAGAATTCGGTGACGGTGTCTTGCAAGCCCACGTTGAGCAATCGGGGTGGAGCGACTGCAAACCTTGTGAAGATGATGAGACCGATGGCGCCGGATATGAACATCGCGTTTCGTAGCTGCAGGTAGTCGACTCTTCGCGTCTGATGGAGCCAGATCAGGGAGGCGGCGATGACCGGCCAATGGCCCCAAATGTAGATCCAGTTCGCGAGGGTCACGAGCCAGTGATGATCCAGGATCATCCCCTGGGCCCAACGTTCGATATCGAGAGCAACGGACTTCTCGAACTCAAGAACCTTCCGTCCGTTCCGCACGGCGGTGGCAGTGTCCCCCTGAGTCGCTCCTCGAACGCCGAAGTAGAGGAGAACGGCAGCCAGTACGAGGCTGAGCTGTTTTGCCAGTTCGAACGTGAGTCGATCGGTGATGAGCGCCCGAGACAACCTACGGGTCCCTCGGCCTTCTGCCCGATGCTGGATTGGTCTATTGATCGTCGTCATCTGTTGCCTGCTCCTTGGCCTGGGCAGATCATCCGACCGAGCACTGACACAGGACTGTCAACGGACTGAAGCCCGGCTGGCGGAACGCTGTGCGGGACCCGGCCAACGAGCGCTCCAACCGTGCCGCAGTCCTCCGGTAGCAACATCGCGGGCCGTTCGTCGGGTCTGGTTCGTGCCATGTTCGAAGGTTCATGTACCCGACCGGCGGTGACCAGGGGGGAGAACCCTGAATCAACCCCGAGTGCCACTGAGAAAACCCTGATGTCGGGATCAGCAGGGACGGCAGAGCATTCTGTACTGTCGTCGGCCGCGCAATACTTGCATCGATGACTCTGAACTACGACTGGCTCGCCCGACACCTTGGTGGGAGCGTGAAGTCGGGAGTTGGACTCAGCGGGGGCGACGTCGCCCAATCGTTCAGGGTAGATCTGACCGACGGCCGAGCGGTGTTTGCCAAGACCAACCATGATCCGCCGCCGCACTTCTTCACAACTGAGGCGACGGGTCTTCGATGGCTGTCCGAACCAGCTGCGGTTCGTGTGCCCGAGGTACTGGCCGTGGCCGACGACCCGCCAATCCTGGTGCTCGAGTGGATCGAAACCAACCCGAGGCGAGTGCCTGACGAGAGAGCCTTCGGGCGGGAGCTGGCTGAACTCCACCGCGCAGGATTCGAGCGGTTCGGACGCCTCGACGAACGCACCACCGGAAGCAGAGCGCTGCCCAATGTCCAGTGCGATGACTGGGTCGAGTTCTTTGCGATCAACCGCCTCGAACCGCTGGGCCGTCTGACCGGGGACGCTGGCATCCTCGACAGCGAGGCCCGAGCGGGTCTGCGAACGATCGTCTCACGCCTGGCGGATCTTGCCGGGCCGGCCGAATCGCCCGCTCGATTGCACGGCGATCTTTGGGCCGGGAATCGAATGGTGGATCGAAACGGCGACAGCTGGCTGATCGATCCGGCGAGCTTTGGCGGACACCGCGAATTCGACCTGGCGATGATGCGACTGTTCGGCGGGTTCGGTCCCGATGCGTTCGCATCGTATTCCGAGGTCTTTCCCCTAGCTGATGGATGGGAGCATCGCATCCAACTGTGGCAGTTGGCGCCGCTACTGGTTCATGCGATCAAGTTCGGCGGCCACTACATAGATGCTGCCAAAAAGGTGATCGACCGGTTCACCTGACCAGGAGGGTACCGATGGCCCGTCGCTCTGCTCAGGCGTTGATCTTGAACAGCTTCAGGTAGTCGGCTGCTACCTGCGAGACCGGTGTGCCATCGTTGACCTGGCGATTGAGCTCGGTAATACGCGATTGCGACAACGGTCGCAGGATCGCCTCGGCGAGCGCATCGAACGCCTCCGGCGCCTGCTCGTAGACCTCGGTCGGAAGGTTGAGCGAAACGTTGTAGACGTAGAACACCCCGGGATCGACCACAACGTCGAGGTCGAGAGCGTCGATACGGCCATCGGTGGTGAAGACTTCCCCAAAATCGCAGGCACCGGATGCGGTGAGCGGATAAATGTCGGCCTCGTCGTCCACAATGCGGATCTGATCCTCCGGGATGGAGAAGTCTGTCTCTGTCTCAAACAAAACCAGCCCATCGGAACGCTCGGCGAACTCGGGCTCGATGCAGACCACAGCGTCACTGTTGTCCTTGAGATACTCCGCCATCGCTTCGAGATCGAAGGCATCGACGGAGTACCTGGTCGCCTGATTCTTCTCGGCTAGATCCGGACCGACGGCGAACCCGTAAGTGTCGTTGAACGACGACCTGCCGATCCAGTTGATTCCGTTCTCGGCCAGGTCTGCCTCGTGCACGTTCTCCGTGAGCTTCTCCCCGTCCTCCTCCGGATCGGAGCGTCCGAGGTGCTCCACCCAGCCGGTACTGTTGTATTCCCAGTAAGCGTCGATCTCGCCGTTCAGCAACGCCTGGCGGGTGGTGGCAGTGTCGCCGCTGTCTGTGGCGTCAGTAACCTCAGCCCCTCGAGCAACAAGAGCCTGGATCAAGATCTCGCTCAGCACGTACTGCTCGGTGAAGTTTTTCGAGCCAACCGTCACGGAGATTCCGTCGAACGCATCGGGGGCCAATGTGTCCACCCCTCCGTCGTCGCCGCAACTGGCGGTGAGGAGCAGGATCGAGCCAAGCATCGCAGCGAATCGCAGTCGCCGCCGCGGGGAATGGCGCAGCCGGCGCGGGAAGACCGAGCGATTCATGATTCACCTCCGGTCGGCGTCACGGTCGCGTTCTTGTCGTGAAGGACGTCTTCGATCAGACCTGCCTCCATCGCCACGGCGATTTCCTCATGGATCTCGATGATCTCGAGTTCCTCGGTGAAACCTTGTTTCATGCTGTAGATGGCGATAAGCAGCACCACTGCGAAGATTGCGCCGCTCGCCACCGCCGCCGATTGGAGAGCCTGGAGACCGCCACCGATCAACAAGATCGAAGCAATGGCGCCCTCCATGATCGCCCAGAAAACACGCTGGGGTACCGGTGAATCGAGCTTGCCACCCGAGGTGAGGTGATCGACGACCAAGGAACCCGAGTCCGACGACGTCACGAAGAACGAGACGACGAGGATGATGCCGATCAGCGATGTCAACTGCGTCAATGGGAATGCCTCGAGCAGGTCAAACAAGGCCGTCGCAACGTTTTCGTTGACCGCGGCCGCAACGTCTCGGGTGCCGTCCATCTGGGTCTTGAGTGCAGATCCGCCGAAGGTGGACATCCACAGGAAACTCAGTGCGGTTGGCACCAGGACGACCCCGGTGACAAACTCCCGGATGGTGCGACCCTTGGAAACCCGAGCGATGAACATCCCGACAAAGGGCGCCCACGAGATCCACCAACCCCAGTAGAAAACGGTCCAACCTGATTGCCAGCTACTGCCGCTTAGCGATTCGGTCCACAGACTGAGGCTGGGAAGTGCTTGGAGGTAGCTGCCGGTGCTCTCGAGGAATGTGCCAACGATGAATACGGTTGGTCCGACGATCAGCAGGAAAACGAGGAACAGCCCGCCCAGATTCAGGTTGAGCTGGGACAATCGCTTGACACCGCCGTCGAGGCCGGAGACCACCGACAGCGTAGCGACGCCAGTGATGACCGTGATCAGAATCACCTGGAAGGTCACAGTGTCGGGTGATGAAAAGAGGAAGTTCATACCCGCCGACACCTGCTTCACGCCGAAACCGAGCGACGACGCGAGCCCGAAGAGTGTGGCGATCACGGCGACCGTGTCGATCAGATTTCCCCAGAACCCGTAGATCCTCTCCCCCAGGATCGGGTAGAAGACCGATCGCATCGTGAGGGGTAGACCCCGGTTGTAGGTGAAGAATGCGAGCGCAAGGCTCACCAACGCATAGATGCCCCACGGATGGAAACCCCAGTGGTAGAAGGTGGTCACCATGGCGGCCTCAGCGGCCTGAGATGTTTCTGCCTCAGCGCCGAAGAAAGGGGGTGGCGTCTGATAATGGTAGATCGGCTCGGCGACGCTCCAGAAGAGAAGACCGATGCCCATGCCAGCACTCAACAGCATGGCGTACCAAGCAAAGTTGGTGAACTCCGGTTTGGCGTCCTGACCCCCGAGCCGAATCCGACCGAAGCGGCTGAATCCGAAGAAAGTGATGGCGACCAGGAAAATATTGGCCGAGAGGATGTAGAACCAGCCGAAGTTGTCGCCGATGAACGAGAGGGAATCGGCGAAGACCGTCTCGGCCTGCTCCTGGAACGCCAGCGTGAGCCCGAGGAAGAGGACCAAGAACCCTGCGGAAGCAAAGGTCACCTGGGGATGAATGTCGAATCCGAACTTGATGATGTTTGTGTCACCGGGCTCCCGCCTGGCGACGTCCTCGTAGTAATCGACGTCCGGGTCGACCTGCAAACCCTCGAAGCGGTCTCTCTCCCTGATCGCTCGCTGTCGTGCGCTTCGCTCCTCTTCTTTACGGTCGCGCCTCGCTTTCCATTCTGCTGTTCGGTCGCTCATGGGTTCCCCTTTCGTCACACGGCTAGAACACGTAATCGCTTGATCCGAGCGCGCCCCCCTTGGGCCTCTGAAGATCAGCTATCCGCTACGTCTTAACCTAAACACAATGGCTGAAAAGGTCGGCGCAGCGGCCGGACCCACCCAGTTCTAGCACAGAGTGATTGCCCGCGCTCCCAGCTGTCCGATCGTTGGCGCCGAGCGCGGTCCAGACTGGTGAACGTTCAGGTGGCAAGGCCCCGGGTGGCGGCGACATCGGCGTCGTGGATGAAGAAACTCACCGCGGCAGCCGGAAGCATGATCGCCGCCATCGCCAGAAAACCCCATCGATAGGCGCCAAGCAAATCGGCTGACGGAGCGTTCTCGCCACCAACTGATGAGATCCGTGTTGCGACCACTGTGGCCGCAAGTGCGACGCCCCCGGCGAAGGCGAACTGACGTTGGGTATTGAACACCGACGCAGCCCGTCCGGTATCGGCATTGGAGATAGTTGCGTAGACCGCAGTCTGGACCGACACGAACACCATGCCGACCGACAAGCCGCGCACGAACGAGCCGACACCCACCACCCATAGGGGCGTCTCCAGGTTGAACAGTGCGAACCCGGCCGTAGCCAAGGCGGTCAGGATGACACCGGAGATCATGAGGCGCCGGGGTCCGATCGCAACGTAGACACGTTTGCCTATCAGGTTGGACACGATGAAGACACCGACGGCTTGTGGTGCCTGCCCGAGTCCCGATTGGGTGGCCGAGAACCCTCTTAGATCCTGGAGGTAAAGCGGGACCACGAAGATCCAACCGAAGAACCCGGCATAAATCATGGACGCGCTGATGTTGATCGTTCGGAACAGTCGGTTGCCGAACAGCCGCAGAGCGAGCATCGGCTGTTCCAGCCTCAGCTCGAGAACGACGAGTGCGATCACCGCCACGACACCTATGATCACGGCTGAAGAAATGGGCAGTGACAACCAGCCGTAGTCCGGTCCCGTGGACAGAGCGAAGATCAGCAGCGAAACGCCGGACGCCGAGAGCACCAGCCCACCAACATCAAGTCGTCCGGGGCTCGGCTGGGTCTCCTCCCGTAGCCATTTCGTGGCGAGCGTCATTCCGGCCAGACCGATCGGCAGGTTGATCAGAAAGATCCACCGCCAGGAAAAGTTGTCCACCAGAACACCACCCAGGATGGGCCCGATCGCAGGTGCGACAACAGCCACGCTGAGAACTCCGACGGTGGCGGTCGCTCGCTCCTCCAATGGGAAAGCCCGGAACAGCATCGCGCTCCCGATCGGGGTGATCATCCCTGCCCCCAGTCCCTGCAACACGCGTGCGCCGATGAGCTGAGCCAACGACTGCGCGGCGCCGCACAGCAACGACCCGACCACGAACACCGCCAGTGCGGTGAGGAAGATCCGCTTGGTCCCGAACCGGTCGCCCAGCCAGCCGGCAGCCGGAATCGCGGAGGCGAGCGCCAGCAGGTAGGCGAGGGCAACCCACTCGATCTCGGTGGTCGGCACGCCGAACTGTTCCGCCAGCTTGGGCAGGGCGACGTTCACGGCCGTACCGTCGATGATGGTCATCGACAAACCGAGAATGTAGACCGCCATGACCCGGTATTTGTACTGGCTCAACATCCGGGATCACTCACCAGCAGGAACCGTACCCAGCGGTGTTCACATCACGGGAATCACGAGACAAACGACCAGTTTGAGTAGCGCCGCTGACCGTCGGCTTCTGGATGACCGTGCCCGTCGCGCCTGTGGGATGAGAGGACTCGGTGACGCAGGTGTGAGCAGGATGCGTCATTAGGCTTCTGGGAAGTGAAACAGCTCCTCAAGGTCTGGCCGTGGGTGAAGCCCTACTGGATCTATCTAGCCGGCGCTCTGGCCGGAACGGTTCTCTCGGTCGGAATCAGTCTTCTGATCCCGCTGCAGACCGCTCGGGTGATCGACGAGGGCATCGCGAAAAGCGACGGCGAGCTGGTTCGCAGCACAGTTTTGTTCATGGTGGCGCTCATCCTGGCCGGGGTGGTGGTTTCGGCGACTACCAGCGCGATGGCGGTGCGGATGGCCTTCAACACGATCACCGATCTGCGCAGGGATCTCTACGGTCACGCCCAGCACTTCTCTTTCGGCAACCTGGACCGGTTGACCTCAGGCGGGATTCTCACCCGGCTTACCAGCGACATGACCAAGGTGACCACCATCCTCACGATGGGCTTGGCGTTCATTGCCCAGACACCGCTGATGTTCGTGGGTGCCCTTATCGCCATCCTGTCCATCGACGCTTCGCTGCTCATCATCGTGCTGGTGATGATTCCGGCGATCGGCGGTCTGGTCTGGTATGTGCTGGCCCGATCCGGCGTCCTCTACGACGCCGTACAGAACAGGCTGGACCGGCTCAACACCGTTCTGCAGGAGAACATCGAGGGCACCGAGGCCATCAAGGCTTTCGTGCGGCAAGACTTCGAAACGGAGCAGTTTGATGAGGTAGCCGACGATCTTGCGCACCAGGCCACGATCGTGAACCAGCTCGTAGCCGCACTGATGCCAACGCTCATCGCCATCTCCAGTTTGGGGATCGCTGCGGTGATTTGGCTGGGTGGGAACAACGTGATCGACGGCAATCTCAGCGAGGGTGACCTGGTGGCATTCATCAGCTACATGGCGATGGTCACCATGCCAATGATGATGCTGGCATTCGTTCAACCTCTCATCTCCGCGGCGGGCGCTTCGATGGCCCGGATCGACCAGGTGCTTCAGGAACAGCCAGAGGTGCCCCAGGCTGCCGACGGCATCGACCTCGGGGCCCAGCTCGAACCGGGTGATATTCGGTTCGAGAACGTCAGCTTCGCCTATCGTGCAGATGACGCCGACGACACGCTCGACAACGCGCTCACCAGTATCAACCTGCACATTCGCCAGGGGACCACGGTGGCGGTCCTTGGAGCAACCGGGTCCGGAAAATCCAGCCTTGTCCACCTGATCCCGAGGTTCTATGACACGTCCGAAGGCACTGTGTACGTGGGCGGCATCGACGTTCGCCGACTCTCCAAAGACTCCCTGCGCCGCAATGTTGGGGTCGCCCTCCAGGAGCCGCAGCTTTTCGGAGGCACGGTCATGGAGAACATCAGGTATGGACGGCCGGACGCCACCGACGACGAGGTTTTTGCTGCCGCCAAGGCCGCCCAAGCCCACGATTTCATCACCGCGATGCCAGATGGCTACAACTCTCTGGTGGAGCAGCAAGGCGCCAACCTTTCCGGCGGGCAACGCCAGCGAATGGCCATTGCCCGCACGCTGTTGGTTGGTCCAGCGATCCTGATTCTGGATGATTCCACCAGCGCCGTTGACTCTGAGACTGAAGAGCAGATCCAACGAGCGTTGGAGCCGTTGTCCAACCAAACCGTGATTCTGGTGGCGCAGCGGATCAGCACGGCGCTGGGTGCTGACGAAATCGTTGTCCTCGACGACGGCCATGTTTGCGCCCACGGTTCCCACCGTGATCTGATGGAAAGCAGCCCCGTTTACCAAGAGATCTATCGCTCACAGCTCGGGGAGACGGTGCAGTGACCGCTGTCCGCAGGGACCGGATGTCTGGCGGCGGCATGGGCCAAGGTCTCAAGCGGGACGCCTCCACCGGCGAGTCGTTCCGCCGGCTGTTGCACTATCTCCAACCTCACCGGGGTGGGCTGATTCTCAGCGGCATCCTGATCTTCGCTGCCTCCATGCTCCAGCTGATCGGTCCGTGGCTCCAAGGCGTTGCGATCGATGATTTCATCGCCACCCGGGATCGCGACGGCCTGCGAACCATCGTGATCATCTTGACCCTCACCTATTTGGGAGCATGGATCATGGCGGTGATCTACGGCCGGACTGTGGCGAAGGTGGCCCAACAGGTGATGGCCAAAATGCGGCGGGATCTCTTCCGTCGGCTCCAAACGCTGTCCATGCGTTTCTTCGACCGCAACCGAACCGGCGACCTCATGAGCCGGGTCACCAACGACGTTGACGCCGTGGATCAGTTGCTCAGCCAGAACCTCTTGAACGTCGTCGTGTCGGGAATGCAGATCGTCAGTTTGCTCACCATCATGGTGATCCTCGACTGGCGGCTCACGTTGGCCGCACTCTTACCAGTCCCGATCGTGCTCTTCGCGGTCAGTCGAATCGGGCGCATCTCCGGGCCGCTCTTTGGCGAATATCAGCGCAGCATCGGAGGGCTCAATTCTGTCGCACAAGAACGCATCGGCGGTCAGCGCTCGGTGATCGCGTTGAACCGCCAGAACGAGGCAATGGCCGAGTTCGGCACAGCCAACGAATCCACCCGGGCCAAAGGCATCAAGGCCCAGACGCTGACCGTGATCATGATGCCGCTGATGTTCGGCCTAGGAAACCTCAGCACGGTTTCCGTGGTGGGCTTCGGAGCCTGGCTGGCCGTCGCCGGTGATGGCAACGGGGTAACGATCGGGTTGATCGCCGCCTTCGTGACATACGCCAGCCGCCTCGGCCAACCGCTGGGGCGCATCGCCAACACCGTAACCTCTGTCTTCGCAGCTCTCGCGGGCGCTACCCGGGTGTTCGAACTGATCGACGAACAACCCGATCTCATCGACACCTCCGCCGCCCCTCCACTACCGCCGGTTCAGGGCCGGGTGGTCTTTGATCACGTTGACTTCGAGTACGTTCACGGCGAGCCGATCCTGTCGGACATCTCGTTTGTTGCCGAGCCGGGACAGATGATCGGTCTGGTGGGGCCAACCGGGGCCGGCAAGTCCACGATCATCAACGTCCTCAACCGGTTCTACGACATCTCCGGTGGTTCAGTCACCATCGACGGCCACGACATCCGCGACGTCCAGGAAGACTCGCTCCGCAATCAGTTAGGGATTGTCTTACAGCGGACGTTCCTCTTCAGCACCACGGTGCGAGAAAACATTCGGTTCGGACGGTTGGACGCTACCGACGAGGAGGTGGAGGCCGCTGCCCATCTGGCCTACGCCGACCGGTTCATCCGGGCCCTCCCGCACGGGTACGACGAACCCGTGTCCGAGGGTGGCAGCAACTTGTCACTCGGGCAACGCCAGTTGATCGCGATCGCTCGAGCCGCATTGGCCCAGCCTCGCCTCCTGGTTCTGGACGAAGCCACCAGCTCGGTGGACACCCGCACCGAGCGGGACATTCAGGCCGCTCTGATCAGCCTGATGCAAGACCGGACCAGTTTCGTGATCGCCCACCGGCTATCCACGGTCCGGGACGCTGACCTGATTCTGGTGATCTCCGACGGCCGCATCATCGAGCGCGGCACCCACGATGAACTCCGAGCCATCGGCGGAATGTATGAGGATCTCTTCACCGCCCAATTCCGCGGCACCATCTAGAGGTTCTCGCGCCGCAGGCAGACCGCCCTCGAGCAGTCAAACCTGACCCTGTCGACTGTTGCCACGCCGGAACGGTGCTGTCCCTCCGGGCCCGGCCGCAGTGGACAATGCAGTTGTTGCCCGGCCGAAGGCGAGCCTCCGTGGCGGCGAACGGCCCCCGGAGGGGACAACAGAGCACGGAATTACTGCACGAGCTTGAGGATGCGTTCTTTGAGGGTGGTGTAGGGCGGGTAGAGGACCTTGAGATCGAGTCGGGTGGACTTCTGGTACACCGACTTCAAGTGGCTGAACGTCTCGAATCCGGTCTTGCCGTGGTAGGCACCCATTCCGCTGGGGCCGATTCCACCGAAGGGCAGTTCGGGCGGTCCGATGTGCAACAGAGTGCCGTTCACGCTGACCCCGCCCGATGATGTCTCGGCCAAAACCTTCTCTACGGTGTCGTCGTCTTCGGAGAAGACATACAGGGCCAGCGGCTTGGGTCGCTCGCGGACGAATCGAATGGCATCGTCGATCGAGTCCGTTTCAAGAACAGGGAGAAGTGGGCCGAAGATCTCTTCGCTCATGACCGCCGATTCGGGATCGGAGTCGATCAGCACGGTCGGCTCCACGAAGCGGGAGGTTCGATCGGTCGTTCCACCGATCGCCACCGAGCCCGACCCTGCACCGGTCAGCAAGCCCTGGATTCGATCGAAGTGATCGTCGCTGACAAGGCGACCGTAGTCAGCGCTCTTTTTGGGGTCGCTGCCGTAGAACTCACCGAGCGACTTCTTTATGGCCTTGAGCAGCGGCTCCTTCATTCCCCGCTCCACCAGCAAGTAATCGGGAGCGATGCAGGTCTGCCCGGCGTTCACAAATTTGCCCCAGGCCAATCGGCGCCCAGCGATCTCCACGTTTGCGTCGGCGGCCACTATGGCCGGGCTCTTCCCACCCAGCTCCAGCGTCACCGGCGTGAGGTGTTCTGCCGCCGCCCGCATCACGATCTTGCCCACCCGGGTTCCCCCGGTGAAGAATATGTGGTCGAACGGTTGCTCCAACAACGCCGTGGACTCCTCGACGGCACCCTCCACAACTCGAATGACCGAGGTGTCGAGATACTTGGCACACAGCTCAGAAAGCATCGCGGAGGTGGCTGGCGCTAGTTCGGATGGTTTGGCCACTATCGCGTTGCCGGCCGCAATCGCCGCGACCATCGGTGAGAGAAGGAGCTGTACCGGATAGTTCCAGGGGGCGATGACCAGGACTACGCCTTTCGGCTCGGGTACCACTTTGGCTTTGCCGGGCTGGAATGTCACCGGCACGCTGGCCTTGCGCGGCTTGGCCCACTTGGCCAAATGGGACCGCGTGTGGGCGATATCGGACAGGGTGAACCCGATCTCGGTGAGCCAGGACTCCGTGGACGCCTTGCCGAGGTCGGTATTCAACGCGGCGGCAAATTTATCAGCGTTGTCTTCCAACATCGTCGCCATGGCATCTAGCTGAGCGTCCCGCCACTGGAGTGAGCGGGTGACCCCGGCGTCGAAGCCCTGCCGGACCTCCCCGACGATCGCCGCCGCATCAAAGGTCTTCTGAATTGTCGCAGTCATGAGGTCCGGTGTACCCGAACGCCGGTCTTTTGAGAACACCGCCACCCATAGCGCTCGCTACACAACCCTCTTTGTCGCCGCATTCAGCCATCCGGGGCTTGACCGATTACTGCCGGTCCTCAGGAATCCAGAAAGACCTCATAGGCCTCAGGGGCGGCGCGTACCCAGCGCTCAATTCCGGACACACCGGTGAGATCGGTGGCGATGACTCGATCAGCGACCTCGGAATTGATGGTGATCAGCGGCGGTGCCGGCCATGAGCTGGACCTATCGATGATCACCAGCCCATTGGTCAGTTTGCGTTCGGTCGCCCAATCCCATACGGAGTGATCGATTGCTGCTACATCGGCGCGACGCTGCTGTACCGCTCCGATCGACTGAAGGTGCGAACCCGTTTCCTCCTCGCCTTTGAAAAGATCGATCGAGCGACGGTGAGTTTCGAGATGATCAACCAGCGCGCCGTAGCCGGACCAGGATTCGTAGTCGTTGACCGCCAAAACTGCACCCGCGACGTCAGCTAGGGAGGCATACCCACTTGTTTGCCGCGCAACGATCACTGAGTGGTAGGACGGCGTCTTTCGCCCCTCGAAGACCGGCGCCGCTCCGATCGAGCCGGCAAGCTCGCCGGATTGGAGCAGTCGCATTCCCAGGAGGCCGCAGACCCATACCCCGTCGAAGTTGCCGTTCCTTGCATGATGTAACCGGTCCGACCATGGAAGAGAGGCGTCGAAGGTTGCCCCGAGTTGATCGCACGTTGCGGCAAGAATCTCATCGGTGTTTTCCGCGAGCAGGGTGGTGAGGATCACCGGTCGGTGCGGGTTCCGGTGATTGTTGGCTCGAGCGGCTTGTCGGCCGTGGCTGGCTTGGTGAGAATCCTGATCGCTTCCCATGTTGGCGACACATCGTAGTCCCAGTACTTGGTGGTCTCGATCTCGACATGGCCAACTCCGGTGACCCCGCCCCGGATGCACCCGTTGTGGATACGCACACTGTGATACACCTGCGGAGCAATGGTGGCTACGGCGTGCTTGTGGACCGAACTGCCTCGCCACGCCTGCCGGTCATCTGGCTTGGAGTGGACCACGAGGTTGGCCCAGTGGTGATCCACCAACTCAACCGAGCTGTAACTCATGATCCCGGGATAGTTCCGAAACTCGGCCAGTAGATCCACTTCCACATTGTCCAGACACACCACGTCAGCATTGATGCGCCGCTCACCAAAGAACCCCACCACATTCACGATCGGGCTTTCGAGCAATGCTCGAGGATCACACATGACCACGCGCCGTTGGAGACCATGCACTTCCCAGGTGAGCACCTCGTGGGGTTCGATAGTGATCTCGCCTTTTCGGCACCGTCGCATGAGCGAACGGAGATCCTGCAGCAAATAGGCGAGGAGCGCGTGGTCGCTCTGGTAGTTCGCAGGGTCAGCGCAAGGATGTCCCTCGGGCTTTTCCTCGGGTGCCAAACAGGTCGGCTTCAAACGGACTCACTTTCAGATCAATCTCATCGTCCCAGAGAAACGGCGTCTTGGCCGCCATCCTTAATAAGCAAAGTTCTTCGTCTGGCGCCAGATCACGACGTCACCGCAACCCGTGGCACCTTTCTCTCAGCATTTGGCACTAAAAATACATACTTTCTAGTAGCGGTATTACATTGCAACTAATCAAAGCCGCTTGTAGGTTGGATGGCGTCATGGTCATCCACCGCGAAACACCAACCCGTCGATGATCTGGCTGCTGCTCGGACTGCATCTTGCAGTTATCGGGGCCCTGGCGACTGGAGGCCGCCCCCTCGGACGCTTTGCTCTGCTGGCAGGGGCACTCCCGCTCGCGGTCACCTCCGTCTGGGCGGTGGTTCACGCCGGAACGACAAGCCCTCTTGTAGTGGACCAGCTGTGGGTTGAGGGCCTAGACCTGGGATTCCGGTTTCGAATGGATGCGCTGGCGGCACTGATGACGCTGCTGATTTCCGGCATCGGAACCGTTGTATTCGTGTATGCCTTCGGCTACTTCAGCCCATCCGCTCAAGGGCTGCAACGCTTCGCCGCCACGCTCTTGGCGTTCTCGGCCTCCATGCTGGGGTTGGTCTGGGCCGACTCGATCTGGACGCTGTTCATCTTCTGGGAACTCACCTCGGTCACGAGTTTCCTACTCGTTGGCCACAAACACGAAGACGACAGTGTGCAAGCAGCGGCTCGCCGGGCTCTGATGATCACCGGTGGAGGCGGACTTGCTCTTCTCGCCGGATTTTTGTTGCTGGCCGACAATTCGGGAACTGTGGTGATCAGTGATCTTTCCGTTGCCGGTGGTTCAACCGGAACCCTGGCCGCAGTATTGATCATGGTGGCAGCGGCCACGAAGTCCGCCCAGATCCCGTTTCACGTATGGCTCCCCGGGGCAATGGCGGCGCCAACACCGGTGAGCGCTTACCTGCACTCGGCCACGATGGTGAAAGCCGGGGTGTTGCTCATTGCGGTGACCGGTCCGTTCTTTACCGAGTCTGAGACCTGGAAGTGGCTGGGCCTCACCTTTGGCATCACCTCGATGCTGTGGGGAGCCGTCGGCGCACTGCGGCATTCAGACGGCAAACTCATTCTCGCCTGGGGCACGATCTCCCAACTCGGACTCCTCATTACGCTGCTCTCGCTCGGTTCAGCCAAAGCGACGTTTGCGGCCATTTCGCTGTTGTTTGCCCATGCACTGTTCAAAGCGGCGCTGTTTCTGGTGATCGGCGAGATAGACGTTCGCACTGGTACCCGTGATATCACCCAGCTCGGTGGCCTCTACCGCACTATGCCTGTCACGTTCGCAGCCGCAGTCGCAGCCGGTGCCTCAATGGCGGGGATCCCACCCCTCCTGGGTTTCGCAGCTAAGGAAGCCGCCATCGAAGCAGTGCTGGGGCTAGAAGGGCTCGAGCTGGCAATCGCCGCAACGACGGTAATCGGCGGGGCCGTTCTCACCGTGGCTTACACCACTCGATTCCTCTTCGGTGTGTTTGGTCCCGGACCTGCCGTCGACATTTCACCAGCGAAACTCACCCTCGCCGGGCCGGGATGGCTGCTCGCCGCAGCGAGCGTGGTTGGTTTCTTGGCTCTTGGGCTCGCCAACGACATCGTCGGCCCTGCTGCGATCGAACTCGATGCCGACGCTGCGGTCTATTCACTGCTCCGGTGGCCCGGCCTCACCGCCGGACTCGCCGTCTCGGTTGGTGTGGTGATCATCGGCCTGGGTCTCGGAGCCAGGCTTCGATCCTTCACCCCAACCACCCCGATTCCTCGCGGCGCAAACCTGGCTGACGACTTCCTTGATGGGGTACTGGAAGGCGCCCGACGAGTCACTGCTCGAGTTCAGCACGGATCACTTCCGGTCTATGTCGCCACCATGGCCGCGACGGCGGCGGCAGCCTCGCTTCCGTTCCTCGCTGCGCTGAATGCCGACGTTCTGATCGCATGGGATCGCCCACTCCAGGCGTTCGTTGGTGCTGCGGTGGTCTTAACCGCATTTGCCAGCGCCCGCGTTGGATCACGACTGGGGGCGGCCGTTGCGCTCGGTGCTGTGGGCGTCGGCGTGTCGGGACTCTTCGTCCTCCATGGGGCGCCCGATTTGCTTCTCACGCAGCTCTTGGTCGAAACCGTTGTGGTCGTTGGCTTCGTCATTGGTCTGGGCCATCTCTCCAGCAACTTCCCGCCGGTCGGGACTACGTGGCGCTCAATTCGACTCGGCGTCGCCGGGCTCGGTGGGCTGGGCGTGATGGTGGCGCTTGCTGCGTCGGCCAGCCAACCAGCCGGGCGCCCGCCCATTGGAGAAATCGCCGATCAGGCGGTCGTTACCGGGGGTGGTCAGAACGTGGTGAATGTCATCCTCACCGACATCCGCGGCCTGGACACGTTGGGCGAAGTAGTGGTGATCGGAACGGTGGCGCTGGGGATACTCGCTCTGACCCGGACACAACGGGAGACAGGTCGAAACAGACGATGAAAACCCGCCTTTCACCCATCCTCGAACCCGCCGTACAGGGGGTCAGCCCGCTGGCCCTGGTGATGGCCACCTATCTTCTGTTCGCAGGACACAACGGTCCAGGGGGTGGTTTCGCCGCCGGGTTGGTGATTGGGGCAGTCATTGCTCTGCGCCGTCTTGCGGATCTGCCCTTCCCCGCCGTAGCTACGCCACTTATCGCCACAGGAATCATTGTGATCGCCACAGTTGCCGCGGCGCCCTTGCTCTTCGGTAACCCGCTTCTGGATCAGTCGGTCTGGAAGTTGGAGTTGCCTCTGATCGGCACTGTCAAGTCCGGCAGCGCATTGCCATTTGACATCGGCGTCACGGCAATCGTGGTCGGCTTGGTGATGGCACTGCTGGATAGCCCCATCGAGGCTTCTGATGAAATCCCTCACGTCCGAGAGGAGAATCCGTGAGTATCGCTCTCATCGGTACCGTAGGTGGGCTCACTGCGGTGGGGCTATACCTGATCACGGCCCGATCACTCAGTCGGATCGTGCTCGGGTTCGCCCTGCTGGGACATGCCGGGGTTCTCTCACTCCTCGCCGCCGGCGGTCCTGCGGGCAAAGCCCCGATCATCTCTTCAGACGGAACAACGACCGGCATCGCCAACCCGCTCACCCAGGCCCTGGCACTCACCGCCATCGTAATCTCCTTTGGCCTCACCCTCTTCCTTCTGGCCCTGGCGCGCCGCCAAGAAGAACTCACGGCCGACGACTTGGTGGAGGACGATTTGGAGGATCGGCGGATCGCTCGGCTCCCAGATCTCCCCGGGGATCGCAAACCATGAGCATCTTGATCTCCGCCACAATTGTGGGTCCCCTCCTGGCGGCGGCAATTGCGCTCCTCTTCCGGCGCTCGGCGTCGTTACGCGATTTCACTGCAATCTCTGGTCTCACCGTGGCCACCGCATCGGCGATCGGGATTCTGCTGCACGTTGAGTCCGGTGGGACCCACGTCTTACGGGTGGGTAACTGGCACCCCGAACTTGGCATCGTCTTGGTAGCGGACCTGTTTGCTGCCCTGGTCTTACCCGTCGCGCTGCTCATTATTCTCATCGTGGAGTTCTTCGCCATCAGTCAGCGGCGGACGGCATGGGGAGCAAATCCCGAACTTGCGGGCCCGCTGCTTCTCGTTCTCACGTCCGGGGTTTCACTGGCCATCCTCACCGGCGACCTTTTCACGCTTTTCGTCGCATTCGAGATGATCCTTGTTTCCAGCTACGTCTTACTCACCCATCAGGGCCAACAGGCCCAGGTTCGGTCCGGAATGACCTATGTGGTCATGAATCTCCTGTCCTCCACGCTGTTCTTGTTCGGTCTCGCTTTCGTCTACGCCGCTGCCGGCACGGTCAACATGGCCATCCTGGCTGAACGAATCCCAACACTTCCCGATGGGATTCGTTGGGGGCTCGGAGCTTGGTTCTTCGTAGTCTTCGGAACCAAGGCCGCGGTTTTCCCGCTCTTTTCGTGGCTGCCAGACTCCTACCCCACCGCACCCACCACCATCACTGCAGTTTTTGCCGGGCTGCTCACCAAGATCGGGATCTACTCGATGATCCGATTCCACACCCTGATGGAGATGGACGCCCTAGGGCCAGCGCTCCTCGCAGTGGCAGCAATAACCATGTTGATTGGGGCACTCGGGGCGCTGGCTCAAAGCGACGTCAAGCGAATTCTTTCATTCCACGTGATCAGCCAAATCGGATACATGCTCATGGGCCTCGGGCTCTTTTCCGTGGCTGGAACCACAGCCGCGATCCTCTTTCTCATCCATCACATGCCGGTGAAAACAGTGCTTTTCCTCGTGGGTGGCCTCATCGAAAACACGCAGGGCACCAGCCGACTCAGCAAACTGGGAGGTCTGTCCAGGACGTCACCAGCGCTCGCAGCTCTCTTCGCCGTCCCGGCTCTCAGCCTCGCTGGCCTGCCACCGTTCTCCGGATTCGTGGCGAAGCTGGGAGTTATCCGCGCTGGCGTAGAAGAGACCGCCACCCTCGTCGTGATGGCCGCTTTGCTGGCAGGAGCGTTGACGCTGCTGTCGATGACGAAGATCTGGATCGGTGTCTTTTGGGGTCCGCCCCCCGAACACGCCGTTGGCCCATCTCCCACTCCTGCCAATCGGCGACTCATGTATTCCGCCACCGGAACTGCCGTGGCGGGAACGCTCACGATCTCGCTCTTTGCCGGCACGCTCTTCGATCTCAGCCAGCGAGCTGCCACCGGCCTCACCACAGCTGACCTCTACATCGGAGCGGTATTCCCATGACGCTCCTGCTGATCGCTGGATGGTGTGCGCTGTGGCGAGACCTCTCTGTTGCCAATCTCATGTCGGGAACGATCGTGGCGATCGGTGTGCAGCTGGTACTTGGTCGGCCCGTACTCGGTAACCGGCCGGCCCGGATCATGCCGGTTCTCCGTCTCGTGGGGCTCGTTCTCGTTGACCTGGCTCGATCCACCGCAAGTGTGGCCTACGAGATCGTCACGCCCACCGACCACACCCAAGAATCCATCGTGGCGATCGCGATAGGTTCCGAAGCGCGCCACGTCATGCTGCCGCTGACCGTAATGATCACCCTGACACCAGGCACCGCCGTTATCGAGACGGATCCGTTTGCGGGATACCTCTACCTTCACCTACTCCACCACGACCGTCGCCAGGAGACCATTCGCCACGTGGCACGAATGGCGGATCTGTTGGCGGCCGCGTTCCCCGCCCCGGCTGGCGGGAAGGAGCTGACCTCGTGATCACCACCTTCGCCTTGGCCTGCTTCTGCTTCTCTGGCCTTTGCGGAATTCTTCGCCTGCTCATCGGACCGGATCTCGCGGACCGGATCATGGCGCTCGATGTTGTTGTCATGAGCCTGATGGGCGCGATCGCAGTAGAAGCGGCCCGAACGAAAGATGCAACATATCTCGTGAGCCTTGCGGTGTTAGCCATCATCGGGTTCACCGCAACGACCGCCGCCAGTGCATTCATCGCTCTGAAACAGCGACAGGGCGGAGAAACAATATGAGCATTATCGCATCCACTCTGATGGCCGTCGGTGGTCTGATCGCCGTATTGGCAGGCGTGGGAGTTCTCCGTTTCGGTACCTCGCTCGGTCGCTTCCATGCTGCCGGGAAGGCCAGTCCGGTGGCGTTCCTTGTGGCCGGCACTGGAGCTGCTTTGGCCCTGGGCTGGTCCCAGGCCGCCTTTTTGGCGGTTGCCGCGGTGGCGATGGTTCTCACGCTCCCGGTGGGAGTCCATCTTCTTTTCCGCGCCGTCTATCACTCTAATCGGCCGCTTCAACTCGTGGTCGACGAGCTCGCCCCAGCGATGCATGCGGGCGCGGCAAACTCGCTCCACCAATCAAAAGACCAACCAGAAACGGATTCACAATGACCACATCTGAACAGTTCAGCCCAACCACCGACGAGCTCTTGCAGCACAACGCTGCGTTCGCCGCCGAATTTGCCGACAGCGATCTTCAAGTCAATCCCATCCGCCACCTCGCGGTTGTGGCGTGCATGGACTCGCGAATCGATACCTTCAAGATCCTTGGCCTGGCCAATGGGGAAGCCCACATCATTCGCAACGCCGGCGGGGTGATCACCGACGATGTGATCCGATCGCTGTGCCTCTCACAACGGTTGCTAGGCACTAGGGAGATCATCCTCGTTCATCACACCGACTGCGGCCTTCAGAAGGTGAACGAAAACGACTTCCGCAACGAGCTCGAAACAGAGCTGGGAGTGAAGCCCTGGTGGTCGCTTGAAACGTTCGACGACCCGTACGCGGACATTCGTCAATCGATCCAGCGGCTCTACATGACCCCGTTCTTGCCCTACAAGCACGACATTCGCGGCTTTGTGTACGACGTGACCGACGGTCTCCTGCATGAGGTGGATCTCCGCCACGCCTCCGACGAACCATCCTGATCCCAACTCTTTCGGAGGACGAAGCATGTCGTTCCTAGCGCCAGAAAACAATCTGCCATCGTGGACTTTTCTCACCAACCACGCCCATGTGCTGATAGCGATCAGCCGCAACCCTGAAATCCGTCAGCGCGACATCAGCTACTTGGTGGGAATCACGGTTGGGGCAGTGCAGCGCATTGTCAACGAGTTGGAGGCCGAGGGCTATATCCGAAGCGAACGGGTGGGTCGTCGCAATCGGTACGAAGTCATGGCGGATCAACCCTTGCGCCATCCTCTCGAGGATCACCACACGATCGCCGACCTCATAACGTCGCTCGACCAGTAGACCTCAACGCTCCCCCATCGTGCGAGACGGCGAGGCCGACACCTCATGTTCGGCCACCAGGAAATTCGCCCCGAGAATGACCTTCCCATTCGGCAAGGTGCGGGGCTCGGTTCCAACTCTTTCCAGGCCAACCTTCTCAGCAACGCGGAGCATCGCCTCGTTTTCGACACTGGTGCTGAGCCGGACGCTGTGGCCCAACGAACTCCAGTGTTCGATCGCAAGTTGCAGGGCCTCGGTCCCGAGCCCTCGGCGGCGCTGGTCCGGCTCCAGCCAGATACCAAGCTCGATGGAGTTGTCCGTTTGCAGGGCTGTGCTGATCCCACCGATCAGTTCCGAGTCAGAGTCGCCAAGGTGAATTGCGGCCTGACTCTGGAAGAGTTGGTACCCGGTCGGTGACAGAACCGCCTGCCAGACAAGACTGGTGACGGCGGGGTCGGCCCCGTTGATTTCCAA